>NZ_JABEQD010000006.1 GCF_014174395.1 Gluconacetobacter aggeris
AATGCCACCGGCTCCATCGCCAACACCCTGGCCGGCATCGCCATCACCGCCGATGCCGCCACGCCCGACCAGGGAACCTGGCGCTACTCCACCGATGGCGGAAAAAGCTGGACCACCCTGCCGTCCGACCTGTCCCCCACCAACGCCCTGGTGCTGCCGCAGAGCGCCCAGCTCCAGTTCGTCCCGGCCCCCAACTATAACGGCCAGCCCGGCGGCCTGACCGCCACCCTGATCGACAGTTCAACCGACGTCCCGGTCTACACCGACGCCACCGGCACGCCGGTGACCGGCGCCCAGATCGCCACCGCCACCACCGCCCGGAGCGGCGTCGACGTCTCCCACCCCGGCGGCACCACCGCCCTCAGCGTCAATTCCGTACCGCTGACCACCATCGTCGCACCCGTCAACGATGCACCGACGATGACCGGCGCGCCGACCATGCCGTCCGAGCCGGAAGATACGACGTCGGCCGCACCGGGCAGCACGGTCGCTTCGCTGCTGGGGCCCGTTTTCGCCGATACGGCCGACCAGCAGAAATCGGCCGGCAACGCCACGGGCTCGACCGCCAATACGCTGGCCGGCATGGCCATCACCGGCGACGCCGCCGATCCGGCGACCCAGGGCGCCTGGCGCTATTCCACCGACGGCGGCCAGACCTGGACCGCCCTGCCCGCCAACCTCTCCTCCACCAACGCCCTGGTTCTGTCGGGCAACGCACAGCTCGACTTCGTGCCGGTGGCGAACTTCAACGGCCAGCCCGGCGGCCTGACAACCCAGGTCATCGACAGCAGCAATGCGGCACAGGGCGCGGCACCGCTCTATACCGATCCCACCACCGGCAACCCGGTCTATGGCGCCGACCTCGCCAACGCCACGAACCCGATCGCGCAGACGGGTGTCGATGTCAGCCATGCCGGCGGCACATCCTCCATCAGCGCGACCACCGAGCCCCTGACCATCCAGGTCACCCCGGTCAACGACGCCCCCATCGCGTCCGGCTCCGCCACCCTGGCCGCCGGCACCGAGGACGCCACCGGCCCGGCGCGCACGGTCGGCAGCCTGTTCGGCGGCAATTTCTCCGACACCGCCGACCAGCAGAAATCGGCCGGCAATGCCACCGGCTCCATCGCCAACACCCTGGCCGGCATCGCCATCACCGCCGATGCCGCCACGCCCGACCAGGGAACCTGGCGCTACTCCACCGATGGCGGAAAAAGCTGGCAGCCCATTGATCCAGCAACGCTTTCACCGAATTCGGCCATCATATTGCCTGACAACGCCCAACTGAGCTTCCAGCCGGCGTCCAATTTCAATGGCAGCCCCGGAAAACTGACGGTAGCATTGATCGAAACCGGCTCGACGCTGATCAATGGAACGGACGCTTCGAGGGCAGATGTCAGCGCCCTGATGAACGATCCCACCAGCGCGGTTTCCAATGGAACCGTCACCTTGGGCACGACGGTCATCAACACCCGACCGCAGGGTTCCTCGAACCTGTCGAGCGCGACCGGTAGCGATGGGCTGAGCAGCGCGTCGATGGTGGTGTCATCGGTGGACGACGCGTTCAACACCGCCTTCGACCGTGGCATCGCAGCCGCACATCAAACCTGGATACGCGGCTCGGTCACGAATAGCTTCATCACCGTCGACCAGGCATCCAACATACCCGTGCCCATGGGCGCGTTCATGACCGAAAACGGGACCGAAGCCCAACTCCAGCTCACCGCGTCCCAGGCGGATGGCAGTCCGTTGCCTGACTGGCTGTCCTTCAACGCCCAGAGCCGTCTCTTCAACGGAACGGCTCCGGACAATGCCTTCGGTTCGCTCGACCTCAAGGTCGTTGGCCGCGATGCCTTCGGACATGAGGCCCAGGTCGATATTCATATCGTCATCGGTCATCAGCACCAGCTTATGGACATGATCGACCTGCAAGCGACCCCGCGTACCATCCAGCAGGCGTTCGACGTCATCCAGAATGATATCAACAGGCTGTTCCTCGATTCGCACATCACCCCCATCGACCGTCAGCCCGCCGGGCATGGAAAACCGTCGCTCCGCAGCCAGTTGCGGCATCTGGGCGCCAAGGCGCACCAGCGTGATGCCCGTGCACTGCTCGATAGGCGGGCACTCCACAATGCGGAACCGTGAGACACGAACAGAACATACGCTCAGGCGGCCCTTCGGGGCCGCCTTCCAGCCTATCCGACGCCGGTCTCGGCACGCCTCGGACCGACGCCTGGGAACAGGTCCTCAGCCCAAATGCAGTTTCCGACGCATCGCTTCCGCCACCGCGATCGTGTCGTCCAGCGGCGTCACCGGCCACGCCTCCATCCGCCCTGCGAAGCGGCGGATGCGCCCGGCAGCAGCCAGTTCGCGCAGGAACAGCCCAATCCGCCGCGAACGTCCCGGCAGATCCACCACCATCACAGGCGCCCTGCCCGCCACGGCCTCGGACACCATGGAGACACTGTCCTGCGTCACCACGACGGCGTCGGCACAGGCCAGCAATCCCAGATAGGGATTGTCACCCTGCATGTCCCACACCCACCCGCCCAGAGGCGATAGCGCCTCACGGACGATCCGGCACACATCGTCCCCCGTCCGCCGCGACGGCGTCACCGCCACCCCGACCCCATCCGCGCGCATCATGTCCGCCAGTTGCCTCGCCAGACGCGCCGCCACAGCCTCGTCCAGCCGGAACCGGCCGTTCGACCCGCCCAGCAGCACGGCCACCAGCGGGCGCGGCAAATGCGCCAGACGCGGCTGCCATTCCGCCCGCGCCGCCGCCAGTCGCTCGGGCGAGATGCCATGCAGCGCGGTACGCGACAGCAACACATTGGGGCCGCTGATTTCATCATGCCGATTGGCGACTACCAGATCGAAGCGATCCAGCCGCATGCGCGGATTCTGAATCTGCACCACCCGCCGCGCGCGGTCCCGCAACGCAGCGCCCACCGCTCCTCCGGTTCCACCGACGCTGAAGACCAGCCCCGCCGCCCCGGCATCGAGCGGCTCAATGGCACGCAACGGCGCCGGCCACCACGCGGCGGGCACCCGGCCCCACAGCCCCCGCGCCCGCACCGGGCAGAAGAACGGGTCCAGCCCCGCACGTGCCGCCAGCCCGAAAGCCTGCGACCGCATCCCAGCCAGATCTTCCGCTACGACCGCCACCGCGCGATCTCCATGAGGTAGAACAGATGGGGTATCACGCATGCTCATCGCGCCATCTGCCGTCCATCCCCGCCGACCGTCAATGCCACCGCCCGGCTGCCGAACATTCGCTTTCTTCCCCCAGGCCGCCACACACGGTATCCCTTCATACGATGACCAACGTTGCCCCCCCTGCCGACACGCCCAGTCCTGACGCCCCCTCTTTCGCGCAGTTGGGTCTGCAGCCGCATATCCTGGCCAATGTCGCCCGCGCCGGCTACGCCATCCCCTCGCCGATCCAGGTCCTGGCGATCCCGCCGATCCTGGCCGGAAAGGACGTAGAGGCCCTGTCCCGCACCGGCAGCGGCAAGACCGCCGCCTTCGCCCTGCCGCTGGTCCAGAGGCTGCTCGCTGCCCCCTGCCCCGCGACGGCCGACCAAAAGGCACCGCAGGAAGGGGTACCGGGCGTGGTGCGAACGCTGATCCTCTCGCCCACGCGCGAACTGGCCAGCCAGACTGCGAATGCCATCCGCATCTGCGCCCATGGCTGCCAGTTGATGATCGGGCTGGCAATCGGCGGCGTGCCCAAGGACCGTCAGACCCGTGCCCTGCGCGGAGGTGCCGACATTCTGGTCGCCACCCCCGGCCGCCTGCTGGATCACCTGGCCGACGGCACGATCGCCCTGGACGAAACCACCTGCCTGGTCCTGGACGAGGCGGACAGGATGCTGGAACTGGGCTTCGTCGAGGATATCCAGGCCATCGCCGAGCGCCTGCCGATCCGGCACCAGACCCTGCTGTTTTCCGCCACCATGCCGCCCGCCGTCACCACCCTGGCCCGCCGGCTGCTGCACCGGCCGCTGCACGTCGCCCCGCCGGAGGCCACATCCCCGCCACCCCGCATCCGCCAGCAGGTCGCCTTCGTCGCGGCCGCACGCAAGAACGCCACCCTGATCGCGCTGCTGAAGCGCGACACGCCGGACAGGGTCATGGTATTCACCCGCACCAGACAGGCCAGCGACAGCGTGGCCCGCGCGCTGGAATCCGCCGGCCTGTCGGCGGCGGCCCTGCATGGCGACCACAGCCAGGCCCGGCGCGACCGCACGCTCGCCACCTTCCGGCGCGGCACGCTGCGGGTGCTGGTCGCGACAGACGTGATGGCGCGCGGCATCGATATCGAAGATGTGACGCTGGTGGTGAATTTCGACATTCCCGAGCAACCCGAGACCTATATCCACCGGATCGGCCGCACGGCCCGCGCCGGCCGGCGCGGCACCGCCCTGTCGCTGTGTGCGCCGGAGGAACGGCAGTTGCTGCGCGAAATCGAACGGCAGACCAGCGCCAGGATTACGGCTATCGATCCCTCCTGAGCGCCCCACGGCATTGCAGGTCCGACGCGACGCTATAAAATCGCTTTCATGACCTGTCCGACCGCTCCCATGGTGCATGACGATGGCCCGTCCGGCACTCTTACGCCGGAGGCGCGATGCGTGTCGGCGCCGCGCGGAGGCTGATGGGATGAGCTGCGGCACAGGCTCCCGTCCGGGCTCTTCGCCCCGCGTGCGCGCGCGCCCGAAATTTCTCGAGACCCTGCCGCCGCCACCCCAGGCCCTGCCCACTTTCGCGCAGGAAATCGCCCCACCCGACCTGTCGCCATGGCTGACCGATCATTGCGGCATTCCCGGCGTGGTGCATCACGAGGCCACCCGCCCCGGCCCCCATGTCGTGCTGACGGCGCTGGTCCACGGCAACGAGTTCGCGGGCGCCATCGTGCTGGACCGGCTGCTGCGCGAGCAGGTCCGGCCGGCATGCGGCCGCCTGTCCCTGGTCTTCGCGAACCTGGAAGCCTTCGCCCGCTTCACGCCCGACAACCCGGTCGCCTCGCGCTTCGTCGAGGAGGACATGAACCGGGTCTGGAACCGGCAGATCCTCTCCAGCCCGCGCCATTCGGTGGAACTGGACCGCGCACGCGCGATCCTGCCGGTGATCGAAACCGCCGATATCCTGATGGACCTGCATTCGATGCTCTGGCCCGGCGCACCGCTGATCCTGGCCGGCGCAACCGAAAGCGGCCGCCGCCTGTCGACAATGATCGGCGACCCGCCCCTGGTGGTCTCGGACCATGGCCACCAGGCCGGCCCGCGCCTGATCGACTATGAACGTTTTTCCGACCCCGCCAGCCCGTACGCCGCCTGCCTGCTGGAAGCCGGCGCCCACTGGGCGACCCACACGGTCGAGACGACGGACAGCGCGGTGCGCGCGCTGCTGCGGCATTGCGGATTGCTGATCGCCGAGGCCGAACCGCCGGCCACCCCCAGCCACCAACTCGTCGTGACCGACATCGTGACGGCCCAGACACCTTGCTTCCGCTTCGTCAGGCCCTTCCAGGGGGGCGAGGTGATTCGTCGTCGGGGCACCCTGCTGGCCCAGGACGGCCCGGACGAGATCCGTACTCCCTACCCCGACTGCATGCTGGTCATGCCCAACCTGCGCCCCGGCCGCGGCCAAACCGCCGTCCGGCTGGCCCGCACGCTTCCCTCACGCTCCCCATGATGGACAGACCGCCACCAATTGTCCCGTCCCTGGCGGTGCGTCTGGGCTGCAGCCACATACCATCACAAGCAAGGGGCCGTGATGTCGGACCGAGGACCGGTATTGCAAATGTATCATTTGCCACAAGGACCCGCCGAACCTGTATAGCGGCCGCATGACGCAGGCGACGCAGGACTATGCTTAACGGGATCCCAAGGCTTTTTTTGCCGGCGGCGGGGGTGGGCACAATTGTCCTCGGCGCTGCCCTGCTGGGAATTTTTTCCCGCCCTTTCCAATCCTTTGCAGAAAGCTGGCCGGCCAACGCCATTCTTCTCGGGCTTCTGATCGTGTATCCATCCCTGAGCCGCGCCAGCGTCTGGGTGGCAGCATTCACGGCCTTCCTGCTGGCAGGTTATGTGACGGGCGACGACACGCTGACGAATGTCTGGTTGACTGCCGCCAACATGGCCGGCGTCGGGACGGGATATGTCCTCTACCAATGCGTGGATGCCGAGCAACGGCGCATGGACCACCCGCTGGCCATTCTCTATCTGCTGGCGATCTGCGGCGGAGCGGCAATGGCGGCGGCGCTGGTCGGGTCAGGACTGTCGACGCTGTTTTTTGGCCGGTCGATATGGATCCGTTTCTGGGTCTGGTTCACATCCGAACTCAACCGCTATGTCATCCTCCTGCCGGTCTGCTTCGCCCTGCAGGATTGGGCGAAGGACCGACGGGCAGCGGCATGGTGGCGCTGGCCGTCGGCGCGGACCTGGCGCAAGCTGCCGCCGCTGGCCAGCCTGGGAGTATCCGTCATCCTGTCCATCCTGGTCGGGGGACCAGGGGCCATCGCCTTTCCGGTGCCGGCGCTGCTGTGGTGCGCCCTGACCTATTCGATCCTGCCGATGAGCCTGATGATCCTGTTGCTCAACCAGACGATGATCGGACTCATGATGAGCGGCCTGATCGTCATCCCATCGGCCTATAATTATATAGACAGCACAATGTCCTTCCGCCTGGGGCTGACGCTGCTGGTCCTGGGCCCGTTGACGGTGACGACGATCATGGCGCGGCAGCGATCCCTGATCGCTCAACTGAATCACGCATTGTCCCGGGACAGCCTGACCAATACCCTGGCGCGTCGAGCCTATCTGGATCAGACCGAAATCCTGCTACGCCGTTCGATGCCCGGACCGTTCGCCGGTGTTGCCCTCCTGATGCTTGATCTGGACCGGTTCAAGCAGATCAATGACCGATGCGGTCATTTTGCCGGGGATATGGCGCTGGTCGCGGCGGCGAAAGCCATTACAGGTACGTTGCGGGAGACGGACCTGATAGGTCGTTTGGGGGGTGAGGAGTTCGCCATAACCCTGTTCGACATCACGCCGCATGAAGCAGGGTTGCTGGCCGAACGCCTGCGGCTGGCGGTCGAGGAGTCGGAAATTGTCACGGACGAGGGAACCATCCTGCGGGCCACGATCAGCATCGGGCTGGTGCACGGATATGACCTGAAGGGGCAGGCACTGCGGCGGCTGTTGGCTGCGGCGGATGCCGCTCTATACATGGCGAAAGCCCAAGGCCGTAACCGCGTCGTCCGCTTCGATGCCACCATGGAAGGGGCCGGAGATGGGGCGGAGGCAACCGCCCGGCCCGGTCGGCTCTGATGGCGCGGAGCACATCGCGCCATCGGATGCCCGGTCCCGGGTCGCAAGACGGCAACGCGCGCCGGATTGTCACCAGCGCGCGTTTACGGCCACAAGCTCAGCGATAGATCGGGAAGCGGGCACAGAGTGCCTTCACCTTCTCATGCACCGCCTGCTCGGTCGCGGGGCATCCCTCCTCGCCCTTCTCGGCCACGGCGGTCAGAACCTCGTCGATCATCACGCCGATCGCGCGGAACTCCTCGACACCGAATCCGCGTGCGGTGGCGGCCGGGCTGCCGAGACGAATGCCAGACGTCACCGCCGGCTTCTCCGGGTCGAACGGCACCGCGTTCTTGTTCGCCGTGATCCCGGCGCGCTCCAGGGCGCGCTCGGCGGCGCGGCCGGTCACCTTCTTGGGACGCAGATCGACCAGCAGCAGATGGCTGTCGGTCCCACCGGTCACGATGTCGAAGCCGCGCGCCAGCAGCGTCTCGGCCAGCACGTTGGCATTCGCCGCCACCGCTTCCTGATAGGTGCGGAACTCCGGCTGCAGGGCCTCGCCGAACGCCACCGCCTTGGCCGCGATGACATGCATCAGCGGTCCGCCCTGCAGGCCGGGGAACACCGCCGAATTGATCTTCTTCGCCAGGTCGGCATCGTTGGTCAGGATCAGCCCGCCGCGCGGACCGCGCAGTGTCTTGTGCGTGGTGCTGGTCACGACATGGGCGTGCGGCACCGGCGACGGATACAGCCCGGCAGCCACCAGCCCCGCGAAATGGGCCATGTCGACCATCAGGAAGGCGCCGACCTCGTCCGCGATGGCACGGAAGCGCGCGAAATCGATCACACGCGGATAGGCCGACCCCCCCGCCACGATCAGCTTCGGCCGCTCGGCGCGGGCCAGGCGCTCCATTTCCTCATAATCCAGCAGGCCATCCTCCTGCCGGACGCCGTACTGCACGGCATTGAACCACTTGCCGGAATAGTTCGGCGCCGCCCCGTGCGTCAGATGGCCACCGGCCGCCAGGCTCATGCCCAGGATGGTGTCGCCGGGGCTGACCAGCGCCATGAAGGCGGCCTGGTTGGCATTGGCGCCGGAATGCGGCTGCACATTGGCGAATCCGGCCCCGAACAGCGTCTTCACCCGCTCGATCGCCAGGGACTCGACCTTGTCCACCTCGGCACAGCCGCCATAATAGCGGCGGCCCGGATAACCCTCGGCATATTTGTTGGTCAGGACGCTGCCCTGGGCGTCCAGCACAGCCTGCGAGACCATGTTCTCGCTGGCGATCAGCTCGATCCCGTCACGCTGCCGCTCCAGCTCACCCGTGATCATTCCGGCCACTGCCGGGTCGCGTTCGGAAAGGGGGGCACGGAAATAGGACTGCAACCCGCTCTGGCTCATCTGGTCCGGCATCGTTATAATCTCCAAAACTTTCATGCAACGCGTCAGCCCGTCCCCCAGAAGAGTTCCAGTGGCCCCTGTCCGCACGTCCTTGATCCGCGCGTCATTGCAATTTTGCGCATTCTAGCGTCTCCACGCCGGAGAGGCCACACGCCGAATAGCCGATATCCGCCTGCCGGTCGCGCCGCGACCCGGTTTGTTCCCGTCCGACATTCCCTTATCAGGAGACGCCCTGCATGGCGCAGCCGCCCGTCACCCGTTCCAGCTCGAGCCTGCTACGCCGCAAACGAATCGAAATCCCGTCCGATACGCAGGGCCTGCGGCGGGTCCTCGGCCCGGCCAGCCTGATCGCGCTGGGAATCGGCTGCACCATCGGTGCCGGCCTGTTCTCGCTCACCGGCATCGCCGCGTCGGAGAATGCGGGCCCCGCCGTGGTGCTGTCCTATATCGTCGCCGCCATCGCCTGCGGCTTCGCCGGGCTGTGCTACAGCGAACTGGCCAGCATGATCCCCATCGCCGGCAGCGCCTACAGCTATGCCTACATGGCGCTGGGCGAGGTCGTGGCCTGGATCATCGGCTGGGACCTGGTGCTGGAATATGCCGTCGGTGCCGCCGCCGTGTCGGTCAGTTGGTCACGCTACGTCGCGTCGTTGTTGGGCAGTTGGGGGATTTCGCTCCCCCCCAGGCTGCTCGCCTCCCCCTTCGAGACGGTCGCACTGCCCGACGGCAGCCATGTGGCGGGGCTGATGAACCTGCCGGCGGCCTTCATCATCTGCGTCGTCTCGGCGCTGCTGATCCGGGGCGTGTCCGAATCGGCGCGGGTCAATGCCGCCATGGTGGTGGTGAAGCTGGCGATCATCATCGCCGTCGTCGCCTTCGGCGTCCCCTATATCAAGACCGCGAACTACATCCCCTTCATTCCGGACAATACCGGCACGTTCGGCCATTTCGGCTTCTCGGGCATCATGCGCGCGGCCGGCACCATCTTCTTCGCCTATGTCGGCTTCGACGCCGTGTCCACCGCGGCGCAGGAAGCCCGCAATCCGGGGCGCGACATGCCGATCGGCATCCTGGGCAGCCTGCTGGTCTGCACCGTCGCCTATGTCCTGTTCTCGCTCGTGCTGACGGGCCTGGTGAACTACAAGGACATGCTGGGTGACGCCGCGCCGGTCGCCACCGCGATCGACCAGACCCCTTTCGCCTGGCTGAAGCTGGCGGTGAAGTTCGGCATCATCTGCGGCTTCACCTCGGTCCTGCTGGTCCTGCTGCTGGGACAGAGCCGCGTCTTCTATGCCATGTCGCGTGACGGGCTGCTGCCGCGCCTGTTCGCCTCCATCCACCCCACATGGCGCACGCCGTGGTATTCCAACCTGCTGTTCATGGTCCTGACCGGCGCGCTGGCTGCGTTCCTGCCCATCGACCAGCTCGCCCACATGACCTCGATCGGCACCCTGCTGGCCTTCGTCATCGTCTGTATCGGCGTCATGTTCCTGCGCCACAGCGCCCCGGACATGGAGCGCCGCTTCCGTGTGCCCGGCGGCCCGACCATCCCCATCCTCGGCATCGTCTGCTGTATGGCGGTCATGCTGTCGCTGGACGGGCTGACCTGGGTCCGGCTGGCGGTCTGGCTGGTCATCGGCATGGTGATCTATTTCGGCTATAGCCGGCGCAACAGCCACCTGGCCCAGGATAGCTGACCGGCGGCGGGGCGGGGGCATATCGGCTTCCACCCCGCGCGTCTGGCCACGCTGGTGAAGGCGTTCCATAATGTGCCGGTCATTTCCGGAGACCGCATCATGACGCTCGGCCAGTTTCCCACCACCCGCCTGCGCCGCAACCGCCAGGACCCGTTTACCCGCCGCCTGGTCGCCGAGACGAAACTGACGGTCGACAATCTGATCTGGCCGATCTTCGTCATGGAAGGCACCGACAGCCAGACCGACGTGGCATCGATGCCCGGCGTGCGCCGCGTGACGCTGGACCGGCTGGCCGCCCATGTCGAACCGGCGGCGAAGCTGGACATTCCGGCCCTCGCCCTGTTCCCCATCACCCCCACCAGCCAGCGCGACGAAAAAGGGTCCGAGGCCATCAATCCGGACAATCTGATGTGCCGCGCCGCCCGCCTGCTGAAGCGCGAATTCCCCGAGATGGGCCTGATCGGCGACGTGGCGCTGGACCCCTATACCGACCACGGCCATGACGGGCTGATCCGCGACGGCTACGTCATCAACGACGAATCCGTCGATGTGCTGTCGCGGCAGGCGGTCAACCAGGCGGCGGCGGGCATCGACATCATCGCCCCCTCCGACATGATGGACGGCCGCATCGGCGCCATCCGGCGCGACCTGGACGCCCAGGGGCTGGTCGGCACGCGGATCATGTCCTACGCCGCCAAATATGCCAGCGCCTTCTACGGCCCGTTCCGCGACGCCCTGGGCTCGGGCGGCCTGCTGAAAGGCGACAAGAAGACCTACCAGATGGACCCGGCCAACAGCGACGAGGCCCTGCGCGAAGTGGCGCTGGACCTGGCCGAAGGCGCGGACATGGTGATGGTCAAGCCGGGCATGCCCTATCTGGACGTCATCCGCCGCGTCCACGACCGCTTCGCCGTGCCCACCTTCGCCTATCAGGTGTCGGGCGAATACGCGATGCTGACCGCCGCCATGGAAAATGGCTGGCTGGACCCGGAACGCACGATGCTGGAAAGCCTGCTGGCCTTCCGCCGCGCGGGCGCCAGCGGCGTGCTGACCTATTTCGCGGTCGAGGCCGCCCGCCGCCTGCGCGACGGCTGATCCGCCGGGGCCGCCAGCAGGCCCCGTCATGCCCACGTCACAAATCGTCATCCTCATGGCGGTTTGTGATGCAAGCCGGTTCCTTTGCCGTTACCATCGGTCCGGACCGCTGCCTCGCGACGCTTCAGGTTATGTACGGGGCGCGTTGTCATCCCCGGCCCGTATGGGGCGCTGAAGCCAGTCGAGGAGGCGTATGACCTATACATCGCCGCGTCGTCCGCAGCTTTTCTACACGACCGCTCCCATGCCATGCCCCTATGTTTCCGGTCGCATGGAACGCAAGGTCGTGACCGATATCGGCGGCCCGGACGCCGAACGGCTGCACAACCGCCTGTCCCGCGCCGGGTTCCGGCGCAGCCACACCATCGCCTATGCCCCGGTCTGCCCGTCGTGCAATGCCTGCGTACCCATCCGGGTCCCGGTCGCCACGTTCAGCCCCGACCGGACGCAACGCCGCACCCTGCGCCGCAACGCGACGATCGAAGGGTTCGAAGTCCCGGCCCATGCTACGACCGAGCAGTTCGTGCTGTTCCAGCGCTACCAGTTCGCCCGCCATGCGGAAGGCGACATGGCGGCGATGAATTTCTACGATTACCGCGCGATGATCGAGGACACGCCCGTCGATACGGCGATGGTCGAATTCCGCACCCCGGAAGACCAGCTCGTCTGCGTCAGCCTGATCGACCGGCTGGATGACGGGCTGTCGGCGGTCTACAGTTTCTACGACCCCGGCATGGAAGAGCATTCACTGGGATCATACGCCATCATGCACCTGATCACGCATGCCGGGCGCCTGGGCCTGCCCTATCTCTATCTGGGCTACTGGATTCGCGACAGCGCCAAGATGGCCTATAAATCCCGCTTCCGCCCGGCGGAAATCCTGCATCACGGCAGTTGGACGGCGCTCGACCCCGCCAACCTGCCCGCCAATGGCGGCAGCACGACCCGCTTCCCGATCGGCCTGCCGGAATAGCGGGACGCCTCCCCCCCCCGACCCTATGACTTCGGACGGGGCTTACGCGTCGCCCAGGCGGGCGCCGCGCGCCCGACATCGGCCCGCTTGCCCAGATAATCGCGGAAATCGGCAAAGGCCCGCACCCGTGCCGGATCGGGCCACGCCACGCCATCGGTCGATGACAGGATGCACGCATCCTGCAGCCCGCCATCCTTGTATTTCTGCAGCGCCACGCCCAGGCCGCGCGCCATTTCCGGCAATTGCGCCACCGGGAAGACCAGCATGCGGTGATTCTGGCCCAGCACCACCACATGGTCGCCCTCGACCGGCAGGCAGATGCGCGCGCTCTCGTCGTCCTTCAGGTTCAACACCTGCCGCCCGGTGCGCTTTTCCGCCACCATGTCCTCGTCGCGGACCACAAGGCCGCGCCCGGCGCTGGACGCCAGCAGATGCCGCCCGCCCTCGCGCACCGGGAACACCGCGATCACGTCCTCGTCGTTCGACAGATCGGCCAGCAGGCGGATCGGCTGGCCGTCGCCCCGCCCACGCGGCAGGTCGGCGGCCCGCACCGTAAAGGCCCGGCCATCGGTGGCGAAGAAGCACAACCGGTCGGTGGACTGGCACTCCACCGCCAGGCGGAACTTGTCCCCCTCCTTGAATTTCTGCGCTGCCGGATCGACTGCATGGCCCTTGACGGTCTTGACCCATCCGTTGGCCGACATGATCAGGGTCAGCGGCTCGCGCTCCACGGCTTCGACCACCGACACGTCGATGGCGCGCGGCGGGGCCGCCAGCTCGGTGCGCCGCACGCCCAGCTTGCCACTGCCGAACGCCTTGCGGATCTCCTTGATTTCCCCGGCAATCGTCTTCCAGCGCAGGGTCTCGCTCTCCAGCAGGGCATTCAGGCCCGCACGCTCGGCAGTCAGGTCGGCATGTTCCTTGCGGATCTCGATCTCTTCCAGCCGGCGCAGGCTGCGCAGCCGCATGTTCAGGATCGAATCCGCCTGCAATTCGGTCAGCGAAAACGTCGCCATCAGCCCGGCCTTCGCGTCATCCTCCTCGCGGATGATGCGAATTACCTCGTCGAGGTTCAGATAGACCGCCAGGAACCCGTCCAGGATCTCCAGCCGGCGATCCACCGCCTGCAACCGGTGGCGGCTGCGCCGCTGCAACACTTCGTGCCGATGGTCCAGCCACGCCTGCAGCACCTCGCGCAGATCGCGCACGCCCGGTACCCGGTCGGCCCCCAGCACGTTCATGTTCAGGCCGAACCGGCTTTCCAGCGGCGTGGCGCGGAACAGCGTCTCCATCAGCACTTCGGGTTCGACGCCGCGCGATTTCGGCTCCAGCACCAGGCGGATGTCGGTAGTGCTCTCGTCGCGGATATCGCCCAGAAGCGGTAGTTTCTTCTGTTCCATCAGGTCGGCGATCAGCTCGATCAGGCGCGATTTCTGCACCTGGTACGGAATTTCCGTCACCACGATCTGCCAGGTGCCGAACCGCCCCTGCTCCACCGCCCAGCGGGCACGGATGCGGATGCTGCCGCGCCCGGTCTCATAGGCCTGCAACAGCGTCGCCCGATCCTCGACGATGACACCGCCGGTCGGGAAATCGGGGCCCGGCATCAATTCCATCAGGTCGGCCACGCTGGAATCGGGCTTGCGGACCAGCAGCATCGCCGCGTCGCAGATCTCGCCGACATTATGGGGCGGAATATTGGTGGCCATGCCCACCGCGATTCCCGCCGCGCCATTGGCCAGCAGGTTCGGAAAGGCCGCCGGCATGACGACCGGTTCCTCTTCCTCACCATCATAGGTCGGGCGGAAATCGACCGAATCCTCGTCGATTCCCTGCAGCAGCGCGCGGGCGACCTCGGTCATCCGGGCCTCGGTGTACCGCATGGCCGCCGCGTTATCGCCGTCGATCGAGCCGAAATTCCCCTGCCCTTCGACCAGCGGGTAGCGCACGGCAAAATCCTGCGCCAGCCGCACCAGCGCCTCATAGACCGAGGCATCGCCATGCGGATGGTATTTACCGATCACGTCGCCGACGACGCGGGCGCATTTCTTGAACCCGGCGGTCGGGTCCAGCCGCAATTGCCGCATCGCGTAGATCATCCGCCGATGCACCGGCTTCAGCCCGTCGCGCACGTCGGGCAGCGACCGCGACATGATGGTGGACATCGCATAGGCCAGGTAGCGCTCGCTCAACGCTTCCGCGAGGGGGGTTTCCTCGATATGGCCACTGGTTTCCACTGACATGCGCACTCCTCCTGTCCGGAGGAACAGATAGAGAAAACGCAGGATTTGTCCATCGCGCGGATGGACGGCAAATGGACGCTCAGCCCGGCGTCGCCATCGCCCCGATCATGTCCGCCAGCCGCAGCCGCGCGGCAGGCAGCGGCCGGTGATGCTGGCCGAAGGCATCGCGCGCCAGGAAATGCCCCGTCAGCCGCAGCCCATCCTGCCAGTCGGTGCTGGTGCCGGGATCGGCCTCGTCCAGAAACAGAGGCGGCAGGCGCAGCAGCCGTGGCCGCCACGTCCCGGCGCCCGCGTCGCTGACGGCCCGCCCGGTGCGGGGCGACACCCAGGCCAGCCCCTCCGTCGCCCCCGTCACCGCGCAGGCCGACAGATCGAGCCCATAGCCCAGATCGCCCAGCAGGCAGGCCTCCCACCGCAGCAGCGCGGCCATGCCGTTCCACCCCGCCATCTCGGCATCCAGGCTGATCAGGGCGAAGAAACGGGTCAGCAGATGGAAGATGCGCGGATGCGGCTCGCGCTCCGGCAGGCTGCCATCGGCCACCGCGCAGACCGAGGCCAGCATGGCCAGCGCCAGCGGGTCGGACATCACCCGGGCCGCCGACCCATGCACCAGTTCGCCGGAGAGATTGCCCAACTGCTCGGGCAGACGGCCGCGCCACACGGCCCGGACCAGATTGCCGGGCTGCCACAAGGCCCGCCCGGCGCGCGCGGCACCGCCGCGCGACAGACCGTGGAACAGTCCATGCTCCTCGGTCAGCAGATGAACGATGGCGCTGCTCTCGCCATAAGGGGCGGCAGACAGCACAAGGGCGGGCGCCTCCCATTCCATCAGGAAGGCCCCGCCCCGTTCATGCCGTCAGCCGGGCGCCGATCAGGCGCCGGCGGCCTTCGCGACTTCGGCCGCGAAGTCGTTCTCTTCCTTCTCGATGCCCTCGCCGAGTTGGAAGCGCTCGAAGCCGTTCAGCTTCGCCCCGGCCTTCTCGACGACCTTGCGCACGCGGCTTTCGCCGTCATGCACCCACACCTGCTCCAGAAGAACGACTTCCTCATAGAACTTGCGGATACGGCCATCGACCATCTTCTCGATGATCGCCTCGGGCTTGCCCGACGCACGCGCCTGCTCGACCAGCACCGCACGCTCGCGCTCCAGCGACGCCGGATCGACACTGTCGATATCCAGCGCGGCCGGACGGGTCGCGGCCACATGCATGCCGATCTGACGGCCCAGAATCTCCAGCGCCTCGCTCTCCGACGGCGCCTCGATGGCGGCCAGGACGCCGATCTTGCCCAGGCCCGGACGAACGGCCGAGTGGATGTAGCTGGCCACGACGCCCGACGGCACGCTCAGCACGCGGGCGCGGCGGATCGACATGTTCTCGCCGATGGTCGCGATCAGGTGCGTCAGTTCCTCGGCAACCGTGCGGCCGCTCTCGAGCACGACTTCCTTGATCTTCTCCAGATCCTCGCCAGCCGTCAGCGCGGCCTTGGCCACGGCCTCGGCAAAGCCCTGGAAGCTCTCGTTGCGGGCAACGAAATCGGTCTCGGCATTCACTTCGACGATGGCGGCACGGTTCGGGGCCGAGGCCACGGCAACCAGGCCCTCGGCCGTAACGCGGCCGGACTTCTTCGCCGCGGCGGCCAGACCCTTCTTGCGCAGCCAGTCGATGGCCGCTTCGATCTCGCCAGCGGCCTCGTTCAGGGCCTTCTTGCAATCCATCATGCCGGCGCCGGTCTTCTCACGAAGTTCCTTCACCAGGGCCGCGGTAATCTCCGCCATATCCGTCTCTCCTCAAGGCAGGGGCGCGTCCTGCCTTCCGGCCGGACGCGCCCGCGCTTTCATCATCATCAAGACCCCGTCCCGTGAATGGGCCAGGGTCCCTTCAACCGGTCCGCCGGGATCAGACCGCCGGGGCGGTCTCGGCTTCCGCTGCCGCCACTTCGGCGGCGGTGTCGATCGGCAGTTCCTCGGCGGCGCCGAAATCCTCGCCCGACGCGCCCAGTTCGGCGGAAATGCCGTCCAGCACCGCGCCCGACACCAGCTCGCAATACAGCGCGATGGCGCGGATGGCGTCGTCATTGCCCGGGATCGGGAAGGTCACGCCGCGCGGGTCGGAATTGCTGTCCAGGATCGCCACGACCGGAATGCCCAGCTTGTTGGCTTCCTCGACCGCCAGCTTTTCCTTGTTCGTGTCGATCACGAACAGGATGTCCGGCAGGCCGCCCATTTCCTTGATGCCACCCAGCGAACGCTCCAGCTTCTCGCGGTTGCGGGTGATGTCCAGGATTTCCTTCTTCGTCAGGCCGTGCGTGTCGCCGGCCAGCATGTCGTCGATCTGGCGCAGGCGCTTGATCGAACCGGTGATGGTCTTCCAGTTCGTCAGCATGCCGCCCAGCCAGCGATGGTTGACGTAATACTGGCCCGAGCGCTTCGCGGCTTCGGCGATCTGGTCGGCGGCGGCGCGCTTGGTGCCGACGAACAGGACGCGGCCGCCACCGGCGACGGTGTCACGGATCGCCTTCAGGGCGCGGTCCAGCATCGGAACCGTCTGCTGCAGGTCGATGATATGGACCTGGTTGCGCACGCCGAACAGGAACGGCGCCATGCGCGGGTTCCAGCGACGGGTATGGTGTCCGAAATGGACGCCGGCTTCCAGCAGTTGGCGCATGGTGAAATCGGGCATAGCCATGGCGGCTGAATCCTTGATCTTCTGGTTGTTCCTCCGCGAGGCCCCGGTCCCACGGGGGGACACCAGAGGAATTGCCTCGCGTGCGAATTGCCGGTGTTGCCACCGACGGCCGTCCTATGGCCATTTTTGCCGCGGAATGCAAGCCGCGCGTGGCGGAGAGCCGCCGTCAGGCCGCCAGCAGCGGCCTTTTGAAACCCTTAGCCCTGCTCCACGCGCGCGACCCCCGCCACCGCCCGGATCGCCTGGGCCATGCGCGGCGTCACGCGATAGGCGCCCCGCAACGTCACCTCGACATCCCGCGTCTCGGCCACCGACGGCAGCAGCACCACCTTGCCGCGCCCGCCCCTGCTGTCGGACAGGATGTCATGGATCGGCGGTACCGCCTCCTCGCGGTCGAACCAGATGCGCAATTCCGCCGCCGCATCGGCCGCCGCCTGTTCCAGCGAGACCACATCGCTGGCGGTGATTCGCAGCGCCTCGCCATCCAGCCGCAGATCCGCCGTCACCAGGATGGCGCTGCCGGCGGTCAGGATCTCGCGCGTGCGCGACAGAACCTCGGAAAACAGCGTGACCTCGCATCCGCCGCTGGAATCGGACAGGCGGACCCACGCCATCTTGCTGCCGGTGCGCGTCGGCCGCTCCTTGCGGTCGACCACGCACCCCGCGATCTTCACGCGGGCCAGCCCGGCCTGGGCAGCCGCCTCCAGCCCCGTGGCCCGCACCGCCCCCAGCCGGCGCAGCAACGGCCCGTAGGAATCCAGCGGATGCGCCGTCAGATGAAAGCCGATGGCCTCCGCCTCCATCCCCAGCCGCTCGAATTCCGGCCAGTCGGTCACATCGGGCAGGCGCAGCGGCTCGGGCGCCGCCGCAGCCCCCCCGCCGCCGAACAGGCCGATCTGCCCGCTGGCCGCTTCCTCCGCCTGCGCGTTCGCGCGGCGCAGCACGGTTTCCGCCGCCGCCGCGACCAGATGCCGGTTAGGGGTGATGGTATCGAAGGCCCCGGCCTTGGCCAGGTTTTCGATCTGCATCTTGTTCAACTGCCGCGGATCGACCCGCGCCGCCATGTCGGCCAGATCGGCGAACGGGCGCCCGCCACGCGACGCCACCAGCGCCTCCATCGCCGAAAACCCGACCTTCTTCACCGCCGCCAGGGCATAGCGAATGCCCAGCCGCCCATCGGCCAGGCGCTCGACGGTAAAATCCGGGCCCGAGGCGTTGATGTCGGGCGGCAGTACCGGAATGCCCAGCCGCTCGGCCTCCTGGCGCAGGGCCGCCAGCTTGTCGGTCTTTTCCCGCGCCAGCGACATGCAGGCCGCCAGGAAGGGCACCGGATGGTTCGCCTTCATCCACGCCGTCTGGTACGACACCAGGGCATAGGCGGCGGCATGGGATTTGTTGAATCCGTAATCCGCGAACTTGGCCATCAGGTCGAAGACCTCGACCGCCTTGTCATGGTCGATGCCGCGCCCCACCGCGCCCTCGGTGAAGATCTCGCGCTGCGTGTCCATCTCGGCGCGGATCTTCTTGCCCATCGCGCGGCGCAGCAGGTCGGCGCCGCCCAGGCTGTAGCCCGCCATCTTCTGGGCGATCTGCATCACCTGTTCCTGGTAGACCATGATGCCGTAGGTCTCTTCCAGGATCGAGCGGATCTCCTCGTGCGGCGGCTCCCACGCCTCTCCGTGCTTGCGGCGGCAATAGTCCGGGATATTGGCCATCGGCCCCGGCCGATACAGCGCCACCGCCGCGATCAGATCCTCCAGCCGCGTCGGGCGCATCTGCTTCAGGACGTCGCGCATGCCGGCACCTTCGAACTGGAATACGCCGCCGGTATCGCCGCGTGCCAGCATCTCGTAGGTCAGCGCATCGTCCAGCGGCAGGGCGGACAGTTCCACCGTCTCCCCCAGCCCCTTGAGGAACTGCACGGCGCGCTGAAGAATCGTCAGCGTGGTCAGGCCCAGGAAGTCGAACTTCACCAGCCCCGCCTGCTCGACGAACTTCATGTTGTACTGCGTCACCAGCATGTCGCTCTTCGGATCGCGATAGAGCGGCACCAGTTCGACAAGCTGGCGGTCGCCGATCACCACGCCGGCGGCATGGGTGCTGGCATGACGATACAGGCCCTCAAGTTGCTGGCCGATCTCCAGCAGTCGACGGATCGCCTCGTCGTCGTCGCGCATTTCCTGCAACCGGGGCTCGCCCTCGATCGCCTGTTTCAGGGTCACGGGCTTGGCCGGATTGTTCGGAATCAGCTCCGCAACCTTGTTGACCATGCCGAACGGCAGGCCCAGCACGCGACCCACATCGCGCACCGCCGCCCGCGCCTGCAATTTTCCGAAGGTGATGATCTGCGCCACCCGGTCGGGACCATATTCCCCCCGCACGTAACGGATCACCTCGTCCCGCCGATCCTGGCAGAAATCGATATCGAAATCGGGCATCGACACGCGTTCCGGGTTCAGGAACCGCTCGAACAGCAGGTTGAAGGGAATCGGATCGATATCCGTGATCGTCAGTGCCCAGGCGGCCAGCGACCCCGCGCCCGATCCACGCCCCGGCCCCACCGGAATGTCATGCGCCTTCGCCCACTGGATGAAGTCGGCAACGATCATGAAATAGCCGGGGAATCCCATCTTCGCGATGATGTCGAGTTCGAAGGTCAGCCGGTCGCGATAAACCTGCCTGGTCTCGTCATCCAGACTCATGCGCGCCAGACGGTTTTCCAGCCCTTCCGCCGCCATCGCCCGCAGCGTCTCCTCCTCGGTCGATCCGGGCTGTACCTTGGGACAGATCGGCAGCAGCGGCTTGCGCGTTTCCACCCGCACCGCACAGCGCCGGGCGATGGCCAGCGTATTGTCGCAGGCTTCCGGCAGGTCGGCGAACAGTTCGCGCATCATCTCGGGCGGCTTGAACCAATGTTCCGGCGTCACCCGCCAGCGGTCGCGCTCGGCCATCGTGCGCCCCTGTGCGATGCACAGCAGCGCATCATGCGCCTCGTACATCCCCGGATTGGGGAAAAAACACTCGTTGGTCGCCACCAGCGGCAGGCCCAGCCGGTCGGCCAGCGCGATCATGCCCGGCTCCACCGCCTGCTCGACCGGCAATCCATGGCGATGCAACTCCACCGCCAGCCGATCGCCGAACGCCTCGCGCAGCGTCTCCAGCAACCGGGCCGCCTCGTCCTGCTGCCCATCGGCCAGCAGGCGGAACAGCGGCCCCCGGGTGCCCCCGGTCAGCAGGATCAACCCTTCGGCACGCGCGCACAGCGTGTCCAGCTTCACGGTCGGCTCGGCCGTATCGCCCTGCAGAAACCCCTGCGAGGACAGATATTGCAGGTTCATCAGCCCGACATCGTCCTGCGCCAGCAGCACCACCGGCTCCGCCGGCAGGCCCGGCTTGTCCCCGCGCGGCGGCAGGCCGATCTGGCAGCCGATGATCGGCTGCACGCCCTTCCCCGAGCAATATTGCGAGAACTCAAGCGCCCCGAACAGATTGCCCGTATCGGTGATCGCCACCGCCGGCATCCGCATCTCCTGCGCCAGCCCGGCGATATCCGGCACCCGGATCGCCCCCTGGCTGAGCGAATAGGCGGAATGAACACGAAGATGGACGAAATCGGCGTAGGACATGCCCGGAATTCTATCACAGGGTCCTTCGTTCTTTTTTGAAAAAAAGAACCAAAAAACGTCTGATCCGTTCAGCAGCTTTGCGCCTGCACGTTACGGTGACCTGAACGAATCAAACGTCTTTTTGCTTCTTTTTCTTCAGAAAAAGAAGCTTTTCCCACCTACAGGCTCACCAGTTGCCCGTCGCGCAAAGTGACAACGCGATCCATCCGCGCCGCCAGTTCCTCGTTATGCGTGGCAATCAACGCCGCCACCCCCTGCCCCCGGACCATGTGCAGCAATTCATCGAACACGGCCTCGGACGTCTTCACGTCCAGATTCCCCGTCGGCTCATCGGCCAGCAGGATTCCCGGCTGATTGGCCAGGGCCCGGGCAATCGCCACACGCTGCTTTTCCCCCCCCGACAGGCGCCCGGGCAGATGGTCCAGCCGATGCGCCAGCCCGAACGAGCCGAGCAGCGCATCCGCGCGTGCCCGCGCATCGGCCCGGCTCACGCCCGCGATCAGTTGCGGCAGCACCACATTCTCACGCGCCGTGAATTCCGGCAGCAGATGATGCGCCTGATAGACAAAGCCGATCATCCGGCGGCGGATCGCCGTCCGTTCCAGGTCCCCCAGCCGCCCGGCATCCTGCCCACCGACGATGACCTCGCCCGCATCGGGCGATTCCAGCAGCCCCGCCAGATGCAGCAGCGTCGATTTGCCCGTGCCGGATGGCGCAACCAGCGCCACGATCTCGCCCGCCCGCAGGCTCAGATCCACACCCCGCAGCACGTCCAGCCGTTCGTCGCCACTGCGAAAGGTACGGCGCACATCGCGCAGCACCAGCGGCATATCGGATACATCATTCATGGCGCAGGGCCTCCACCGGATCGGTCCGCGCCGCCCGCCAGGACGGATAGAGCGTCGCCAGCAGCGACAGCACCAGCGCCATGCCGATCACCTCGAACACCTGCGGCCAGACCAGCTTCGCCGGCAGGCGCTCCAGATAGTAGATTTCCGGATTGAACAGGTTAGTCCCGGTCAGCGATTGCAGGAACTGGCGGATACGCTCGATATTCAGGCAGAACACGATCCCGATCACCGTGCCGATCGCCGTCCCCGTCACGCCGACCGAGGCCCCGCACATCAGGAAGATGCGCATGATCGCCCCGCGCGTGGCGCCGATGGTGCGCAGTACCGCAATGTCCCCGGTCTTGTCCTTCACCATCATGATCAGCGACGAGATCACGTTGAACGCCGCCACCAGCACGATCAGCGTCAGGATCAGGAACAGCACATTCTGTTCCACCTGCACGGCGCCGAAGAACGCATTGTTGCTCTGCGTCCAATCCAGCACCCGCACGCGCGGATCGGCAACCACCGCCTGCTCGATCGCCTGACGTACGGGCCGCACATTCGTCGGGTCCCGCGTCATCACCTGGATCTGCGTCACCTGCGCGGGCATCTCGAAATAGACCTGCGCCGCCGCCAGCGGCAGGAACACATAGCCGGCATTATAATCGTTCATGCCGGCATCGAAGATGCCCACTACATGATAGGCGCGGATGCGCGGCATGGTGCCGAACGGCGTCGCCGCCCCGTTGGGCGAGATCAGCGTGATCTTCGACCCTACCGACAGGCCCGCCCGCTCCGCCAGCGTCACGCCGATGATGATCGCGTCATTGCCGACGAACTTGTCCAGCGACCCGGCCACCAGCGAATCGCTGACCTCATGCAGGTCCCGCAACCCCTGCATGGTCATGCCCCGCACCATGCCGCCTGCATTGTACGAGCCCGAGTTGAGCAGCGCCTGCCCCTCGATCAGCGGCGTCGCGTTCACCACGCCGGGTACCTGGCGCACGGTCGCCGCCAGATCGTCGTAATCACTGATGGTCCGGCTCACCCCGAACAGGCTCAGATCACCGTTCAGGCCCAGGATACGCCCCATCAGGTCGGCCTTGAACCCGTTCATCACCGACATGACGATGATCAGCGTGGCCACGCCCAGCGCGATGCCGACCAGCGAGAAGATGGCGATGACCGATACGAACCGCTCGCCCTTGCGGGCGCGCAGGTACCGGCCAGCAACCGCCCGTTCGAACGGACCGAACATGGGTCAGCCCCCGAGGATACGCGTCAGGGCTTCGTCCACCGGCAGCTCGGCGCGCGTGCCGTCGGCGCGGCGCTTCAGTTCCACCACGCCGTCCTTGGCGCCGCGCGGGCCGACGATGACCTGCCAGGGATGGCCCATCAGGTCGGCATCGGCAAACTTCACGCCCGCGCGCTCGCCCCGGTCGTCGTAGAGGAAATTCTCCGGCGAGGCCGCATAGATCTTCTCGCAGATCGCATCGCAGGTCGCGTCGCCCGATTTCAGGTTCAGGATCGCGGCGCGGAACGGCGCCACGCTGTCGGGCCAGATGATGCCGTTCTCGTCATGGCTGGCCTCGATGATCGCGGCCACCAGGCGCGAGACGCCGATCCCGTACGACCCCATTTCCGGATAGAGCGGCGCCCCGTCCGGCCCGCTGACGGTGATCCCCATCGATTCGGTATATTTGCGGCCGAAATGGAAGATATGACCGACCTCGATGCCCCGCCCCTCGCGCCGGCGCTCGTCGGGCACGCCCGCCCAGGCAGCCTCGTCATGCTTCTCGTCCGTCGCGGCATAGAACGAGGTCATGCGGGTGAAGAACGCGTCCAGCGACTCCCGATCGTCGATATCCACCGGCTCCGACAGCCAGTCCTGCGCCTCGAACGCACTGTCGAAGAAGACACCGCTTTCGCCGGTCGGCGCCAGGATCAGAAATTCATGGCTCAGCTCGCCGCCGATCGGCCCGGTATCGGCCACCATCGGAATCGCCTTGACGCCCAGCCGTTGGAAGGTGCGCAGATAAGCCAGCATCATCCGCCGGTAGGAATCGACCGCCGAGGCATAATCGACGTCGAAACTGTAGGCATCCTTCATCAGGAACTCGCGTCCGCGCATCACGCCGAAGCGGGGCCGCACCTCGTCGCGGAACTTCCACTGGATATGGTACAGCGCCTGCGGCAGTTCGCGGTACGATTTGACCACCTGCCCGAACAGGTCGGTGATCATCTCCTCGTTGGTCGGCCCGTACAGCAGCTCGCGCTCATGCCGGTCCTGGATACGCAGCATTTCCGGTCCGTAGGCGTCGTAGCGGCCCGACCGCTTCCACAATTCGGCGGACTGGACGGTCGGCATCAGCAGTTCCTGTGCCCCGATCGCATCCTGCTCCTCGCGCACGATGCGTGAAATGTTCTGCAGCACGCGCCAACCCGCCGGCAACCAGGCATAGATCCCCGCCGCCGTCTGGCGGATCAACCCGGCCCGCAACATCAGCCGGTGGGAAATGACCTGCGCCTCGGCAGGATTCTCCTTGAGAGTGGGCAGGAAGCCGCGCGACAGACGCATACCGTTATCAACCTCGAAAGACCGGCGCAGCGCCGGATGGTTCGTAATTCAGGACAAGACGAATACGCCAGAATCCGCGCCGCCGCCATGTCCGGCAGCACGGCCCGCGTCAGGATGGACAACACCCAACTGTGAAGGGCCGGAGCCGCCCCAATCCGTGACATGCCGGGTCAGGGCTCATAAAGTGCGGCCACCCAATCCGGAGAGACGCCGGGTTTAGGGAAAAAACGTCCGGGGCCGGCAGGAAGGACGACGCACCTTTCTGCCGCAACCCTCCCCCGGTCTCCCCTCCTGGGGGCGCCTCTTCCGAAGAGGCCTAGACCCGCAGCAGATGGACATCGACCAGCGGCCGCTTCTGCAGTTTCCGCCCCAGCGCACGACGCAGCGCCGTCTTCGCCGCCTCGCGGAACGTATTGTCGTCCCGGCGCAGTTCGTCGGGGATCTCATCCAGCGCATTGCCGAATTCTTCGGTCAGGCGGGAGGTCTCGGGGTCTTCGGGGTCCAGCAGTCCGGGCGCGCTCACCTTCGGATCGCCGATCAGATAGCCCTCGTCATCCACCGCGAAGCTACCCATCACGATGCCGTTGAACAGCATGCGCCGGCGCGCCGCGAGCACACCGCCATTCATCGGCAGCAGCCGTCCCCCATCCAGCACCAGCCGGCCGGTCGGGGCGGTATCCACCACCTCGACCGCGCCCGGCGCCAGGTTCAGGATATCGCCATCCTCCAGCAGGATCGGCAGCACGCCCTTTTCGCGCGCGATGGCGGCATTGGCCGTCAGGTGGCGCCATTCGCCATGCACCGGCACCGCAAAGCGCGGCCGCACCAGGTCGAACAGCCGCCGCACATCGCCGCCCGTGGCATGGCCGGACACATGCACCAGATGGTCACGATCGGTCAGCACCCGCACGCCACGCCGGGTCAGATTGTCCTGCACCTGCATGACCGCCTGCTCGTTGCCCGGGATCATGCGGCTGCTGTAGATGACCGTATCCCCCTCGCCCAGCGAAATGTTGGGGTGGCTGTCGCTGGCAATGCGCGACAGGGCCGAACGCGGCTCGCCCTGGCTGCCGGTGATGATCATCACCACCTCGTCGTCGGGCAGCGAATTGGCTTCCTGCTCGGACAAAAAGGGCGGCACATCGGCCAGATAGCCGCATTCCCGCGCCGACACGTCCAGATTGCGCAGCGAACGGCCGACGATCACCACCGACCGGCCGGCCGCCTGCGCCGCCTTGGCGATGGTCTCGATGCGGGCCACGTTGCTGGCAAAGCAGGTCACGGCAATGCGCCCGCTCAGCGAACCGATCAGGTCGGTCATGCTCCGCCGCACGTCGAATTCCGACGCCGACGGCCCCTGGGTCATCACATTGGTGCTGTCGCAGACCATGGCCAGCACACCCTCGTCGCCCAGGGCTTCGAACGCCGCGACATCGGTGGGCGGCCCCACCATCGGCTGCGGGTCGAACTTCCAGTCGCCGGTATGCACGATAATGCCGTGGGGCGTGCGCAGCACCACCGCCTGCGCCTCGGGCACCGAATGCGTTACCGGGATGAAGCGCAGGTCGAACGGCCCGACATTGAAGGCGCCGCCGGGCGCGATGACATGGATCTTCACCTGCTGGGTCAGATGCGCCTCGCCCAGCTTGCGACGCAGCACCGAGGCCGCGAAAGGCGTGGCATAGATCGGGCAGCCCAGGCGCGGCCACAGATGGGCGACCGCGCCCAGATGGTCTTCATGCGCATGGGTGATGACCAGCCCTGCCAGATCGGCCTTGCGCTCGACGATGAAGACCGGGTCCGGCATCAGGATCTCGGCTTCCGGCGTGTCGTTGCCGGAAAACCCGATACCGCAATCAATGGCCAGCCAGGTGGACCCCAACCGGTAGAGATTCAGATTCATGCCGATCTCGCCCGTTCCGCCCAGGGGCAGAAAGGCCAGACCATCATTGGTGTCGCTCATAACCTATCCTTTTGTACCAACACGAATCATGACGGGAAAACAGTCCCTTCATGGGAATATGCATATCGGGATGGTCCGCATGGCCTGCGATGGGCCTGCCGACATCTCTCCCTTTGCGGACAGCAATCCTGTCCATCTGACTCCAACGCCCCACCTGGGGGCAATCCCGCCGCATCCGGCCGCGCGGTCCCGTGGGATCGGAGCCGGGAACAAGCCTCCCGCTCGACGATCATCGGACCCGTGCGACCCTAAAACCCAGACCGGCTGTCAGGTTCCCGTGCCGCCCGACGCCCCGGCGGCGTCGCGGTCCAGCAGCAGGATCTCGCCGGTCGAAATCCGTTTCAGCCCGTCGGCGCAGTGCAGCAGGAGCATCCCCTGCTCGTCCAAGCCGACGAACGAACCTTCTACCTGCCCGCTTTCGCCGCGCACCACAAGTCTGGTGCCCGGCGGATGGGCGCGTTCCAGCCATGCCGCACGCAGCGAAGCGAAGCCCTCGGCGCGCCACACCGCCTGCCAGCGGTCCAGCTCGGCGCAGATCGCACGGGCCACGATCTCGGGGTCCGGAGCCGTTCCATAGGCGGCGACGCAGGCCAGGCTCCGTCCGGTAATCGACGGCACGGCCCGCAGATTGGCCCCGAACCCGATGACCAGCCAGCGTCCCGTGGCATCGCTCCCACGCTCGATCAGGATGCCGGCGGTCTTGCAGCCCGCCAGCAGCAGGTCGTTGGGCCATTTCAGCCGCAACTGCGCCGGATCGTGAATCCACGGCAGGATCGCCCCGTAAAAGGCCAGACTGGCCACGAACGGCCACAGCCCCACCGCGCCATCCGCCTCCGCGGGGCGCAGCAGGACCGAGAATGCCAGATTGCCACCCGGGTCCTGCCAGTCGCGGCCCCGGCTGCCCCGGCCACGGGTCTGGCGACGGGCCATGACCGCCAGTCCCGCCTCCACCCCCTCGCCCGCCCGCGCGATACAATGATCGGAGGTCGAGCCCAGCTCGTCATGGACCTCGAGGCGCCAGGCGGTCGCCCCCGGCGCCAACGCCACCGTCACCTGAACAGGGCCTGTGCCGCAGCCTGGGCCGCGGTCGAAACCGGACCCAGCACGACCAGGAACCCGGCCGTCGCAACTCCCATCCCGATCGAGACGAAGGACAGCGACAGCGGCCGCCGGTCGAGAGGCGCCGCCGCCCCATCGAAGAACATCACCTTGATGATACGCACATAATAATAGGCACCGATCACGCTGCTGATGACACCAACCGCCGCCAGCCCGAACAGATGAGCATTGATCGCGGCATAGAACACCATCAGCTTGCCGAAGAACCCGGCCAGCGGCGGCGCTCCCGCCATGCTGAACATGAAGATCGCCATCGCGGTGGCCAGCCCCGGATCGGTACGGCCCAGCCCGGCCAGGTCGGCGATCCCGGTCACCGCGCGCCCCTTGCGGCGCATGGCGATGATCACGGCAAAAGCCCCGACATTCATCAGCAGATAGGTGGTCAGATAGACCAGCGTGCCGCGCATGCCCTCTACGGTCCCCGCCGACAGGCCCATCAGCGCATAGCCCATATGGCCGATCGAGGAATAGGCCATCAGCCGCTTGATATCGGTCTGCGGAATGGCGGCCAGCGACCCGAACAGCATCGAGACGATCGCAATGGCCTCGACCAGGATCTGCCATTGCGGCGCGACGTGGCCGAACGGCCCCGCCATCACCCGCAGCAGCAGCGCGAAGGCCGCGATCTTCGGCGCACCGGCCATGAAGGCCGTCACTGGGGTCGGCGCGCCCTGGTACACATCAGGCGTCCACATATGGAACGGCACCGCCGACAGCTTGAAGGTCAGCCCCGCCAGCATGAACACGATGCCGATCATCAGCCCCATCGGCACGGCGGAGGTGGCGCTGAGCGCCGTCTGGATGGCGCCATATTCCATTGTGCCGGCAAAGCCATAGACCAGCGCCGAACCATAGAGCAGCAGGCCCGAGGCCAGCGACCCGAGCACGAAATATTTCAGCCCCGCCTCGGCCCCCCGCACATCGTCCCGCGCAAAGGCGCAGAGGATGTAGATGGCCAGCGACGACAGTTCCAGCCCGATGAACAGCGTCATCAGATTACCCGACGACGCCATCATCATGGTACCCAGCGTCGAGAACAGCAGCAGGACCGGGAATTCGAACCGCTCCACCTTCAGGTCCCGCGCGTAGCCCACGGTCAGCATCGTCGCCAGCGCCCCGCCTGCCAGGCTGAGCAGCTTCATGAAGCGGGCAAAGCTGTCATTGATGAAGATATGGTTGTAGCCGGTCCCGTCCGGCGACATCACGACCAGGAACGCGGTCAGGACGAAGGCGCCGATCGTCAGCATGGAGCAGGCGAGGAACGGCTGCCCCTTCTTCTGCACCACCCCGAAGACGAGGATCGCGAGGCCGCACAGTGCCAGGACGATTTCCGGCAGAGCAAGTGTCCAGTTCATCGGTTCAAACCCGTTCCCGGAGATCAACGGAAGACCAGCAGGGTGGAGACGAGCACCACCAGGCCGATCAGCATCGTGAAGGCATAGATCGCGATCGAACCGGTCTGGGTCCGCACCGCCTGGGCGGCGGTACCCGCCGTCATCCGGGCCAGACCGTGGGGAATCCCCTCGATCACCTCTTCGTCCACGCCTTTCCACAGCAGGTTGGCAAGCGCCCGATACGGCCGGACGAACAGATGGTCATACAGCTCGTCGAAATACCATTTGTTCAGCAGGAACAGGTAGATCGGCCGCAGGCTGGTCGCCAGCGACACCGGAATGGCAGGGCTGGCCACGTAACACAGATAAGCGACCAGAATACCCAGCACACCCGCAAAGGTCGGCACCAGCGCGATCAGTTCCGGCGTCTGTTCCAGCGTCGCGATGATGGTATTGCCCGGCGCATTCACGATCGCCCCGTTCCAGAAGGCGGCCTGGCCCGCGCCGACATAGTACGGCGCCAGCAGCAGCCCGGCCAGCACCGCGCCCATCCCCAGCAGGACCAGCGGCAGCGTCATCCAGGCCGGGCTTTCATGCGCGCCCTCATGCAGGTGCGCATCGCGCGGCGCGCCGTGGAAGACCAGGAAGATCAGGCGCCAGCTATAGAGCGCGGTGATGAAGGCGGTAACGCAGCCCAGCGTCCAGCCATAGAAGCCGAGGCTGCTATGGGCCATCCACGTCGCTTCGAGGATCGCGTCCTTCGACCAGTAGCCGGCGAAGGGGAAGATGCCGGCCAGGGCCAGGCTGCCCACCCACATCGCGCCGTACGTCAGCGGGATCTTCTTCCACAGTCCGCCCATGCGGAACATGTTCTGCTCGTCATGCACGGCATGGATCACCGAGCCCGCGCCCAGGAACAGCAGCGCCTTGAAGAAGGCATGCGTCGTCAGATGGAACATCGACGCCTGATAGGCCCCGGCCCCGACGGCCATGAACATGTAGCCAAGCTGCGAACAGGTCGAATAGGCGATCGTGCGCTTGATATCCGGCTGCACCAGCCCGACCGTGGCGGCAAAGAAGCAGGTCGTCGCCCCGATGAAGAGGATGAAGCCCTTGGTGTCGGGCGCGAATTCCACCAGCGGCGACATACGCGCCATCAGGAACACGCCGGCGGTCACCATGGTCGCGGCATGGATCAGGGCCGAAACCGGCGTCGGGCCTTCCATCGCATCCGGCAGCCAGGTGTGCAGGAAAAGCTGCGCCGACTTGCCCATCGCACCGATGAACAGCAGCAGGCAGATCGTCTCGTAGATCCGGTGCGTGCCGAACAGCGTATAGGTGTCGTCGCCATGCGCCGGTACCAGCGCGAAGATATTGTCATAGGTGACCGAGCCGAACTCGACGAACAGCAGCGCGATACCGACCATGAAGAACAGGTCGGCCACACGATTGACCACAAAGGCCTTGATCGCGGCGGCACAGGCGCTCGGGCGGTCGTACCAGTAGCCGATCAGCAGATAGCTCGCGAGGCCCACGCCCTCCCACCCGAAGAAGAGCTGGATCAGGTCGTTCGACGTCACCAGCATCAGCATGGCGAAGGTGAAGAGCGAGAGATACGAGAAGAACCGATAGGTCGGGGTCGTCTCATGCCCCATGTAACCGATGCTGTAGATATGCACGAGGGCCGAAACCGCGGTCACCATGGCGACCATCGACAGCGACAGCGTATCCAGCCGCAGCGTCCAGGCGGCATGGAAGCTGCCGGCGCGGATCCAGTCCGCCAGTTGCACCACGACCGGCATGCCGCCGGCATGCATCGCGGTGAGCAGCGCCCCGCTGCCGCACAGGGCCGCGATCACCATGACGGACGTGGTCAGCGCCTTGGCCGGCCCGTCGCCCATCATCCGCCCGAACAGGCCCGCCACCATGCAGGCGAACAGGGGTCCGAGGACCGCGATCTCGAAAAGGGTAGATGCCGTTTGCATGGCCCGCTCAGCCCTTCATCATGGTGATGTCTTCGACCTCGATCGAACCGCGATTGCGGAAATAGACCGTCACGATCGCCAGCCCGATGGCGGATTCAGCCGCCGCGATGGTCAGGACGAACAGGGTAAAGACCTGCCCGGACAGATCGCCGAGCGCGGAAGAAAACGCGACGAAATTCAAATTCGCCGACAGCAGGATCAGTTCGATCGACATCAGGATGATGATGACGTTCTTGCGGTTCAGGAAAATGCCGAACACACCCAGAACCAGCAGGATGGCACTGACCGTCAGATAGGGTCCGATGCCGATGCTTCCCAATCCGCCGGTCATTGCGCCAGCCCTCCATGATTCTCGGTGCCGTGCCCGCCCCGCCGGGTCTCATCGACCGGTCTGCCCTGGGGCACGGGCTCTTCCGTCACCCCGTACGACCCCGGAACCGACGCGATGTAGTAGGAATGTTCCGGCCGGCGGAAACCGCCATTGGCCGCCACGCCCTGCCCCAGGGGCACGGTCATCATGGCCAGCGTATCCGCCGCCGTGCGTTCGTGCTGCCGGTCGATATTCTGCCGCCGCCCCATCGGCCGTTCGCGCAGCGTCAGCACGATGGCGCCGATCATCGCAACCAGCAGCACCAGGCCGCACGCCTCGAACAGGAAGACGTAATGCGTGTACAGCACGTCACCCAGCGCCGCGGTATTGGTCCGCCCCGGCGCCGCCACCACATGCGGCACGGACCCGATATCCTCCGCCACCTGCCAGTGGCTGAAGGCCAGCGCCAGTTCGGCCAGCAGCACCAGCCCCACCGCCGCCCCGAAGGGCGCGTAACGCTGCAATCCTTCCCGCATCTGCGCGAAGCGGACATCGAGCATCATCACGACGAACAGGAACAGCACCGCAACGGCGCCGACATAGACGATGACCAGGATCATCGCGAGGAATTCGGCCCCCGCGACCAGGAACAGGCCCGCGGCGTTGAAAAAGGCCAGGATCAGGAACAGCACGGAGTGAACGGGATTGCGCGCGCTGACCACCATTCCGGCCGACAGGACCAGTACCGTCGCGAACACGTAGAAGACGATTTGGGTCATCATCGGTGACCTTCCTGCCGCATGGCTCTTTTCTCCCGCTGCCGCACTGTCCCGGCCTCTCCCTCAACGATAGGGCGCATCGAGTTCCAGCCGCCGTGCCAGGACACTTTCCCAGCGGTCGCCGTTGGCGAGCAGCTTGTCCTTGTTGTACATGAGTTCCTCGCGCGTCTCGGTCGCGAACTCGTAGTTCGGCCCCTCGACGATCGCATCGACCGGGCAGGCTTCCTCGCACAGGCCGCAATAGATGCACTTCGTCATGTCGATGTCGTAGCGCGTGGTGCGCCGCGACCCGTCGTCGCGCGGTTCGGATTCGATCGTGATCGCCTCGGCCGGGCAGGTCGCCTCGCACAGCTTGCAGGCAATGCAGCGTTCCTCGCCGTTCGGATAGCGGCGCAGCGCATGTTCGCCACGGAAGCGCGGCGAGAGCGGCCCCTTTTCGTATGGATAGTTGATCGTCACCTTGGGTTTGAAGAAGGCCCGCAGCGTCGCTCCCATGCCGGCCACCAGTTCGGCCAGCAGGAAGGAACGGACCGTCCGGTCAAGATACCCCATCAGCTCGCTCCTCCCTGGGGCAGCAGCCCGGTGGCCAGCAGGAAGCCCGCCGTCAGCACCATCCACACCAGCGAGAGCGGGAGGAACACTTTCCATCCCAGCCGCATCAACTGGTCGTATCGGTAGCGCGGGAATGTCGCGCGCACCCAGATGAAGACGAACAGGCAGAACAGGATTTTGGCGATCAGCCACAGCGGCCCCGGTATCCAGGTAAAGGGCGCGATCCCGATCGGCGGCAGCCAGCCACCGAGGAACAGGATGCTGACCATCCCCGACATCAGGAACATGTTGGCATATTCGCCAAGGAAGAAGAGGCCGAAGGCCAGCGCCGAATATTCGACGAAAAAGCCGGCCACCAGTTCACTCTCGCCCTCGGGCAGGTCGAACGGCGCGCGGTTGGTTTCCGCCAGCGCCGAGATGAAGAAGATGATGAACATCGGAAACATCGGCAGGCAGAACCAGACATGGCGCTGCGCCAGCACGATATCGTTCAGGTTCAGGCTGCCCACCGCCAGCAGCACCGACACGATCACCAGGCCGATCGACACCTCATACGACACCATCTGCGCCGCCGCGCGGAGGCCGCCGAGGAAGGCATATTTCGAATTCGACGCCCACCCCGCGATCAGCACGCCGTAGACACCCAGCGAGGAGATGGCGAGCAGGTAGAGAACCCCGACATTGATATTGGCCACCGCCCAGCCGTCATTGGTGGGAATGACCGCCCAGGCGGTCATGGCCAGCGAAAAGGTTAGGAACGGCGCGAACAGGAACAGGAACCGGTTGGCCCCGGACGGAATCACGGTTTCCTTGGTGATCATCTTGATCGCGTCGGCGAAGGCCTGCAGCACGCCGAATGGGCCGTTGACGTTCGGCCCCTTGCGCAGTTGCATCGCCGCCATGACCTTGCGTTCGGCCAGCGTCAGGTAGGCCACGCCCAGCAGAAGCGGCACCAGAACGGCCAGCGCCTCGAGAACCGTCAGGATCACCTGGCCGATCAGTGTGTGCAGAAAGAAATGCGCCACGTCGCCTTACTCCGCCGCCACGGTCCGGGGATGGACATAGATCCGCGAACACTCACCCATCGTCGGGCTGGCCCGGCAGATCGGGTCCGTCTGATAATAATCGTCGAAGACCGGGCGAAACGGCGCCGACGACACCGCACCGCCACCCGTCGGCCCCGGCAGCGCCGACGCGTCCACCGCATCCAGCCCGCCAATCACCCGGAAGACCGGATTGACCGTCGCCAGCCGCTCCCGCAGCATCTCCACCGTGTCATAGGGCAGCGTGTGGCCCACGACCTCGGAAAACGCGCGCAGGATGCGCCAGTCCTCGCGCGCCTCGCCAGGCGGCATGACCGCCCGGAACGACCGCTGGACCCGCCCCTCGGTATTCACATAGGTGCCGGACTTCTCGGCATAGGTCGCACCGGGCAGGATCACATCCGCCCGCGCCGCCGCCGCATCGCCATGATGGCCCTGATAGATGACGAACGTGTCCGGCCCGATCTGCGCGGTATGGAACTCGTCCGCCCCCAGCAGCCACAGCACGTCGACGCCGCCGCTCATCATTCCGGCGGCGCTGCGCCCGCCCTTGCCCGGCACCAGCCCCATATCCAGCCCGGCGACGCGGCTGGCCGCGCGATGCAGGACATTGAAGCCGTTCCACCCAGCCCCGATCGCCCCCGTCTCGGCCGCCAGCGCCCAGGCCGAAGCCAGGATCGCCCGCGCATCCGGCCGCGTCAGCGCGCCATGCCCGACGATGATCATCGGCTTCTTCGCCGCCTTCAACACCTCGGCGAAAGGATGCATGCCATCCCGCAGGGCTGCCAGCACCTCAGGCCCCTCGCCCAGCAATTCCGCCTTGTAGGTCGGGTCCGCCGTCGGCGCGCCGATCAGCCCGATCGGGAACCCACCCCGGCCCGCCGCAAGGAAACGCTTGCGGATACGCGCATTCAGCACCGGCGCCTCCTGGCGCGGGATCGACCCCACGATCAGCAGCGCATCGGCATCCTCGATCCCGGCAATGGTGGTGCCGAACGTGTAATAGGCCCGGTGCGACAAATCGTAATCCGCGCCATCCTGGCGGCAGTCGATATTGGGCGAACCCAGCGCCGTCATCAGGTCCTTCAGCGCCAGCATGCTCTCGGCATCGCACAGATCGCCGGCAATGGCGCCGATCCGATCCCCCGGCACGCCGTCCAGCCGGCGACCGATGGCCACGAACGCGTCCTGCCACGAAACCGCCTGCAACTTGCCGTGGACCCGCACCCAGGGCCGGTCCAGCCGGCGATGCTTCAGCCCATCGACCGAGAACCGCCCCTTGTCCGCCAGCCATTCCTCGTTCACCGCGTCATTGACGCGGGGCACGGCCCGCAACACGGCGCTGCCGCGCACATGCAGGCTGATATTGGTGCCCACCGCATCGCTGACATCGATCGAGTCCGTCCGCTTCAGCTCCCACGGCCGGGCGGTGAAGGCATAGGGCTTGGAGGTCAGGGCTCCCACCGGGCAGATGTCGATCAGATTGCCCGACAGTTCGGAGGTCAGCGCCTTCTCGACGTAATTGGTGACTTCCATGTTCTCGCCGCGCGAGACCGCGCCCAGCTCGGGCACGCCCGCGATCTCGGTCGCGAAACGGATGCAGCGCGTGCACTGGATGCAGCGCGTCATCACGGTCTTGACCAGCGGGCCGAGATATTTGTCCTTCACCGCGCGCTTGGCTTCCTGATAGCGCGAGTGATCGGCGCCATAGCCGAACGCCTGGTCCTGCAGATCGCATTCGCCACCCTGATCGCAGATCGGGCAATCCAGCGGATGGTTGATCAGCAGGAATTCCATCACCGCCCGCCGCGCCTTGCGCACGATCTCGGTGTCGGTCAGGATTTCCATCCCTTCCGCCACCGGAAAGCCGCAGGACGCCACCGGCTTGGGCGCCCGCACCACCTGCACCAGGCACATGCGGCAATTGCCCGCGACCGACAGACGTTCATGGAAACAGAAGCGCGGAATTTCCTTGCCGGCCGCCTCGCACGCCTGCAGCGCGCTGGACCCGTTGGGAACGTCGACCACGATCCCGTCGACGGTTACCTTCACCATCGCCCTTACTCCGCCGCCACAGGAATACCGAGCGGCACCTGCGTGATCCGCCCACCGCCATGGGCCGCCTTGTAGGCCATGATCCGCTCTTCCATCACCGGGCGGAAATGCCGGATCAGCCCCTGGATCGGCCACGCGGCCGCGTCACCCAGGGCGCAGATCGTGTGCCCCTCGACCTGGCGCGTCACCTGTTCGAGCATGTCGATTTCCTCGATCTCCGCCCGCCCCTCGACCATCCGGTTCATCACCCGCATCATCCAGCCGGTGCCTTCGCGGCACGGCGTGCACTGGCCGCAGCTCTCATGCTTGAAGAATTGCGAAAACCGGGCGATCGCCTTGATGATGTCGGTGGATTTGTCCATCACGATCATGCAGGCGGTGCCCAGGCCCGACCGCTCGGCGCGCAGGCTGTCGTAATCCATCAGCACCGTCTCGCAGACCGACGCCGGCAGTACCGGCACCGAACACCCGCCGGGGATCACCGCCAGCAGATTGTCCCAGCCGCCGCGCACCCCGCCGCCATGCTTCTCGATGATCTCCTTCAGCGGCACGCCCAGCTCTTCCTCGAACACGCAGGGCGTGTTCACATGGCCCGAAATGGCCATCAGCTTGGTGCCCGCATTGTTCGGCCGCCCCAGCGCCGAGAACCACGACGCCCCGCGCCGCAGGATGGTGGACGACACCGCAATGCTCTCGACATTGTTGACCGTCGTCGGGCAGCCATACAGGCCCATCGCCGCCGGAAAGGGCGGCTTCATGCGCGGCTGCCCCTTCTTGCCTTCCAGGCTTTCCAGCAGCGCGGTCTCCTCGCCGCAGATATAGGCGCCGGCACCGCGATGAATGTAGAAATCGAAATCCCAGCCCGACCCGGCGGCATTCCTGCCGATCAGCCCGGCCGCATAGGCCTCGTCGATCGCGATCTGCAGATGGCGCGCCTCATTGAAGAACTCGCCGCGGATATAGATATAAGCCGCATGCGCCCCCATCGCGAACGACGCGATCAGTGCGCTCTCGATCAGCTTGTGCGGCTCATGCCGCAGGATCTCGCGATCCTTGCAGGTCCCCGGCTCGGACTCGTCGCCATTGATGACCAGGTAATGTGGGCGTCCGTCCGAATTCTTCGGCATGAACGACCATTTGACACCCGTCGGAAAGCCCGCCCCGCCCCGGCCACGCAGGCCGGAGCCCTTCATCTCGTTGACGATGGCGTCCCGGCCACGCGCCAGGATCTCGGCGGTGCCATCCCAGTCGCCGCGCTGGCGCGCGCCAGCCAGTCGCCAGTCATCCTGACCGTACAGGTTGGTGAAGATCCGGTCCTTATCCTGCAACATGCCGTCTCTCCCCCTCAGCCCTGCTTCGCCGGACTGTCCGTCAGCGTCCTGCGCCCACCTTCCGGTGCCGAATTCATCCGGTCGATCGTCGGCCCGGGCGTCGGGCGCTCGCCACGACGCAACGCCTCGATCAGCTCGATCGTGCGCGGCCCGTCCAGATCCTCGTAGAAATCATCATCAACCTGCAGGATCGGCGCGTTGGCGCAGGCGCCCAGGCACTCCACCTCGGTCAGGGTAAACAGCCCGTCGGCGCTCGACTGGCCGAACCCCGAAATCCCGGTCGCCTTCTTGCAGGCCGCGACCACATCGTCAGAGCCACGCAGCCAGCACGAAGTCGTGGTGCAGACCTGAAGATGATACCGCCCGATCGGCCTGGTATTGAACATCAGGTAGAAGGTCGCCACCTCATAGACACGGATCGGCGCAACCTCCAGCCGGCGCGCGATCTCGTCCATCGCCACGCGCGGCACCCAGGCGCTGCCCGTCTGCCGGCTCATCTGCTTCTGTACGACATACAGAAGCGGGAGCGTGCCGCTGGCCTTACGCTCGGGCGGATATTTGGCCAGGATCGCCGCAATCTGCTCTTCGCTCTCGGCATCGAAAGCAAAGCTGGCGGGTTGTTCGATCTGATCGATGGGGGAATGAGCGGACATCTCTGTCACCTGTCTATCTCGCCGAACACCAGGTCCAGCGACCCGATGATCGCGACCGCGTCGGCCAGCATGTGGCGGCGCGACATCTCGTCGATCGCCTGCAGATGGGCAAAGCCCGTGGGCCGGATCTTGCACCGGTAGGGCCGGTTGCTGCCGTCCGCGACCAGATAGACCCCGAATTCGCCCTTGGGGCTTTCGACCGCAGTATAGGTCGCGCCCGGCGGCACGTGGTACCCTTCGGTGAACAGCTTGAAATGATGGATCAAAGCTTCCATCGACCGCTTCATCTCCCGGCGCGGCGGCGGGGTGATCTTGTGGTCCTGGATCTTGACCGGCCCCGGCCTGATCTGCGCCAGGCACTGTTCGACGATCTTCACGCTCTCGCGCATCTCCGCCACGCGCACCAGATAGCGGTCGTAACAGTCGCCCTGGCGCGTGACGGGGATGTTGAACGTCACCTTGTCGTAATTGTCATACGGCTGCGCACGGCGCAGATCCCACGGCACGCCCGATGCGCGCAGGCAGGGGCCGCTGAACCCCCAGGCCAGCGCCTGCTCGGTGGTGAACACGCCGATCCCGACCGTCCGCTGCTTCCAGATCCGGTTGTTGGTCAGCAGCGTTTCCAGATCGTCGATCCAGCGCGGGAACTGCCGCGCCCATTCCGCGATCCGCTCTTCCAGCCCCGCCGGCAGGTCGCGTGCCACGCCGCCCGGACGGAAATAATTGGCATGGAAGCGCGCACCCGACGCCGCCTCGTAGAACTCGATCAGCTTCTCGCGCTCTTCATACCCCCACAGCGCCGGGGTCAGCGCGCCGCAATCGAGCCCGAACGAGGTCAGGTTCAGGATATGGTTCAGGATGCGCGTCATTTCGGCGAACATCACGCGAATCCATTTCGCGCGGTCGGGGATCTCGATCCCCAGCAGCTTCTCCGTCGCCAGCGCGAAAGCCTGCTCCTCGCACATCGGCGAGACGTAATCGAGCCGGTCGAAATACGGCAGCGCCTTGGGATAGGTCTTGTATTCGATCAGCTTCTCGGTGCCGCGATGCAGCAGGCCGATATGCGGAATGGCGCGGGCGACGACTTCGCCTTCCATCTCCAGCACCAGCCGCAGCACACCATGGGCCGACGGATGCTGCGGGCCGAAATTCAGGGCGTGGGAATCGATCTCCACGGTCCGGATTTCCGCCTTGGCGGCCGCGTCAGCCGACAGCAGCTCTTCCGGAATATCCTCGTGAAGGACAATGTCGCTCATCGTCCGCTCTCCCTCACCTTGCGCGCCCTCGCCATATGCCTGGATGGTCCCGTCATCGCGGCAACTTCAGTCCCTGGCGGGATTCATGCGCCTTCTCGTCGCCCGGCAGGGTCAGGATGCCCTCCCACGGCGATTCGAAATCGAAATTGCGGAAATCCTGCGTCAGCTTCACCGGCTCGTAGACCACCTGACGGCGATCCTCGTCGTACCGCATCTCGACATAGCCGGTCAGCGGGAAGTCCTTGCGCAGCGGATGCCCCTCGAACCCGTAATCGGTCAGGATGCGGCGCAGATCCGGCTGGCCCGAGAACAGGACCCCGAACAAATCGTAGCACTCGCGCTCCCACCACGTGGCACAGGGCCACAAATGATGCACCGACGGCACCGGATTCGTCTCATCCGTGGTCACGATGACGCGAATCCGGTGGTTACGCGTCACCGACAGCAGGTTGTAGACAACCTCGAATCGCTCCGCCCGCGCCGGATAATCGACACCGCACAGATCCATCATCTGTTCGCAGGCATAGCGCGGATCGTCGCGCAGCAACCCCATCAATGCCAGCAACCGGTCGCGGCTGGTCCGCACGACCAGTTCGCCATCCTCGATCGCGGCGGAATGGATGCCCGGCACGCTCGTCGACAGCGCGAAGGCCAGGGACCCCAGCGCGCCACGTGACTGGGCCTGCTGGGTCGTCAGTTCGGTGCCCGGTTCAGCCACGGAGAATCGTCCCTGTCCTGCGGATTTTCTTCTGCAATTGCAGGATACCGTAGATCAGCGCCTCGGCCGTCGGCGGGCAGCCGGGAACGTACACGTCCACCGGCACGATCCGGTCGCATCCGCGCACCACGGAATAGGAATAATGGTAATAGCCGCCGCCATTGGCGCAGGACCCCATCGAGATCACCCAGCGCGGTTCGGCCATCTGGTCATAGACGCGGCGCAGGGCCGGTGCCATCTTGTTGGTCAGGGTCCCGGCCACGATCATCACGTCCGACTGGCGCGGCGACCCGCGCGGAATGATGCCCATCCGGTCCAGGTCATAGCGCGGCATGTAGGCGTGGATCATTTCCACCGCACAGCAGGCCAGCCCGAAGGACATCGGCCACAGGCTGCCGGTGCGGCCCCAATTGACCAGCTTGTCGAGGTTGGCGACGACGAACCCCTTCTCGGTGATCTCGCCGGTAATCCCCTTGATGACGGCATCCTGCTCCGGCCCCGGGGGCAGCATGTCCCGGTTCCAGGCGATCGCGCCCTGTCCGTCACCTGTCGCATCAGCGATACTCATGCCTCGTCTCCTCCCCTTGCGCGATCCCAGCGCCGCTCAATCCCAGTCCAGGGCGCCCTTGCACCATTCATAGATGAACCCCACCGTCAGAATGCCCAGGAACCCCATCATCGACAGAAAGCCGAACAGGCCGATCCGCGACAGGCTGACCGCCCAGGGGAAAAGAAAGGCGACTTCGAGGTCGAAGATGATGAACAGGATCGCCACCAGATAGAACCGGACATCGAAACGATGCCGCGCATCGTCGAACGCCTCGAACCCGCATTCATAGGCCGAGACCTTCTCGGCATAGGGCTTCTGATGACCGAAGAGCAGGGAGCTTCCCAGCATCGCGCCGGCGATCACCACCGCCAGAACACCGAAAACCAGAACTGGAAAATAATCCGCAAGAACGGAATTCATGGCGCATCTCCCTGACTGATGGCCCGCTTGCCGCGGGCGTCATGACGAACAGGGCGTCGTCATGGTCAGGAGGTTAGACCCATCGTCCGGATGCGACCAGACCGCGACGCGCCATCGGGGGATGAACATTCCCGTGATGATGAATATGCTACGCGGATATGCGCGTTAGGGACGACCTGTCTTTTCCCGGGCTAAAATATTGGAAGCCGGGCCAGCCCCGATTATTGGGAAGATGCACCTTTAACAGGTGCCATGCGGTCGATCATTACTAATGATGAAACGACCATGGCGCGAGTGACGGGGCTCGAACCCGCGACCTCCGGCGTGACAGGCCGGCGCTCTAACCAACTGAGCTACACCCGCGAAGGCGTGAGGCGGTGTTTAACCATGCAGCCGGGACGCGTCAACCAGACGATTGTCATTTTGTCCGGTATCCCGACGAAGCAGGACAGTCATCCGGCACCGGGCCGGCATCATGGTGGGCGATGACGGGATCGAACCGCCGACCCTCTCGGTGTAAACGAGACGCTCTACCGCTGAGCTAATCGCCCCAAGACAAGGCTGGCCCGCCAGGGCCAGCCGGGGAACAGGCGGACAAGCCCCCCGCTCCGATCATATCAGCGCGTGATCAGCTCACGGCTTCCTTCAGGTTCTTGCCCGGCTTGAAGCGAACCGAGGTCGAAGCCGGAATGTCGATTTCCTCGCCGGTGCGGGGATTGCGGCCCTTGGCTGCCTTGCGGGTCGCCGTCACGAAGGTCCCGAAGCCCACCAGACGGACTTCCTGCTTCTTCGACAGGGCCTTCTCGATCGCGCTGAACACGGCGTCGACCACTTCGCCGGCCTTCGCCTTGGGCAGATCGGCATCATCGGCCACAGCGGCGACGAGTTCCTGCTTGTTAAGTGGCTTCTCCATTTTACGCCTTTCTTTCTCTGTGCACGCGCCGGAACCGAGCTCCCGCCAACGCCGCATTGGCCCGCACTATGCAGCCGTTTTTTGCCGCGTCAACCGAGCACACCGCCCGGATCAGCCGAAAATCCGGCCAAACCGGGGGGTTGGTGCCATTTTGACACAATCAATGCGGTGTCAATGCGGCAGGGACGCAGCAGCCATTCCCGTTGCAGGGGCCGGGCTGGCCACCGCATCTTCCGACTCCTGGCTCCATTCGATCGGCTCGGGGCGCCGGGCCAGGGCCTGGCCGATGACGTCGTCGACATGGGAGACGGGAATGACGCGCAGCCCCTTCTTCACCGTGTCGGGAATATCGACCAGGTCCTTCTCGTTGTCCTTGGGGATGAAGACCGTCTTGATGCCCGCCCGGTGGGCGGCCAGCAGCTTCTCCTTCAGCCCGCCGATGGCCAGCACGCGGCCGCGCAGCGTGATCTCACCCGTCATCGCCACGTCGCGCCGCACCGGAATGCCGGTCAGCACGCTGACCAGCGACGTCGCCATCGCAATGCCGGCCGACGGCCCGTCCTTCGGAGTCGCCCCCTCGGGCACATGCACATGCAGGTCCCGCTTCTCGAACAGGGTCGGCTTGATGCCGAAGGTCACGGCCCGGCTACGGACATAGGACAGGGCCGCCGCAACGCTCTCCTGCATCACGTCGCCCAGCTTGCCCGTCTGCTTGATCGCCCCCTTGCCCGGCACCATCACGCTCTCGATGGTCAGGATCTCGCCCCCGACCTCGGTCCAGGCCAGGCCGGTCACGACGCCGACCATGTCCTCGGCCTCGGTCTCGCCGTAGCGGAACCGCTTCACGCCCGCGTATTTTTCCAGGTTCTTGCGGGTGATCGCCACCTTCTTGGCCTTGCCGGTCACGATCTCGCGCACCGCCTTGCGGGCCAGGGTCGCGATCTCGCGCTCCAGGTTCCGCACGCCGGCCTCACGCGTGTAGCTCCGCACCAGCTCGCGCAGCGCATCATCGCTCACCGACCATTCGTCCGCCTTCAGGCTGTGGGCCTCGCCCTGCTTGCCCAGCAGGTGACGCTTGGCGATCTCGACCTTCTCGTCCTCGGTGTAGCCGGACAGGCGGATGATCTCCATGCGGTCCAGCAGCGGCTGGGGCATGTTCAGGCTGTTGGCGGTGGTGACGAACATCACATCCGACAGGTCGTAATCGACCTCGAGATAATGGTCCGCGAAGGTCCCGTTCTGCTCCGGGTCCAGCACCTCCAGCAGCGCCGAAGACGGATCACCGCGCCAGTCGGCCCCCAGCTTGTCGATCTCGTCCAGCAGGAAGAGCGGGTTGGAGGCCTTCGCCTTCTTCATCCCCTGGATGATCTTGCCGGGCATCGAGCCGATATAGGTCCGCCGATGGCCGCGAATCTCGGCCTCGTCACGCACGCCACCCAGCGACATGCGCACATAATGGCGCCCCGTCGCCTTGGCGATCGACCGCGCGAGCGAGGTCTTGCCCACGCCAGGCGGCCCCACCAGGCACAGAATCGGCCCCTTGACCTTCTGCGCCCGGCTCTGGACCGCCAGATATTCCAGGATACGCTCCTTGACCTTCTCCAACCCGTAATGGTCCGTATCGAGCACCTTCTCGGCCTCGGTCAGGTCGCGGCGCACCTTGGACCGCTTCTTCCACGGCAGGCTCAGGATCCAGTCCAGATAGTTGCGCACCACCGTCGACTCGGCCGACATCGGGCTCATGGCGCGCAGCTTCTTCAGCTCCCCCATCGCCTTGTCGCGGGCTTCCTTGGGCAGGCGGGCCTTGGCGATCTTTTCCTCAAGCTCGGCGGTCTCGTCCCGACCTTCCTCGCCCTCACCCAGTTCCTTCTGGATCGCCTTCAACTGCTCGTTCAGATAGTACTCGCGCTGCGTCTTCTCCATCTGCCGCTTGACGCGGTTGCGGATGCGCTTTTCCACCTGCAGGACGCCGATCTCGGCCTCCATATGCGCGAACACACGCTCCAGCCGGGCATTGACGCCCGGGATCTCCAGGATCTCCTGCTTTTCGGCGATCTTCAGGTTCAGATGGCTGGCGATCGTGTCCGCCAGCTTCGACAGATCCTCGATCTGGTTCAGCGAAACCAGGACCTCGGGCGCGATCTTCTTGTTCAGCTTGATATATTGCTCGAACTGCGAGACCACGGTGCGCCCCAGCGCCTCGCCCTCGTTATCGGCCGCGGGCTCCTCGGTCACCGGCGTGATCTCGGCCTCGAAATGCCCGTCGATATCGTGCAGCGCGGTAATCCGCGCCCGGCGCACCCCCTCGACCAGCACCTTCACCGTGCCGTCGGGCAGCTTGAGCAACTGCAGGATCGTCGAAACCGTGCCGTAGCGATAGATATCGTCCGCCGCCGGATCGTCCTGCGACGCGTTCTTCTGCGCGACCAGCAGGATCTGCTTGTCATGCTTGGTCACCGCCTCCAGCGCCCGGACCGATTTCTCGCGCCCGACGAACAGCGGCACGATCATGTGCGGAAAGACGACGATATCGCGCAGCGGCAGCACCGCCATCGTCTCGGAATCGGCAATCCCCACCCCTTCCACATCGGAGTCGGCGGCGGTCAGGGGCAGATCCTGGTTCTCGTCCGCGGCGGAGGGGCCGCTCTCGGGACGATCAGAATCGGGTCGGATGGATTTGGGCATATCGTGTGACCTCCTGAAGGACGATCGCGGGCGGGCGCCCATTCGCGGCACGCCCCGCCCAGTGTGTCGCTGACGCGATCACGGACAACATCATGTCGTCATTCGGGGCCGCCACGGCAAGCCCCCGGACGATGGAGACGCGTCGCCCGCACGGGGCCACCGCCCCCGATGCGGGACGGCAGTCCCGGAGAAAAGGCCAGGGCGAACAGTCGGTCAGGCCGACTGTTCAGCGGGCTTTTCCTTGCCATAGACATAGACCGGGCTGGTCTTGTTCTCGGCGACCTCCTTGTTGATCACCACTTCCTCCACATTCTCCAGCCCGGGCAGGTCGAACATGGTGGATAGCAGGATACTCTCCATGATCGCGCGCAGGCCGCGCGCGCCGGTGCGCCGGGCGATCGCCCGCAACGCCACCTGCTTCAGCGCATCCTCGGTGAAGGTCAGCTTGACCCCTTCCATCTGGAACAGGCGGGCATACTGCTTCACCAGCGCGTTCTTCGGCTTGGTCAGGATCTCGATCAGCGCCGCCTCGTCCAGATCCTCCAGCGTCGCCACCACCGGCAGACGGCCGATGAACTCCGGGATCAGGCCGAATTTCAGCAGATCCTCAGGCTCGACATCGCGCAGGATCGCACCCGTGCGCCGCTCGTCGGGCGACTGGACATCCGCGCCGAAGCCGATGCCCGAGCCCTTGCCGCGCGCACCGATGATCTTGTCCAGCCCGGCAAAGGCACCACCGCAGATGAACAGCATGTTGGTGGTGTCCACCTGCAGGAATTCCTGCTGCGGATGCTTGCGCCCGCCCTGCGGCGGGACGGAAGCCACCGTCCCTTCCATGATCTTCAGCAGCGCCTGCTGCACGCCCTCGCCGCTGACGTCGCGCGTGATCGACGGATTGTCGGACTTGCGCGAGATCTTGTCGATTTCGTCGATATAGACGATGCCCCGCTGCGCCCGCTCGACATTATAGTCGGCAGCCTGGAGCAGCTTGAGGATGATGTTCTCGACATCCTCGCCGACATAGCCCGCCTCGGTCAGCGTGGTCGCATCGGCCATGGTGAAGGGCACGTCGAGAATCCGCGCCAGCGTCTGCGCCAGCAGCGTCTTGCCCGATCCGGTCGGCCCGACCAGCAGGATGTTCGACTTCGCGATCTCGACGTCGTTGTTCTTCTGGCTGTGGGCCAGGCGCTTGTAATGGTTATGGACCGCGACCGACAGCACCTTCTTCGCGTGGAACTGCCCGATCACGTAATCGTCCAGAACCTTGCAGATCTCCTTGGGAGTCGGCACGCCATCGCGCGACTTCACCAGATGCGTCTTGTGCTCCTCACGGATGATATCCATGCAGAGTTCGACGCATTCGTCACAGATGAAGACAGTCGGACCAGCGATCAGCTTCCGGACCTCATGCTGCGACTTGCCGCAGAACGAGCAATACAAGGTGTTCTTGGAATCGCTGGACTTGTTATTCATAACCGCTCCTACCCCCGGAATGCCAGGCCGCGTGCCGCCCGAACCGGGGTCGAAAATCTTGACTCAGGACAGGCCTTCCATCAAGCCCGCCCAAGCCGGCGGGTTGCGCCGAACAGAAAAAAGCGCCCCCACCCCTCATGCCCCCGATCTGAAGCCCGAAGATTTCAGGTCAAAAACATTAAATAAATCAATATATCGCCGTCCGGTCTCAGCTTTTGGCCGCAACCGTCGTCGCATGATTGCGCACCACCTCGTCCACGATGCCAAAGGCCAGGGCCTCGTCAGCCGACATGTAGCTGTCGCGCTCCAGCTTGCGTTCGATCTCCTCGAGCGTCTGGCCGGTATGGGTTTCGTAGATCTCGTTCAGCCGCTGGCGGATCGTCAGGATCTCCCGCGCCTGGATCTCGATGTCGCTGGCCTGCCCCTGTGCCCCGCCCGAAGGCTGATGCACCATGACCCGCGCGTTCGGCAGGGCGAAGCGCCGCCCTTTCTCGCCACCCGCCAGCAGCAGCGACCCCATCGAGGCCGCCTGGCCGATGCACACCGTGCTCACCGGGCTGCGGATGTACTGCATGGTGTCATAGATGGCCAGGCCGGCCGACACCACGCCACCCGGGCTGTTGATGTAGAACGAGATCTCCTTGGTCGGATTCACGCTCTCCAGATACAGGAGCTGCGCCGACACCAGGGCAGCCACCTGATCGTAGACCGGTCCGGTCAGGAAGATGATCCGTTCCTGCAACAGGCGGGAATAGATATCGAAAGCCCGCTCCCCGCGCGAGGTCTGCTCGACCACCATGGGTACTAGGGCGTTGCTGAAGATCTCCACGGGATCCCGATCCCTCATAGTCTCATTCCCGTTCCTGAAAACGCGAAGACCCGACTCACCATCCCCGGCGGCGCCTGAGCGTCCATCGGGGAAGGTGGCCGGGTCGTTCCCCGGTTACCTCACACAAGATAGAGATAAACCGGGCGGATACCACCCCACCGCCATCATTTCGCGGCGATAGCGGCGATAAAAGCGATGGGGTACCGATGGCGGGATGCCGGACCGATCAGAGATCGGCGGGCGGAATCTCGGCCAGTTCCTCGGGCGTCACGTCCTTGTCGGTCACGGTGGCCAGCTCGATCACATAATCGACGACCTTGTTTTCAAAGATCGGGCCACGCAGGCTTTCGGCCGCCTGCGGGTTCTTGCGGAAGAAGTCGAACACCGCCTGTTCCTGGCCCTGATAGCGCATGGCCTCGGCCCGGATCGCCTGCAGCATCTCGTCCTGCGAGACCGTGATGGCGTTCGCACGACCGATCTCGGCCAGCAGCAGGCCCAGCTTCACCCGGCGCTCGGCGATCTTGCGATAGTCGGCCCGCAGGGTTTCCTCGTCCTTGCCCTCGTCTTCCTCGTCGAGCTGCCCTTCCTTGCGGTCGGCCTCGACGCGCTGCCAGATCTGGCCGAACTCGGCATCGACCATGCCCTGCGGCGCCTCGAAATCGGTCTTCCCGGCCAGGGCATCCAGCAGTTCGCGCTTGATGCGCAGGCGCGACAGCTGCTCGTATTCCTGCTCGACCTGCTTCGTGATCAGCTCGCGGACCTTCTCCAGCCCCTCGAAGCCCATCTTCTTGGCCAGCTCGTCGTCGATCTCGACATCGACCGGGCGCTTCAGCCCCTTGGCCTTGATGTCGAAGGTCGCTTCCTTGCCCGCCAGGTTCTCAGCCGAATAATCGGCCGGGAAGGTGACGGTGATCACCTTCTCCTCGCCCGGCGACATGCCCTCGATCTGCTCGGCGAAACCGGGGATGAAGCCCGCGCCGCCGATCTCGACATTCACGTCGTCGGCGGTGCCGCCTTCGAACGGCACGCCGTCCAGCTTGCCCACGAAATCGACGACCACGATATCGCCCTGCGCGGCCGGACGGATCTCTTCGACCGTCTCGAAATTGCGCTGGCGGCTCGCAATGTCCTTCAGGGCCTTGTCGACCGTCTCGGCATCCGCCGTCGCCTTCAGGCGCGTCAGCGTCAGGTCCGACAGGTCGGGCTGCGCGATCTCGGGCAGCACTTCCATCTCGACCTTGAATTCCAGGTCCGTCTTCCCGTCCGGCTCGGCGCCGGAAACCAGATCGACTCGCGGCTGCAGCGCCGGGCGCAGGTTGCGTTCCTCCAGCAGCGCACGGGTGGCGTCGCTGACGGCCTGCTCCAGCACTTCACCCTGCACGGCGGCGCCATAGCGCTGCTTGATCAGGCTCATGGGCACCTTGCCGGGACGGAAACCCGGCAGATTCATGGACTGCCCCACTTCCTTCAGGCGGGCAGTCCGCTTGCTCTCCAGTTCGCCGGCGGGCACCGTGACGGTGAAGCCGCGCTTCAGGCCGTCGGAAAGCGTTTCAGTAACCTGCATCTGCCAGGCCATCCTCTCGGTCAGAACTTCCAAAGAACGCACGAGTCCACCCGGGACGGCGACATCCGCACGCAAAAAGCAGCCGGCGCGGGCGGCAGCCGCACGCGCGCCACCCCCGCACCGAATTCAATCAGTGCCTCGTACCCCGCTGATCCGAAAAATTCCCGCAAGAACCTCTCGGGCAGGACACAGGCCGGGCTGGTGCGGGCGGAGGGACTTGAACCCCCACGACTTGCGCCACCAGAACCTAAATCTGGCGTGTCTGCCAATTCCACCACGCCCGCATCGGCACCCGGCCTCCAAGCGCGCGGCTTTAGCGCACGGCGCCTGATCCGGCAAGCCGACAATGGCGCGTGTCCGCGCTCCGGAGCGCCCGCGCGCCCAAAGCTGCGGCCTCGGCCCGTGCCGCGCCCAGATGCCGGTCGAATTGTTCGGCCACCGGCCAGGGTCCCGCCCGCATTCCGGCCTCGCCGTGGATCCACACGCCGGCGCAAGCCGCATGCCACGGCTCCATCCCCGCCGCCAGCAGGGCGGCAATGATCCCAGTCAGCGTATCGCCCGAACCGGCGGTGGCCAGCGCCGGCGTGGCATGGGCGTTGATGGCCGCCCGCCCGTCGGGCGACGCGATCACGGTATCCGGCCCCTTCAGCACCACCACGGCCCCGATCCGGCGCGCGGCGGCCCGGGCCGCATCCAGCCGCCCGGCCACGGGCACGCCGAAGACCCGGGCGAACTCCCCCTCATGCGGCGTGATGACGCCCACCCCGGCCAGACGCTCCGGCTGCCCGGCGGCCCAGGCGAACGCGCCGGCATCGGCCAGCACCGTCCGCCCCGCCCCCGGCAGTGCGGGCAGCACCCGGCCCACCTCCTCTTCCGTCAATCCCGGCCCGCACACCCACACCGTCCGGCGCCGATCCTCCAGCAGGCTGGACAGATCGCCGCCATCCACCACCAGCCCAGGCTCGGCCATTCTGTAAAGGCCCGCCGCCGAACCGGCCGCCAGCCGTACCAGCCCCGCCCCCGCCGCGCGCGCCGCCCCGGCGGCCAGCCGCGCCGCGCCCGGCATCGTGCCGCCCCCGCAGATGCTGACCACGCCGCGCGCATATTTGTGACTGTCCACCGCCTGGTCCGGCACCTGCCACAATCCCGGCTCGTTGCGCCACGTGCGAACCGGCACCGCATCCCACACCGTCTCGGGCATGCCGATATCGGCCACGACAAGCCGCCCCAGCTTCTCGCGCCCCGGCAGCAGCAGATGGCCGGGCTTGGCCCGCACGAAGGTCACGGTCATTTCCGCCGAAGGCGCATAGCCAAGGACCAGCCCGGTCGCGCCGTCGATGCCGCTGGGCATATCCACCGCCACCACCCGCCGGGCCGCCGCCAGCACCGATGCCAGTTCCGGGTCGATCGCCCGGCTCAGCCCCGCACCGAACACCGCATCGATCACCAGATCGGCCCGCGCAACCTCTTCCGCCGTAAAAGCCACGCGCGGCCCACACCACTCGGCTGCCGCACGCGCCGCATCGCCACCCGCCCGAGGCGGCGCCAGGCGCGCCACGGCAACCGGCCAGCCGGCCTGCGCCAGGCGCCGCGCCGCGACATAGCCATCCCCGCCATTATTCCCCGGCCCGCACAGCACCAGTACCCGGCATGGCGCGACATGGCGCATCACGGCACGCGCCACCGCCCGGCCGGCATGCTCCATCAGGTCGCGCACCGGCACCGTCCGGCTGCCCGCCTTGTCGATCAGGGCCATCTCGGCCGGGTCCGGCAACAGCAGCGCGTTCGACGCCTGAAGCTGGGGCTGGTCCATCGGACAATCTCCTCCGGTCAAGGGCGGCCTCTCGCGGGCGCGGCCCGCGCACCGCCGTCTTGCGCGCCGGGGCGGAATTGGCGATCAAGCATACCATCGACGTCCGCGTCCCGTCACGCGGGCCATCCTTTACCCCTGGCCGGGAGCTGACATGACCTCCTCGATCCTCTGGAGCCTCGTGCTCGCGATCCACCTGCTCGGCATGACCGCCTGGGTCGGCGGCATGGTCTACGCCGTGTTCGTCCTGCGCCCCAGCCTGGGACTGCTGGATGCCACCCAGCGCGCGTCGGTCCACCTGCAGACCCTCACCCGCTTCTTCCGCCTCGTCTGGCACACGATGCCCACCGTCCTGGTCACCGGCTGGCTGATGATCCTGCACGAAGGCGGCTTCGCGGCCATTCCCTGGCAGGTGAACGCGATGCAACTCCTGGGCCTGGCCATGGCGGCCGTCTTCGCCCGCATCTATTTCGGCCCGTTCCAGAAGGCCCGCCGCGCCATCCGCCCGCAGCCCGCGCTGTTCGACACTATCCGCTCGCTGGTGACGATCAATATCGGCCTGGGCATCCTCACCATTCTATCCGCCGCCATGGCCCGCGGCCTGTAGGCCGGCGCGGCAGCGCCGCTTCTGGCGATCCGATCCGACGCGCGCTTCCTGCGCGTCGGGGCTCACTTCCATCAGGGCCGCTCTCGCTCAGGATCGACGCCGCCGCACCAGCCTATTTCTCAGGCACTCCTACAAGACAGGCAACGGCGCCGCGCCCATGGTGGTGATGCGCCCTGCGTTGAGGATCGCGGCCGAGTTGATCAGCGACAGGTGCGAGAACGCCTGCGGGAAATTCCCCACCTGCCGCCCTGTGGTGGCGTCATATTCCTCCGCCAGCAGCCCCAGATCGCTGCACAGCGCCAGCAGCCGGTTGAACAGGGCATGGGCTTCTTCCATCCGCCCCTGGGCAACATAAGCATTCACCAGCCAGAACGAGCAGGCAATGAACGCCCCCTCGTCCCCGGCCACCCCCTCGATCACCAGATCAGGCAGATAGCGGCGGACGAATCCATGCTCGTCCAGCAATTCGCGCTCGATCGCCGCAATGGTGCCACTCACGCGCGGATCATCGGCAGGCAGAAAGCCCACGACCGGGATCAGCAGCAATCCCGCATCCAGTCCCGTGCCGCCGAAATACTGGACGAAGCAGTTCTTGTCCGCGTTGAACCCCTCACGGCACACCGTGTCATGGATGTCCTGCCGCAGGGCCTTCCACTCCTCCAGCGGCGCCTCCAGCCCGTATTTCTCGACATCGCGAATCGCCCGGTCGAATGCCAGCCAGCACGAGATCTTGGACACCGTGAACTGGCGCCGTCCTCCCCGAACCTCCCACATGCCCTCGTCCGGCTCCTTCCAGATCGTCGCCAGATGCTCAAGCAGCCCCACCTGCAGCCGCCAACCGTCGGTAATCGCGCACAGGCGCGTCTGGCGGGCCACATGCAGCGCCGCAATGGCCTCGCCATACACGTCGAGCTGAAGCTGACCGGCCGCCGCATTGCCCACCCGCACCGGCTTCGACGCCTCATAGCCCGGCAGCCAACCGGCCTCCCATTCGTTCAGCAGCCGCTCGCCGGCGATCCCGTACATGATCTGCACCTGGTCGGGGCTGCCGGCGACGGCCGCCTGCAGCCAGTCACGCCAGGCCATCGCCTCATCGTAATAACCACCGGCCATGATCGCGATCAGCGTCAGCGAGGCATCACGCAGCCAGCAATAGCGATAATCCCAGTTGCGCCCGCCTCCCAGTTCCTCGGGCAGCGAGGTGGTCGGCGCCGCGACGATTCCCCCCGTGGGCTGGTAGATCAGCGCCTTGAGCGTCAGCAGCGAACGCCGCACCATGGCCGCATGCTCCCCCTGATAGGTGCAGCGCCCGATCCAGTCCGACCAGAACTGCTCCGTCCGGTGCAACGCCGCCAGCGCGTCGATCGGCTGGGACAGCGCGCCGTGCGAATCCATATAGGTCAGCACGAAGGGCACCTGATCGCCCTCGGACACGATGAAGCGCGATACGGTATGGCGATCTTCGCCATGCAGCGCGACCGGGCAGCGCAGCACGCAGCGCGACGGCCCGGCGATGGCGCTGATGCCCATATTGTCCGGCAGGCGCGTGACCCACGGCACCGACAGCCCGTAATCGAAGCGCATCACCAGCCAGTTGAGGATCGGGACGGCCCCGCGCCGCCCCTCGACGATCCGGATCAGGGTCGGCTCGGCAGCGCCGATGGCCATGAAATCGAGGATCGCGACCACACCGGTATGGGTCTCGAACACCGTTTCCAGCACCATGCCATGGTTGCGATACGACCGCGTCACCGTAATCGGCGCACCGCCCCGCTCCTCGTCCGGCGCCAACTGCCAATGTCCGTTCTCGCCGTCGCCCAGCAAGGCGGCAAAACAGGCCGGACTGTCGAAGCGCGGCCAACAGAGCCAGTCGATCGACCCGTTCCGCCCCACCAGGGCGCAGCTGCGCCCGTCGCCGATCAGGCCATAATCCTCGATTTTCAACGGCGTGACTTTGACCACGGTTCCTCCAGAGACAAGACGCCAGAGACATGACACCCAACACAACACGGCGCCGGAAAGCGGCCCCGCCCTCCCCGATGCTCCGCGCTTGATTTTCGTCCCATTTCTCGATACGGACAGTCACGCGGAATCGGAGGATTCGCCTTCATTTTCGCAAGGCCCTGCTTCGTCGCAGGAAAACAGGCCGAAAAAAGCCTGCCGAACCACATCGTGGCGGAATGGACGGGACCACACCACTGACACGTTCGAGAGAATTTTGAGCCCCAAGACGAATGCCTCCGCTTCGGCCGAACATGACGCCGAAGTCCATCCCGTCTCCATTGTTCCGCCTGACACGGACGCCGGTTCCCCCGGTGAGGAGCCGTCTGCTTTCGATGCCGTGGATCTCCCGGCCGGGCAGGCCGACGCGGCGCCGCAGCCCCTCTTTTCCGACCTTGGCCTGTCCGAGCCGATCCAGCGCGCCATCGACGAAGCCGGCTACCGCCATCCCACGCCGATCCAGGCCCAGGCCATCCCGTATGTGCTGATGGGCCGCGACGTGCTGGGCGTGGCGCAGACCGGCACCGGCAAGACCGCCTCCTTCACGCTGCCGATGCTCGAGATCCTCTCGGGTTCCCGGGCGCGGGCCCGCATGCCCCGCTCGCTGATCCTGGAACCGACGCGCGAACTGGCGCTGCAGGTGGCCGAGAATTTCGTCAAATACGGCAAATACCTCAAGCTGAACCACGCGCTGCTGATCGGCGGCGAAAGCATGGCCGAACAGAAGGACGTGCTGAACCGCGGCGTCGACGTGCTGATCGCGACGCCGGGCCGGCTGATCGACCTGTTCGAGCGCGGCGGCCTGCTGCTGACGCAGACCCGCCTGCTGGTGATCGACGAGGCCGACCGCATGCTCGACATGGGGTTCATCCCCGATATCGAGAAAATCGTCGGCATGCTGTCCCCCCTGCGGCAGACGCTGTTCTTCTCGGCCACCATGGCGCCGGAAATCCGGCGCCTGGCGGACATGTTCCTGCAGAACCCCAAGGAAATCACCGTCAGCCGTCCGTCCTCGGTCGCCACGACCATCGAGGCCGGCCTGGTCGTGGTCGACGAGGACGACAAGCGGCGCGTCCTGCGCCAGATGCTGCGGGACGACGCGGTGCAGAACGCCATCGTCTTCTGCAACCGCAAGCGCGATGTCGACGTGCTGTGCAAATCGCTGGTCAAGCACGGTTTCTCGGCCGGCGCGCTGCATGGCGACCTGCCGCAATCGGTCCGCTTCTCGACCCTCGAGCGCTTCAAGGCCGGCGATCTCAGGATTCTGGTCTGCTCCGACGTCGCGGCACGCGGCATCGATATCGGCGGCCTGTCGCATGTCTTCAATTTCGACCTGCCCTTCCATGCCGAGGATTACGTGCATCGGATCGGCCGCACCGGCCGCGCCGGCCGCACCGGCCACGCTTACAGCCTGGCCTCCCCGCATGACCGGGGCCTGGCCGAAGCGATCGAAACACTGGTCGGCCACCCGATTCCCCGCCTGGCGGTCGAAGGCGTGACCCAGCTCGAATGGTCCGAGGAAGAACGTCCCCGTGGGGGCAAGGGTCGCGGACGCGGCCGGGAGAAGGACGACCGTCGCGGCGGCAAGCCCGCCCGTCCGGCCGCCCCCGCTGCCGCCACGCCGGTCGAGCCTCCCCCCGCGCGCGAAGCCACGGCCGCGCCGCCGCCGCCCGCGCGCAAGCCCCCCCCGCATCGCCACCCGCGGGAGCGCGAGCAGGAAGACACCGCGCTGGCGAACGGCAACGCTGTTCTGGGCTTCGGCGCGGAAATCCCCGCCTTCATGCTGCTGCCGCGCCGCCAGTTCACCATCACGCCCTCGGCCGACGACGAGAGCACGCATACGGCCGACGAACTGGCCTGACAGCCTGGCCGGGCATGCGCGTCGATGACGATCCGACATGCGTGCCCGGCCGCTCCCGCCCGCCAGCCCACAATCAGGCTCCAGGCCCTCGGCGTCCTGGCGGGCGCACGCCGGTCGGGACCGCGTGGATAGAACACCGATGAACACCGAAATCGATATCAGCGCGCTCGGCGTGGACGGGGATGGCATTGCCCGCATGCCGGACGGCGAGCGCCTGTTCGTCCCCGGCGCCCTGGCCGGCGAGCACGTCAGCGTCCAGCCGGTCGATGCCCGCTCGGCCCATCTCCTGTCCGTGCTGCGCCCCAGCCCTGACCGGGTTGCACCGCCCTGCCCCCTGTTCGGCCAATGCGGCGGCTGTGCCATCCAGCATTTGTCCCTCCCCGCCGCCCTGGACTGGAAGACCGAAACGGTCGTCCATGCCCTGGAGCGCGCTGGCTTTGCCGACCCAATCGTCACCGCACGGTTCCAGAGCCCGCCCGCCTCGCGCCGGCGCGTCGATCTGGCGATCCGCCGCCGTCCAGATGGCGTGGCGATCGGCCTGCACGCAAGGCGTGGCGATGTGGTCGACCTGACGACCTGTCCGGTTCTCGCCCCCGCATTGTTCGCCCTGCTGCCCGCGCTGCGTGAGGTCACGCGCTCGCTGGGCGCGCTGCGGCAGAACGGCGATGTGCTGATCAACCAGCTCGATTCGGGACCGGACCTGCTGCTGGCAACCGACGGACCGCTGGAGCCGAGCGACCGCGCCAAGCTGGCGGAATTCGCGCGCAGCCAGCGCATTCCCCGCATCGCCTGGCGCCGCGCCGGCACCACCGACACGCCGGAAACCGCCGCCCAGACCGGCCCGGTGCGCCACCTCTTCTCGGGCATCGCCGTCGCCCCGCCGCCCGGCGCCTTCCTCCAGCCCAGCAGCGCGGGCGAAGCCGCGATCATCGCGGCCGTCCTGGCCGCACTGCCGCGCAAGCTGAACCGCCGCGACGCGATCATCGAACTCTATGCGGGCTGCGGCACCCTCTCCTTCGCACTCAGCGAGAAGGCCCGGGTCCTGGCCTTCGAAGGCCACCCCGACGCCGTCGCGTCCCTGCGCCGCGCCACCAGCGGCACCCGTGTCGTGGCCGAGCAACGCGACCTGAACCGCCAGCCGGTCATGGCCCGCCAGATCGCCGAGGCCGGCGCCATCGTCCTCGACCCGCCCTACATGGGCGCCGGCGCCCAGATGGCGCAGATCGTCGAAGGCCGGCCGCAGCGGGTCGTCTATGTCAGTTGCAACCCGCAGGCCCTGAGCCGCGACGCCGCCGGGCTGAAGGCTGCAGGATACACGCTGGACGGCGTGACGATCATCGACCAGTTCCTGTGGTCGACCGAGGTCGAGGCCGTCTGTGTCTTCAGCACCCCACCTGCGCCGCGCCGCCGGATGCGCTAAATCCGCGCCCTGATAATCCGAAGAAGCCGCTAAAAAAACCGCCCCAACCGACGAATTTCCGAGGTGCTCGGAAATGCCGAACCCGTCGGGGGCGGAACGAACCCAGTCAGGGGGATGACCGATTCCAGAAGCATGTATCCATGCACACGCTGGAACGCGTCCCCACCCGCGCGGCGGCACAATAGGCCGTCAACAGAACGATACCGAAGAACAATACCGATAGCCGGCATTGTCGTCAGGACGAAATCCAGGGCGAGGGCGGGTCCCGTTCAAACGAGATCGTTTGAACGGGTGAAGAAATCCCATACGGCCGGCCTGGCGGCGAGGTTTCGGCCGCTCCTGTCCCCGGCCGGCCACCCCGTCACCAGATCTTCACGCGGTCTTCCGGCTTCAGATACAGCCTCTCTCCCGCCACGACACCCCATGCGTCGTACCATGCATCGATATTATGCATCGGCATGTTGACGCGCGCGACCGGCGGCGAATGCGGATCGACCACGATCTGCTGGCGCAGGGCGTCGTCGCGCACCTTCTCGCGCCACACCTGCGCCCAGCCCAGGAACACGCGCTGGTCGCCCGTCAGCCCGTCGATCACCGGGGCCGGCTTGCCGTGCAGCGAGGCATGATAAGCGTCCAGCGCCAGCGTCAGCCCGCCCAGATCGGCGATGTTCTCGCCCATCGTCAGCTTCCCGTTCACATGCACGCCCGGCAGAACGACGAATGCGTTGAACTGCGCCCCCAGCCGGTCGGCAAGTTTCTGGAACCGCGCCGCGTCCGCCTTGGTCCACCAGTCGCGCAGCCGCCCATGCTCGTCGAACTTGCGCCCTTCATCGTCGAAGGAATGGGTCATCTCATGCCCGATCACGCCGCCGATCGCGCCGTAATTGATCGCCGGGTCCGCCGTGGGGTTGAAGAAGGGCGGCTGAAGGATCGCGGCAGGAAACACGACCTCGTCGAATACGGGCATATTGTAGGCATTCACGGTCTGCGGCGTCATGTCCCACTCGTCGCGATCGACCGGCTTGCCCAGATGCCCCAGCCAGTACCGCCATTCGAAGGCGACGGCGCGCGTGGCATTGCCATACACGTCGCCCTTGCGGATCGTCAGCGCGCCATAATCGCGCCACTTGGTGGGATAGCCGATCTGGATGGTGAAACTCTCCAGCTTGCGCAACGCGGCGGCACGGGTCGCCGGCTCCATCCAGCTATTATGCTGGAGACGGACATGAAAGGCGGCCTTCAACGCATCCGTCAGATGCCCCATCTCCACCTTGCTGTCCGGCGGGAAATAGCGCGCAACATAAACCCGGCCGATCGCCCATCCCATCGCGGAACTCGTCGCACCCACCGCGCGCTTCCAGCGCACGGGCAGTTGCGGTTGGCCGGACAGCGTCTTGCCGTTGAACGCGAACCAGGCATCGACGAATGCCTTCGACATGTTGGGCGCCGCATTGTCCGCCAGATGGAAGGCCAGCCACGCGCGCAGCGTCGCGATATCCGTCGCGCCGAGGATCTTCGCCTCCCCCGCGATCGCACCGGGTTCGCCAGCGATCACGACACGCTGCGCGAGACCCGTCGCCGGAATGCCCGCCGCCTGCAACCAGCGCGTCCAGTCGAAGCCGGGCATGTCCTTCCCAAGCTGCTCGACGGTGCGGGGATTGTAGCTCTTTTCCGGATCGCGCATCTCGTCGCGCGCCCAGTGGACCTTCGCGATGGCCGTTTCCAGTGCGACGATGTCGGACGCCGCCTGCTTCGCGTCCGGCCACCCGATCAGGCCGAGCATCGTCTCGACATAGGTCCGATACGCGGTCTTCTTCGCGGCAAAGGATGGTTTGGCGTAATAATCCCGATCCGGCATTCCCAGCCCCGCCTGGTCCAGGTCGAGCGCATATCGCGTAGGGTCCTTCGCATCGGGCTGGATCATGAGCGAGAATGGCGAGGCCTGAAACGTTTCCTGCGCCGCCCCGGCAAGCGCGGCGAAGGACGCGGCATCATGGACGGCACGGATCGCGGCCAGGTCGGCCGCCAGCGGCGCCACACCCGATGCCTCGACGGCCGCCTCGTCCATGAACGCGGCATAGAACGTGCCGAGCTTGCCTTCGATCGTCGTCGGGTTCTCCTGCGCCTGCGACGCCACGTCGTTCAGGATCGCCTGCACCCGCGTACGCGACAGTTCGGCAAGTTCGTTGAACGGCCCCCAGCTCGTCCGATCCGGCGGAATGGCCAGATGGTCGACATAAGTGCCGTTGGCATAGCCAAAGAAATCATTGCCCGGCTTCACCGAGAGGTTGCGTCCGGACAGGTCGAATCCCCAGGCCCCCTGGGGCGCGACCGGCGCGTCCGGCGTCGCGGGAACCGCCACGGTGGCGGCCGCCGCACCGCCGACGGCCAGCATCCCGGCCAGGCAGGCCGTGCCCAGCAGCAGCGCGATCCCGCCACGATGCTGTGCGAGGCTACATTTTTTCGTAAGGATCAAATCGATTTCCTCCTGGCGCGCCGCGACGCGCCGAATTGTATGGAATGGTCGTTCCGACGCGGGACGCGTATGCCCGCGCTCAGAAATTCGCCTGGACCGTCAGCATGAACGAGCGCCCGATGATGCCGTCGAAATAGCGCGAGGTCGAACCGGTATAGGGATATTGCGGCTTCGCATCGAACACATTGTTGATATTCAGGTTCGTCACATAATGCTTGAGAAACGTATAGCCGATGGTCGTGTTGAACGTGAAATATTGCTTGAAATCGTTGATGGAGTAGGTGTTCGGGGCGACGTTCAGCTTGTAGCGGCTCTTGCCGTAATAGATCATCTGCCATTGCAGCATGAGCGGACCGCGGAAATAATTGATATTGGTCGTGAAGCTGTCCCGCGGGTTGGCAGTGTCGCCGACCTGCGCATAGGTCTGGCTCAGCAGCGTCTGGTTGTTGAAGACGTAATGCATGTAATTGACGGTCATCTCGACCGCGCCGGATTTCGGACCCAGCCCGATATCGTCCAGCGTCAGGAAGTAATCCAGCTTGGACTGCACGCCGCGCACGTGCTGGTTCGCGATATTGTAATATCCCTCGTGGAAATTCGTGATCTGTCCGGACGAATCCCGCGTGAAGGCCGAGCAGTAGGCATTCGGAAAGTTCGGTGAATCGTAGCACGCGTCCATGATCTGGGTGATATCGAGCGACTGGATCTCGTTGTGCAGATTGATGTCGATGAAATCGGAATTGATGGTCAACCCGCGCACCCAGCGCGGCCGCAGGGTGACGCCGCCGGTAAAGCTGTCCGCCGTTTCGTTTTGCAGATGGCGGTTGCCGCCCGAACTGCCGAGTACGGTATAATTGTTGATGTTCGAAGAAAAGTTGCTCGGCACGCCCGCCCTGGCGCAATTCGCGTGCCGGACACCCGGATTCGGCCCGGACGTGATGAACTGGGGCGAGCACGGATCGTTCCCGCTGCCGTAGACCGAGCCATCGGGCGCGAACAGTTCCGTAATCGACGGCGCGCGGAGCGACCGGGTATAATTGCCGTGGAACACCACATCGCGCGTCGGCGCATAGGTCCCCCCGGCGGTCCAGGTCCAGAAGCCTCCGGTTATGGAATTGTTGACATAACGCGCCGCCGCATCGCCCGAGAATTCATAGACGCCGGGGACATGCATCTTCGGCGAAACCAGCGGAACCTCCAGTTCCGCGAAGGCTTCATGCGTATGATAGCTGCCCGCAACAGGCGAGACCGGAATAAACGCGCCATATTGCTGATAGGTGCCGTCCGGCATGGGCTCCCCGCGGAAGAAGGCTCCCGGATTGAAGCTCGTAGCCTCGCGCCGGTGCTCGTAGCCCAGGTCCCAGCGCACGTCGCCCGCCGGCAGCTTGACGACGGTGCTCTTCACTTCGGCCACGATGTCGAACTGGCTGTTGGTCTGCGAGGTCTTGCTCATGGCGGTAACATAATCGATCGCCGCCTGGCTCGCGGTGCCCACGCCGAAAGGGTTGAGCGCCGCGCAGGTCGCACTCTCGGTGGGCAGAGGCGAACTGACATAGCCCGGCGCGCAGCCGATCGACCCGTCAGGCAGCCCCACGGCATTCAGCGCGTTGACGAAGTTCTGCGCCACGATCATGGGCTGATAGGTCTGCGACATCGAGCGTCCATAGGTGCCGGTAATGTCCCAGTCGAAATGACGGCCGGCGAATTCGAAATCCCCGTTCAGACCACCGACGAACCGAAATGTCTGCGTGTTCGTGGTAAAGGCGCCGGTCCCATAATCGGTATTGGCACGCGCCAGATAGAACTGGTCGGTCGGCACTCCCTGGGCGGCAAGGTTCGAGACGATGGTGGCGCGTTCCGCTTGCGTCAGGAACGGATTACCGGTGCTCAGCACCAGGTTGCCGCTCTGCGTCCCGTCGGCGGCGCCCGTCATCGCGCTGGCGAACAGGGCGGTATTGTAGTTCGGCTGGGCAGACGTGTTGAAGGCGCTCGCATCCTGGTACCAGCCTTCGAACTTCGCCTTCAGATGGTCGGTGATGTCGTAATGGGCCAGCGTGGTCAGGTTCAGCCGCGTCTGGCCGACGATCAGGTTATTGTAGTTGCCGATATTGAAGCCATTCCCGCCTGAGCCCGAAATCTGGTCGCCATTGACCGAATTGTAGGTCAGCGGCACCAGCGCGGTGCCCGTAGGGTTGAAGATCAGCGTCTGTCCCGCGGCATTCGTCACACCCCCCAGATTCTGGCCCGAGAGCGTGGGATAGGTATCGGAGGTGACGGGAATGCCCGAATTGGTGAACTCCAGATAGCGCTGCCCGTGTTGCAGCACATATTTGTACGGGCTGCTCGGATCGTTGCTCTGTCCGAAATAATTGCTGTCTCCGCCGCCAAATTGCGGCCGCGCCGCGCGGGTCAGCGGAAGCTGGTCGTTATATTCCACATCGAAGACGACGCCGCCCCGATCATGGTCGAAATGCCGGCCGGCCAGAAACGCGATCTTGGCCGACCCGTCATCGAGCTTCTGGGAAAAGCCGCCCTGCGCGGTAAACTCCACGCCCTGGAAATCATTTTTTAGGATGAAGTTCTGCACGCCGGCGATCGCGTCCGACCCATAGGCGGGCGCGCCACCGACGCTCACCGTCTCGACTTTCTTGATCAGCGACGAGGGAATGATGGACAGATCGACCGGCGACCCCGCAACCGCGCCGAAGATCGAGGAAGACGCGTCGGAGACGAAGCGCATGCCGTTCACCAGCGTCAGCGTGCGTTGCGAGCCGAGGTTGAACATGTTGGCGAAGAACTGGCCGGCACCGTATGAGCCCTGGGCCCCCATGTTGGAATTGTCCGGTGCGCCATAGGCCGGGTTTTCGCGCAACAGCGCGGTACCGACATTGGTATAGCCGCGCCGCGCCAGTTGCTCGGCATCCAGCGTCGTGGTCGGCATGATGTCGGTCAGCGCGGAATGGGCGAGGCGCGATCCCGTAACGACGATGGCTTCCACGTTAGACGCCGCGTCCGTCCGATCCGGAGCGGCGGGGACGGCGGCATTCGTGGCCTTGATGGCGCCCCCATGCGGCGTGGAGGAAGGCGCGGGCGGCAAGGTCGTGACGATCTTCAGCCCGCCGGAAGGCGTCGCGACCACGGCCAGCGCGGTCCCGCGCAAGGCAAGGCCGACCGCCGCCATCCCGGTCATCTGGCCGCCGATCGCAACCACCTGCCTGCCCGCCACCTGATCGGGAGAAAATGCGATGGGGGTCCCGGTCTGGGCCGATATGCGCAACAGGGTTCGTGCCAGCGGCGCCGGCGGCAGGGCGAAGGCGAAGGATTTCGCCTGACTGACGGAGGCATCGGCGGCTCGGCCTGACGAGACTCCCGCAAGGCACGAGCCCGCGAGCAGAAAAAAGGTGGATATACCGAGTAGCCGCTGTTTTCTCTTCATCTCTTCCTCATCGTTACGGACCGTTACGGTATGGTCGTTACAAAGGATGAGGATCGAGCCGGCCAAAGTGATACCGACGGAGAAACTTTTTTTACACGATGATCGTCACGATATGGAATTGATCGCCACGACCCCGAAAGGCAGATGCCGGATGGAGACCGGAAAGGTCTCTTCAAGCTGCGTGAGCGAACGGCCGGTATCGTTCAGCGAAAATACGCCGCTCGCCCGGATGCGCGCCGCGCGCGGCGTGATGTAAAGCGACCCTCGCCAATAGGGCGCCAACCCCGCGATCACATCGCCAAGCGTCCCGTTTTCCACGATCAGCATGCCATTGCGCCAGGAGGTCGCAAGTCCCCAGTCTATGGCCCGTTCGTCCGGCCCACCCGGCTCCAGATCCATGGCATGGCCGGCCGCCAGGGTCAGGCGCGGCCCACGCGCGGGCAGAATGGCCAGCATGTCGTCATGGGCGGTCACGATGGTCCGGCCATCATCGCGACGGACCATGAAATCGCCGGCCGACGCACGGACCAGGCCCGCGCGGGTGGCAACCTGGATAAACGGCGATGCCGCGTCGGGACGGCTTTCCACAAGAACCATTCCATGCAGGAGCGTGAATGCGTTCCGCGCACCGCCGGTGGCGAACGCGATGGCGCTGCACGGCGCAAGCGTCGCGGTGGATCGTGCACCAAGGGCCAGTTGCTGCGTCTCGCCATGGCGGGTGCGGATATCGGCGCGCAGATCGCCCGACAGCAATGCCGGTCCGGCCAGCAGCCCCGCGACGCATGTCGCGCCGGCGGCAGCTCCCAGCCCTCGGCGCAGCAGTGCGCGGCGTTTCACCCGACGTAGATAGATGTCGCCCAGAGACTGGCCACCCAGCGCCGCGCTCAGCCGCGCAAGCTGCATGTCCACGGGGTTGGACCGCCCGTTTTCGCCCTGCGGCGCATCCGTGGACCGTGTTGGATCGGAAGCCATGATGCTTTCTATTACGAACAGGAATTCAGGAACTCAAGGCCGATCCAGCACACCCGCGCAGGCACGCTCGGCGGTGTCGATATATTTCCGCACCATGCTGACCGATACGTTGAGCCGTTCGGCGATATCCTGGTGGCGCAGATGGTCGATCCGGTAGAAGAAGAACGCCGCACGTGCCTTGGGCGACACGCCGTGCAGCGCATGGTCCATGCGTTGGAGCAATTGCAGGAACGCGTTATGTTCCTCGGGGCTCGGCGCCGTCTCCGCCGAAACGGCCCGTAGCGCATCCAGATAGCTTGCCTCCAGCACGCTGCGCCTTCTCAGTTCGGCGATCAGGCGCCGTGCCACGACCAGCAGAAAGGCGCGCGGTTCCCGCAGGTTCTCCGCCTGCCGGGACGCGGCAAGACGGACAAACACCTCGGAGGCGATTTCCTCCCCCTTGCTGCGGGAGCCGAGTTGACGTGCCATGCGGCTGACCAACCAGCCGAAATGAGACTGGAACAATCCCGTTAATGGGTCGGGAAACCGCGAATGCGTCAAGGGCTGTTTGGTCATCTCATACCCACTCGCCCGAAGACCGGCACACGTCCGGCTTCGTGAGTCGATTTTGATGATCCGTTCCGGATCGTCGATGACCCTGTTCCATGCGATCCTGTAAACATCGACGATATCGTCGTAGCTGCCCCCGAGGGTTGCGTAGAGCTTGTTCCGGCGCAGAAAGCCCCAAAAACTCCCCATCCGATAGGGAATTCCAAACAGAGTCGCTCTCTTCCCGGATTGGTATTGCGATCACGAGGCAATGGCCGGCGCCACAATCACCAAACCCGTTCGTTCGAATTCTGAATTACGTACATAAAACGTATAATAATCAAACCTGTCCGATATATTGACGATTCTCAAGGGGTTTCTTATTCACGTATCATTGATATCGCTTATGCATCTCATTAACAGATTGTCATATACCGCGTTTCCCATTGAACATCATGCACCGACCTCTACTGAAAATCATAACGGGAGTGCAATAGGGAACCGAATCTGCTGATGGCGACCAACGGGCCAAAACACGGCCGGCCAGGTCGCCCCCACACGTCACCCATGCCGCCAGATGCGATCAATCCGTGGAAGCGGGCGGAATAAACGCCCATCCAGCCCCCCGGAACGGCGCGAACGGGGCGTATGCGCCACTCGACCTGGCCAGCCGGCCGCACGCGGGCACGATGCTGACGGTCATGGCGGTGACGATGCGGACCTGCGGGCATCTGGCAGGCCGGTTGAAGTCCGGGCAGATCTGACGATCGGGGGCCCGCTCCCCCGATCGCCGCGATCCCCTCCGCAGGATTTTACGGCGCGAGAAGCCTCCGCACCGCCGGCTCGACCGCGATCATCAGCCCGGCAGGCGGCAGGGCCGCGCCGGCGGACGTGCCGGACACATCGGCGGAACCATTGATGGCGGCGTCTTCCTGATCGAAAATCGCCTTCTCCGGCGCAGAGAGTGTCCGCCTGCCATCCAGCGCCTTCAATCCCGCCCGGGCGATGACCGCGAGGTGACTGGACGTCACCAGGGCCTCGGACAGGCCACGCACATGCGCCACCGGGGCGAAGGCCGCATCATTGTCGCACCAGACCGCAAGCTGCCGCCGAAGGGCCGGCACCACACTGTGGTCTCCCGCCACATAGCGCGCCACCAGTATCGAAAACCGCTGCGCCTGTGCCGGATCGGGCGACGCGACTTCCCCGATTTCATCCAGCCTGTGGCCGTGGCGCCCCACATAGCGATTCATGTTGTAGTTGCGCAGCGGAACCGTGGCACTCGCCAGCACCATCACCGGATCGACCGTACCGGGCGAAAGCCGTGCCGCCATGCGCCACCTGTTCGCCTCGCCCTGCAATCCCGTGATCTGGAGTTCGGAATTCACCACGGCAAGGCGCCGATACATGTCGTCGACATCCCGCACGGCGGCTGGCGACCAGAACCGTTCGGCGATTGCGGCCGCACGCGGCCAGATCCGCGCATCGAGCATCTCGTCGGTTACAAGTTCCGCCCATAACGGCGCCTCGCCGCCAAGCACGTAGGATTTCTGCTGCTCGGTCAGGGGCGGCGGCGCGGGTTCCTTCAGGAAGGCGGCAACCAGGTCCGGCCGCGCGCCCTTCTGCAACATCCTGTCGGCCTGGGCACGGGTAATGCCGTTCGCGGCCGGATCGTACGGGTCGACCAGATAATGCTGGCCGGCCGGCTGGAGCAGATCGAGGTAATACCCGGCGGACACGATGACGGGATGACGGCCTTCGGTGGCGGAGGCAATGAATTTCGAACTGCGCCAGACATCGACCACCACGTCGGACGGAATGGCCGCCTCGCTGACCTCATCCCACCCGACCATGATCTTTCCCTGACCGGCCAGGATCTTCTGCACCTGCGCGGTAAAGGCCGCCTGCAACGCCTGCGGCGTCGCATAGCCATGGTCCTTCATCCAGGCCGCGATCTTCGGATTCTTCATCCATTCGCCGGGATCGACCTCGTCACCGCCGGAATGGAAATAGGCATCGGGAAACAGCCGGCCCATTTCGCCGTAGAGCCGGCGCACAAGGCGCAGCGTCGCCGGCAGGGTCGGGTCGAGCGCGGCCGTATTCTTGTTCTTCGGCTCCGGATCGACCGGACTTTGCGCCGCCAGTTCGGGATGGGCCAGCAGCAGGGCCAGCGCATGGCCCGGCACGTCGAATTCGGGCACGACCCGGATACCCCGATCCGCCGCATAAGCCACCAGGTCCCGGATCTGGCGCTGGGTGTAGTACTGGCCGTGCGATCCCTTCGCGGTCAGTTCGGGCAACACGCGGCTCTCCACCCGAAAGCCGGTTCCATCGCTGAGATGCAGGTGCAGGACGTTGAGTTTCAGCATCTCCATCGCGTCGATCTGGCGCTTGATGGTCTCGACCGTCACGAAATGGCGCGACGTGTCGATCATGATCCCGCGCCAGGCGAAACGGGGATGATCGGCGATGGTCGCAAAATCGATCTTCGGCCCGTTTTCATCCCGCCCGATCAGTTGCGCGAGCGTCGCCAGGCCATGGACCACCCCATCGGGGCCGTCAGCCGTCAGCGTGACGCCGCCGGGGCCGACCTCCAGCCGGTAATCCTCCTTCGCCCGCGTCGTCAGCCAGCCCGCATCCTGTCCCGCCTCGATCCTCAGCGGAACCGGCGCCGAAGCCGGGTCGGCGGGCCGATCGGCCACGGGCATCACCCGTCCGGCCAGCGCATCGGCACGGCCCAGGAAGCGCCCCGCCGCCGCTCGCAGCATCGCGGAAGGCGGACGGCTCCACGACACGACGAAGCCGCCGGACAGCGGAAGCGCCCCGCCGGGGAAGGCAACCGAAGACGGAATCGGCATCAGCGCGGGCGCGGGAGCAGGCGCCACGGGCCCTGCCGCCGTCGGCAGCTCTCCCGGTTGCGTCGCGCAGGCCGAAAGCGCCATCGTCGCGGCAAGCAGCGAAGACCCGGCAAGAGCCGCGCGCGCGGTCGAAAACATCATGCTCATTTTCTCCTGGAACAATCCCCGGACGTCGGGGCAACGCGGCCTGCACTGTCCAGCACACGGCGTATCGCCCTGACCGTCGCGGCATCGGTCGGCACCGGATTGTCGCCGAAACCGGCATGCCGCGCACCCTGCCCCCGTGGCGGATCACCACTGCGACAGGAGCCGTGAATCTCTTTGACCCCGGTGGCCGCGACAAGTGCCGCGGCCGAAAGCGGCGAGACGCCGCCACCGGCCATGACGGAAATGCGTCCACCGGCCCGATCGGCCAGACGGCGCAGCCTCTCGCGCCCCTCCCATGCGGTGGTCCCCCCACCCGAGGTCAGGATGCGTTCGAACCCCAGCCCCACCGCGACTTCCAGCGCCGCGTCCGGATCGACCGCCTGGTCGAAGGCGCGATGCAGCGTGGCACGGGACAGGCCGCAGGCGCGGGCATGGTCCAGCAGCCGGCGCAGCATGGCCTCGTCAAGCCGCCCATCCGCCAGGCAAGCGCCCAATACGATACCGGACAGGCCGGCCCGCGCCACGGCGGCAATATCGCCGCGCATGACCTCTTCCTCGGCCGAAGAAAATACGAAATCCCCCGGACGGGGCCGGATCATCGCAAGGACAGGGCACGACACACGGGCGGCGATCGCCATCAGCCCCGCCGAAGGCGTCAGTCCGCCCAGCGCCAGCGCGGCACAAAGCTCGACCCGGTCGGCACCGCCCGCCACGGCGGCCTCCAGGCCCTCGGCCCCATCGACGCAGACTTCCAGCAGGATGGGGCGCGCGTGCATCACGGCCCCGCCGATCGCGCCGGCTGAATCGCGACGAGTTCCGGGTCATGCCGCATCTGCCATTCGATCGCATCGCGCTGGGCCAGGCCCGAAGCCGCCGCCGCATCGAGCAGGACAAGGCAGTCCGGGTGGAATTGCAGGGCGGACCCCGGCACCGCCGCGCTGACCGGCCCCTCGATCGCACGCGCCGCGATCGCGGCCTTGCGCGCACCGGTCACGACCATCAGCGTCCTGCGGGCCTCCAGGATCGTGCCCGTTCCCATCGTGATGGCCCGCGTCGGCACACGCGACGGGTCGCCGCCGAACATCCCGGCATTCTGCGCCAGGGTCGCCTGCGCCAGGGTGACGACACGGGTACGGCTGGCAAGCGCCGACAATGGCTCATTGAAACCGATATGACCGTTTTCGCCCAGGCCGAGGAGTTGCAGATCGATCCCGCCGGCCTGCGCGATGCGCGCCTCGTATCCGGCGGCTTCCGCATCGGCATCAGGCGCGGCGCCATCGGGAACATGGGTCCGCTCCGGAGCAAGGTCGACATGCGCGAACAGGTGCGCGTGCATATAGTGGCGATAGGATTGGGCATGGCCGCCCGGCAGGCCGACATATTCGTCGAGATTGAAGGTGGTGACGGCACCGAAATCGACACCATCCGCACGGGCCGTCCCGACCAGCCGGCGGTAGATCGCTTCCATGGTCCGCCCCGTCGCCAGCCCCAGGACGGACTCCGGCCTGCCGCGCACCTGATCGGCCAGCAGCCGCGCCGCCAGTACGGCAACATGGGCAGGATCGGGGCAGATGATGATCTTCACGGCGCTTCGCTCCTTCCCGTGGCCAGGGCCGGCCGTCGCGTCCCCGCGCGCAGCGCGACGATCCATCCGCCGATGAAGACATAGGATGGAACGGCCAGCGCCATGAAGGAAGGCGTGGTGCCCAGCACCGGGACAAGATGCACGAAAACCTGCGGCAGCACCGCCCCGCCGGAATAGGCCATGACCAGGAACGACGTCGTCCGTCCCCCCTCCGGGCCACCCTCCGCAAGCACGATGGGAAAAAGCGCCGGCAGGATCATCGCATTGGCAAACCCCAGCAGCGCCACGCAGAAGACCGGCACCACGCCCGGAGCCACCATCGCCAGCAGGCACAGCAGAATCCCGCCGACACAGGACAGCAGCATATAGCGTTCCTGGTCGACGACACGCGGCACGAGGACCATGCCGGCCAGATAGCCGGCCATCATCGCGGCAAGGGTCAGTGCCGTCAGATATTTCGTCACGTCCAGCGACAGGCCGAAGGAACGGCCATAGAGCCCGATGGCGTCCCCGGCCATGACCTCCACCCCGACATACAGGAACATGGCAAGGGCCCCGGTCATCAGCCATCCCGGCTGGGCCGCCACCTCACGATCGCGGGCGCGCGGCGCGGCACGCTCCATGGCGATATCGGGCAGCCTGGCGCGCGCGGTAAAGACCGCCAGCAGCAGCAGCAAGCCAGCCATTGCCGAATAGGGGGCATGCACGGCGTGGGTAAAGGCCGCCAGCGTCGCCTCGCGGGCGGGGCCGGGCGGCGTGCGCGCGATATCGGCCGCCACACCCCCGACATTCGGCATGACGATGACCGCGAACAGCGCGGGTGCCACGATCCCGGCGAATTTGTTGGCGACCCCCATGATGGCGATGCGCTGGGCGGCACGATCATGCCCCCCCAGCAGGCTGACATACGGATTGATCGTAATCTGCAGCAGCGACAGCCCGGCCCCGATCACCGTCAGGCCGCCCAGCGCACCGGCATACCATCGCGCGTTGACGCATTCCCCGAACAGCGCGGTCCCCGCCGCCATCACCACCAGCGCGATGGACAGGCCCCGCCGCAGACCGACCCGCCGCGTCAGCGCAGTCGCCGGCAGCGGAAAGACGAAATAGGCCAGATAGAAGCAGACGGGCACCAGGAACGCCGAGATATCGTCCAGATTGAAGGCCACCTGGACGAACGTGATCAGCGGGCCGTTCAGCCAGGTCACAAAGCCGATGCTGAAGAACAGGGTGGCCATGATCAGGATGGGGCGCCAGCCATAGGCCCCGGCGGGGCTGCGCGCCGCAAGGCCGGCCAGCCACGACCGTCCATTGAATCCCCCGGCCGGTGAAGGCACCGGCCGGGGCGAACGATCGGGCCCGTCCTGCACCATCAGAACCCGGTGGACAGCGAAACCACGGCGGCAAACACGCCGCCGACATAATAGACCGGCCCGCCGCCCGTGGCGATGTGGCCGGTCGAGGTGGCGTGCGGAAGGGCGTTCGCGGTGTAGCTGGAGCCGGAGACATAGTGATTGTCGCCGAGATTGGTCAGGTTGAGCTGGATCTGCGGATGCTTCATCGGTCCCAGCGCCTTCATCCGATAACCCAGCGCCAGGTTCGACGTGATGTAGGACGGCATTTTCTCGTCATTCATGAAGGTCGTGTACTGGGTATCGACATAGCGCAGGTCGAAATTGCCGAAGAAGGTGCCGTCATCGTAATTCAGGCCGATGGCACCGGTGAATTTCGGCGCCGCCACCGCGACCTTGCCGGCCGTCGGCAGCGCACCCATCCCGGTGTTGAAATCATTGTCGAAGGTCGAATGCAGGAATTGGCCCGAGACATACGGGCTGAAATGATGCCAGCGCGCCAGCCCCAGTTCCGCCTGGATGCCGCGCGAGGTCTGGCCGCCGATATTGATCGGGGATGCGACCATCTGGTTGGTGCCGGGAATATAGCCCGTCGAGGTCACCTGATGGTTGGTCATGTTGATGTTGAACAGCGACATCGAGAAATTATAGAGACCGCCCTGATGACGATAACCGATTTCCTCGCTGATCGAATATTCGGGCTTGAGGCTCTGCGGCTGCATCACCGCGTGTGACGAATTCGGGTCGAAGATCTGCGAATAGGCCTCGACCGAGGCCGGAGCCCGGAATGCCGTCGTCCCGTTGATGAAGATCTGGTCGTGGGGCGTAATTTTGTAACTTGCCGAGAATTGCGGCAACGGTTCGAAGTAATTGCCCTGCATCTTGTACGGGTCCGCCCCGGGGATCAGGTTCGTTCCCTGGCGCGAGACCATGGCGACGCGAAAGCCCGCGCTGAGGGTCAGCCTGTCGTTCAGCAGGCGCTGCGTATCGGCGACGAACAGCGTGTTGACCTGCTGCATGAAATTCAGGTCGTACCCGGACAGGATATGCCCGTTCACGCGGATCGGCGTGCCCGACCAGCCGCTGCCATCGGCATTGACCGGCAGGAAATCCGACAGTTCCTCATGGGTGGTATAGGCATACCACCAGCCGAAGGAGAATGTGTTGCTCTTGCTGATCCGCCAGTCGGCCGACATGTTCAGCCCGCCCGTCTTCTGGTTCCACGGATCGCGGCCTACGGTCAGGATGCTGCCATTGACGACGGTTCCGCCCGAAAGCTGGCCATATTGCTGCGTTCCGTAATACCCGCCGACCGCCGGAATGTTCTCGCCGCCCAGGGACGGACCGAACTGATGGACGTAGTAAGGCGTCACATGCAGCTTCAGCCGGTCCGTCAGCGTGAAGTTCATCGGCACCACGATAAGCTGCTGGTTCAGGTTCTGGTTCGCCAGCTTGTAATACCCCGCGTCGCCCGGAGTGAAATTCGGATCGTAGGAGAATCCGACGCCATATTGTTTCCATTGCGCCATGGTGGGCGCCCGCCACGAGGTCGCTTCCTGACGGTTGTAGGAGAATATGGCGGAGATATTGTTGCCGTCCCCCCACTCCTTCACGAATTTGGTGTCGAGATGATAGCGCATGAAGCCACCGGGACCGCGCGCGCCATTATCGTAGCCGGTATGGGAGAAGGACAGGAACCCGCGCACGCCGGAATTGCCGATGTCACCCGTATCGAACCGCAGGAATTCCTTGTTGAAACTGTAGGAACCGCCGGCAAGATCGGCAAATCCGCCCATATGGTGCGACGGGTTGATCGCCGTCGCCGTGATCTGTCCGCCCACGGCGTTGTAGAACGGCGCGTTCAGGTCCGGCGCCCCCTGGGAAATCGTGACGGAACCAAGATTCTCGGTATCGACCAGCGTTGCCGTATAGGGCGCGTAATTGATCGGGTCCGCCAGCGGCGCGCCTTCGAACAGATAGCCGAACTGGGTTTCGTTCAGGCCACGAACCTGGAGATGGTCCCCGGTGGTGCCGAACGGGTCCTGGCTGCTCACCGTCACGCCGGGAAGATCGGCGATCAGGGACGTGATGTTGGATGACGGCGACTGTTTGGCGATGAAATCGCGCGTGATGCCGCTCTGCGAACGCGGCGCGGATTGCGGCGGCATCAGCCCGCCGCCCGGCGTGCGATTGGTAATGCCCGTCGCCGCCACGGCATGGTTGGTGACCGAGACCTCCTCCGACGATCGGGTGAACTGCCCGAGGACGGACGAACTGAGGTCATCGCCGCCGGATGACCCGTTCCGGACCGCCGGCGCGCTCGCCATGGCCTTCTGGCCATGGCCGGTAGCCGTCTTTTTTGTCTGCGCATGCGCGGCTGCCGCGGCAAGACCGGTCAGCGCAACGCAGGAAAGGGAAAGCTGGCGGAACGAGATGCGCATGGTGACAACTCCACGACCCGACTGACGGTGAACAGTCTCTGTCATTGCTCTTCAGAAACAAGCTCGCAAACGGGTTTTTAATGCGCAATAGGAATTTAATCCGGCTACTTAATTCCAACTTAAAACAAAGTGTTTTCGCTCTCCATGCGCAAAACTGTTGCCAGAATGACACGATCTCACCGGTTCCACAGGCTTTCAGACACCGTCCGGGCCGAAAATGAAGTAGCGGGCCGCAAGGCTCGCGGCGCCGCAGGCAAAGCTGTCGGGCTCGAAATCCCGGAAATCGATCATGCTCCGCGAGGCCGGGCGCCGCAGGATGTGGGATTCGGTCTCGCGGAGCAGGGCATGGCCATAGATCCCGTCGCGCAGGTTCGGGTCCAGCATCACCACGACATGGCTCGGATCGATCAATTGGATCAGATGGGCGGTGGCAAGTCCCATCGAGGCACCGGCATGATGCAGGATCGACAGCGCCTCGGGGTGCGCGCCGGCCGCCAGCCGGGCCAGTTCGGCGATGTCGCCGGGCAGCCCCGCCCGGCGGGCGGCATTGCCGATTGCCAGAAGCGAGGCCACGGTTTCCAGGCAGCCGCGGTTGCCGCAGCGGCATGGCAGGGCATGGGCCATGTCCGTCACGATCGGCGCGTGCGACATTTCTCCCGCCCCGCCGGCATAACCGCGCAGAAGCCGCCCATTGACGATGTTCGCGCAGCCGATGCCGTTGCTGATGAAGATCACGCTGAAATCCGGGCTGCCGCGCAGGGCCCCGAACAGTTGCTCGCCCAGGATCAGGGCATTCGCATCGTTCTCGATCCAGGTCGGCAGGCCGGTCCGCTTCGACAGCACCCCGCCGATATCGACATCCCGCCACCCCAGGGCGGCACAGGCCAGGCAGGTCTGGCGATCGTTGGCCACAAAGCCCGGAAGGGCCATGCCGACGCCCGAAACCTTGGCCGAACGAGGCCCCCTCCGCAGGTACGTGATCGCCTCGCACAACGACGACACGCATGTTTCCAGATCGGCATGACGCGGCAGCTCCATACGGTCGTGCACGGTCCCATGCAGGTCGGTCAGCACCACGATCGCCGGATCGTCCTGCAGGGAAATGCCGATGAACCACGCCGCTTCCGCCCGCACGGCAAGCGGCACCGAAGGCCGCCCGCTGCCGTGGACCGGCGCCTGCTCGCACAGGATTTCCTGCTTCAGCAGATCGCGCACCAGGCTGGACACGGCCGCCTTGCTCATGCCCAGGCGCAGCGCGAGTTCGCTCCGGCTTTCCGGTCCATTGCGGCTGAGACTGCTCAGAATCAGATAATGTCCCGTGGAAAGCATGATGAAGGCCCTTGGAGAAATCGCCGGTCAATATTTCATATCATGAACTATATTGACGGAATAAGGAAATGTCTGTTTACAAAAAGGGCCGATAAATAGGGTCGGGGTAGACGGGCCTGCCTGTCGTCCGGGCGGGCAATCTCAGTGTGGAACCCTTCATGATTCTTTGCGCAGATATTGGTGGATCGTTCATCGATTTCGCGGTGGTTCACCCCGATGGACGGACCGAACACCGCCGTTCCGTTCCGACACCGCTCGATAACGCCCCCGCCTTCATCGGCGCACTTGTCGCGCTCTGCGCCCCCTGGCCCGACATGCCGCTGCACATCGCCATAGCGGGCGTGGAATGTCCCGATACCGGCATCATCCGCGCGGCGAACATTCCCTGCCTGCAAGCCCTTCCGCTTTCCGCCCATCTGCGCCGCGAAACCGGACGCATCGTCCGGATCGCCAATGACGCGGATTGCTTCGCGCTGGCCGAGGCCCATTTCGGCGTGGCAAAGGGACATCGCAATGTTTTCGGCGTGATTCTCGGCACGGGAATCGGTGGAGGATTTATCCTCGATGGCCGGATCGTGCCGGGCCTGGGCGGCGTGACGGGCGAATGGGGCCACGCCCCGCTCGTCATCCCCCCCCCTGCCTCCCATGATCAGGAGTCAGCCCAGGCCCTGGTTCCGCTCTTTCGCTGCGGCTGCGGCATCTCGGGCTGCCTCGACACGATCGCGGGCGCCCGCGCGCTGGAACGGCTGCATCTCTGGGCGGGCGGCACGCCGCAGACCAGCCGGACGATCCTCGAAGCCTGGCAGACAGGCGATCGCCAGGCCGGCAGGACGCTCGATATCTGGCTGTCCTATATGGGCGCCGGCCTGGCCCATGTGATCAACGTCACCGGCAGCACCATCGTCCCGGTCGCCGGCGGCCTGAGCAACGCCCACGCCCTGGTCGACGCCCTGGACGAGGCCGTCCGCGCCCGCATCCTGACCACCACGTCCGGCCCGCTTCTCAGGCGCGCGGCACTAGGGGCCGATGCCGGCCTGCTCGGCGCGGCCTGCCTCGGACTGGATATCCGCGCACAGAATTAAAAACCGGCGCGAACCCATGGAAATTCCAGAAGGAACGGATCGAGCGATCAGACGTGAAAGCTCTCGCCGCAGCCGCAGCGGCCCTTCTCGTTCGGATTATTGAAGGTGAAGCCGGATTCGAGCTGCTTGACCTCATAATCCATCGTCGTGCCGATCAGGAACAGCGTCGCCTTGCGATCGACCAGCACGGTCACGCCCTTGTCGGTCACGATCTCATCGCCCGGCCCCGCCGCCTCGACGAAGCTCATATCGTAGGCGTGGCCGGAACACCCCTTGGTCGAGACCGCAATCCGCAGCAACTGCCCGGCATGGGCCGTGGCATATAACGCCCGCAGCCGGTCGGCCGCACGATCGGACAGCGCCATCAGCGGCGGCAGCGCCCGCCGGGCCGGAGCGGACGTTGCGGTCGTCGCGTTGCTGGAAACACTCATCGGCAATCTCCCAATCCCGGCGGGCATCGCATCCCGCCGCGCGGTGTCAGAACATGTTCAGGCTCAGACGGGCATCGTCGCTCATGCGCGACATGTCCCATGGCGGGTCCCAGACGATCTCGACCGTGGCATCGGTCACGCCAGGGACGGCGCGAACCGCTTCCTGCACCTGCGCCGGCAATTCCTGCGCGCTGGGACAGTTGGGCGCCGTCAGCGTCATTTCAATGCGCACCGTGCCGTCACGATGCAGGTCGATGGCGTAGATCAGGCCCAGCTCATAGATATTCACCGGAATTTCCGGATCGTAGACCGAGGCGATGGCCGCGATCACGGCCTCTTCGTCGGGCACCGCCGCCGCACCGTCCGCCGCCGGCTCGCCATCAGGCGTCCAGCCTTCCACCGCAGGGCTGTCCCCAGCCGCAGGTGCCTCGAACGAGAAAGCCTGCCCCTCCGCGCCGTTTCCGGTCTCTTCCATCGCGGCCATCCTGTCGGTCTGAACCATCATTCCCGCCTCATCCGTCCTTCGTCTCACCCGCTGGCGTTCCCGCAGGCGCCTCGACCAATGCCGCCTCCAGCGCCGACCATGCCAGGGTCGCGCAGCGGATGCGCGACCGGTGCCGGTGCAGGGGCGCGAAGACCCTCAATTCCGGGCAGGACTCGCCGCCCTGCCCGCTTTGCAGCAGGGCGGTAAAATCCCGCCCCATGGTCGCGGCCCCGATCCTGTCCTGCCCCGCCACCAGCCCGGCCATCATGTCGGCCGAGGCCAGGCAGATCGCACATCCTCGCGTCTGGTGACGAACCGTCCCGATCCGCCCGTCCGCATCCAGCCAGACCCCGATCCGCACCCGGTCGCCGCACATCGGGTTCGTGCCCTCGCCTCGGCCGGTGGCGCCTTCCAGCGGGCCGGCATGGACGGGCGCACGCGCCCGTTCGATCACCTGCCGCTGATAAAGCCCGTCCTGATCCATCGGCCCGCGCCCGCTCCCGTCTCAGACGAAGAAGCTGCGGATCTGCGTCAGCGTCGATGCCAGCGCATCCACCTCCTCGCGCGTCGTATAGAGCGCGAAGCTGGCACGGGCAGTGGCGGACAGGCCCAGGCGCCGCATCAGCGGCTCCGCGCAATGATGGCCGGCCCGCACCGCAATGCCATTGCGATCCAGCAGGGTCGCGATGTCATGCGGATGCACATCGTCCATCGTGAATGAAATCACACCCCCGCGCTCCGCCGGGGCCCCGATCACGCGCAGGCCCGGCACCTCGGCCAGGCGCGGCAGCGCATAATCCACCAGCGCCGTCTCATGCGCCGCGATGGCATCATATCCGATCGCTTCGATATAGCTGATGGCCGCCCCCAGCCCGATCGTCTCGATGATCGCGGGCGTGCCGGCCTCGAATTTATGCGGCACGGTGGCCCAGGTGGAGCGCTCGAAACTGACCGAGGAAATCATGTCCCCGCCACCCAGGAACGGCGGCATCGCCTCCAGCAGCTCCCGCCGCCCCCACAGCACGCCGATCCCGGTGGGACCATACAGCTTGTGGCCGGTAAAGGTGTAGAAATCGGCGTCGATCGCCTGCACATCCACCCGCCGATGCACGACGAACTGGCTGCCGTCGAACAGCACGCGCGCCCCCGCCGCATGGGCGATATCGGCAATCCGCCGCGCCGGCGTCACGGTACCCAGCACGTTCGACATGTGGGTAACGGCCACCAGCGCCACCTTGCCGTCCGCCACCAGCCGCTCCAGCGCGTCCAGTGCGATGTCGCCCTCATCGGTGATCGGCGCCACGCGCAGTTCGATACCCGTCCGGTCCCGCAGCATCTGCCACGGCACCAGATTGGCATGGTGCTCCATCTCCGAGATCACCACCGCCTGCCCCGGCCGCATCAGGCTGCCGAAGGAATGGGCGACCAGATTGATCGCCTCGGTACTGTTGCGGGTAAAGATCACCTCTTCCCGCGCCGAGGCACCGATCAGCCCGGCCACCTGGTCACGCACCGCCTCGTAGGCATCGGTAGTGCGCTCGCTCATCCAGTGCAGCCCGCGATGGATGTTGGCGTATTGCGTGCGCATGGTATCGGCCATCGCATCGATCACCTGGACCGGCTTCTGCGCCGAGGCGGCACTGTCCAGAAAGACCAGCGGGCGCCCATGCACCCTCTCGCCCAGGATCGGGAAATCGGCACGCCGGTCGCGCAGCGCGTCGATCGGGTCGGTCATCACGGAAGGCGAGACATCCATGTTACGCGTCCTTTCGGGTCCACCAGGTCTCGACCGCGCGGTTCAACACCGCCCGCAGGGCCTCGTCCCCCATCAGTTCCACCGCGTCGTGCAGGAATGCCTTGACCAGAATGGCCCGGGCCTCTTCCCCCGCCACGCCACGGCTGCGCAGATAAAACAGTTGGTCGGCATCCAGCGCCCCCACGGTCGCACCGTGGCTGCACCGCACGTCGTCGGCATAGATTTCCAGTTCCGGCTTCGCATCGATCTCGGCATGGTCCGACAGCAGCAGGGCCTGGTTCATCTGGTAGCCATCGGTCTTCTGCGCAACACGCTCCACCAGGATCTTCCCCTGGAAGACCCCCCTGGCATGGCCCGTCAGCACGTTCTTCACCGTCTGGCGCGAATTGCACGACGGCGCGGCATGCGTGATCACGCTGGTCAGGTCGGCAATCTGCCGCCCGTCCAGCAACTGCGCGCCGTTGACATGCACGATGCCACCCTCGGCCTTCAGCCGCGCATGGACCTCATGCCGCGCCAGGGCCGCGCCCAGCGTCAGGGTGAAACTGTCATAGGACGCATCGGCCCCGACCTCGGCATGAACCACCGCCAGATGCCGGGCAGCCGGGTCCTCGGTCTGCAGCTTCGCATGGATCAGATGCCCGCCTTCGGCCACCAACACATCCAGCACCGGATTGTTCAGATAATCGCCGCGCCCGACCGACAGATCCAGCACCGACAGCCGCGCCCCGGCCCCCAGCACGATGCGGTGCCTCGGATGAACCGACAGCGCCACGCCATCGGGCGCAACCACGACCGACAGCAGCATCATCCGCCCGGCATCGACGCCGGGTGCCACCGTCAGCGTCAGCCCGTCTTCGGCCAGCAGGGCATTCAGCGCGCTGGCAACATCGCCATGCGCCGTCAGGTCCGCGCCGGCGGCAAACCGCGTGACCGACAGCCCATCCGGCAGGCGCGACAGGTCCGGCGCAAAACGCCCATTGACCAGGACGGCACGCGGCAGGTCGGCATCCAGATCATAAGCCCGCACGGCATCGGCCAGCAGCGCCTCGACCGCCACCCCGTCCGCCTGCGCCGGCGCCCCGGCAAAGGGAATATCCGCCAGCGTCCGCAGCGAGGTATATTTCCACGCCTCGACACCCGTGCGCGGCAGGCCCGCCCGGCGCAGCAGGTCGGCCGCCTGCGCACGCGTGGCGTTCCCGTCCCCGCCCGTGTAGCGGTCCAGGAACGCGGCGGCGCTGACGCCGGCGGGAGCGATCGCGTTCACGCGGCCTCCGCCAGGAAACGGGCATAGCCCTGGGCCTCAAGCTGCTTGGCCAGTTCCGGCCCGCCGCTATGGATGATGCGCCCGCGCGCCATCACATGGATGCGGTCCGGCACGATGTAATCCAGCAGCCGCTGATGATGGGTAATGACCAGCGCCGAGAAATCCGGCGCGCGCAGCGAATTCACGCCCTCGGCCACGATGCGCAGCGCATCGATGTCCAGCCCGCTATCGGTCTCGTCCAGAATGGCGAAGGACGGGTTCAGCATGCGCATCTGCAGCACTTCGTTGCGCTTCTTCTCGCCACCCGAAAAGCCGACATTCACATTGCGCTTCAGCATGTCGTCGGACATCGACAGATGCTTCGTCTCCTGCCGCACCGCCTTCAGGAAGGCCACCGCGTCCAGTTCGTCCTGCCCGCGGGCGCGGCGCACCGCGTTCACGGCCGTGCGCAGGAAATTCGCATTATTGACGCCCGGCAATTCGACCGGCGCCTGAAAAGCCAGGAACAGCCCCAGCGCCGCGCGCTCTTCCGGCTCCAGCGCCAGCAGGTCCCGCCCCTTGAAGGTCGCGCTGCCCGCCGTCACCTCGTAATCCTCGCGCCCGGCCAGCACATAGGAGAGGGTAGACTTGCCCGACCCGTTCGGGCCCATGATGGCATGGACCTCGCCGGCCGGGATCTCCAGATCGACGCCGCGCAGGATCTCCTTGTCCGCGCCGTTATCCGAAATCTTGGCGCACAGGCCGGCAATCCGCAAAAACTCGTTGCTCACGTCACTCATCTCCGTTCAGCCGACGCTGCCTTCAAGGCTGATCTGCAGCAATTTCTGGGCCTCGACCGCGAATTCCATCGGCAGTTCCTTCAGCACGTCCTTGCAGAAGCCGTTCACGATCAGCCCGACCGCATCTTCCTCGGACAGGCCGCGCTGGCGGCAATAGAACAGTTGGTCTTCCGAAATCTTCGAGGTCGTCGCCTCATGCTCGATCTTGGCCGACAGGTTGCGGCTTTCGATATAGGGCACGGTATGCGCACCGCACTGGTCGCCGATCAGCAGGCTGTCGCACTGCGTGAAGTTCCGCGCGCCGGCCGCCTTGGGCATCATCCGCACCAGCCCGCGATAGGTGCTGTCGGAATGGCCGGCGCTGATGGTCTTGGCGATGATCGTCGAGCGCGTATTGCGCCCCAGATGGATCATCTTGGTCCCGGTATCGGCCTGCTGGTGGTTGTTCGTCACCGCGACCGAATAGAACTCGCCCACCGCGCCGTCGCCCTGCAGGATGCAGGACGGATATTTCCAGGTAATGGCCGACCCGGTCTCAACCTGCGTCCACGAGATCTTGGACCGGTCGCCCCGGCACGCGCCGCGCTTGGTCACGAAATTATAGATCCCGCCGCGCCCGTGCTCGTCGCCCGGATACCAGTTCTGCACCGTCGAGTATTTGATCGACGCATCATCCATCGCCACCAGTTCGACCACCGCCGCATGCAACTGGTTCTCGTCGCGCATCGGCGCGGTGCAGCCTTCCAGGTACGAGACCGACGCCCCGTCCTCGACCACGATCAGCGTGCGCTCGAACTGTCCGGTATTGCGCGCATTGATGCGGAAATAGGTCGACAGCTCCATCGGGCAGCGCACGCCCTTGGGCACATACACAAACGACCCGTCGGTGAAGACGGCCGAATTCAGCGCCGCATAGAAATTGTCGGCTACCGGCACCACGCTGCCCAGATAACGGCGCACCAGTTCGGGATGCTCGCGCACCGCCTCGGAAATCGGGCAGAAGATCACGCCCGCCTTGGCCAGCGTCTCGCGGAAGGTGGTCACCACCGACACGCTGTCGAATACCGCATCCACCGCGACCGGCGGCCGCGCAACCTCGCCTTCGGGCAGCTCGACGCCAGCCAGCAGCGCCTGTTCATGCAGCGGAATGCCCAGCTTCTCGTAAGTGCGCAGCAGTTCCGGATCGACCTCTTCCAGCGATTTCGGGCCCGCCTTCTTCTTCGGCGCGGCATAGTAATGCGCGTCCTGGAAATCGATCGGCGGATGGCTGACCTTGGCCCATGTCGGCTCGGTCATGGCCTGCCAGGCCTGGAACGCCTTCAGCCGCCATTCCAGCAGCCATTCCGGCTCCTGCTTGCGGTGCGAGATCAGGCGGATCGTCTCCTCGGTCAGGCCCTTGGGGGCCATGTCCATCTCGATCTCGGTCTCGAAGCCCCATTTGTAGGTGGACTGGCCCAGGCTCTCGACCGCATCGCGGGTTTCGGCAATCGCTGGCATGTCTTCCTGCTCCCTCAGACTGCGACGGCCGGGCCGGCAGCGGATATGTCATGGGCCGCGCACGCAGCCCCCGGTCCCCGCGCGGCCTGCCCGCGGGTCTGCATGTCGGCCAGCGTGATCGAGGACAAGGCCCCCCGGATCGCGTCATTGACCGCATCCCATTGCCCGCACAGGCCGCACAGGGTGCGTGCATCGCACTCCCCCCCATCGACGCACGCCGTCAGCGAGATCGGCCCGTCCACGGCGGTAATGACCCGCGCCACCGAAATTTCGTTCAGCGGCAGCGCCAGACGATATCCCCCACGCGCGCCGCGCAGGGAAATCACCAGTTCGTCGGCCGCCAGGATCTTCAGCACCTTGGCCACGGTGGGTTCGGGAATACCCGTGGCCTGCGACAGCGCCGGCGATGTCATCACCTCGTCCTGCTGCGCCAGGCGCACCAGGGCAACGACGGCATAGTCGGTCAGCTTCGACAGTCTCAGCACCCGCACCCTCCTTTTCGTCCCTGGATCGCGGTCCGCCGCATAGCGGACCAATTCAGTACTGATTTACGATCCAGATGATGCCCCACGGCGCCAGCGTCAAGTGCAAACCGCGCACGCCGGGCCGTCACGGCCGCATGGCACCGGCCGTTCATCCCACCTGCGCTCCGAAAACCAGGTACAACGCCAGCGACAGCACCGCCCCGGCCAGGAAGCCGACCAGCGTGCCGTTCAGCCGCACGAACTGCAGGTCCTTGCCCACCCGCAATTCCAGCCGCGAGACCAGCATGTCGGTATCCCAGCCCGCCACCACTCCGGCAATGAAGCGCGACAGACGCTCGCGCACGAAGGGCAGGCTGCCCAGGATCATGCGCCGCGCCCACCCGACCACGCGCTCACGCAGGGCCTGGTCGGTGCGCATCTGGTCCGCCAGCCGCTGCAGCGTGTCCCGCACGATCGACGCGGCCCAGCCGTCGGGACAGGCCATGTCGGCCTCGATCATCTGCCGCATCCGGCGCCAGACATCCCCGCCCCAGTCGCGGATGCTGTCATGGGTCATCACGCCCGCGATCGCCCCGGTGATCTCGCGGCGCCGCTCGGGGTCGGTCTCGATCCGGTCGATCTCGCCCCGCACCCAGGTCGTGAATCCCTCGCGCAGCTCCGAATTCTGCGGATCGATCCGGTCCAGTTCCTGATTGACCGCGATCAGCACCTTGGTCGCGATCGACCCCCCGATGGCCCAGCCCAGAATCCGCCCGCCCTGCTCGCGCACACGGTCCTCGATCATGGCGCGCAGCGAATCTTCCTTGGCCTTCAGCCCATCCTTCATCCGCGCCAGCAGAAACGACAGGACTTCCTGATGCCGATTCCCCTCCACCAGGGCCCGCAGGGTCCGCGCCACCACAGGCGCCACCTCCTCGCCCCCCAGGATCAGCGGCAGCATCCGCGCCACGGCCGACCCGGCCCGCCCGTCCTCCAGGCGCGCCATCACCGCGGGCGCGGCGCCGGCCAGCGTGCGGCACACGGTCTGGGCGGTCGCCGGGTCCTCCAGCAGCCCGGCCACGATTCCCGGCAGGTCGATCCGCTCCAGTGCCGCGGCCACATCGGCCTCGGTAAAGACATGCGTCGCCACGAAGCGGCCCAGCGCCTCGCCCAGGCGCGCCTTCTGCGCGGGCAGGATGGCGGTATGGGGAATCGGCAGGCCCATCGGCCGCCGGAACAGGGCGGTCACCGCGAACCAGTCCGCCAGTCCGCCCACCACCCCTGCCTTGGCGCCCGCCCGCAGCACGTCGAGCCACAGCGCATCGGCAACCAGGCCGGCGGCCGGCGCGGCGTAGGCCGCCACGGTCACCGCCCCCATGCCGGCCAGCAGGCCACCGGCCGCGCGGCGATATCGGCGCAATGTCCGCCAGGCGGCCCGATCCGCGTCGAACCTGGCATTTTCCGCATCGGGGCTCGTCTTCATCCCCCGCTCGATACCACTCCGCACGCGCCGACCCAAGCGCCGCCCGCACGATCCGCCGTCCCGCCTGCGGCACGCCGACCGAAATTCGGCGTGATCCGCCCCGCGAGACATTGCGATGGGAACGCGAACATGAAACCCTGCCGGGGCGTGACGCACGGATGATTACGGAAAAGACAGGCCAGCAATGACCGACACCTCCATCAGCGATGCGGCGGAAATGCTGCTCGACCTCGCACGGCAATCGGTCACGGGGGCCGAAGACCTGTCCGCGGGCAATCCCATCATCACCCTGGCCCGCCGAATCGGCCGGCGCCTGACCGACGGCACGCTGACCACCGACATGCTCGACGGCGTGGTGCGTCATCTGCGCGACAATGCCTTTCGCAGCCGGGCCGCACGCCTGGGCAGCTATGTCGACGGCACCGACGATTCGCGGATCGCGACCCGCCTGCGCGACGTCGCCCGCACGGTGGCCGGCGCACCGGGGCCGGACGGCACGCCGCCCACCTTCGGCGCCTTCCGCAAGACCGTGGAACGCTGCCGCTTCGCGGCCGTCTTCACCGCCCACCCGACCTTCGCCCTGGCCAATCCGGTCTACGACCTGCTGGCGACGATGGCCTCTTCCGACGCCACGCCCCCCGTCGCCCTGCCGGAGCTTGAAACCCATCGCCGCGCCGCCCCGCCGACCCTGGAGGAGGAATTCGCCCTCGCCTCGGCCGCGATCCTGCGCGGCCGCGACGCGGTGGACCGGCTGACCGGCGCCCTGCTGGCCGAGGCCCGCGCCCGCTGGCCGCATGAATGGTCGGTCCTCAGCCCCCGCCCGGTGATCCTGACCAGTTGGGTCGGCTACGACACGGACGGGCGCACCGATATCGGCTGGTGGGACACGATCCGCCTGCGGCTGCGCATGAAGAAGCTGCAGCTGGAACGGCTGCACGCGCAGATCGCCCCCCTGCTGCCGCCGGCCCAGGACCTGCATGCGCGGGTCGAACGCGCGCTGGACGCCGTGACCGCGCAGATCGAAGCCTGCCCGGTCGGCACCAGTGTGCAGCCCGAAGCCGTGGCCGCCTTCGCCGCCGTGCTGATCGGCCGCAGTGACGAGGCGATCCCGGCCGCCAGCCATCTGGCCGCCTTGTTCCAGGAAGCCATCGATGCCGCCCCGCCCGACGACCGGATGGCCCTGTCCGTCGCCCGGGCCGGATTGCTGGCCCACGGCATGGGTGCCGCCCACACCCATGTGCGGCTGAATTCGACCCAGATCCACAACGTCGCCCGCCAGCGGCTGGGGATCGAGGACAACCCGGAAAACCCGTCACAGCGCCGCGCGCTGCTGACGCACATCAACGACGCGCTGGAACGGGCCCAGCCGGTCGAGATCGATTTCGGCTCGCTGCTGGTCGAGCAGGCCACCGCCGCCCGCCTGATGATGACGGTGCGCCAGATCGTCCGCCATATCGACCATGAGAGCCCGGTCCGTTTCCTGATCGCCGAGACCGAGAGCGGCTACACGCTGCTGGCCGCCCTCTGGCTGGCCCGCACCTTCGGCATCGCCGATCATGTCGAAATCTCGCCGCTGTTCGAAACGCAGGAGGCACTGGAAAACGGCGCCCATATCGTCGAGGAAGCCCTGCGCTCGCCCCACTGGCGCGACTATCTGCGCCGCACCGGGCGGATGAGCCTGCAATTCGGCTATTCGGATTCCGGCCGCTATGTCGGGCAGCTCGCCGCCACCTACCTGATCGAGCGCCTGCGGCTGAAGATCTGCGACCTGCTGCGGCGCTGGGACCTCACGGATGTCGAGGTCATCCTGTTCGACACCCATGGCGAGAGCATCGGCCGCGGCGCCCACCCGTTCCGTCTGGCCGACCGGCTCGACTATCTGTCGCCGCCGCAGGCACGCGCCATCTTCGCCGATGCCGGGCTGCATATCCGCGAGGAAACCGCCTTCCAGGGCGGCGACGGCTACCTGCTGTTCGGCACAAGCGCACTGGCCGACGCCACGGTCAGCATCATCGCCGAACACGCCTTCGCCCACCCCCCCCGTGACCGCGACCCGGTCTATGACGAGCCCGATTTTTCCGCCGATTTCTTCTCGACCATCGGCGCGGGCATGGCGGCCCTGGTCGAAGACCCCGGCTACGCCGCCCTGCTGGGCGCCTTCGGTCCGTCGCTGATCGACAAGACCGGCTCCCGCCCGGCCGCCCGACAGAGTGACGCCGGCGCCGCCACCGCCCGCATCAGCCATCCCAGCCAGTTGCGCGCCATCCCCAACAACGCGATCCTCCAACAGCTCGGCTGGTGCGCCAACACCATCCAGGGGCTGGGCACCGCCGCCGCCCGCCATCCCGAAACGTTCGAGGAATTTCTCGACCGCAGCCCGCGTTTTCGCCGCGCGCTGGATTTCGCGGCCCATGCCCTGGCCCATTCCGACGACATGGTGCTGCGCGCCGTGATCTACATGCTGGACCCGGATATGTGGCTGAACCGCGCAACGGCCGAGACCGACCCGGCCCGGCGCGACGCCTATCTGGCGCTGATGCAGGGGCTGGAGCGGCTGAATTTCTGGGCCAGCACCCAGGCCATGTTCCGCCGCATCCAGTCCGACCACCTGGCCCTGCGCCGCGCCTGGGCACAGGCCCCCACCATGGGCACCGAAGAGAAGCTGCTGCACGCCATCCGCATCGCCATGATCGAGCAGCTCTGGCTGCTGTCGACGCGCATCCCCTATTTCTCGCCGCGCAACGCCTTCTCGCGGGAAGCATTGACGACGCGCGTGCTGTGCCTGGAAATCCCCGCCGCCCTGCGCGAGTTGGACCACGTCTTCCCCTCGGTCACGCGCAGCGGGCTGGAACTGGATTATCACGAGCAACACAGTCCCCGCTCCGAAGGGGCCTATGTCCGCGAACATGCCGAAATCTTCGCGCCCATGCTGCGCCTGTTCAACCTGCTGCGCGAAACCAGCGTCGCGGTGATGCATCATGTCGGAGCCTTCGGCTGAGTATTTCGCGCGACTCCCGCCCACGCCCCTCCTGGCAGGTCCGCGAACCGCCGCCGCCCACGGGCCGCCCCCTGAAGGCGGCGGCGCACCTGCCGGGGCTGCGGCGCGTCGTCGCCCCCAATCCCGGCCCCATGACCGGGCATGGCACCAATAGCTGGCTGGTCGACCACCCCGGCGGCACGGCCATCATCGACCCGGGCTCGGACCATCCTGCCCATCTCGAAGCCCTCCTCGCAGCGGCCGGCGGGCGGATCACCCATATCCTGCTGACCCACACCCATCGCGACCATCTGACCGGCGCCCGTCCGCTGGGCCAGATGGCGGGCGCGCCGGTCTGCGGCTTCCGCCACAGCGCGGTTCCCTCCTTCACCCCCGACATCGCGCTCGATGACGGGTCGGTCGTGGCGGGGCTGACGGTCCTGCACACACCGGGCCATGCGACCGACCATCTGTGCTTCCTGACGGCGGACGGCATCCTCTTCACCGGCGATCACATCATGGGCTGGTCGACGACCATGGTCCCGCCCGCGCCCGATGGATCGGTGCGCCAGTTCCTCGACGGCCTGGCCCGCATCGATGCCCTGGCACCGTCCCTGCTGCTGCCGGCCCACGGGCCGCCGATTCCGGCCCCCGAATCCTGCATCCGGGCCCTGATCGCGCATCGCCTGTCGCGCGAGGAAAGAATCCTCGCCGCCCTGCACCAGGGTCCCGCGACGCTCGATGAGATGATGCGGCGCGTCTACCGCGCCATACCGCCCACGCTGCGCCGGGCGGCGGAACTGAATCTGCTGGCGCACCTGGAAAAATTACGTGATGACGGTCGCGCCATTCACGATCGCGATGGCTGGCGCGCCACCACCGCCCACGGAGAGCCCCCGCCTTCCCAGGCCCCGGGCCGCCCGTACCCCTGACGAACCGGAGGAACCGTTGACCACACGCCTGTCCCTGCTGCTGTCCGCGTCGCTCATCTGCCTGGGCCTGTCGCCGGCCCGCGCCGCCATCGACCATCCCGACACGGCCCATGCCGACACCGCGCGCGCCGCCCACCCTGCACAGCCCATCGAACGGACCAGCAGCGGCACGATCACGATCGACGGCAAATCCATCGCCTACCAGGCCGTGGCCGGCACATTGGTGGTCCATCCGCATGGATGGGACGATTCCGACGAGACCGTCCAGCACCAGACCCCGGGCAGCGACGCCCATGCCATCGACGGCAATCCCGACGCCACGGCGTCGATGTTCTATGTCGCCTATTTCCGCAAGGACAGCCGGGCGGAATCCCGCCCCGTCACCTTCATCTATAACGGCGGACCGGGCTCGTCCTCGGTGTGGCTGCATATGGGCGCCTTCGGCCCGCGCCGCGTGGTGACGAACGACGACACCCACACCCCCGCCAGCCCCTACCGGCTGATCGACAACCCGCAGAGCCTGCTGGACGTCACCGACCTGGTGTTCGTCGACGCGCCGGGCACAGGCTTCGGCCGCATCAACGGCAAGGACAAGGAAAAGCTGTTCTGGGGCGTGGATGCCGACGGCCAGGCCTTTACCAGCTTCGTCACCCGCTTCCTGGCGAAATATGGCCGCTACAACTCGCCGAAATACCTGTTCGGCGAAAGCTACGGCACCATGCGCTCGGCCGTCCTGGTCAACGACCTGCAAAATCAGGAAAACATCGATTTCAACGGCGTGATCCTCCTGTCGCAGATCCTCAGCTACGACAACAGCGTGGACGAACCGGCGCTGAATCCCGGCATGGACGAACCGTTCGTGCTGGCCCTGCCGACCTATGCCGCGACGGCATGGTATCATCACAAGCTGCCGCAGCAGCCCGCGGACCTGAAGACCTTCCTGGCCGAGGTCGAGCATTTCGCCAGCACCGACTACCTGGCAGCCCTGCAACAGGGCGCGGCTCTGCCCGACGCCGACCGGGCGCGGATCGTCGAGCGCCTGCATGCCTATACCGGCCTGCCCGCCGACTATATCCGCCGCGCCGACCTGCGCATCGACGGCGGCGAATTCTCCAAGACCCTGCAATCGGACGACGGCATGACGACCGGCCGGCTGGATACCCGCTTCTCCGGCCCCGCGCTGGACCCGCTGAGCGAGGAAGCCGGATACGACCCGCAATCGACCGCCATCAGTTCGGCCTATGTGTCACTGTTCAACGACTATGTGCGCAAGACGCTGAATTACGGCGACGGCCTGACCTACCGTCCGGAAATCGACATCCAGCACTGGAACTTCCACCACGCAGCCGGCGGTCCCGACGCGACGGAATCCGACGGCCCCGCCAACGTGATGCCCGACCTCGCCCAGGCGATGAAGACCAACCCGACGCTGAAGATCATGCTCAACGCCGGCTATTTCGACCTGGCGACCCCGTATTACGAGGGGATCTACGAAATGCGCCACCTGCCGATCCCGGCCGCCTTGCAGAAGAATATCGAATTCCACCAGTACCGGTCAGGCCACATGGTCTACGCCAACATCCCGGCCCTGACCGAACTGCACGACAATATCGCCGACTTCATCCGCCGCACCGACAACCAGCCGGCGGCCGTAGCCAGCGCACCGTAAAACGGATTTTTTTCATTGACGCCTGCCGGCCACGTCGTAAATTCGTGGCCGGTTCGACGCGACCCGCCGCCTGCGGCCCCCGGCCACGGTGAACGCGTCTTCGCTCCGCCCCCTCCTGTCCCGGGCGAGCCCGTCAGCAATGCAGGCCCTGATCCCGACGGTTCGCCCTGACAGACGAGGTTGGGCATGCGTACTTTCAGACACGCCAAGCTCATGGCATCGACCCTCCGCGCGGATCTCGCGGAACGGGGCACAGCAATCGGTCACTCCGAAAGCCTGGAGATCGTGGCACGACAATTCGGTTTCAGGAACTGGAACGTCCTGGCCGCCCGGATCGCCGCCGCCGAACAGCAGGCCGCACCGGCCCGGCTGCCGGCGGGATGGTTCGCCGCCGGCACCGCCCCGGAAAACTACCGGATCGGCGTGGAACCGGATCATGGCGACGCCCCGACGCGCACGGCCGGCATCACCTGCCTGTTCACCCCCGACGACCCCGATGCGGCGCGGATCGAAAAGGGTTTCGCCACCTTGATGCAGGCGGTCGATGCCCATTCGTTCATCGGGCAGCGGCTGCGTTTCTCGGCCCGGCTGAAAACCCGCGACGTCACCGGCCAGGCCACGATCTGGATGCGGGTCGACGATGACAAACCGACCACGATTCTCTTCGACAATCTGACGAACCGGCAGCACGACGCCGCCCTGACGGGCACATCGGACTGGACGCCACGCCACATCGTCTTCCAGATCCCCGACGATGCCGACAGTCTCCATTACGGCTTCCTGCTGACCGGCATGGGAGCGGTCCAGGTGCGGGATGTCCGCCTCGAAACGGTCGACATGGAAGAAGCCGTTTCCACCACGCGACAACTGTACCAGGATCAGCGCCGCAAACGCCGCGTGGCCGAAGGCGGGCCGAGAAACCTCGACTTTTCCAGTCTCGCCTAGCCTCTCGCCGGTCATCCGCCTCGAACGTCAAGGGCCGGATGGCCGGCAGATGCGCTCTCAGCTCACGACCTGCGCGGCCATCATCTACAATCCGGAATCGGCCCGACAGGCATTTCCAATCAAATGCCTGATGCGCGGACACATGATCGGGCTCCCGTCATGGACCGACCGTCGGATCTCCCGGGGGCTTGCCCCCGGGAACCGGCATCAGTGGGCGCGAACCGCGACGACCTCGATTTCCACCAGCCAGCCGGGATTGGCCAGATGGGCAACTTCGAATGCCGAGCGGGTCGGCAGCTTCGGCTGGGCCGGCGTGCCGTAGAACTCGGTATAGGCCTTCATCATCCCCGGAAAGTCGATCTTGCCCAGCTTGGGGTCGGCAACCATGTAGATGTGCATGTTGACGACATCGCCCATGGTCAGCTTCAGCTTGGCCAGTTCGCCCTGGATGCGGGTCAGCGCGCCGCGCACCTGGGTTTCGGTGTCGCCATAGGCGGCCAGCGTCTTCGGATCGGCCGTCTTGTCGACCGGCGGCGCCCCCATGCCGCTCAGATAGATGGTCGAGGCTCCCGGCGGCACCTCGATGGCGCTGGAAATCGGGAAATGGCTGCCCGGCTCGCTATGCCGGACCACATCCGCCGCCCGGGCGGAAACCATGCCGCCAGCCAGGACGGAAGCCAGCGCGGCGATGCCGAAAGTCTTGAAAATCGTCATATCCCTGTCAATCCTCTTCGGAGCTGATGGTCGGATGCTGGGCCGCGACATCCGACGGCTTCACCATGTCGGTGTAATGATTGCCGAAATGGGTACGAATATAATTCACCACGTCCGCGACCTGCTGGTCGGTCAGCATGCCGGAAAACCACGGCATGCCGCCGAAACCGTTCAGCACGACATAGACAGGGTAGTCCGCGCTGGCCAGCTTGGCATTCCCGGCCAGCGCCGGGAAACGGGCGCCGGCCCCTTCGGCGCCCTTGGCATCGGGCATGTGGCAGCTCTGGCAGACATGCTTGTAGACATCAGCGCCGTCTTTCAACGGCTGCATCTTGCCCACGACGGCACTGGCACTGTCGGCCCGCGCCTGCGGGGCAAGAAACGCGCCGGCCGCCAGGCCGGCCAGAAGCAGAAATACGGACCGCATCAGGCAGCTCCCTGCGCGTGTTTGTGCAGACGGGTGATGGCATCCAGCGACGACAGGATGGCGCCTTCCTGCCAGCAGCCGACATGCGACGCATGCTCGCCGGCCAGCACGATCCGGTTGTCGATGTCGCACAGGGCCTTGTAATGGGCCTTGCGCGCCTGTTCCGACCACATGGAACAGCAGCCGAGGGTCCAGGGCATGCGGCTCCAGGCCATCGACACGCCGGTACGGAACTCCTTGCGGTAGTTGGCATGAATGACCTGGCCCTGCGCCAGGCCGTGCTCCAGCCGCTCGGCCGGGGTCATGCCGGCGAAATCATACGCCGCAGGCCCGAACATGTAGCCGCCCAGCAGCACCGCCGGCCCGTCCGAGAAATAGCCGTGGCTGGGGTAGGAGATCTGGCTGATCGGCTGGTCGGTGAAGCTGATGCCGCCATAGATCTGGTCGTCCTGCTCCCAGAACCGGCGCTTGAATTCCAGCCCCAGCTTGACCGACGACGCATAGGGCACCGCCGCGATTGCCGCCTTCATCGGGCCGCTGACCTGCACGTCCAGCTGCGACAGCACCGGCAGCGGAATCGTGCAGACGCAATAATCCGCCTCGGCCTGCCGCACAGCGCCGCCATGGGACATGTCGTTGTAGGTGACCGTCACATGGCGATCGTCCTGGTGAATCGCCGTCACCTTGCAGTTCAGCGTGATCAGGTCGTGCACCTGGCGGTTGAAGCCCTTGCCGATCTGGTCCATGCCGCCCACCGGCTGGAACATCGTCGTCTGCATGTCCAGCCGCTCGTGGAACGCCATCCACTGCCACAGGCCCGACCGCATGACGTCTTCCCGCGCGAACAGGTCGGACGGCACGGGCGCGCCATCCAGCCCGCCGCCCTGCGGCTTGGCGAAGCCCCGGCGCAGCGAGCTGATCGCCCCCTTGCGATAGGCTCCATCGGCCGTCAGCCCACCCCAGCCGCGCATTGCCGAGACGACATGCGCGCGCTCGTCGGCCGAGACCACTTCATCCAGCTTGTGCTGGTCGATCGCCTTGGCCAGCAGCTCCGCAGTGAAGCCGGTGAAATCCGCCGCGTAATCGCGGTAGCGGACAGGCTTGCCGTCGAACGCCTGGCTGGAATGCAACCAGGAATTGTGATTCAGCTCGACAAACGGCTCCAGCTCGACGCCGAAGGTCTTGCAGTAATGCAGCAGGCCCTGGTGATGATACGGAATCCGCCACGGGCCGGGATTGATGTAATTTCCCGGCGCGAACTGCACCTTCTGCACCGCGCCGCCCAGTTCGGTCAGCGTGTCGCCGCCGCGCAGCGAGATGTTGCGGCCGCCGGCACGGTTCTGGAACTCCAGGATCTGGACCTGATACCCGGCCTTGCGCAGCTCATAAGCGGCCAGCATGCCCGCCAGGCCGGCACCCAGCACCAGGACCTTCGTGCCTGGCTTGCCGCCCGTCAGCGCGGGCGGTCCCTTGAAATCCGTGCCCGCGGCATGCCCCAGGCTCGTCATGGCCTGGTACAGGGCAGCACTCCCCCCCAGGATACCGATTCGTGTCAGCATCTGGCGGCGGGTGGCCACCGGACGCCGAAAAGCATTTGTCATCAAGTTTCCCCAGCAGACAGGACAGAAAACCTTACCATTCAAGAACGTTCCCCGGGCGGCCCGGCCGTCCGGGGGACAGAAACATCAAGCCAGTTATAGGGGTCTGCTCCATATGGGCAATGACATGATCCCCCTGTCGTAACGATTTGTTAAGCACCCTCCATACCCTTGCGGCGAAAAATCATTTGTTTCCCAGACCTTTCCGGCCTCGAAAAAAAATCGTCCGCGGCAGGGCGCGATTTGAATACAACTTTGAAACAAAAAAAATCGTTACAATATGTCCATGAAACCAGATGGGTCAGGAATCCTGCCGCATAATCGGCGGCATGAGGTCCGGCGGCATCGGGCTGACATAGGGGCGTTCGGCCAGCCGCGCGGCGTGGTCCCGCCGGGCCCGCGCCAGCAACTCGGGGTCGGACAGCACATCCACCGCCGTCGCCGCCATCACCTTGGCAACATGGACCATGCCCTTGTGGGCGACCGACGATTTGCCCTGCGCCGTCATCTGCCACGAATGCAGCGCCGTGCCGATGGCACAGGTCGCGCCGAACGCCTGGACGGTCGGCACCGTCCAGCTGACATCCCCCACATCGGTCGACCCCAGCAGAATCGGCCCGACCGGCGACGGATAGGGCAGGACGACATCGCATAGCGGCCTGTCGGCCGCGGGCGGCAGCCCCACCAGGCGGAATGCCGCCACAATGTCCTCCTGCGTGAAGGTCTTCTGCATCTCCCGGCCGAAGGCACGATCCGCCGCGTCGAACGGCGGCGGCCCCAGCCGTTCCAGATTGGCCTGCATCGCCGCTTCCAGCGGCGGATTGGGCAGCAGATTCGCCATGCCGCTGACCACTTCGCATTCGACCCGGGTTTCGGTCATCATCGCGGCCCCCTCGGCCACGCGGCGCACACGCTCGGCCAGCGCCAGCATGTCGTCCAGTTCCGCCGCGCGGACGGTATAGCGGATGACCACCCGCGACTGGACCACATTGGGCGCGGCACCCCCTGCGTCCTGATAGGCGTAATGGATGCGCGAACTCGGCAGCATATGCTCGCGCAGGTAGTTCACCCCGATATTCATCAATTCCGCAGCATCCAGCGCCGAGCGGCCCAGATGGGGCGCCGCCGCCGCATGGGCGGAGCGCCCGATGAAGGTGAAATCCAGGCGCATGTTGGCCAGCGCCGCTGGCGGAAAGACCGTGGCGAAGGCAAAGGGATGCCATGAAATCGCGACATCCACGTCGTCGAACACGCCGGCCCGCACCATGAAGCCCTTGCCGGCTCCCCCCTCCTCGGCCGGGCAGCCATAATAGCGCACCCGGCCCGGCATCCCGGTCTCGGCCAGCCAGTCCTTCAGCGCCGCCGCCGCCAGAAGCGACGCCGAACCCAGCAGATTATGCCCGCAGGCATGCCCGTTGCCGTCGCCGTCCAGGGGCTGGTGAACCATCGCCCCCGCCTGCTGGCTCAGGCCCGGCAGCGCGTCATATTCGCCCAGAAAGGCAATCACCGGCCCGCCTTCCCCGGCCTCGCCCATGATCGCGGTCGGCAGCCCCGCCACATCGCGGGTCACGCGAAAGCCTTCCTGCTCCAGGGCCGCGTCATGCAGCGCGACCGAGCGGAATTCACCGAAATTCAGCTCCGGCACCGCCCATACCGCATCGCTCAATGCGATCAGCGGCGCCTTGCGCGCCTCGACGCATTCCCAGATCCGCGCGCTGTTTCGCATCGCCCGTTCCCAACCCATCCATCCGTGATGGAGGAGTCATAGCCCATAACGACACCACCCCACCATGGTCCCGTCAGGGCACGGCGCGCTCAATCCCGCAGATCGAGCACCTTGCGTCCATGCACGTTACCGGTCTCGAGATCGGCGAAGATCTGGTTGATGTTCTCCAGCCGGTCGGGCTCGATGACCGTCTTGACCTTGCCGTCGGCGAAGAAGGACAAGGCTTCGATCATGTCCAGCCGCGTGCCGACGATCGAACCGCGCACCGTGGTCCCGGCCATCACCATGTCGAAGATGGAAATCGGGAATTCCCCCGGCGGCAGGCCATTCAGCACGATCGTCCCACCCCGCCGGGCAAAGCCCATCGCCTGCGCGAAGGCCGAGCGCGAGACCGCCGTGACCAGCGTGCCATGCGCGCCGCCCACCTGCGACTGGATATAGGGCGCGGGATCGACCGAGCGCGCATTCACGGTCAGCGCCGCCCCCAGCACCTTGGCCGTCTGCAGCTTCTCGTCGTCGATATCGATGGCAATGACGTTCAGGCCCATGGCGACGCCATACTGCACCGCCATCTGGCCCAGCCCGCCAACCCCCGACACCGCGACCCACTGGCCGGCCCTCGTGTCGGTCATCTTCAGGCCCTTGTAGACCGTCAGCCCGGCGCACAGCACCGGCGCGACCTGCAACGGGTCGATGGTCTTCGGCAGGTGGGCCACGTAATTGGGGTCGGCCACCACATATTCGGCGAAGCACCCGTTGACGGTATAACCCGTATCGTCCTGCGTCGGGCACAGCGTCTCCCACCCGCCCAGGCAGTGCTCGCAATGGCCGCAGGCCGAATACAGCCACGGCACGCCGACCATGTCGCCTTTCTTCACCCATTTGACGGCATCGCCCACGGCCACCACATGCCCGACGCCCTCATGCCCCGGCACGAAGGGCGGCTTCGGCTTCACGGGCCAGTCGCCACGGGCAGCATGCAGGTCGGTGTGACACACACCGCACGCATCCAGCCGGACCAGGATCTGGTCCGGGCGGATGGTCGGAATATCCAGTTCCTCGATCGTCAGCGGTTTGCCGAATTCACGGACGACGGCAGCCTTCATCTTTCCGGTCATGCTCGTTCCTCGCATTGCATGGGGCGGCGCGCGAGGCGCCTTGTCCGCCATGCTAACCCACCCGCGGCCGGAGGGACGTGATCTACGTCAACACCAATGCTTCGGCCTGGGCCCGCACTGTCGTCAGGAATTCACGCTCTTCCGCTTCCGTTCCATTCTGGCCAATGACCGGACGACGCCTTATAGAACGAAGGCCGACCGCCGGGGCCGCCGCCGGACGGCAATGGCGCGGGGGAAGATCGTCCCGCACGATCGGTTCGCCCCATGCTCCGGCCACCAAACCGACATCAGCAGGATACGCGCCCGGTATGATTCACCCCCATCCTGTCCGCCTCGCCAGCGCCATGGTGGCCCTGCTGGCCACCATGCCCGCCATGGCCGCCCCAATGCAGAGCGCACCGGCGACAGAGACAGCGACACCGATCAGGCATCTGATCGTCGTGTATGACGAGAACGTCTCGTTCGACCATTACTTCGCCACCTATCCGCAGGCCGCCAACCCGCCCGGCGAGCCCGCCTTCACGGCACGGCCCGACACGCCGGCGGCCAATACGCTGATCACGGCGGGGCTGCTGACCGGCAATCCCAATGCCGGCCCCGCCAACGGCCCCGGCGCCAGCCTGCCCTTCCGCCTGGACCGCACCCAGGCCGCCACCGCCGACCAGAACCACGCCTACACCGCCGAACAGATGGCCTATCATGGCGGCAAGGCCGACCTGTTCCCTCTCCATACCGGGCGCGGCACGCCCGGCGGCGTCGGTGCCTTCGCCACGCGCGGCCAGGTGATGGGCTATTTCGACGGCAACACCGTCACCGCCCTGTGGCAATATGCCCAGCATTTCGCGATGAGCGACGCCACCTATACCGACACGTACGGCCCCTCCACCCCCGGCGCGCTGGAAGTGGTCTCCGGCCAGACCGGCGGCATGCAGATCGTCAGGACCACGCAGAAACCGGCCACCAGGCACGCCGCCACCCCTTATATCGCCGACGGCCAGGGCGGCTGGACGATGATCAACGATATCGATCCCGCCTATGATGTCTGCTCGGTGCCCGGCAACCAGGTCACGATGCGCGGACGCAATATCGGCGACCTGCTGAACCAGGCCGGCATCACCTGGGGCGGCTTCATGGGCGGCTTCGACCTGGGCACGCGCAACCCGAACGGCACGAGCGGATGCGCGCGCTCCACCCCCTCCCCCGTGGTGGGCGAGACGATCACCGACTACATCCCCCACCATAACTGGTTCCAGTACTATCCCAGCACCGCCAACCCGACCCACGCCCGCCCCGGTTCGGTCGCCGCCATCGGCCACACCTTCGCGGCCGACGGAGTCACGCGCGATCCGGCCAATCATGAATATGATCTGCACGACTTCACCGCCGCCCTGCGCGCCGGCTACCTGCCTGCCGTCTCGTTCCTCAAGCTTCCAGCCTACCAGGATGGTCATGCCGGCTATTCCGACCCGCTGGACGAACAGCAGGGCCTGGTCCAGATCGTCAATATGGTGCAGCAGCGGCCGGAATGGCGCGACACCGCCATCATCATCGCCTGGGACGATTCCGATGGCTGGTACGACCACGCCTTCGTCCCCCCCACCCATTCCTCAAGCGACCCGGAGGCCGACCAGTTGGACGGCCCGGGCCGCTGCGGCAGCGCCCCCCGCCCGATGGGCGTCGATGGCCGCCCCGTCAACGGCCGCTGCGGCCCCGGCACCCGCATCCCGCTGCTGGTCGTCTCGCCCTGGGCAAGGACCAACCATGTCAGCCACGTCCTGCTGACCCAAAGCTCGGTCGCCCGCTTCATCGAGGATAACTGGCTGCACGGCGCGCGCCTCGGCGGCGGCTCCTTCGACGCCGACGCCGCCGACCTGCGCGACCTGTTCGATTTCACCCAGCCGCCCCGGACCGGCCGCCTGCTGCTGAATCCTCGGACCGGCGAGCCGGTTGCGCATTAGGAACGTGGGTTATGCAGGGCTCTGCCCTGCACCCGGAAGGGGACAGTCGTCCCCTTCACCCCTTGGGGTTATGGACATCGCTAATTTCGAGAAATCTCTCGATATTGACAAATGATTTTTAAGATATTCGTATTCCTGTCGCTTCTGGCCACACCGGCTCTCGCCGCCGGAACGCCATCGGCCGCCTGCCTGCCGACGCCCAACGGCAGCAACCCCTGCCCCGTCACGCTGCATCGCCCGCCCGCCGCCCCGCTCTCGGCCATGGCGCAAGTGGGGCGCAGCCTGTTCCACGATCCCGCCCTGTCCGGATCGGGGCGACAATCCTGCGCCTCCTGCCACGACCCCGCCCACCATTACGCGCCCGCCGGCTCCGCCGCCGTGGCGCTGGGCGGCACCAGCCTGACACGCGACGGACTGCGCGCGGTCCCCACCCTGACCTACCTCGAAACCCGCCCCGGCTTCAGCATCGGCCCCGATGACGCCGAAACCGAATCCGCCGCCACGCCGTCGACCACCGCCATCGGCCCCCACGGCGCCAAGACCGCGCGGAACACCACCGCCTCCGCCACCAATCTGGTCCCGCAGGGCGGCCTGTTCTGGGACGGCCGCGCCGACACCCTGCAACAGCAGGCCGACGGCCCCCTCTTCAATCCCGACGAAATGGCCTCCAGCCGCGCCATCGTCCTAGCCCGCCTGACAGGGGGCCTCTACGCCCCCATACTGCGCCGCCTGGGCGGCCCCGCCGTCGCCAGCTCGGACGATCTGCTGCTCTCCGAAGCCCTGTTCGCCATCGCGCGCTATCAGATCGAGGACCCGTCCTTCCACCCCTATGCCAGCCCGTTCGACGACTGGCTGGAAGGCCGCCGCCGCATGACGCCCGCGCAGCGCCGGGGCTATCTGCTGTTCAACGACCCGGCAAAGGGCAATTGCGCGGCCTGCCACCCCGACCGTCCAGGCCCCGACGGCACGCCCCCGCTCCTGACCGACCATCAGTTCGAGGCCCTGGGCGTGCCGCGCAACCGCGCCCTGTCCGCCAACCGCGACCCTTCATTCCACGATCTGGGCCTCTGCGGGCCGGTCCGCACCGACATGGCGACCCGCGCCGATCTGTGCGGCCTGTTCATCACACCGACCTTGCGCAACAGCGCCACCAGACATGCCTTTTTCCATAATGGCGTCTATCGCACGCTGGACCAGGTTCTGGATTTCTACATACTGCGCGACATCACTCCCGACCGGATCTACCCCAGGGATAGCGACGGCCAGGTCCTGCGATATGACGACCTGCCGCTCCCCTACCACGCCAATCTCGACGTCACGGATGCACCCTTCGACCGCCACCCGGGCGACGCACCAGCCCTGACCCCGCGCGAACGGCAGGACATCATCGCCTTCCTCCACATGCTGACCGATCGGCCGGCACGCTGAGGGGCCAGCCCTGTCACGGGCGCGTGAGTTATTCTATCGTCCGTTCCATCGACCCGCGAACAGAGAGACCGGCCATGAATCCGATTACCCGCCTGCAACCCGAAACCCGCCTGTGCGGTGCAACGATCCATAACGGGCTGGTCTATCTGGCCGGACAGGTCGCCGATGATCCGTCGCAGGATGTCGCAGGGCAGATGACCGATATCCTGCATCAGGTCGATGCCCTGCTGGCCGAAGCCGGCACGGACAAGAGCCGCCTGCTGTCGGTCCAGATCTTCCTGGCCGACATGGACGATCTGGCGGACATGAACCGCGCCTGGGACAAATGGCTGGACCACGGCAACAAACCGGCCCGCGCGACCGTCGAGGCCCGTCTGGCCGACCCGGCCTGGCGCGTCGAGTTGACCGGCATCGCGGCATTGCCCTGAGCCGTGCGGGCTCCAAGGGGCTTCGCCCCTTGACCCCGGCAGGGCGGGGCTGAAAACCCCGCCCCTAATGTCAGTCAGTCGACGCGCTGAACCCAGCCATAGGGGTCCGGGCGCTGACCGCGCTGAATGCCGATCAGCGCATCGCGCAGCCCTTCCGTCACCGGATCGGCCCCATTGCCGGCACCGATCACGATCTCCCCGCGCTGTCCGCGGAAACGGCCGATCGAGGTCACCACCGCCGCCGTGCCGCAGGCAAAAGCCTCCACCAGGCGTCCGCTGGCCGCGTCCTCATAGCATTGCTCGATGCTGTATCGTTCCTCGCGCACCGTCAGGCCCTTGTCGCGCGCCAGCGTCAGCAGCGCATCGCGGGTGATGCCGGGCAGGATCGTGCCGCCCAGCGGCGGCGTGACCAGCGTGCCGTCCTTCATGACGAAGAAGATGTTCATGCCGCCCATCTCCTCGATCCACCGATGCTCGGCGGCATCCAGGAACAGCACCTGGTCGCAGTTCTGCGCCTTCGCCTCGCGCTGGGCCAGCAGGCTGGCGGCATAATTGCCGCCGCACTTGGCCGCCCCCGTGCCGCCGGGGGCCGCGCGCGTATAATCCTCGGACACCCACACCGACACCGCACCGCCGCTGAAATACGCGCCAACGGGCGAGGCGATGACGATGAACAGATATTCCGCCGAGGGCTTCACGCCCAGAAAGGCCTCGTTCGCGATCATGAAGGGGCGCAGATACAGGCTGGCGCTCTCCCCCGACGGAATCCAGTCGCGATCGACCTTCACCAGTTCGCGCACCGCCTCCAGGAACAGTGCGTCGGGCAGCGGCGCCATGGCCATCCGCTCGGCCGACTGGTGGAAGCGACGGGCATTGGCATCGGGACGGAACATCACCACGCCGCCATCGGCGGCGCGATAGGCCTTCATGCCCTCGAAGATCTCCTGCGCGTAATGCAGCACCGCCGCGGCGGGATCGAGCGCGATCGGAGCCCGCGCCTCGATCGTCGGATTATGCCAGCCCTGCCCTTCCTTGTAGCGGATCACCGCCATGTGGTCGGTAAAGACGCGACCGAACCCCGGATTGGCCAGCAGTTCCGCACGCTGTGCGACCGATACCGGCGCGGGGTGCGGAATATGCGTGAAACGGAATTGATCGGCGCTATCCATGATCCTGCTCTCTCACGACGAAATGCTCCGTGCCGCATGCACGACGCAACAGGCACGCGCCCCACGGCACGCCCAGACCGGCCAGAGTCCCCAGATCACGCGGCGCGTCAAGTCCGCGCCCCACGCATCAGGTCCGCGCGCGCTTACGACAGGCTCGCCGCCACATGCCGGCCAATCTCGGCAAAGACGGTGGCGAACTGCGCATCGGTCGGAGAACCGCCGCGCGTATAGACGACCACGATCACCGGCCCGCCCGTTCCGGGCCACCCGATGGCGATATCGCCGGCAATATCCCTGCCGTTATTCCCCGTCTTGTCCCCCACGACCCAATTGCCGGGCAGGCCCGCGCGCAGCCGGTTCTTTCCGGTCTGGCAATTGACCAGCCAGCTCTTCAGCATGGCGCGCGACCCGTCCGACAGCACGTCGCCCAGGACGAGCCGCCGCGCGATCCCGGCCATCGCCAGGGGTGTCGTCGTGTTGCGCACACCCCCCAGCGGGGTGCGGTTGAGATAGGGCTCGATATCGTCAAGGCGCGTCACGTCGTCGCCGATCGCCCGCCAGAAACGCGTCAACGCAGCCGGGCCGCCAACACGCGCCAGCAGCTTGTTGGCGCAGACATTGTCGCTGAATTCGACCGCCCCGGCGCACATCTCGCGCACCGACAGGGTCCCCCGGCCCAGATTCGCCTTCGCGACCGGGGCATACATCGTCCCCATGTCCGCGGCCGTAAAGGCGATGACCTCATCCAGATCCGCCTTGCCCTGGTCGGCACGCGCCAGCACGCACGCAGCCAGCGACGCCTTGAACGTGCTGCACATGACGAACCGTTCGCTCTGCCGCCAGCCAAATGTCTTTCCGTTGGAGACATTTTCGGCAAAAACGCCAACCCGGCCGCCCGTCGCCTGCTCGTAATCGGCAATTGGACCGGGCGCCGGCGTCCGCGCGGACGCCGGAGAGATGAACAGGGCCGGAGCGGATTGAAGAAAAGCGCGGCGTTGCATACGTGTCACCCCATCAGGTCCAGCCGGACCCTCTATCGCAGCGCAAATCCCAGCGCATCCAGCGCCTCACGCAGCCGGTCGCGTCCGCTCAGCGATTGCGGGCCGGCCACGCGGCGCAGCATGACGTCCGACCACGCACGGGGCGCCAGCCCCTGCTCGCGCTGAAAGGCCTCGTCAGCCCCATCATACCGGCCGATCGCCTCCTCCTCGCCTGCGCAATCGTAGCGTTCGCGATGCAGCACGACCGATTGCGGCAGGCGCGGCTTGATCGCGGCGGGCCGGTCCGGGTCCGGATGGCCGACGCACATGCCAAAGACCGCCATGCAGCGATCCGGCAGCCCCAGCTCGCGCGCCACCTGTTCGGGATGGTTGCGCAGCCCCCCGATATAGACGATCCCCAGCCCCTGGGCCTCCAGAAAGGCGGCGGCATTCTGCGCCGCCAGCGTCGCATCGACGACGCCGACAAGGAAGGTTTCCAGATAATCCAGCCCGTCGGTGGCATGGGCCCGGGCTTCACCCATCCGCGCCAGCCGCGACAGGTCGACCAGCCACGCCAGAAACAGCGGGGCCTGCCGAATATGCGCCTGCCCACCCGCCAGGTCCGCCAGCCGCCCGCGCCGCGCGGCATCCTCGACCGCCACCACGCTCCATACCTGGAGGTTCGATGAGGTCGAAGCCGACTGGGCAGCCGCCACCGCCCCATTCAGCACGCTCTGCGGAACCGGATCGGGCCGATAGGCCCGCACCGAGCGATGCGCCATCAGGTGGCGGAGCATCGCCTCGTCCGGCAGCCCACCCGGCGCCATTCCCACGCGGTAACGCGCCGCCCACAGCGCCGCCAGACCAGCAGCGCCAGACCCGGCAGCGTCAGACAGCATAGTCGCGGATCGTCACGAAGCGGGTGTCCAGATAGGCATCCAGCGCCTCGCTGCCGCCTTCCGAACCATAGCCGGAATCGCCAATCCCGCCGAACGGCACTTCCGGCAGCGCCAGCCCCAGATGATTGACCGTCAGCATCCCGGCCCGCACCTCGTCGCGCAGGCGGGCCGCCGTGGGGGCCGCGCCGGTAAAGGCATAGGCCGCCAGCCCGTATGGCAGGCGATTGGCCTCGGCCAGCGCCTCGTCCAGCGTATCGAACGGGTTCATCAGCGCCACCGGGCCGAACGGCTCCTCGTTCATGATGCGCATGTCGGTGCTCAGTTCGGTCAGCACCGTCGGCGCGAAGAAATAGCCGGCATTGCCGATCCGCTGCCCGCCGGTCACGATCTTCGCCCCCTTGGCCGTCGCATCGCCGATCAGGCTTTCCATCGCATCCACCCGCCGGACATTGGCCAGCGGACCCATTTTGGTGTCGGGCTGCAACCCGTCGCCCACCCGAATCTCCCCGGCCACGGCCGCGAACCGCTCCACGAACCGCCCGAAGACCGGCCGTTCCACCAGAAAACGGGTGGGCGAGACGCAGACCTGCCCCGCATTGCGGAACTTCGCCGCCGCCAGCGTCGCCGCCGCATGATCGATATCGGCATCGGCGCAGATAATGGCCGGCCCATGGCCACCCAGTTCCATCGTCGCGCGTTTCATGTGCGACCCCGCCAGCGCGGCCAGCATCTTGCCCACGACGGTCGAACCCGTGAACGTCACCTTGCGGATCGCCGGATGGGCGATCAGCGTCTCCGAGATCTCCGACGGCGTGCCATAGACCAGCCCGATCACCCCCGCCGGCACCCCGGCATCGGCAAAGGCCCGGATCAGCGCGGCCGGCGAGGCCGGCGTTTCCTCGGCAGCCTTGACGATGATCGAACAGCCGGTCGCCAGCGCCGCGCCGACCTTGCGCACCACCTGGTTGACCGGGAAATTCCAGGGCGAGAACGCCGCCACCGGCCCGACCGGGCTGCGGATCACCGCCTGGCTCACCCCCACCGCCCGCGACGGGATCAGCCGCCCATAGGCCCGGCGCCCTTCCTCGGCCAGCCAGTCGATCGTATCCGCGGCCCCCAGCAATTCCGTCCGCGCCTCGGCCAGCGGCTTGCCCTGTTCCTGGGTCAGGATCGGCGCGATCTCGTCGACGCGCCCCCGCAGCAGCGTCGCCGCCTGACGCATGATCCGATAGCGATCGAACACCGACATGCGGCTCCAGAGTGCGAAACCGCGTTCGGCAGCCGCCACGGCGGCAGCCAGGTCGGGCTGCCCGGCATGGGCCACGCGCCCGATCACCTGCTCGGTCGCGGGATTGACGACATCGAGAAACCGCCCGTCCCGCGCCGCGGTCCACTGACCGTCGATAAACAGCAAGGTATCCGGATAAGACGACATGTCAGGGGGCCCTCCAACAACTGGGACGCATTGGAGCGGGAGCTTGCAGCATCCGCCCCCGCCGGTCAAAGAGCCTGCACCGGACACCCCGCCGGCAACCTACCGTCCGGCCCACGCCTCGCGGATGGCGGCCCGCCCCCGCCCCGGCGGCAGGGCCAACGCCCAGTCCAGCGCCTGTTCCGCCTGCACGCTGTTGCGGCGGATATAATCGCGATTGTCGGGAAACAGCACGCTGCGCCATTCGGTCAGCAATACGCGCAGGGCCAGCCGCGCCACGACCAGATCGAACAGCAAGTCGATTTCCGCCGGCTCCGGCACCACCACCGTCGCAAACCCCGCCAGCATCGCCGTCACTCCGGCCAACGGATCGTGACCGCTCCCCAACTGGTACGATGCGGCAACCGCCAGGTCATTGATGCGCGGGGCGAACACCGCATCGCCGAAATCGACAATTCCCACCACCCGCTCGGCATCGTCACCGGCCACCAGCAGGTTCGATCCGTTCAGGTCATTATGGATCGGCTGCCGGGGCAACGCATCCACCAGCGGGCGCACCCGCCCCCGAAACATGTCGAGAAACCCCGCCATCGCCCGCCGGCGCGCCGGCTGCGGCACATGGAGCAGCAATCCGCCCAGAGCATCCACCTGAAGCGAATCCCACAGGACGGCCCGCGCCTGCCCGGGCGGGGCCATGCCCTGCAACGCCCGCGCCATCAGCCCGACCGACCGCCCCGTACCATGCGCCAGACGGAGCGAGCCGGCACGCCCGCCCATCGGCACACCATCCACCCATCCGACCATACGCGCCATCAACCCTTCCGCGCCCGGCATCGTCAGGACGGCGATGCCATCCCCGCCCAGGGCAGGGACGATCCCGGCCAGTCCGATCTCGGTCACCGCTCCGGCCAGACGCTCCATGACGCGCGAGACGAACGCCGCATCCTCGACCGTCTCGCTCGCGTTCATGATTTTCAGCACCGTCCGGCAGCCACTCCCGTCGCACAGCAGGAAATTGGCATCGCGCTCCCCCGGCAGGGCCGTCGCGGACACCTCCATGCCATAGACGCTCCGCGCGATATCGCGCGCCTGCTCCACGCCGACGTCAGGGCGGGCACGGCAGAACTGGGCAAAAGCCCCCTCCAGGCCGGCCGGCACCTCATCCGTCCCTGCCATCAGGTTTTCAGACATGCTGGCCGCCATTGATGTGTATCTCGGCCCCGTTGATGTAGGACGAAGCCGAGGAACACAGGAAATAGATCGTCTCGGCAACCTCGCGCGGCGCCCCCAGCCGTTTCATCGGCACGTCCGATGCCACAAGCTGGTCCGTCCCCGGCGACAGGATCGCGGTCGAGATCTCGCCGGGCGCGATCGCGTTCACCCGTACGTTCCGCTGCCCCAGTTCATGCGCCATTTCCCGGGTCAGCGCCGCCAGTCCCGCCTTGGACACCGCATAGGCCGCGCCGGCAAAGGGATGAACGCGCGATCCCACGATCGAGGTCACATTGACGACCGATCCGGCAGCGGCCTCCAGTTCCGGCGCCAGCGCCCGCACCAGCAGCGCGATCGAGACCAGATTGACATTCAGCACGCTGCTCCACACCGACAGGTCGCTGTCCAGCACGCCCAGCCGCCCCCCATCCGGTCCCTTGGGCGAAATGCCGGCATTATTGACCAGCGCATGCAGCCGGCCGTCCGGCAGGCGGGCCCGCACATCCTCCGCCAGCCGCGCGATGCCCGACAGGTCGCTCAGGTCGGCGGTAATATGGCTCATGCGCGCGGCAGGCCATGCGCAGGCCGGGTCGAATGGCTGCCGGGATACGGTCAGGATGCGCCACCCCCGTTCCTGGAACAGCTTGACCGTCGCATGGCCGATCCCCCGGCTGGCACCGGTCAAAAGCATGATCGGCTGATGATCCGCCACCTTCGTTCCCTCCGCTGATCGCGGAAGGATCATGGGCCGTCTCCATCCCCCCGGACAAGGGCCATGGCATGCGGATCGGCACAGGCGTGACCGGGGAGCCGGTCAGCCCCTCTCAGGAGGCCGCGATTTCCAGCGCCCGACGGGCCATGGCCAGCGCCCCCTCGCGACTGGCCGCACCGCAGATAAAGCGTGCCGGGTGGGCGAAGACCGTGTCGGCAATCCCCGAGACCTCGGCCAGCGCCCGGCCTTCCAGCCCGCCCCAGGCCTCCGGCAGCGGCACGCGCTGCCCGAACTCACCGCGCGCCGGCGGCACGGCCTTGACGTTCCACTGCCCCCCACCGGCCGGCGAGACGACATAGACGACCGGCAGATCACGCTCGAAGATCACCTTCTCGGCCGGCATGCCGGTCTCCAGCACCAGAATGCGCTTGTCTTCGGCCTGCTCGTAGGCCCCCAGCACGCGATCCGTGGCCTTCAGGCTGGCCCGCGCCCGATCGACGACGCCGACCAGGTACCGGCCGACGATCGCAGCCGCGTCCGCGAAGGCCGACATCTCGCGCTTTCCGGCCTCTTCAACGCCATAACGCTCGGCGGTGTCCCACGGCGCGCCGCAGGTCGACACGATTTCCGCCAGCGACAGTCGGCCCATCTTCGCCACGCCATTATCGTCCTGGTCGACGGGGATGATCAGCGCCTTGTCGACGGCCTGCCAGATGGCGGCTTCCATCCCCTCCTCCACGGGCTCATCCAGGATGTTGCGGATCGCCGCCAGGCCGTAATCCTTCCACAGCAGCCCCGCCGCGCTGTACGGCGTGCCATCCTCGCGCAGCGGCTTCTTCTTCATGTGGTGGTCGTACCGCCCCGCGGCCGGATCGTACACGCCACCGACATCGAACACGATATCCGCGGCCTGGATCTGCCCCGGCACGCGCGAGCGCACGAATGTCAGCCGGTCATCCGGCTGCGCGCCCAGAACCCGCGCCCGCAGGTCGCCCCGCGGCGCAAGCGCATAATGAAGGATGACGTAACCCAGCGTCTCGTCAGCATGAAAATTGCCCGAATGGGTCAGCGCCCTGACGGGCGCCGCCTCATGACCGAGACCGATGGGTGTATGTTCCGTCATATTCTTAAGGACCTGCCGACATTCAGGGGGATCGTTTCAAGCGCCCCTCATGCCGTACCGGCCGACGCGACACAACACGCCTTCGGCGCGCACCAGGCCGGGGACGCCTTGATTGACAGAGATACCCGCTTAAACAACTATGCTGGCAAGATGCGGGAAACCAACAAGGATATTCAGCCCGGCCCTGGCGATACCGCATCTGGCGACCTGCGCTACGGGCTCCCTGGCATGCTCACACGATCGAATCAGGCCCTGGCCGCGCGCGCTGGCTACCAGAATAATATCCAGCATTACCGCGCATTACTTGCGATCGAACAGCGCGAAGAAGCGGCCGAACGGTTCCGGGCGGCATTGGCGGACAAGCCGGCCTGCGCGGAGACGGCACGCAACCTGGTCCAGGTCCTGGTCGAACTCGATCGGATCGAGGACGCGATCGCCTGCTATCGCTCCGTTCTGGCACAGGACCCGAGCCTGTACGCCGTCCATGCCGGAACAGGAACGCTGCTACGGAAAGCCGGGCGCCATGTCGAGGCGCTGTACCATCTGGAAATGGCCTGCACGTTGCGGCCCGACGAAGCGCCGGTTCATGCCGTTCTGGCCCAGATCCTTCAGGAACTCGGACGGATCGATGCCGCGCACGCTCACATGCGCCAGGCAATCGCCCTGGCACCGGATGAACCGAATTATTATCTGGGCCTGACACGCCTGACGAAGCTGACGCCCGGCGACCCCGTCCTGCCGGCCATGCTGGCGCTTGTCGAGCGTGAAGCCTCATTCGACGAGACCAGGAGAACGAGCCTTCATTTCGCGCTCGGCAAGGCTCTGGCCGATATCGGCCAACATCGTGCGTCGTTCGACCATCTTCTGAAGGCAAACGCCATCCGGCGCCGCGCCGTTCCCTATGACGAAAAACGGATTGCCACGGCCGCAAAGGCAATACGCGCATGCTTTACGCCCGAAGCCATGGCAGCGACCGCCGGAACCGGGCACCCCTCCTCCCGCCCGGTCTTCATCGTCGGCATGCCGCGATCGGGATCGACACTGGTCGAACAGATACTGGCGAGCCATCCCGACGTTTATGGTGCCGGTGAGGTCAGCACATTGGCCGACACGCTGCAGGACGCGGCCAGACGCTTTCCGGCCTGGGCGCTGGGTACCTCCCTGGCCTGCCTCAGCGAGCAGGACCGACGCGCCATCGCCGAGGACTATCTGCATCGGCTGGACGGGCTGGCGGCCGACTGGACGGGCGCCCGTCCCCCCGCCCGCATTACGAACAAGATGCTGGATAATTTCTTCCATATCGGAATCATTCGGCAATTATGGCCCAATGCGCGCATCATCCACACATTTCGCGATCCGATCGATACGTGCCTGTCCTGTTTCTCGATAGCCTTCGACAATCTGGATTTCACGTTCGATCTGGGCGAACTCGGCCGCTATCACCGCCAATATCAGGAACAGATGGCGCATTGGCGGCAGGTCCTGCCGCCCGGCGCGATACTGGACGTCCGCTACGAGGACGTCGTCGCGGATTTCGAGGCCAGCGCACGCCGTATCATCGCCCATTGCGGCCTGCCATGGAACGATGCCTGCCTGCGCTTTCACGAAACCCGACGCCTGGTAAAGACATCGAGCGCGGCACAGGTCCGCAAACCGCTCTATCGCAATGCCGTGGGGCGCTGGCGCCCCGATGACGAAACATTGCGGCCCCTTCTGGATGGTCTTGAAGGTCGCCTCTGAAAGGCCGGCGGGAAGCGGAACGCGCTTCCCGACAGACCATGAAAAATCAGTGAAATTCCCGACCTGGGAAAATCCAGCCTCCCTCTTCGCGCTCCGCGACGGCAACATGACCGTCCGCACGGCACAGAAGCGGCCCAAGATCGAAACGCGAAAAATCCTGGATGGCAATCTCGATTGTCGAACGGTGTCCGTGGCAGATCGCGATAACCGCAATCGTCGCCACGACCACGCCGCGGACCGCCTGCACGGGGATGGCGGACGGCGGCCCGGCAAGGCGGCGGAACAGACAGACCATCCCCACACCCAACCCACCGCCCAGCAGCACCTCGGTGATTGTATGGACGCCGAGCGCAACCCGCGACCATCCCAGCACGCAGGCGATCACGACGGCCGCCCCGACCACGATCGACGTCCGGACCCGCAGCATGGCCAGAAGACAGCCATAGACCATCGTGCCGGCCATCGTGTGCCCGCTGGGACTGTACAGCATCCGGTCCGGTGCCGGGCCGCAGGCCTCCAATCCCAGTTTCAGGACCAGGGTCAGCGCCGCCCCGCCGGCCATCACCACCGCCCAGGCCCATGCCCGGCGCCAGAGACGCAGCGACAGAAGGGCGACGAACACCAGCGCCTCGACCGGAAGAAGGACATCCTGGTCGGCAAGATCGGTCAGGAAACGCGTCAGCATTGCGTCGCCACGCCCCTGCGCGCATCCCGAGCCCGATAGAGATGATAAGACAGCAGCGTCTTGGCATCGCTACGCCCGATGCGCGGAATGGCATCCAGATCGACCACATGCAGCCGGATCGATTCATGCTCGGCCGCATTTCCGGTCCGCCGTCCGTCCAGCGCCCGCATCGCCGCCTCGTCGATCTCCAGGTCCACGGCATAGAGCGTGATCGCTTCGTCGCAGCCGCCGGGCGACAGCCATACCGTCGTCAGCTCCACCATCTGGTCGGCGGATACGGCCAGGTCGGTACCGACTTCCTCGGCCAGTTCGCGCAAAGCGGTGCTGACCAGCCTCCCGCCCTCCAGCATCCCGGCCGGCAGCGCCAGCAGGTCGGGACAGGCCACGGGCAGGCGCGGCTCGCGGGTCAGGATGGTCCGCGCCGCGTGGCCGGGGCAATGCAGCACCACCAGGACCGAGACCGAGTCCCCACGCAACAGCGCGGCACCCGGCACTTTCCGCCCGTCATGCCACGCATCGGCATCGACCAGGATAAACCCCACCCGCGCCCCGAAAAAGACCACATCCCGCACCACGACGCGGCGCAGGTCGAAGCGCGCGGTGGCCTGCTCCAGCCAGCGGCGGAAATGCGGGGCCGCCCGCACGTCGGGCCACCGATCCTCCGGCACACCGGCCGAGAATGCGATCGGGATGTGATCGACCGGCACCATGCGGCTGCCTCCTCCGGAACGGGTCGCGACGTTGCGTGCGCCAGCCTGCCGGAATCCGATTCGTCCGACCGTCTTCCCCGGCTTCGCCCACAGGATTGTCCCCATTTCTGTGGATAAATCCAGTGAGCGGTCCGGGTCGCGGGCTACTCGCACGCCGGTCGGTGTTCGACCTCGCGCCAGAGATGCACATAGCGCTGCGTATCGAAGCGGGGCTTGATGAACATGCGCCTGACCGCGTCGATGCCGGTGGACGTGAAATAGGCGCGCGGCGGCTCCTCGCCGGCTGCCACCCGCAACAGGCCGCGCGCGATCAGATCGCGGATCGACGCCGGAATGCGCGGCTGGCCCACCTGCGGCCCGCTTTTCCATGTCGGCAGGATGATGCCCTCCGACAGCGAGGGATTGCTGCCGGAATAGGTCCCGAAAGACCAGCGAATGAACCGTTCCTCGGAACGGGTCAGGCCTGTATCGACCATTGGGATGCACTCGCGTTCTTGTTTTTTTATGCTTGCACCGGCCGCCTTTTTGGCGGGCCGAACCCCAGTTTCGAGGTCTATATGACCCAAACGCAAGACATTCTTTTCCAAATGATGCGCAGACGCGGCTCTTGACAAAGCATATGGAACGCGGGCCGTCTGCCCGCCCCATCAATGCCCCAGCGAACCAAGTCCCGTCATGCCCGTATCCCCTGCCCCGTCCCGCACGACCAGCCTGACATGGAAGGACCTGCGCACGCTCGCACTTGCCGCGCTGGGCGGAGCACTGGAATTCTATGATTTCGTCATCTTCGCCTATTTCGCGAAGATCATCGCCCAGCATTTCTTCCCCGCCAGCCAGCCCGACTGGCTGCGCCAGACCGAGACCTTCGGCCTGTTCGGGGCCGGCTACCTGGCCCGCCCGCTGGGCGGCGTGATCATGGCCCATTTCGGCGACCTGCACGGGCGCAAGAAAATGTTCGCCTTCAGCGTGCTGCTGATGGCCGCCCCCACGCTGCTGATGGGCCTGCTGCCCGGTTTCGACATGCTCGGGGTCGGCGCACCGCTGGCGCTGCTGCTGCTGCGCATGGCCCAGGGGGCCGCCATCGGCGGCGAGGCACCGGGCGGCTGGGTCTTCGTCGCGGAACATGCCAACGCCCGGCATACCGGCCTGGCCTGCGGCCTGCTGACCGGCGGGCTGACGGCCGGCATGCTGATCGGCTCGCTGGTCGCACTGGGGCTGAATGCGGCCCTCTCCCCCACAGCGATCGCGGATTGGGGGTGGCGGCTGCCGTTCATCCTGGGCGGCGTGTTCGGGCTGATCGCCATGCGCCTGCGCCGCTGGCTGCACGAAACTCCGGTCTTCGCCGAAATGCAGGCCAGCGACGCGCTGGCGCGGCAGGCCCCGCTGCTGGCCGTGCTGCGCGCCAGCCGCCGCGCCATCATTCTGTCGGTGATCGGCACCTGGACGCTGACCGCCGCCATCGTCGTCCTGCTGCTGATGATGCCCGCCCTGCTGCAAAGCCTGCACGGATTTTCCGCCACCAGCACCATGCAGGCCAGCCTGATCGCCACGCTGAGCATCACCATCGCCGCGGTGACGATCGGGGCGGCGACCGACCGCTGGGGCCTGCGCGGCGTCATCCCGCCAGTCATCGCCCTGCTGATCGCCGGCGCCTGGGGGCTGTACGCGGTGGCCCCGGCCCATCCGTCATGGTTCCCGGCACTGGCCGCCCTGGCCGGGATCGGCGCCGGCTATGTCAGCCTGGTGCCGATCGCGATGGTGCGGGCCTTCCCCCCGGCAATCCGCTTTTCCGGCCTCTCCTTCTCCTACAACCTCTCCTACGCGGTCTTCGGCGGCCTGACGCCGGCCTGCGTCTCGGCGTTGGTGGGGCATGATCCGCGCGCCCCGGCCCTGTATGTGATCGGCACCGCCCTGGCGGGCGGCGCCGCATTATGGGCCATGCCCGACGTCACGACCCCGCGCCCGTCACCCGCCCCCGCCCTTCCGCTCGCCGGGCGGGATGCCACACGGATATAATGGACGACCTCGCCTGTCCGTGCTTAAGAACGACATGGCAAGCATCTCTCCCGACCTGATCGCCCGTCGCATTCGCCAGGGCAGCGGCCAGGAACCACCGGATCTGGTCGTCCGCGACGTCCGGCTGTTCGATCTGGTGACCGGCGCGCTGATCGACACCGACATCGCGCTCTGCGGCGACACCATCGTCGGCACGCTGGACCGGTACGACGGCCCCAATGTGCTCGACGGGCGCGGCCGCATCGTCGTCCCCGGCTTCATCGACACCCATCTGCATGTCGAATCCTCGCTGGTCACGCCCTTCGAATTCGAACGCTGCGTGCTCCCGCACGGCGTCACGACCGCGATCTGCGATCCGCACGAAATGGCAAACGTGCTGGGCGTCCCCGCACTGCGCTATTTCCTCGACGCCGCCAGCCGCATGGTGATGGACCTGCGGGTCAATCTGTCGAGCTGCGTCCCCTCCTCGCCGGTCGAAACCTCGGGCGCCGTCCTGATGGCGGACGACCTGACGCCACTGATGAACCACCCCAAGGTCATCGGCCTGGCGGAATTCATGAACATGCCCGGCGTGCTGTCCGGCGCGCCCGACTGCATGGACAAGCTGGCCGCCTTCGCCGGCCGCCATATCGACGGCCACGCACCGCTGATGCGCGGCAGGAAGCTGAACGGCTACCTGTCGGGCGGCATCTCGACCGATCACGAGGCCACCCGCGCCGACGAGGCCCTGGAGAAGATCCGCAAGGGCATGACGGTGCTGATCCGCGAAGGCTCGGTCTGCAAGGACCTGGCGGCGCTGGCCCCGCTGCTGACGGTCGAAACCTCGCCGTTCCTCGCCTTCTGCACCGACGACCGCAACCCGCTGGAAATCGCGCATGAAGGCCATATCGACTTCCTGATCCGCAGCGCCATCGCGCGCGGCGTGCCTCCATTGGCCGCCTACCGCGCCGCCAGCCTGACGGCGGCGCGCGCCTTCGGGCTGACCGATCGCGGCATGCTGGCACCGGGCAAACGCGCCGACATCGTCTTCCTCGACGATCTGGACCGCTGCACGGTCTCGGACGTGCTGGCCGGCGGCCGGCCGATCGCACCGGCGCTGGACCAGCGCCAGCCCATCGCCGCGCCCGGGCGCAACAGCGTCATCCTGAACCGGCCGGCAACAGCGGATGATTTCACGGTGCCCGGCAGCGGCACCGGCCGCCCGGTCATGGGCATCATCCCCGGCCAGATCATCACCGAGTTCCTGACCCTCGACCTGCCAGAGGCCAACGGCCAGACCCTCCCCGACATCCCCCGCGACATCGCCAAGGTCGCGGTCGTGGCGCGGCATGGGCTGAACGGCAATATCGGCCGTGGCTTCGTGCGCGGCTTCGGGCTGCGCGGCGGGGCACTGGCGTCCTCGGTCGGGCATGACGCGCACAATATCTGCGTCGTCGGCGTCGATGATGCGGACATGGCAATGGCGGTCAACCGCCTGGCCGAAATCGGCGGCGGCTTCGTGATCGTCGAGAACCGCGCAATCCGCGCCGAACTGCCCCTGCCGATCGCCGGCCTGATGAGCGACGCCCCCTTCGAGACCGTACGCGCGCAACTGGAAATCCTGCGCGCCGCAACGCGGGACATGGGCGTGACGCTGGAAGAACCGTTCCTGCAACTGGCCTTCCTGCCCCTGCCGGTGGTGCCGCACCTGAAAATCACCGATCACGGGCTGGTCGATGTCGGCCGTATGGCAGTCATCGGCTGAATCCAAAGCAGGCCCGGCTACCCCACCATCGGCGGCTCGCGCGAAATTGACGCCGCCCGGCAGTCCCCGTTTTCGGGGGACTGCCGAGACCAGCCTAGCCATCCGGCTGCCCCCAGCCCCGAAAAACGCGCACAGGGCTTGCCAGCACCGCCATTTTTCAAACAGCCTCCGACGACCATGTTCTGACCCCTCGATCGGACGCCCCCATGCCCCTTGCTCCGACGGATGCCGGCACGTTCATCACCCGCGCCAGCCCGGCCTATCGGCGCGCCGGACTGGCCCTGTTCCTGGCGGGTTTCGCCACCTTCTCGCTGCTCTATTGCGTGCAGCCGCTGCTGCCGGCCTTCTCCAGCCAGTTCGCCATCGGCGCCGCCAGCAGTTCGCTCGCCCTCTCGCTCTCCACCAGCGCGCTCGCCATCGCCATCCTGCTGGCCGCCGCCCTGTCCGAGCGCATCGGCCGGCGCGAGATCATGACCCTGTCCATGATCCTGTCGGCGCTGCTGAACATCGTCGCCGCCTGCGCACCGGTCTGGCCGGCCCTGCTGGCGGCCCGCATGGCCGAGGGCTTCGTGCTGGGCGGCGTGCCGGCAGTGGCAATGACCTACCTGGCCGAGGAGATCCATCCCGGCGAACTGGGCCTGGCCATGGGCCTGTATGTCGCCGGCACCGCCTTTGGCGGCATGATCGGCCGGGTCGGCACCGGCATCCTGACCGACGCGCTGTCCTGGCGCGCCGCCATGGCCATCATCGGCGTGGCCGGACTGCTCGCCGCACTCGGCTTCCTGGCGCTGCTGCCGCCCTCGCGCAATTTCGCCCCCCGGCCGGGGCTGAGCGCCCGCCACCATGCCGAGGCCTGGACACGTCACCTGCGGGACCCGGCGCTGCCGGCACTGTACGCCATCGGCTTCACGGTGATGGGCACGTTCGTCACCATCTTCAATTATGCCGGCTACCGGCTGATGGCCCCACCCTACAATCTGGACCAGACCAGGCTGGGCCTGATCTTTTCGGTCTATGTGTTCGGCATCGCGTCCTCGTCGGTCGCGGGCGCGCTGTCCGACCGCATGGGCCGCGGGCGCGTGCTCACGGCCGGCATCCTCATCATGGCCGCCGGCATCGTGCTGACCCTGGCGCACGCCCTGCCGGTCATCTTCCTCGGCATCGTGTGCCTCACGATCGGCTTCTTCACCGCCCACGCCATCGCCAGCGGCTGGGTGGGCCGCCTGGCGCGCACCGACCGCGGGCATGCGACCTCGCTCTATCTGCTGGCCTATTATCTGGGCTCCAGCATCGCCGGGTCGGTCGGCGGCTGGTGGTGGTCCGGCCTGGGGTGGAACGGGGTCGCCAGCTTCACGCTCCTGCTGCTGGGCGCGGCACTGGCCGCCGCCGCATGGCTGCGCCGGATAGCCCGGTCCTGACGAGGGGAAACCAATGACGGCCTATATTGCCCTGCTGCGGGCGGTCAATGTCGGCGGCACCGGAAAACTGCCGATGACCACCCTGGCCGAACTCTGTACGGCGGCCGGGCTCGCACGCGTGCAAACCTATATCGCCAGCGGCAACGTCGTCTTCCACAGCGACGGGCCCGAAGAACATGTGCGGACAGCACTCGAGGACCGGCTACAGGATTATTGCGGCAAGCGCGTGGGCGTAATCGTCCGAACCGCGTCCGAGATCGCGGCTATCGTGGCACGCAACCCGTTCCGCGCCATGCCGGGCAATCGCGTCATGGCCCTGTTCGTCGACACCCCCCTGCCGGCCGATCCCATGGAGGGTGTCACGGGCATGAAAGACGAACAGATCCACCTGGGACCACGCGCATTGTTCGTCTTCTACCCCAACGGCATGGCAACAACCCGCCTGCGCATCCCCAGCGAAAAGACCGGAACCGCACGCAACATGAACACGGTCGCCAGACTGGCGGAGATGGCGGCCGCCCTCGGATAAAGGCCGCGCGCCAGTCCTTACGTGGACTGGGCGTTCCGCACCCTCAGGGCAAACAGCGCCACCAGATAAACCAGCAGCCCGCCCACCGACAGCAGGGCTCCCCCCATGCCAAGCGCGCCATAGCCGAATTGGCGGGCCAGCAGCACGCTGCCCAGCACCGCGCCGAGCGCGTTCGCGATATTGAACGCGGAATGGTTGAGCGAGGCGGCCAGGGTCTGCGCGTTGCCGGCAAAATCCATCAACCGCGTCTGCAATGCCGGCCCCAGCGCATTGAAGAAGGTCGGCACCAGAAAGACATCGGCCATCAGGCCGATGCGGCTGTGCAGGACGAACGGCAGGACCAGCATGGTCGCGATACTGCCGACCAGCGCGACCAGCACGGCCGCATTCAGGTTGCGGTCGACAATCCAGGCCCCGACATTCGCACCCGCCAGCATGCCCGCGCCCCAGACCACCATATAGACCATGACCATCCATTCCGGGACCTGCGTCACATTATGCAGGATGCTGGTCAGGAAGGTGTAGAGCGTGAACATGCCGCCAAAGCCGATGGCCGCCGTCAGCAGCGTCAGCAGCACCTGCGCATTGGCCAGCCCCTGCAATTCCCCCAGCGGCGTCACGGCACGATCGGGCTTGTCCGCCGGAATATACCGCCACACCCCCAGCAGGGTCACGGCACCGGCCAGCCCGATCACGGCATAGGCCACCCGCCAGCCAAGATGATCGGCGGCGAAGGTCGAGAACGGCGCGCCGATCAGCGTGGCGATCGCAATGCCCGACAGCACCCGGCCAACCGCCCAGCCCCGCCGCGAGCGATCGACCATCGAGGCGCCGATCAGCGCCGAAATCCCGAACAACGCGCCATGCGGCAAGCCGGCGATAAAGCGTGCGCCATCGACCAGCAGCGGGGTCGGCATCAGGATGCACAGAAAATTCCCGCCGCAGAAAAAGGCAAACAGCGCCAGCAGAAGCTCCCGGCGTGACAGGCGGGCACCGAGAATGGTGAAGAGCGGCGCGCCGACCACCACCCCCAGCGCATAGGCCGTAATGGCATAGCCGGCCTGGGATTCCGACACATGGAGCGACGAGGCGAACTGGGGCAGCATCCCCATGATCGCAAACTCGCCTGTCCCGACAACGAATGTGCCGAATGTCAGCGTCAGGAAGGCCAGGGTCGTTCCATGCGGCGGCGGGATACGGGCAACACCGTGCCCATCCGGAATCATCTCTGTCGACATCGGATCAGTCCAGGATTCTGGTCTATTTTACGAAACGGCAGCCAGGACGAAATCCGCGCTGTCCATATGGAACAGCGCGGCGGTCCTGGCCTTCCTGTTGCACACGTCGATGCAGCCGGGCGCGCGCCCATCCATGCGCAGGTAGGCGACCGGATACGCCGCCGCGTCCACAATGGACACGCACACAACGACGCCCTGCACGCATTCAGTGCCCGATATCCGGCAGCCCGTCATCCGCTTCATCCATCAGCAACAGGTCCGGCGTGGCCACGGCGCTGCGCACCCCCCACACGCAGAACAGCAGCGAGACCCCCGCCACCACGATCAGGTCCCAGCCATAGGGAATCCACCCATGGCCGCCGAATTGCGGGCTGCCGGCATAGGACAGCGCCGCGATCGTCGGCAGATAGGCCATGAACCAGATGGCATGCCGCGCCGCCGCGCGATGCTGCGCCCAGCTATCCTGGCGACGGCACCACAGATAAAGCGGCAGGAGCAGCAGCATCAGCAGGATGATATCCCCGCTCAGCGGCCAGCGCGCCCAGTACAGCAGCAGCGACGAGAACATGAAGGCCAGCGCCCCGGTCACCCGCATCACCGGCACCCGCACCGGACGCGGCCGATCGGCCAGCGTGCCCCGCAGCGCCAGCGCCGAAATCGGCAGCATCAGGTAGGAAATCACGGTGCAGACCGAAATCACCGCCGCCAAGATACCCCAGCCGCGAAAGCAGAACAGGAAGATATAGGCCGCCCCCAGATTGAACCACAGCGCCGGACGCGGCACCCCATATTCCGGATGGATCGCCCCCAGCAGGTCGGGCAGCGTGCCGTTGCGCTGCATGCCCAGCGTCATGCGCGTGCTGGACGCCAGATGCGTCGCCCCGGCCCCGCTGGGTGCCAGGAACGCATCGAAATACAGCAGCACCGCCACCCAGTTCAGGTTGAAGGCAATGGCCAATTGCGCAAAGGGCGAGGAGAAGGACAGGGCCGCCCATCCCCCCGCACCCGGCCGCACCGCCCCCAGATAGGCGCATTGCAGCAGCAGATAGATCACGGTCGCCGTCGCCACCGACCCGATCACGGCAAACGGAATGCTGCGGCCCGGATTGCGTGCCTCGCCCGCCAGGTTCAGCGGGCTCTGGAACCCGTTGAAGGCGAAGACGATGCCCGAGGTCGCCACCGCCGTCAGCACGCCGGACAGGCCATAGGGCATGAAGCCCCCCGTCTCCGCACCGGTCAGGTTGCCGCCATGGAAGCTGCTGGCCATCAGCAGCACCGCCGTCGTCGCCGGCACGATCAGCTTGAAGACCGTGATGGCGGAATTGAACCGGGCAAAGAACCGCACGCCCCAGAAATTGAGCAGGAAATAGACCACCACCAGCACGGCGGCAGCCGCCAGTCCGCTCGGCGACAGCACCCCGTCATGATACATTCCCCGCGCCCAGGAGAACGGCCAGGAACTCATATACTGCACCGACGCCTCGGCCTCGACCGGCACGACGCTGACGATCGACAGCCAGTTCGCCCCGGCGGCCATGAAGCCGACCAGCGGCCCGTGCGTCAGGTTGGCGTAACGGACCATGCCGCCCGCCACCGGAAACATGCTCCCCAGTTCGGTCGCCATGGCGGCGATGACCAGCGCGATGAAGGCCCCCAGCAGCCAGGCCAGGATGGCGGCCGGGCCGGCGGTGGAGGCCGCCCGCTCGGCCCCGAACAGCCACCCCGACCCGATCATGGCGCTCAGCCCGGTGAACATCAGTTGCCAGGGTCCAAGGGCACGATTCAGGCGGGACGACACGTTGGGCAAACTCCGGAACGAAGGGATGGGCGAGCGAATCGCGCGCGAAGCGCCCAACCAACCTCGTTCCGTGCCCCGATGCAACAGGCTCCGTTCAACCCGCGCGCATCGCCCGCGCCGCCGCGACCATGCTGGCGATCGCCGGCCAGACCTCGGGCCATTTGCGGGTCTTCAGCCCGCAATCCGGATTCACCCAGATCTGCCGCGCGTCCAGCCGCCGGGCTGCGGCCTTCAGCAGCGCCACCATCTCGTCCACCGAGGGTTCCCGCGGCGAATGGATGTCATACACACCCGGCCCGATCTCCGCCGGATAGCGATGGCCGACAAAGGCATCCAGCAGTTCCATCTTCGACCGCGCGGTCTCGATCGAAATCACATCGGCATCCATCGCCGCAATGGCGGCGATGATGTCATTGAATTCCGAATAGCACATATGGGTATGGATCTGCGTCACATCGGCCACGCCGGACGAGGCGATGCGGAAGCAGGCGACCGCCCAGTCCAGATAGGCCTGCCAGTCGCGCCGCCGCAGCGGCAGCCCCTCGCGCAGCGCGGCCTCGTCGATCTGGATGATCGCGGCCCCAGCCCGCTCCAGATCCACCACCTCGTCACGAATGGCATAGGCGATCTGGCGGCAGGTGGTCTCGCGCGGCTGGTCGTCGCGCACGAACGACCAGTTCAGGATCGTGACCGGTCCCGTCAGCATGCCCTTCATCGGCCGCGCCGTCAGCGACTGGGCATATTCCCACCACCCGACGGTCATCGGCTCGGGCCGCGCAACGTCGCCATAGATGATCGGCGGCCGCACGCAGCGCGAACCATAGGACTGGACCCACCCATGCCTGGTGAACACGAAGCCCGACAGATGCTCGCCGAAATACTGCACCATGTCGTTGCGTTCGAACTCGCCATGCACCAGCACGTCCAGCCCCACCTCCTCCTGCCAGCGGACGGCAGCGGCGATCTCCTCCTTCAGGAAGGCCTCATACGCGTCATCGGCCAGCGCGCCCCGGGCCTGCGCCGCACGCGCCTGACGCACTTCCGGCGTCTGCGGGAACGAACCGATCGTCGTGGTCGGGAAAGGCGGCAGGTCCAGCATCGCGCGCTGCGCGGCCTGCCGCGCGGGAAACGGCGTCGGGCGGCCCTCCTGCCCGCTTCCTCCGGCGACGCGCGCCTGGACAGCCGGGCTGTTGATACGCGGCGAGGTCCGGCGCGACGCAACGGCGGCCGCGGCGGCATCCAGTTCCCCGCGCACCGACTCCACACCCGTGTTCAGCGCCCGGGCCAGAATCGCCAGTTCCCCGATCTTCTGCACCGCAAAGGCCAGCCAGGAGCGCACGTCTTCGTCCAGCGCGGTCTCGCGGTCCAGATCCAGCGGGCTGTGCAGCAGCGAGCAGGACGGCGCAAGCTGGAGCGTCCGGCCCGAGCGCACAGCCGGCGCAATCCTCGCCAGGATCGCATGCAGGTCGGCCCGCCACACATTCCGCCCGTCGATCACGCCCAGCGACAGCACCAGGTCGGGCCGCGCCCCATCCAGCACCGGCTGCAACTGCCCGGGCGCCCGCACCAGGTCGATATGCAGCCCGTCGACCGGCAGCGCCAGCGCGGTCGCCAGATTGTCGCCCAGATCGCCGAAATAGGTCGTCAGCATCAGGCGCGTACCGTCCAGCGCCGCATGAAGCTGGGCATAGGCCTGCGCATAGGCGGCACGCGCCGCGTCGTTCAGGTCCAGCACCAGACAGGGCTCGTCGATCTGCACCCAGCCGGCGCCGGCATCGGCCAGGGCGCGCAGCACGGCGACATAGACCGGCAGCAGGCGCGGCAGCAGCGTCAGCGGATCGAAATCGCCACCACGCGCCTTGCCCAGCAACAGGTAGCTGACCGGTCCCAGCAGCACCGGCCGGGTCTCGATCCCCTGGGCGCGGGCCTCGTTATACTCATCGACCGGCTTGGTCGAGGACAGGCGGAACACCTGGTCGGCGGAAAATTCGGGCACCAGATAATGGTAGTTGGTGTCGAACCATTTCGTCATTTCCGCCGCCGGCACACCGCCCGCCGCATGCGCGGCATGGCCATGGGCACAGGCGGCCTCGCCCTGCGTGCCGCGCGCCATGGCGAAATAGGTCGCACTGTCGACCGGCCCGCCGGTCCAGCCATAGACGGGCGGAATCGCCCCCACCATCACGCTGGTATCCAGCACATGGTCGTAGAGCGAGAAATCGTTGGACGGGATCACATCCGCGCCCCGGTCGCGCTGCCAGGCCCAGTTGCCGGCACGCAGACGGGCCGCGACGGCCAGCAGCGACGCGGCATCGCTCCGCCCGGCCCAATGCTGCTCCAGTTCGGTCTTCAGTTCGCGGCGGGGGCCGATGCGGGGGAACCCCAGGGTAGCGACGGTAACGCTCATGACTGTCTCGTCTGGTTGGGCGGTGCCGTCGGGACAGGTGCGCACGCGCGCTCACACCGGCTCAGGGACCGGCGCGGCATCATCCACGCCCCATCCGGACACCCCGCCGGAGGATCTTCGTGGCCATGGCAGGTCTCCTGGCTCGCGGGTCCGCGCATCGCCGGTCCGGCCTTCCCAGGGCGCAAACCCCAGTGACGCGAATGGACCGATGCTCGCCGCTTACAGTTGCGGGGGCAGCGCCGGCATCGCACCGGCTTCCCTCTTCGCCACGCCCCAACGGGGACGCGGAACCATGACGTGCCGGATTAAGGCACCCGCTCGCATGGTAGTCAACATAATTTGCACATATAAGGATATCGTTATATGTTATTGCCGCGCCGACGCATGACCGGGACCTTACAAAATGTCAGGGATGGTCCCGCCGTCGGCGCGGCTCGCGATGCGAAAACGCACTCAATCGCGTGAAGACGCTCTTCAAGGCAGGACGGGAGAGCATGCCGCACCTCGTCGGGCGCGCCACGCCACCTTCTCTCGCTCTGCAAATCTCCAAAAGGCGCCGGCAGATTTCAGAGCCGGGATATCAGCCTGGAGTCGAGGCCGATATCCCCATCGCTGGGCGAAACGCCCCGCTGCGAACAATAACGGAGAGAACTTATTTGAGAGCCTGCAGAGCCGTCGTGACAGCTTCCTTGGCCAGATTGGCATCGGTCTCGCCCTCGCCGCCGCTCAGGCCCAGCGCACCGATCATCCTGTTGCCGATGGTGATCGGATATCCGCCGCCGGCAGGCAGCGTATCGGGCAGGGTGCCGATCATGTAATTGCCGCCATTCAGGGCATGTTCCATGTCCGCCGACGGGCGCGCATAGTTCACGGAGGTCTTGGCCTTCATGATCGCCAGCTTCATGCTGCCGAGTTGCGTGCCGTCCATTTTCTCGAGTGCGACCAGATTGCCGCCCTCATCGACGATCGCAATGGCGACATGCGCATGGATGGCATCGGCGGCCTGCTTCGCACGCTCGATGAAGGCAAGCGAGGTCTTGAGATCCATGGTGCGTTCATGCGCCAGCGCCGCACGCGGAAACACCGCCCCGGCCACCAGCAAGCAGGACGCGGCCACCGCGCAGCGCATCGCCGCACGCCGCACGCGCCCTCCTTCGGTCGAGGAGAAGGACAGGCCGGAGAATAAAATCATGATATCGTCACCTTTGCATGGATCGTCTCGGAACGATCAAGGAAGGACCACCTGTTTTCCATAACGGTCCAGGCGTGGCCCATTGTGGGCCACGCCTGCGGAGCGTCAAGGGACGATCAGAAGTTCGTCGTGAACTGACCGCCCAGGATCGCAATATCCTTGAACGTCGTCGTGGCGCCCGGATGCTGCATATACTGGAAATCGGCCATCAGGTTGGTCGCCGGCGCCAGATTGATGCTGTAGAAGGCCTCGTAGGCATTTTCCCAGTTCTGGATACCGTAGACCGGGCCCCACTGGTTCGACATGAACGGAAGACCGAGCGCCAGGGACGATTCCTGCTGGAGGCTGACGGTACGGCTCATGTCGTAATGCTGGAACATGATGCCCATCGCATCGTTCGGACGATGCCACGGCGTGCCGCTTTCCACGAAGCCGACCCATTCGCGATCGCGCATCGCAACCAGGTTGCCCTGCGCATAGCCCGCGCCGCCTTCGATGATCAGGCCGTTGGTCAGGCCCTCTCCGTTGCGGACCAGCATCTGGTTGAACATGAACCATGCGACGCTCATGCCGGCTTCATAGCGGCGCGGCTGACCGGTCGCCTGAAAGGAGTTGCCGTGAATATCCTCATACAGGTTCGGATAGCGCGAATTGTCGTACCAATAGCCGATCTTGTAGTTGCCGCGCAGCTTGTGCTTGCCGAACTCGGGCATCCAGCCGATTTCGACCTGCGAGGTGACCTTGTCCATGCCGTCCTGCGCGATCGCCCATCCCGAAATACCGCCATTATAGGCATGCGGGCTGACAAGGAACACGCCGCCCTCGATGTAGGTCTGCTGTGTCGGCCGGATCTTCAGCACGCCGCCCACATTCCCCGACGGCCAGTCGCGGCCGCCGGGATTGTATTTCCCCGGCGCCCAGTTGCTGCACACCGAGACATTCATGAAAAAGCATGCCGTATAGTCATACGAGAAGAAACTGCCGGTCGGAATGTCACCCACCGACACGATGACGCGCTTGTTGAAGAAGGTCTTGTCCGCATACATCTCGACAAGATGGGCCACGACGTTGCCGCGCGCGCCGTAGATCTGTTCCGGATTCGTCACCGAATCGCCGGAATTGAGGCTGAAGCTGCGGCCATGCCCGTTGATGACCAGCATATGGGTCCACAGCCCCTCCACGCCGGCCAGGCGCTGCCAGTCGATATCCAGCTCTCCCGCGACCTGCCCCGCCAGCACGTTCGACCGGGTCTTGCCCCCGGTGATATTGCCGACATATTCCTCGTTCAGGGCCAGGTTCAGAAAAACGCCGTGCTTGAGCAGCCACGGCTGAATGCCGTACCAGTCACCAAACAGATGCGGCGCTCCCGCAAGGGTCGGAATGACGGGGCCGATCGTGAACCCGCCCACATCATCCAGCGGATACGCCGTCGGCTGGTAAGCCTTGGACGAGACCGCGCCGTATTCGACCGCCTCGCCCTTGCTGGTCGCCGACAGGGGATTATTGCTGCTTGACGATTGGGCATGACCGTCGCCGGCATGAAGGCCGCATACCAGAATAAAAAACGCTACAAACCGTCCAACACTTTTCACAAAGTGGCGCGACCGGTGACATTCACAGTGTCCGATCATCGGAGTCCTATTGGGAATATGGCGAAACTTTTTCTCTATGAAACGCTTCGTCTCGTTTATGGCCGGGAAAGGGGCATCGGGTCATCTTTCATTTTTGAAAAGGCCTATGATTATAAAGAAATAAAACGCAATCGGCCATGATTGCTCTTTAATCATCATATGCCCGCGCGGGCCCTGCGATGGCCGTCATGGGTCCAGGCCGAACCTGCCCCAAACCCACACAGATCCATATTTCCAAAACAGCCTTGCGTAAAGTTTTTTTCACAAAGCGGCGCGCGAATGCCATCCGTGGATACAAATTAGAAAACGTTTTCCTATTAAAAAAAATTTTAGTTTTCAGGTAAAATCGCGACACAAACAAAACACCAGCCTATTTTTTGATCAATTTCCGAAATTTTTTAGTAACCATTAAAACAAACTACACAAATATACTGATTTATATGAATTTCATTGGAATTTTTAGAAACTTATTATAATAATATTCTAAAAATTAAAGAATGAAACTATTTATTATTTTCCTCCAAAAACACGGCAACCCATTCCCATCATGTTATAACATTTTTATTTTCGTCTTTGATTGTTAATTTTCTGAAAGTCGGAAATCTATTTGAAATTACTCTCGCGTTCAAAAAAACGTTATCTCTTCTTGCTCTTCCACTCACCCTATCAATCCATTGCGTTCTGATATTCCGGCGATTATGGATTGCCATCCGTCAGTGACGCTTCAGATCTCAAGGACATCGGAAACATAGTTCGTACGCCTTGATGTTTGCATAATCCATACCTTGAACTCGTCTGGGAAAAACATGGGAAATTCCGATAAAGCGCGGGGGGAGCCCATGCGCGGCCATATGTCCCGCCGCCATATGCTGATGGTATCCGCCGCGTCGGCATTCGGCCTGCTCCTGCCGTCCTTCCAACCCGGCACAGCCGAGGCCGCGACCGGCGCCACTGTAGACGAAGCCGCTGATTTCATCAGCTTTTCCCGTTTCGCGACCGGACACAGCACGCTGGACCCTCTGGTCGGCCAGTCGCTGCTGGGTGCCCTGCGCGCACAGAGCGCGCTCTTTCCGGGTCAACTCGCGGCACTGGTCAAGATGGTCGCCGACAATAAGCCGGCCGATGTCGAGGCGCTTGAGGAATCCCTGCGCGGCACGCCGCTGCACGACACGCTGCTGCACATCATCCGGGCCTGGTATTCCGGCGTGATCGAGGACGGCACCAACGCCCGCGTCTATGCTTTTGAAAATGCCCTGATGTATCAGCCTGCGCGCGATGTCGTGGTCATCCCGACCTATGCGCATAACGGACCGAACTACTGGGTCGCCGAACCGGCTCCCGTTGAGCAAATGCCGCAATTCTGACCGGGGCGTATCATGAAAAATTCCGTATCGAAATCCCGGAGACTCCTCCGCAGCCTCTGGCTGGCCGCCCCGCTGGTCCTGACGGGGCATGCGATCGCGCATGCCGACACGTCCATGAGCCGTGGCCATTATCTTGCCATCGCCGCCGACTGCGCCGCCTGCCACACCAACGGCCACGAGGGCGCGGAACTGGCCGGCGGCTATGCCATCGCCTCGCCGATGGGTGCGATCTATTCGACGAACATCACGCCGTCCAAGACCTATGGCATCGGCAATTACACGCTCGAGCAATTCTCGCGCGCGATCCGCCACGGCGTGCGCGCCGACGGCGCCGAACTCTATCCGGCCATGCCCTATGGATCGTACAGCCAGCTGACGGACGAAGACGTCGCGGCGCTGTACGATTACCTGATGCATGAGGTCAAGCCGGTCGACCAGCCCGCGCCGAAGACCAACCTTCCCTTCCCCTTCTCGATCCGTGCCTCGCTGTGGGGCTGGAAGCTGCTGAGCGGCGTCGAGGGCAAGCCATTCGTGCCCGATTCCACGCACGATGCGGCATGGAACCGCGGCAGATATCTGGTGGATACGCTGGCGCATTGCGGCGAATGCCACACACCGCGCAACATCATGATGGCGCCGAAATCCTCGGCCTATCTCGCCGGCGGCGATCTCGGCTCCTGGCGGGCGCCCAACGTCACCAGCGACAAGGTCGCGGGTATCGGCGGCTGGTCCGATCAGGAATTGCAGGACTATCTGCGGACGGGCAAATCCGCGCATGCGCGCGCCGCCGGCCCGATGGCCGAAGCGGTGGAACATAGCTTCCAGTATCTGACGCCGACCGACCTGGCCGCGATGGTCGCCTATCTCAAGACCGTGCCGGCGATTGCCGAGCCCGGCCAGGCCACCGCGAACTTCGCCCATGACGGCAAGGCGGCGCCCTTCGATTACGCCGCCGCCAATGCGCGCCGCAACAATAGCTCCCTCAAGGGCATGACCGAAGGGAACGTGCTGTATGAGGACGTCTGCGCAAGCTGCCACCAGTCGAACGGTAAGGGATCGGCCGACGGATACTACCCCTCCCTGATCGGCAACACGACGACGGGCCAGCGCAACCCGGCCGACCTGGTCGCCAGCATCCTGTTCGGCGTCGACCGCACGGTCGAGGGCCATCAGGTCCTGATGCCCGGCTTCGGTGCCCAGTCCCTGGTGCAGCGCCTCGACGACCAGCAGGTCGCGGCAATCGCCAATTACGTGACCGGTCATTTCGGCAGCGGGCAGGCAACCGTCACCGCCGACACCGTCGCCACCATTCGCGCCGGCGGTCCCAAGCCCGCCATCGCCCAGCTTTCCGAGCCGCGCGTGCTCGCGGTCCTCGCCATTGTCGGCCTGGTCATTCTGGGCGCTCTCGCCCTGGCGCTTCGTTTTATCCTCAAGTCCAGACGCGCCGCGTAAGCCGCCGGAAAACAGGAGAGATTCACTCATGGCTCAAGAAACGCTGACGGCGGACGTCGTCATCGCCGGTGCCGGCATCTGCGGCTCCATGCTGGCGCACAAGCTCGCGCGCAACGGCGTGTCCGTCATCCTGCTCGATGCCGGCCCCTATCGCGACCGCGACCAGATCGTCGAGAACTGGCGGAACATGCCGCCGAACAACAAGTCGGAATATGATTACGCGACGCCCTACCCGTCGGTTCCATGGGCGCCGCACACCAATTATTTCCCCGATAACGGCTACCTGATCGTCAAGGGCCCCGATGCCAGCGCCTATCGCCAGGGCATCATCAAGGGCGTCGGCGGCACCACCTGGCACTGGGCGGCATCGAGCTGGCGCTACCTGCCCAACGATTTCCGCCTGAAATCGGCCTACGGCGTCGGCCGCGACTACGCGCTCAGCTATGATGAGCTCGAGGCCTATTACTACGCCGCGGAATGCGAAATGGGCGTCAAGGGCCCCAACGGGCAGGAGATCATCCCCTCCGCGCCGCGAAAGACCCCGTGGCCGATGGACTCCATGCCGTACGGGCCGGGCGACCGCGTCTTCACGGACATCGTCAAGCCGCTCGGCTATGACAACACGCCGGTGCCCCAGGCGCGCAACAGCCGTCCCTATGACGACCGTCCCCAGTGCTGCGGCAACAATAACTGCATGCCCATCTGCCCGATCGGTGCCATGTATCACGGCGTTTATTCGGCGCTGAAGGCCGAACGGCACGGCGCGCGGATCATCCCCAACGCCGTCGTCTATTCGATCGAAACCGACGCGAAGAACAAGATCGTCGCGATGAACTATTACGATCCGGACAAGGGATCGCATCGCGTCGTCGCCAAGACCTTCGTCATCGCGGCCAATGGCATCGAAACGCCGAAACTGCTGCTGCTCGCCGCCAACGATCGCAACCCGAACGGCATCGCCAACTCGTCCGACCAGGTCGGCCGCAACATGATGGACCATCCGGGCATCGGCATGAGCTTCCAGTCGGCCGAGCCCGTCTGGGCCGGCGGCGGCTCGGTACAAATGAGTTCGATCACCAATTTCCGCGACGGTCCGTTCCGTTCGGACTATGCCGCCATCCAGATCGGCTACAACAACACCGCCCAGAATTCCCGCGCCGGGATGAAGGCGCTGTCCATGGGCCTGGTCGGCCGGAAACTGGACGAGGAAATCCGTCGCCGCACGGCGCATGGCGTGGATATCTATGCCAACCATGAAGTCCTGCCGAACCCGGACAATCGCCTGGTCCTGTCCAAGGACCGTCGTGACGCGCTGGGCATTCCGCATCCGGAAGTCACCTACGATGTCGGCGAATATGTCCGCAAATCCGCCGTCCTCTCGCGCCAGCACCTGACCAGGATCGCCCAGGCGATGGGCGGCACGGAAATCGAGATGTCGTCGTTCTTCACGCCGAACAACCACATCACCGGCGGCACGATCATGGGGCATGACCCCCGGGATTCCGTCGTCGATAGCTGGCTGCGCACCCACGACCATCCCAACCTGTTCCTGGCGACAGGTGCGACGATGGCGGCTTCCGGCACGGTCAACTCCACCCTGACCATGGCCGCGCTGTCGCTGCGTGCCGGCGACGCGATCCTCGCCGATCTCAAGCACGGCTGAGTCTGTTCAACATCCCGACATGATGAGGGTGCCCTCACCTCATCATGCCCCACGGCTCCAGACACGCGGCCGCCGGACACATTGTCCGGCGGCCGCGTCGCTATTGGGGGTCACGAACGGTCAAGCCCATAGAGCGATATAATTTGCATATATAAGGATATCGTTATATTGAGCCTTCATGACCAGCCCCCTCACCCTGTTCCAGGCCCTGGCCGACCCGACGCGCCTGCGTATCCTGGCGCTGCTGCGCGCCATGGAACTCTCGATCGGCGAAATCGCGCAGGTGCTGGGCCAGAGCCAGCCCCGCGTCTCGCGCCATGTAAAGATCCTGGTCAGCGCCGGGCTGGCCGACCGCCGCAAGGAAGGAAGCTGGGTCTTCCTGACCCTCGGCGCGCCCGGCATCGTGGCCCCGGCGCTGAAGACGATCGATTGCTGGTGCCCCCAGGGTGATGCCGAACAGCAGGCCGACCTCGCCCGGCTGAAGGCGGTGCGCGCCGTCCGCGCCACGGCCGCCGAGGATTATTTCGAAACCCATGCCGCCAACTGGGACGCGCTGCGCTCGCTCCACGTGGCCGAACGCGATGTCGAGGCCGCGATCGAACGCCTGCTGGCGCCCGAACCGATCGGGCGCATGGTCGATATCGGCACCGGCACCGGCCGGATGATGGAATTGCTGGGCCGGCAGGCCGCCAGCGCCATCGGCTTCGACCGCAGCCCGGCCATGCTGCGCCTGGCACGCACCAAGCTGGCACAACCGGGATCGGATCACGCCGAACTGCGGCAGGGCGACATGTATGCCCTGCCCCTGCCCGATGGCGCGGCCGATTTCGCGATCATGCACCAGGTCCTGCATTACGCGCAGCATCCCGCCGCCGCGATCGCCGAGGCCGCGCGCGTGCTGGCACCGGGCGGCCGCCTGCTGATCGTGGATTTCGCACCGCACGACCGAGAGGATCTGCGCGAGCGCGACGCCCATGTCCGCCTCGGCTTTACGGACCGGCAGATGGCGGACTGGTTCACCGCCGCCGGCCTGGCCAGCGCGCCGCCGGTCCATCTGGATGGCGAACTCACCGTCAAATTGTGGCTGGGCCGCCGCACGGCCACCCCATCCGCCTGACCCGCTTCTTTCCTTTTTCCGCTTCCAAGGAACCGGCCATATGTCCCTGCCCCAGCCCCCCGGCCCCGGGCTCTCGTTCGAATTCTTCCCGCCCAAGACGCCCAAGATGGCCGAGGCGCTGCGGCAGACCGCATCGGTCCTGGCTCCGCTCGGCCCGCGCTTCATCTCCGTCACCTACGGCGCCGGCGGCTCGACCCGCGACCGCACGCTGCAAACGGTCGCCGAACTGGTGCGCGAAACCGGCGTGCCGGTCGCAGGCCACCTGACCTGCGTCGACGCCACCCGCGCCGAGGTCGATGCCGTCGCCCGCGCCTATTGGGACGCAGGCGTGCGGCATATCGTGGCCCTGCGGGGCGACCCGTCCGAACCCGGCGCCCCCTTCGTCGCCCATCCCGACGGTTATGCCGGGGCGGTGGAACTGGTCGCCGGACTGCGCCGCATCGCGCCGTTCGAAATCTCGGTCGCCGCCTATCCGGAAACTCACCCCGCCGCCATCAGCCCGGCCGCCGACCTGGATCATCTGAAGGCCAAGATCGACGCCGGCGCCACCCGCGCCCTCACCCAGTTCTTCTTCGAGGCCGAAACCTTCCTGCGCTTCCGCGACCGCGCCACGGCCGCCGGCATCACGACCGAGATCGTGCCGGGCATCCTGCCAGTCGCCAACATCGCCCAGGCCTACCGCTTCGCCGAGATGTGCGGCGCCCACGTGCCCGACTGGATGCGCCGCCTGTTCGACGGGCTGGACGACCACCCCGGCGCGCGCGCGATGGTCACCACCGCCGTCACGGCGGAACTATGCCGCCAACTGCGCGATCATGGCGTGACCGACCTGCATGTCTACACGCTGAACCGCCCCGACGCCGCACTGGCCCTGCACCGCCTGCTACACTCGGGCGGCACGCCCTGACAGGCGGCGCGCATCTTGCTCCCTACTTATTTTATGATATCATAAATATATAAAATAAGTAGGGAGCCGCGCGCATGGGAACGCAGGAAATCAAGGCCCGGGCCATCTCGGGTTTCGCAGGAATCGGCATCGCCATGCTGCTGGTCCTGGCGGGATTGCTCGCCGTGCTGTCCGCCGGACTTGTCTCCGACGACATGACGAAGGCGTCGTGCGGCGTCACCGCGGGCCTGTGCGGCCTCGCGGCCATGATCCTGCTGCGCGGCCTCATCACCCTGCAACCCAACGAATCCGTGGTGCTGACATTCCTCGGGAAATATGCGGGCACGTTGAGCCAGGACGGTTTCTGGCTCGTGAACCCCTTTGCCGCCCGCAGGCGCCTCACCCGGCGGCTGGTCACGCAGGAAATCGGCCCGCTGAAGGTCAATGACGCGGCGGGCAACCCGGTCGAGATCGGCATGGTCCTGACATGGCGCGTGGCCGAAGCCGCACGCGCGGTCTTCGATGTCGAGAATTACCAGGCCTATGTCACCGCCCAGGGCGAAACCGCCCTGCGCAGCCTGGCCAGCCGCCACCCCTATGACGAAGAGGAATACCGGCAGGCGCTGGCCACGCAGCAGGCCGGGGAAACGCTCCGCCAGGATGGCGGCGTACTGTCCCTGCGCGACTGCGGAGACAGGCTGACCGCCACCCTCGCCGCCGACCTTCGGGAACGGATGGAACTGGCCGGCCTGGTGGTGAAGGAGGCCCGCCTGTCGCACCTGGCCTATGCGCCCGAAATCGCGGCGACCATGTTGCGCAAACAGGCGGCCAGCGCCGTCATCGCCGCCCGGCGCACCATCACCTCGGGCGCCGTTTCCATCGTCGAACAGGCCCTGAACGAACTCGAAGACCGCCTGGGCGGCGTCCTGGACGCCGAACGCAAGGCGGCAATGATTTCCAACCTGCTGGTGGTACTGGTCGGCGATCGCGACGTCACGCCGGTGGTCAACACGGGCACGCTCTATTCGTGACCCACGAGAGAAGCAGGGGAAGGCCGCGCGGACCGGACAAGGCAGCCTTCGCCCTCCGCCTCGACCCGGCCCTGCTGGCAGCCATCAGACGTAGCGCGGACGCCGAACTGCGCAGCACAAACGCACAGATCGAAATCCTGCTGCGCGAGGCCCTGGCCCGGCGCGGCATCCGCGTGAACGAAGACCGGCAGGACGACCCGACCTGACCCGCGATGGCTTTCCGGGTCGCGTAACCGCCGAACATCAGGGGAAAAATTACAGCCGACCGGCAACCGGACCGAAGGCCGCGCGATTGAGTACCTCGCCACCTCGCTCCTCCTGCAAGGCGTCTTCCATGACCGACGTTCCATTGCCGCGCCACCCGCTCCGCCTTTCCGCCGCCCTGTGCCTGATCCTTCTCCCCCTGGCCGCATGCAGTTCGGCCAGCGGCGACGGCGACGACCACCCGCCCCGCGACCGCAATGTCATCGTCGTACCGCGCGGCACGGATGTCGTCTGTCCCGACGGCAATCACCCACCCTGCCCCTGAGAGCCTGACCGAAAATGCACGCTGGCGGCGATCCGGCGCGCGTTTTCGGTCAGGCTCTGAGATCCCTCACGGCGCTGTCTTGCGGCACAGCATCGCCGCCGCACGCGCGCCGCGCGCCATGACCTGGCCGGCAAACACCACACCATCGGCCGAGACCGGCAGCCCGGCCTCCCGCAGCGCCTGCACCACCCATCCGTTGCAGGTATGGAACAGCGTGTAACGGCTGCGCGCCGCATAGAACAGGCTTTCCGGTCCGTGACCGGCCGCAACCAGCCGTGGCCGGCCATCACGCCCCGTCTCCAGGTCGCCCCCGATAAAGTCCGACAGGCGATCCATCCCCTCACGGCTCACCGGCAGTACCACCACGGCATCCGGGTCATAGGCCAGGTCTGGCGTGGTGGTCATGGCAAAGACCTGCACCACCGCCGGACCGGGAAAAGGCCCGATCAGATATTCTTCCAGACTGCTCGCCGGGGCGGTGAAGAACGTCTTCTTGCCATAGCCGAACAGAATGGTCCGCGCGCCGGGAAAGATCTCGCGATAGACCGCCAGTTTCCCCGACAGCGCCGCCACCGGCACCCCGATTTCGGTATGCCACCCCCGATCGACCAGATAGACCGAATTCAGCTCCCCGGGCCGGCAGGCCGACGGCCCGCCCCCGCCGGCACAGCAGGCCAGCAGCCCCCCCATGACGGCCAGCAGCAGACATCGCGACAGCCCTTCCAGCACATTCCTCGCGCGGCAGCACATGCAGAACCTCGTCACAACCGCCACGACCATCGGGCATGTCAGACGATAGGGAAGCTGCCAGCCCTCTTCCAGTCGATCGACGCCCCGGTCGTCAGGGCAGTTCCACCGCGATCGCAATCGCCTCGCCACCGCCGATGCAGGCAGCCGCCACCCCGCGCCGCAATCCCCGCGCGCGCAATGCATGCAGCAGGGTCGTGACCAGCCGCGCCCCCGTCGCCCCGATCGGATGCCCCAGCGCGCATGCGCCCCCGTTCACGTTCAATCTGTCCGACGGAATGTCCAGATCGCGTTGCGCCACCATGGCCGTGACCGCGAAAGCCTCGTTGATCTCGAACAGATCGACATCGCCCACGCGCCACCCCGCCCGATCCAGCAGCGTGCGGATGGCGGGCACCGGCGCCTGCGTGAAATCGCGCGGCGCCTGCGAATGAACCGCCAGCGCCCGGATGGCGGCGAATACCGGCACTCCCTGCCGTTCGGCCCAGGACCGGCGCGCCAGGACCACCGCCGCCGCACCATCGGCAATGCCCGACGAACTGGCCGCCGTGATCGTGCCATCCCTGCCGAAGGCCGGACGCAGCGTCGGGATCTTGTCCGGCTGCGCCTTGAGCGGATTCTCGTCCTGCGTGACCTCCACCTCGCCCTTGCGGGTCCTGACGGAAACGGGCGAAATCTCGGCCGCGAAGGCCCCGCCTTCCACCGCGACACGGGCACGCGCCAGCGTCATCGCGGCATACGCATCCTGCTCCGCCCGGCTGAAACCATAATCGCGCGCGGTCTGTTCCGCGAAATGCCCCATCAATTGCCCGGGTTCGTACGCATCCTCCAGCCCGTCATGGAGCATATGGTCGATCATCTGGCCGTGCCCCAGACGATAGCCCTGCCGCGCCCTGGTCAGCAGGTAGGGCGCGTTCGACATCGACTCCAGGCCGCCGGCCACGACCGCCTGGGCCGATCCCGCCTTCAGCGCATCGTGCCCCATCGCGATCGCCATCATCCCCGATCCGCACAGCTTGTTGACGGTCGCCGTCGCGGCGCCAAACGGCAGCCCCGCGCCATGCGCGGCCTGCCGCGCGGGGTTCTGCCCCAGCCCGGCACTCAACACGCACCCCATCAGCACCGTATCGACGGAATCAGGCGCCAGACCGCTCCGCGCCAGCGCCCCCCGGATCGCCACGGCTCCCAGTTCGGTCGCCGGCACATCCGACAGCACGCCCTGGAACCAGCCGACCGGCGTACGGGCCGCCGAAACAATGACGACAGGATCATCCATGTTCATGATGTCGCACCCTTCATTCGCACGCCGGCCCAAATGTGCCTAACATTTGTTAGTTAACTTTGTATGGCGCGCGCCTACCCCTGTCGAGGCCGAAAACAGCCCCGCCTCATCACACATGATTGAGCGCCACCCCGCCGCCCGCACGCATTTCCGGGACAGACCGCGCATCAGGCCATGGAACATGAACCGGCCATGCATTAAGAATTACCCGGAAGCAGATAGCAGGAGCACAGGACGGCGTGAGCGCGAGGCAAAGACGGAAGACCACCGGTCCCGGCAGGACGCATGACGAGCCCCCGGCCCGCCCGGTCAGGCGTGGCCGCGCACAGGCAGTCTCAGCGGCCGAAGCCGCCCCCAACCTGGAACGCCGCCAGGAAATTCTGGAAATCGCGGCCAAGCTGTTCGCCGAATATGGCTACAAGGCGACCTCGATCCGCGAGATCGCCGAGCGGGCGGGCATGATGGGCGGGTCCCTGTACTACCATATCCGCTCGAAAGAGGCGCTGTTCATCGAGATCCACGACCGGGCGCTGGACGCGGCGGCACGGCGCATACGCGCCGCCATGGCACCATATACCGCGCCATGGGCACGGCTCGAGGCCGCGTGTACCGAGATGCTGGAAATCCAGCTCAATCCCGAATCCCTCACGCTGCCGATCATGAACAATTTCCGCTCGGTGCCCGAGGAGGTGAAAGCCATCCTCGTCAGGAAGCGCGACGAGTTCGAGACCATCTTCCGCACGATCGTCGACGCCCTCCCCCTGCCGCCCGGACTGGACCGCCAGATCTATCGCATCCTGCTGCTGCGCCTGCTCAACACGGCGGATACCTGGTATCACGAAGGCCGCCTCTCTCCGGCCGAGATCGCGACCCAGATCCTCACGATCTTCCGCCACGAAGCCTCCGCCACCAGCGAGAAGAGCGAAAAGAAAAGCGGAACGAAGACCGCCCCCAAGACACAGGCACCCCGCAGGCGCCGCGTGGCGGCATAAACCGGCCGCCCCGGTCAGCCGCCCCCCAGCCGGCACGACAGGTCGGCGGCGGCCTCGACCAGGGCGCCCCCCAGCGTGGCGATCGTATCCGGCGTCGCCTCGCTACGCGTCAGCGACAGCGCCAGCGCGGCCACGGCCTGGCCGGTATGGTCGCTCACCGTCGCCCCCAGGCAGAACAACCCCTCGCGGATCTGCCCGTCATCGAGCGAAAAACCCCGCTGCCGCGTCTCCACAAGCTCCCGCCGCAGATCGGACAGCGAGGCGACGCTGTAGCGCGTCAGCGGCGCCGGAAATCCCTGCCCGAACAGCGCGTCCAGCGCCCCATCGGGTCGGGCGGCCAGCAGCGCCTTGCCCGTGGCGGTAAAGGGCGCAGGCAGACGCATGCCGATACGAAAGGCCACATCCAGCGGCCTATTGGCATCCGAACAGGCGATATAAACGACCTCGCCCCCGTCCAGCACCGTCATCGTCACGGTAAACCGTTCGAATCGCCGCGCCTCGGCGATGGACTGCCGGAAGACCGAAACCAGATCGGTCCGGGCCAGGAAGTCCCCCGCCCAGCGCAACGGATGCGGCCCCGTCCGCAGCGTGCCGTCGGCCGCACGCACCAGCAGCCCCAGTTCCTCCATCGCCTGCACCAGCCCATGCGCCGTGCTCTTGGGCAATCCCAGCGCGCGCGCCAATCCGGAGAGCGTCGGCGCGTCGCAGGAGGCCGAGATATGGTCGAGAATCGCCACCGCCCGCCGCAGCGCCGGCACATGCGCCCCGCCGGACCTGACCCCATCGTGAGCCCGCATTCCCCTCTCCCGCCTTGACCGAAGGAGATCAATGCCCCCACAGTTCATCATAATGACCACGCGTTCAATATACTGAACGATATGGAGCCGGCAATGGTGATGCTCAAAGACCCGACCCTGTTGCGATCGGACTGCCTGATCGACGGAAAATGGGTGACCGCGCCCGAGCGGACATCCCCCGTGACCGACCCCGCGACCGGGCGCGTCGTCGGCCAGGTGCCCGACCTGGGCGCGGCCGGGGCCGAAGCCGCCATCGCCGCGGCCGCCCGCGCACTGCCCGCCTGGTCGGCGCGCACCGCCAAGGATCGCGGCGCCATCCTGCGCCGCTGGTTCGACCTGGTGGTCGCCAACGCCGACGACCTGGCGGCGCTGATGACGGCCGAACAGGGCAAGCCCCTGGCCGAGGCGAAGGGCGAGGTCCTCTATGCCGCCTCCTTCCTCGAATGGTTCGCCGAGGAAGCCAAGCGTATCTACGGCGAGACGATTCCCGCCCCCACCACCGACAAGCGGCTGCTGGTCATCAAGCAGCCGGTCGGCGTGTGCGCCGCGATCACGCCGTGGAACTTCCCCGCCGCCATGATCACCCGCAAGGCCGCCCCCGCGCTGGCCGCCGGCTGCACCATGATCGTCAAACCCGCCGAACAGACGCCGCTGACCGCCCTGGCCCTGGCCGTGCTGGCCGAGCGGGCGGGCGTGCCCGCCGGCGTGCTCCAGGTCATCACCGGCGATGCCCGCGCCATCGGCGGCGTGCTGACGGGGTCGGACGTGGTGCGCAAGCTGTCCTTCACCGGCTCCACCGAGGTCGGGCGCATCCTGATGAGCCAGTGCGCGCCCACCATCAAGAAACTCAGCCTGGAACTGGGCGGCAACGCACCGTTCATCGTCTTCGACGACGCGGATCTGGACGCGGCGATCGAGGGCGCGCTGGCCTCGAAATACCGCAATGCGGGCCAGACCTGCGTCTGCGCCAACCGGCTCTATGTCCAGTCCGGCATCCATGACGCCTTCGCAGCCCGCCTGGCCGAGGCGGTGCGGGCCATGAAACTGGGCCTGGGCACCGAACCCGGCGTGACCATCGGCCCGCTGATCGATTCCGCGGCGGTCGAAAAGGTCGAATCCCACGTCGCCGACGCGCTGGCCCACGGCGCCACCCTGGTCACCGGCGGCAGGCAGCCCCCGGCCGGCGGCAATTTCTACGAACCGACGATCCTGACCGGCGTGACCCGCAAGATGAAAGTAGCACGCGAGGAAACATTCGGCCCCGTCGCCCCCCTGTTCCGCTTCGAAACGGAGGAAGAGGTCATCGCCATGGCCAACGACACCGAATTCGGCCTGGCAGCCTATTTCTACACCGAGAATGTCCGCCGGGTCTGGCGCGTCGCCGAGGCCCTGGAATACGGCATGGTCGGCCACAATACCGGCCTGATCTCCAACGAGGTCGCCCCCTTCGGCGGCATCAAGCAGTCGGGCCTGGGCCGCGAGGGCTCGCGCCACGGCATCGAGGAATATCTGGAAATCAAATATCTCTGTTCGTCCATCGGCTGACCGAACCGGCACGCGCCCGAATATCGCAGCGCAATCGGGCCGGCGTCAGGCCGGCCCGTTCCCCGGAATCGACAGCGCGCCGGATTCGTCCGCCTCCAGCACGCTGACGCACAGCCGCCGCGCATAGGCCGCCGAGCCGACCGTATCGGACACCCGTCCCAGCAGCTTCATCTCGTCCACATATTGCGACACCTGCACCCGCAGGTCGGCGCCCACGGGGCTGATACCCAGGCTCTCATGCCGCAGCATGGCCAGGATCTGGCCCGCATCCATGCCTTCCATCGCCTCGGCCACCAACTCCGCCGCCTGGTCGGGATGCGCGCGAATCCAGTCCGACGCGGCACGCAGCGCCATCACCAGCGACGCCGCCGCCACCGGGTCGGACCGCAACAGGGCGTCGGACAGGCCGAGGGCCAGATTGGTCCGCTCCCTGTAATGGCCGGTCGTGCTGTTCTCCAGTTCGAAGAAGATCGGGTCCGGCAAGTGCAGCCACTGCCATGCCTGCGGATCATGGGCCGCCACGGCATCGATCTCGCCCGCCCGTGCGGCCTGCTCCACCTGTGTCGGCGCCAGCGTCACCCAATGCACCGCGCTTTCCGGGTCGATGCCCTTGCGCCGCATCATGACCGAGAAGAACAGCCGGTCGGCCATGTCCTGGTCGGTCACCGCGATTCGCATCCCGGCGACATTATCCAGCCGCGAGCCCTTGACCCCGCGCCGCACCAGCAGGCGGAAACTGCCCGATTGCAGGCCGCTGACCAGATGGGCCGGAATCGGCCCCAGACGAAAACGGTCCAGCCAGGTCAGAATCGGCGCCGCCGCCCCCGCGGCCCGCCCTTCCACCACATCGGCAATGGTCGTGCGGCCGGTGCGCGGCCCGTCCACCAATGTCACGTCCAGATTGTAGGTGCCGAAAAACCGGGCCCGCGCGACGCCGAACAACAGACGATTCGACGACGGCCAGGACAGGACCAGCCGCCGCGCCCGGCCATCGGGCACAATCTTGTGCCGCACCACCGGATGGGGCCCCCGATTGCGCGTCACAACGGCCCCCACGACCGCCGCCCCACCTGCCACCCCACCGGCGGCAAGCAGCAGGCGCCGCCGCGTCAGGTCACGCATGGATGACCGGCCATCTGATCCATCCGCGTCTTTGGCCCCCTTCAGCCCTTATCCGGCGCGATTCAGCCCATCGCGCATGAGACGTCTTCGCATGGTTGGAGCCTCCTCTCCTAGCCGTCAAAAAAAAACGTATCGAGGGGGTTTACCTCCGTCCCGAACCTCCGCTATACGGTGCCCCGGCGCTGATCCCGAATAGCTCAGTTGGTAGAGCAAGCGACTGTTAATCGCTGGGTCGTAGGTTCGAGTCCTACTTCGGGAGCCAACCTTTCCTTATTTCTTCAAAGACTAAAGAAAGACCGCCCTGCGCCCGCTCCGGGCAACGCAGGCGCACATGGCGCATGCAGAGCGGTTAAAGCCGCGCGCAATATCTGGCACCCACGCCCCAGCGGGTCGAAGCCCCTGCCTTCTCCGCCCCCGCTTCCCCGATCCGACACATGGCCGAGGCCCGGCAGCACACAGACCGCCCCGGCCCGCACGGGCGTTTCTCGTCCGAACATGGACACTCTGGAAATAAAAACAAATTCCATCAAACGCTTATGCGGTTTTTTATCTCAACGGATCACGAAAAACGCGCTATCGCGCTGTTCTGACAGGCGCCTCACCCAAGCAGAGAATTCCATCCGGCCGGAATTCATCCCGGAACCAATACAATCACCCCATCCCAACGCAGGGCCTGAAAATTATTGAATTCCACGATCTTCATAAATGAATACCATTAAAAAAGCACAAAACAAGCAACATAGTCAGATATATTCATTATTTATCCACATAATATCATTGAATGATCCATATTTACTGAAAGACTGACTTCGCTTGTATAGAAGCAACGAAGATGTCAGAGTATCCGCAACTGGTTTTACCTCATGACTTTGCTTCACCTTTCTCCCGGAGTGTCCCTTTGATGGTCGCATCGTCGCATGCGCGCCCCCGCGCATCTCTATCCACAAAGATCATCATGATATGCGGGCTGTCCTTCATCATCATCCAGCTTGTCGCCGTGGCCCTGTCCAGCAGGCTGATGAAGGCCCAGGTCGAAAAGACCATCTATTCCGAGGCGATTTCGAACAGCCAGATCCTGGCACAGAAGATCACCCTGGCCCTGACCGCGCAGAACACCGTCGTCCGCGGCATTCAAGGCACGATTGAAACCGCCCACCGGTCCGGCGTGCTGACCAGGCAGTTCATCGTCGACCTCCTGTATGAAGACATGCAGCGCTTTCCCGACATTTACGGCATGGATTTCAAGGAAGTCCCGCGCGGATTCGACGGCACCCAGGTTCCCGGCGGCCCGGGCACCAACAGTCACGGCATCTTCTTTCCGTATGTCCTGCGCGGCGCCGACGGCAAGGTCACGATCAACACACCGCCCGAACATTACAGCGATGTTTACAGGAACATCATCAAGACCGGCGACCTCGACGGGCTGGAACCCTATATCGACGCGGATACGAAGGTTCCGATGGTGTCCCCCACCTATCCCATCACTTTCGACGGCAAGAGAATCGCCGTCATCGGGGCCGATATCCCGCTCGGCTGGCTGGCGCCGCTGCTGAAGAACGTCAGGATCGCCGAAGGGTCGACCATCTCCCTCCTGTCCAGCCAGGGATTCTGGATCGTCAACCCCGATCCCGCCCTGGTGATGAAGCACTATAACGACACACCCAACACACTCGTCGAAAAAGCCATTGCGGAACACAAGCTTTCCATCATCCGCAATTTCAATAACGGCACGGTGGACCGCATCGTCGTTCCGCTCAAGATCGACAATTTCAATGTGTACTGGACCTTGATCGTCGATGTGCCGTCCGAGGCCATCACCAGGCCGGTCTGGGACAACATCTTCTCCCTCGTCATTCCGGGCGTGACGCTGATCATCCTGTCGGTCGCGCTGATGTGGCTCATCTTCAACAAGCTGCTGAGCACACCGCTGCGCAACCTGCTGCAGTCCGTCTCGGCGCTGGAACATGGCGATTACGACGTCACGGTCTACGGCGTGCAGCGCTCCGACGAACTCGGCGCCACGGCCCGCGGGCTGGAGAATTTCCGCGGCTCCCTTCTCCGGGCCCGACAGGCCGACGCCGAAGCCGAGCAGGAGCGCCGCCGGAACGAGGCGCAGCAGGCCAGGCGCCGCCAGGAGGACGAGCAGAGGCTCAAGGACGTCAACAGGGTCATCGACACGATCGGCACGGCCCTCAACGCCCTGTCGACCGGCGACCTCTCGTCGCAGATCCAGCAGCCCCTGCCGCAGGAATTCGAACCGCTGCGGACCAATTTCAACCGTTCCATCCAGCAGCTCGCCACGGCCATCACCGGCATTTCCAACGCGGTCGATACGATCCGGAAAGGCAGCCAGACCGTCTCCACCGGCGCCGAGGAACTCGCCGACCGAACGGAACAGCAGGCCGCCGCCCTCGAGGAAACGACGGCGGCGATCAATCAGATCACCCGAAACGTCTCGCATGCCGAGGATGTCATCAACAATACGCAGGCCATCGGCGTGCAGGCCTGCGATTCAGCCGAATCGTCTTCCGAAATCATGAGCCGCACCCGCCAGGCCATGCAGCGCATCGAAACCAGCTCGGCACAGGTCGTCGCCATCGTCGAAGTCATCGACGGCGTCGCGTTCCAGACCAACGTGCTGGCCCTGAATGCCAGCATCGAGGCCGCGCGCGCCGGCGACGCCGGAAAAGGCTTCGCCGTCGTGGCCAACGAAGTCCGCGTCCTTGCCCAGCGCTGCACCGACGCCGCCCGCGATATCGGCGACCTCGTGCGCAAGACGGTCGAGGAAATCCACACCGGCGCCACCTGCGTGCGCGATACCGAGAAGGCCCTGCAGACCATTTCCGGACTGGTCTCGACAATGGGGGAAAAGCTGAACGCGATCGTTCATAGCGCGCGCGACCAGGCCACCAGCCTCAAGGAAGTCAGCGCCGCGGTGACCGTCATGGACCAGAGCACCCAGAAGAACGCATCCATCGCCGACACGTCACGCTCCTCGGCCCGCAGCCTGGCCGGAGAAACGCAGAAGCTCACGCAACTCGTCACGCATTTCAGGCTTCCCGGCTCCCGGAACACCGCCAGCCGGGACCTGGCACGGCACGGCAGCTAGCCGCGCCTTCCGGCACACGCCCCCGATCAGACCATCCACCTGGTCGGGGATGCGCCTCCTTCAGGCCCCCCGCTGCTCGGTCAGCATCCGCGCTGCCAGACCGCCGAGCACCGTTGCCATCATCCAGCGCTGGGCCATGGCAAAACGGGGGTTGGATTCAAGGAATTTCGCCATATTGCCGGCGGAAAGCGCAATGACGGCATTCACCAGCACACTGATGACGATCTGCATGGTCCCCAGGATCAGGATCTGCACCAGCACCGACGTGCCCGGCACGGTAAACTGAGGCAGAAGCGACAGATACATCACGGCGATCTTGGGATTCAGCAGATTGGTCATGAAACCCATGAGAAACAGCCGGCGATTGCCATCCGCCGCCAGCTTGCGCACCTGGAACGGCGACCGCCCGCCGGGCCGGATCGCCTGCCATGCGAGATAAAGCAGGTACACCGCCCCACCCAGCCGCAGCGCGTCATAGGCATAGGGCACCGCCATCACCAGCGCGGTAATCCCGAACGCGGCGCACAACATGTAAAAGACGAATCCAAGCGCCACACCGCCAAGCGAGACCAGCCCCGCACGCGGCCCCTGGCAGATGGAACGGGAAATCAGGTAGATCATGTTCGGGCCGGGCGTCAGCGCCATGCCCAGCGCGACCAGCGCAAACGCGGCAAGATGGGTAACGGGCAAGATCATTGTCTGTCTCCTGTGCCCCGACCGGGCACACGCGCCGACGACGATCCGACGCGCTTCCCCGCGCGCCACCGCGCGCCAGTCACATTCCCGGCCAGGCTTTCATGTCATACCACGTTCCGAACGATCTGCAGCCCCGTCCCGCCCCTCTTCCGGCCGCGCGACCAGCGCGGCCAGAAGCGCCGCCACGACTCCATTCAGCACCGCCCGTTCCGGGCGGATACGCGCCAGCACCCGCACCCCCATCAGCACCGCCAGGCAGTGCAGGGCCAGATCCTCGGCCGCCAACGTGCGCGTCATGCTGCCATCGCCCTGCCCCCGCCGGACGCAGTCGAGGAAAAAAGCCTCGATCCGGCCGAACGTCCCGATGATCAGCGGCCGGAACTCCGCGTCCTGCGCCGCGAATTCCAGCGCGGCATTCACCAGCATGCAGCCCTTGTTGGCCGGATCATCCAGCGAACGCGCCACCACGTCGTCCAGATAGCCCCGCACACCATCCAGCGGCGGCGCGGCCTCATACCGCGCGAGGCGCGGGCCGATTCCCCCCGCGATATACCGTTCGAGCGCCAGCCGGAACAGCGACCTCTTGTCGCCGAAGGCATTGTACAGGCTCGCGGCCGTCAACCCGGTCTGCCCGACCAGGTCCCTGATGGACGTCGCATCGAACCCGTGCCGCCAGAAACATGCAACCGCCGCATCCAGCACAGCATCTTCGTCAAATTCTCGCGGCCGGGCCATTCCCTCATCCATGCAGGCATTACGATCCCATCTTGCCACATGAGATACGACGCGTCATTATAGAACGATCATACTAAAACGCACCGCTCCATGCGCCGGAACGAACGGAGGCACCATGATCCGCTTCTACTTCCACCCCACCCCCAATCCCGCGAAGGTGGCCCTCTTCCTCGAGGAAAGCGGCCTGGACTACACGGTCGTTCCCGTCGACACCCGCAAGGGCGAGCAGCATGACCCGGCATTCCGCGCCATCAACCCCAACGCCAAGGTCCCGGCGATCATCGACCTGGACGGGCCAGGCGGCGCGCCGGCGCGCGTTTTCGATTCCACCGCCATCCTGCTCTACCTTGCCGAAAAGACCGGCCGCTTTCTCGGCACCCCGGCCGACCGGCCGGAATTGCTGTCCTGGCTGATGTTCATCGCCACAGGCCTCGGTCCCTATTCGGGCCAGGCGGTCCATTTCCAGTATTTCGCGCCCGAAGATCAGGCCTATGCCATCAACCGCTACCGGCGCGAGGCCGAGCGGCATTACCAGGTACTGAACGATCACCTGGCAGACCGGGAGTATATCGCCGGCGACAGCTACACGATCGCCGACATGTCGGCCTGGGGCTGGATCGATCGCGCGGCCCGGGTGATGAAGGGCACGGAAGATCCGCTGGCTCCCTGGCCGCATCTGAAACGCTTCTTCCACACCATCGACAGCCGCCCCGCCGTGGCGCGCGCCCGCGCCGTCGGGCAGGATCATGCCTTCAAGACCACCACCGACGAGCAGGCCCTCCGCGCGCTGTTCCCCTCGAATTACCCGCCCGCATCCTGATATCGGAGATCCACGATGACCGAACCCACCGACTACACCCCACCTAAGGTCTGGACCTGGAACAAATCGGGCGGCGGCCAGTTCGCCAGCATCAACCGCCCGATCGCAGGCCCGACGCATGACAGGGCCCTCCCCGTCGGCCGCCACCCGCTCCAGCTCTATTCGCTCGGCACGCCCAACGGCGTGAAGGTGACGATCATGCTGGAAGAACTGCTCGCGGCTGGCCATGCCGGGGCCGAATATGATGCATGGCTGATCAATATCGGCGCGGGCGACCAGTTCGGCAGCGGCTTCGTCGCCATCAACCCGAACTCCAAGATCCCCGCCCTGGTCGACCATGGCGGGCCCGCCCCCATCCGGGTGTTCGAATCCGGCTCGATCCTGCTCTACCTGGCCGAGAAATTCGGCGCCTTCCTGCCAGAGGACCTCGCCGGGCGCACGGAATGCCTCAACTGGCTGTTCTGGCAGGTCGGCAGCGCCCCTTATCTGGGCGGCGGGTTCGGGCATTTCTATGCCTACGCACCGCACAAGATCGAATATGCGATCGACCGTTTCGCAATGGAGGCCAAGCGCCAGCTCGACGTGCTGGACCGCCGGCTGGCGGAAAGCCCCTATATCGCGGGCGACACCTACACCATCGCCGACATGGCGATCTTCCCCTGGTATGGCGGACTGGCCAAAGGCTGGCTCTATGGCGGCGCCGAGTTCCTGAGCGTGCAGGACTACAAGCATCTCCAGGCCTGGGCCGACCGCCTGCTGGAACGCCCGGCCGTCCAGCGCGGCCGCATGGTCAACCGCACGTTCGGCGAACCCTCCAGCCAGTTGCGCGAACGCCACGAGGCAAGTGATTTCGAGACGAAGACACAGGACAAGCTCGGTACCGCCGGGTAAGGGCATTGAACAGGTTCGCTCTGGTTTCTGTGCTTTTTTGAAAAAAAAACAGAAACCAGACCTCCCCTCCGCCATCCATCAAACCGCCTCCAGCGTCCGCGCCTCCACGGCATTCTCTGCCCGAATCCGCTGCGCGTCCCGCGCCGGCGGATTCCCGAACATGCGCCGATATTCGCGGCTGAACTGCGACGGGCTGTCATACCCGACCGCGAAACCCACCTCCGCCGCATCGACCGCATTGCTCATCAATTGCCGCCGCGCCTCCTGCAGGCGCAGACGCGTGCGATATTGCAGCGGACTCATCATGGTCGCGGCCCGGAAATGCCGATGGAAGGATGACGGGCTCATCCCCGCCAGCCGGGCGACATCCGCGATGTCGAAGGCCTGGGCATAATGGTCCCTGATCCAGGCGATCGCCCGGTTCAGGTGCGACAGGTTGCTGCCGGCGGTGGCGATCTGGCGCAGGACCCCGCCCTGTGGCCCCTGCAACAGGCGATAGAGCAATTCCCTGACCGCCAGATGGCGCAGAAAGATGATATCCTCGGGCGTATCGAGCAGCCCCACCAGCCGCGTCACCGGATCGAGGATATTTCGCGTCAGCGCGCTGACCGTCAGGCAACGCGGGCACTGGTGGGAAAGATCCTCCGGCCGATCGCGCAGTTCGATCAGCACATCCGCGATATCGGCCGGGTCCAGGGTCAGGCACAGAGCCAGATAGGGCTCCTCAGGGCTGGCATGGGTAATATGGCCGCTCACCGGCAGATCCACCGCCGTCACCAGATATTTGCTGGCATCGTAATCGAAGACCTGGTCACACAGCATGACCTGCTTGCTGCCCTGCACGATCACGCAGAAACGCGGTTCGTACACCACATTCATCGGCGTGGTCGGCGCCTCGGCCCGAAACAGCAGCAGGCCCGGCACGGCGGTTCGCGTGGTGGGCGCGACGCAGTGTCGTTCGATCGTATCGCGCAGGCGGTCGAGCAGATCGCGCATCCAACCCTCCGAAACCACATATCCCATCCCGTTCGGCCAGGATCATCCGGACGGGCAACGATGCTCCAGCTCCCCGCGATCATAGCGCATGTCCGATCCGATCACACCGTCCTTGCAATCAGTTCAGGAGGATCGTGCAATCATTTGATCGGATCATGCCATCACCCCATCGCGAGAAGAGAAAATTCCGAAAAAGTTCCATATTATACATGATGATATGGTGATCCCTCTCGCCATCACGCCCCCTGAAAACGACTGGCAAGCGCGAATCATGCAAGAACGAGAGCGGATCGCTCTACCACGCCCACCGGCACAGGTTGCATGATCCGACCATAACAGCGCCTCAACGAAGCTGTTCGGTTTGTCTCCGGCATGAACGGACATCTTCGGCAGGCCGCCCTCGCCATTGCCTCCGGAGCGCCAGCGCGCCCGGTCCATCCTTCACATAGAGAGACCCATGGGTATCGTCGCATTCGCGCTCCGACGGCCATACACGTTCCTCGTCACGGGCGTCCTGATCCTGCTCATGGGGATCACGGCACTCTTTCGCACGCCCACAGATGTCTTTCCCGCCATCGATATCCCGGTGGTGACGGTCGTCTGGTACTATGACGGGCTGGACGCGGCCGAGACGGAAAAACGCCTCAGCACCTATACCGAATTTTCCGAAAGCTTCTTCGTCAACAATCTGCGCACCATCGAAAGCCAGACCACGCCCGGCCTGGTGCTGCAGAAGCTCTATTTCCAGCCCGGCGTGAATGTCGACCTGGCGGTGGCCCAAACCGTCTCGGCCACGAACTCGATCCGCGCCTTCCTGCCGCCAGGCGTGCAGCCGCCGATCATCATGCAGTACAGCGCGTCGTCCGTACCCGTGCTGCAATTGTCGCTGTCGTCCGACAGGCTGACCGAGAGCGAGCTGTACGATTACGGCGTCTATCGCGTGCGCCAGCAATTGGCGCCCATCCCCGGCACCATGCTGCCGCCCCCCTATGGCGGCAAGATCCGACAGGTCATGGTGGATATCGACAGCACGAGGCTGGCCGGCCTGGGCCTGACGCCCCTGGACGTGTCCAACGCCATCAACGTGCAGAACCTGACCCTGCCCGCCGGCACGACGAAGTTCGGCCCGACCCAATACGACCTGCGCATGAACGGCATGCCCGACATCGCAGCCCAGTTGAACCAGGTCCCCCTGAAGCGCGACCCGAAGACCGGCGCCATCGTACGGATCGCCGACGTGGCGCAGGTGCGCGACGGCACGGCGGTCCAGCAGAATGTCGTGCGGCGCGAAGGGCGGCGCTCGGTCCTGCTATCGATCATGAAGGCCGGCAACGCCTCGACGCTCGACGTGGTGAACGCCATCCGCGACAAGGTGCTGCCGGTCACCCGCGCCGCCGCCCCGCCGGGCATGAAGATCGACGAGTTGTTCGACCAGTCCGTCTTCGTCAAGGCCGCCATTTCCGGCGTGGCGTCGGAAGCCGTCATCGCCGGCCTGCTGACGGCGGCCATGATCCTGGCCTTCCTGGCAAGCTGGCGCTCGACGCTCATCGTCGCGGCCTCGATCCCGCTGGCCATCCTGTCCTCGATCGCCATCCTGTCGATGACGGGCCAGACGCTGAACCTGATGACATTGGGCGGCCTGGCGCTGGCGGTCGGCATCCTGGTCGATGACGCCACGGTCACGATCGAGAACATCCACCGCCTCCGCCACGACGGCGCCGACCTGCGCCTTGCCGTGCTGGACGGCGCCGCCGGCATCGCACTGCCGACCCTGGTCTCCACGCTGGCGATTTCCTGCGTGTTCGTCTCCGTGGAATTCCTGACCGGCCCGTCACGCTTCCTGTTCACGCCGATGGCGCTGGCCGTGGTCTATGCCATGCTGGCCTCCTACGCCATCAGCCGCACCCTGGTGCCGATCCTGGCCGCCCTGCTGCTGGGCGCCGAGGAAGAGCAGGCCCGGCGACGCCGGGACGCCGGGCTGCCGCCAGGCCCCATCGCCCGCTTCGGGCTGCGTTTCGACCATCATTTCGAACGGCTGCGCGCCCGCTATGTCGCCCTGCTGGGCCGGCTGATCGCCAGTGCGTGGAAAGTGCCCGCGCTGGCAGGCGTCATGCTGGTCGCCGCCGGACTCGTCGCCACCCAGGTCGGCCAGGATTTCTTCCCCGCCATCGATGCCGGCGAATTCCGCCTGCATGTCCGCGCCCCCGCCGGCACCAGGATCGAAAGCACGGAGAAAATCTTCGACCGCGTCGAGGACACGATCCGGCAGGTCGTGCCGGACAGCGAGCGCGACCTGGTGCTGGACAATATCGGCATCCCGTTCCGCTACTCCATGCCGTTCGACGACGGCACCACGATCGGCCCCAATGACGGGCAGATCATGGTGGCGCTCAAGGAACATCACCACCCGACCGCCGATTATATCCGCACGCTGCGTACCGAACTGGCCCGGCGCTTCCCCGACTGCGTGTTCTATTTCCAGCCGGCGGACATCGTCACCCAGATCCTGAATTTCGGCATTCCCGCCCAGGTCGATATCCGCATCGCCGGCTACGACCAGCCCAACAACCGCAAGGTGATGCGCGACATCCTGCGCGAGGCCGCGCAGATTCCCGGACTGGTCGACGTGCATCTGCACCAGCAGATCGCGGCCCCCGAACTGCTGATCGCCATCGACCGGGTTCGCGCCCAGGATCTGGGCCTGACGCTGAACGACGTCGCGCGCAACGTCATGGTGTCGATGGCTTCGTCCAATACCGTCACGCCCAATTTCTGGGTCGATCCCCTCACCGGCATCCAGTACCCGCTGGCGGTGCAGACGCCGCAATACCGCGTCAACACGATGGGCGACCTGCTGGATACGGTCATCTCGCCGGCCAACGGCGCAACCGGCACGCCCTCATTGCTCAGCAACGTGGCCACGATCAGGCGCGGCATGGCGCAGAACGTGATCTCCCACAGCAACATCCAGCCGGTCCTGGATATCGACGCCAGCGTCGAAGGGCTCGACCTGGGCGGCATCGCCCGCGCCATCGACCGGATCGTCGCCCGCCACCGCGGCCAGCTATCGCCAGGCAACACCATCACGGTGCAGGGCCAGATCGACAGCATGCGCTCGGCCTTCACCCGGCTGGGTATCGGCCTGATGGTCGCCGCACTGGCCGTCTACCTGCTGATGGTCGTGAACTTCCAGTCCTTCATGGACCCGTTCGTGGTGGTACTGGGCCTGCCGGGGGCCATGTGCGGCATCGTGTTCATGCTGTTCGTCACGGGCACGACCTTTTCCGTCCCGTCGCTGATGGGCGCGATCATGAGCGTCGGCGTCGCCAGCGCCAATTCGATCCTGCTCGTCACCTTCGCCAAGGAACGCCGCGCCGACGGCCACTCGGCGGCCGAGGCCGCCATCGCCGCCGGGCAGGCGCGCCTGCGCCCGATCCTGATGACGTCGCTGGCCATGGTGATCGGCATGCTGCCGATGTCGCTGGGCCTGGGCGACGGCGGCGAACAGAACGCGCCGCTGGGCCGCGCCGTGATCGGCGGCCTGATGGTGGGAACCTGCGCCACGCTGTTCGTGGTGCCCTGGCTCTACAGCCGCCTGCGGCGGCGCGAGAGCCGCCTTCTCGAGGATTATCGCGATGTCTGACCTCTCTTCCCCGCCCGCTCCATCCTCACGCGGCGGCCGCGCCACCGGCGCCGCGATCGGCCTGGGCCTGGTGGCCCTGCTGGGCTACGGCGCGGTAACGCATGTCGAACGCGCCCGCGCCGTCCGCGCCCTGGCCGATACCCGCCGCGACCAGGTGCCCGACGTGCTCACGACGGTCGTCCACGCGGACACGGCACCGATCGCGCTGGACCTGCCGGGCGAAACCGCCCCGCTGGAAACGGCGGCAATCGGCGCAAGGGCGTCGGGCTATATCGAAAAGCGGTTCGTCGATATCGGCACTCCGGTCAAGGCCGGGCAGGTTCTCGCGATGATCCGCGCCCCGGAACTGGACCGGCAGGTCGCCCGCGCCCAGGCCGCCCTGGCCCAGGCCCAGGCCGACCTCGACCTGGCGCGCGTCACGGCGCGGCGCTCGGCGGGACTCGTCGGCGGCGGCGCCGTCAGCCGGCAGAATTTCGACGTCGACCGCATCACCCAGCAGGCAAGACTGGCCGAACAGGACGCCGCCCGCGCCGCCCTGGCCGACATCGCCCAGCGCCAGGCCTATACGACCATCGCCGCGCCCTTCGACGGCGTCGTGACCGCCCGCACGGTCGAGGCCGGCGACCTGGTCAGCGCCGACAACATCCAGGCGGCCCCCTTGTTCGTGGTCGCGCGCACCGACCGGCTGCGCGTACGGGTCCATGTGCCGCAGGACCAGGCCGCCGGACTCGCCGTCGGCACGCAGGCCACCCTCTCGCTGCCCGCACGGCCGGACGTGCATGTCAGCGGCACCGTCACCCGCACCGGCCACGCGCTGGAACGCGACAGCCGCATGCTGCCGGTGGAAATCGAGCTGGATAACAAGGATGGCAGGCTGGCGGCCGGACTCTATGCCACCATCCATTTCGACCTGCCGCGCGCGGGCGGCGCCACGCTCATCCCGGCGGAGGCCCTGAACTACGAAGCCGACGGGTTGTCGGTCGATACGGTCTCGCCCGACCGCCACGTCACGATCCGGCACGTCACGGTGGGGCGCGACTATGGCGACCGGATCGAAATCCTCGGCGGCCTGCCGGACGGCAGCCAGTTGATCGTCCACCCACCCTCCGCCCTGCATGACGGCAGCCCCGTCGCGCCCCACCCCGATTCCGAGACGAAGGGAGCCTGACGGTGCGGCCCACCAGACCATCCGTCCCCCTTGCCGCCGGCCTCGCCCTGCTGCTGTCCGGCTGCACCATGATCCCGGCCTGGCACCGCCCGGCCCCCGCCGTCGCCACGGCGTGGCCCGGCGGCAAGGAGGCCACCGTCCCCCTGCCCGACTGGCGGCATTTCTACCGCGATCCGGTCATGCAACGCCTGATCGAACTGGCACTGGCGAACAACCAGGACCTGCGGATCGCCCAGCATCAGGTCGAGGCCGCCAGCGCCCAGTTCGACATCGAAAACGCCTCGCTGTTCCCCACCCTGAACGGCGGCGCCATGGCGAACGTCCAGAAGGAATATGCCAGGATCTGGAGCCTGTCGCAGACGAACGGCCCGTTCTACATGCGCCAGTATGCCGTGGGCTTCGGCGTCTCGGCCTACGAGGTCGATCTGTGGGGCCGTATCCGCAGCGCCTCGCAGGCCGCCTTCGACCGCTACATGGCCGACGCGCTGAACCGCGAGAACATGCAACTCAGCCTGATCGCCAGCGTGGCATCGGGCATGCTGACCTGGGTGGCGGACAATCAGGCGGTGCTGGTGACGCAGCAGGTGCTGGACAGCCGCCAGCACACCTACGACCTGGTCCGGCAGGCAAACCGGACCGGCACGGTCACGGCGCTGGACGTGGCCCAGGCGGAATCCGCCCTGCACGATGCCGAAACCAGCCTGCAAATCTATACGCGCCAGCGCGCCCAGGCCCTGGACCAGTTGACGCTCCTGGTCGGCACGCCACTGGACGACGCCACCATGCGGGCATTGCATGGCATCACGTCCCTTGATTCCGTCACCGGTTTTCCCGACGTCCCCGCCGGCCTGCCGTCGGACATGATCGCCCGCCGCCCGGATATCCTGTCGGCCGAAGACGTGCTGCGCGCGGCCAACGACGATATCGGCGCCGCCCGCGCCGAATTCTTCCCCAAGATCCAGATCACGGCGGCCAACGGCACCGCCAGCAACAACATCACCCGCCTGTTCCAGAGCGGCATGGGCGCCTGGAACGTCGCCCCCCAGATTACGGTGCCGCTCTTCGACGCCGGCCGCCTGACGGCCCAGCTTCGGGTCGCGAAAGCCCGCAGGAAGGAAGAAATCGCCCGCTACGAAAAGACGATTCAGACCGCCTTCCGCGAAGTCGCCGACGCCCTGGCCGGACGCGACACCTATCTCAAGCAGCGTCACGCGCAGGACGCCCTGATCGCGTCGAACGACCGGCAATACCATCTGGCGATCGCACGCTTCCAGGCCGGCTACGATCCCTACCTGACCACCCTGGTCGCCCAGCGCGACCTGTACACGGCCCGTCTCGGCGGCATCACGACGCAACTCCAGACCATGGCCAACAGCGTGACCCTCTACAAGGCGCTCGGCGGCGGATGGACCAGCACCGTGCCCCCACGCCCGACCGCCTCCCCTGGCGGCCATATCCTGTAGGGGCCGCTTGCAAGGCCGCAAGGCGGAAACGGAGACGCGCCCCCTCGCGCCTATCCCCGATCCCCCGACACCCCGACGCGGGCGAACACCGCGCGGGGCGGGCGTCCGGGTTGCGCAGTGGCGGGCGGGCCGCGGGGCCCCTCCAGCACGCCAGGCAGCATCCCCGCGCCCGCCCGGCCTCTCCGTCGCCATCGTCGAGCCCTCCCCGACCCATTTCTACCAGCCGGGCGGGCCCCGGCCGCCTACGTGATCAGGCGCAGCCTCCGACGCGCCTACCTTCATGCTCGGGCCGCGCCGCCGACAAACGCCCCGCGCCTGAAAACATCGGCCAGGATCCGCGTTCCCCTATCCGCCTCCTGCTCCGACAGTCCCGAAAACCCGAGCATCAATCGCGACGTATCGCGAGAGGCGACATTCATCCGCGAAAGCGGCATGACAACGACGCCACGCTTCAACGCGGCTTCCGAAACGGCGCTATCGCTGCTCCAGGTCCCGGTGCTGCGTACAGTCAGATTGATGCCCTGATCCGGCAGGATGACCGCGAGATGCTCCGCGACACGCGCCCTCAGCATGGCCGCGAGCAGATCGCGCGACACGCGCAGACGCTCCCTGAGGCGGCGCAGATGCGCCGGAAAATATCCCTCATTGAGAAAATCGGCGATAACACGCTGCTGAAACGTGGGCGGGCAGCGATCGAGCGCGGGACGAACGGCCCTGAACACAGGCACGAGATCGGCCGGAACCACGAGATAACCGATGCGCAGGCTGGGCAGCAGCGCCTTGCTGAACGTCCCCGTATAGAGGACGCGCCCCGCCTGATCGAGCCCCTGGAGCGATGCGATCGGGTGCCCGTCATAGCGGAATTCGCTGTCATAATCGTCCTCGACGATCCAGCAGCCATGGTCCCTTGCATAGGACAGCAATTCCAGCCGCCGCGGCAGGGACAGGACGGAACCGACCGGATATTGATTGGACGGCGTGACATAGATGAAGGCCGGCGGCCGCAGCGCGCCATCCGCCAGCCTCTCCGTCATGATCCCCTCCCGATCCACCGGCAGACCGACGATCGTCGCGCCGTTGAGCGCCAGGCACTGCCTGGCAGGCGGATAGCACGGGTCTTCGACGATCACGGTATCACCAGGGGACGCCAGGATACGAAACGCCAGATCGAGCGCCTGCTGCGTACCGGCGGTGATCAGGATCTGGTCGGCCGTACACCGCACCCCGCGCGAAACCGCCAGATGGGCGGCGATCGCGGAGCGCAATCCGGGTTCTCCCTGAATATCGCCATAGCCTTCGAAAGCGTAGTTCATGTGCCGCCCGGCGATGCGGTTCAGCAGCCCCGCCGTCCGCTCGTCATGGGCCATCCGCCCCGTCACGAACGGCAGTGCCTTTTGCGGCTCCAGACTGGGCCCGGAGGAGCAAACCCGCCGCGCCGCGTCCGAAAGCGCGCGGCTGGCCACAGGGGCCGCCGCCTGCCCGCCATCCCCCTTCGGAGGGCTCTCCGGCACATCCGACGTGATGTAGGTGCCAGACCCGTGGCGGGCGACCGCATAGCCTTCCGCGATCAGGATGTCATAGGCCTCGGCAACCGTCCCGCGGGACAGCGTCCATTCCGTCGCGGCCAGACGTGTGGAAGGCAGCCTCTGCCCCGCCTTCAGCCGGCCATCGGCAACCGCCTCGCGCAGCGCGACATAGAGTTGCCGCGCCAGAGACGCTGGCCGGGAGGGATCGATCTCGGGCCGAAAGGCCGCCGACGGCGTTTCCCGCCGCCGCTTCAGATTCATCCCTCCGTCATCAAAGTGGCTCACAACCCGGCCTCAAAGTGGATCTTTCAATTGAATCGATCCTGTCTTTTTAATGATCCACTTTCAATAGGCCATCGCGGGATGGCGGTCGTTTTCAGAACATTCTTCCAACACCAGTCTCAGGAGATGCCATGCCCGTCCCCTCAACCAGATTGCGGATCGCCGTACTGTTCGGCGGCCGCTCCACCGAGCACGAGGTCTCCGTGCTGTCGGCCACCAACGTCCTGAAGGCCCTGGAGCCCGCGAAATACGACGCGGTCCCGATTTTCGTCACGCGCGACGGGCGATGGCTGATGAGCCGGTTCGCAGACGGCACACTCTCCACTCCCGAGACCGGTACGGAACTCTGCCTCGTCCCCGGCGGTCGCGGGCACATGATCGCGATCGGCACTGACGGCCGCGCCGCCGAGGCCGGAAAGATCGACATCCTGTTCCCGGTGCTGCACGGCCTCCATGGCGAGGACGGTTCCGTGCAGGGGCTGGCGGACGTGGCGCGGGTACCGCTCGCGGGCTGCGGCATCCTCGGCTCCGCAACCGCGCTGGACAAGGTAATCGCCAAGCAGCTCCTCCGCGCGAGCGGCCTTCCGGTCGCCCGCGCGGTCACCATCGGCGAGGACGCGGTTCCCGATCTTGCAATGCTGGAAAACGCAATCGGGCTCCCGTTTTTCGTCAAGCCGGCCCGCCAGGGCTCATCCGTCGGCGTGCGAAAGATCTCCGGCAGCCAGGAATTCCTGCCGGCAGTCACCGAGGGCTTTCGGCACGACCGCCGCCTGCTGGCCGAAGAATTCATTCAGGGGCGCGAGATCGAATTCAGCGTCCTGGAAGACAGCACGGGCGACGTGTTCGTCTCCCGACCCGGCGAGATCACCCCCTCCGCCAGCCACGGCTTCTACAGCTACGACGCGAAATATATCGACCAGCATGGCGCGACATTGAAGGTCCCCGCCGAATTGCCGCCGGACGTCGAAGCCGAAATGCGCAAGATGGCCGCCGAAGCCTTCAGGGCCCTCGGCTGCGACGGCATGGCGCGCGTCGATTTCTTCCTGACGGCGGACATGACGATCATCGTGAACGAGGTGAACACAATCCCCGGCTTCACCGATATCAGCATGTATTCCAGGGCCATGGCGGCCAGCGGCGTAAGCTACGCGGACATCATCGAACGCCTGATCGCTCACGGCCTGGGGCGGGCCACTCACCCGAGCCACACCGACGCACCCTAACCTGGCTCCTGCCCTGCACCCCGATTATTTTGTCAAAGGGTCCCTCCACCCAGGGCCACCGCCAGCCTGATCGTCGCCATGGCCCGCCCGTCCTCCGACCGCACCCCCGCATCCTCGATCGCAACGGCATCCAGCCGCGCCTGCAACGCATCCAGCAACGTCGATCGCCCACCGTCGAACAGGCCCAGCCGATCCTCGGCCGCGCGCCGCGCCACCGCCAGCGCGGCCGACAGGCCCTGCCCCTGTACATCCAGGGCCGCACGGCTTTCATAGGCGCTCTCGACCTCGGACAACGCCGTCAGCAACGCCTGGTCATACAGCGTGACGGCTTCGTCCAGCCGCGCATCGGCGACATCGATTCGCGCGTGAATCCGCCCGGCCGTGAAGATCGGCAGATAAGTCGTCAGCGCCATCAGCCCGCCACTGCCCGACAGGCCGGGCAATCCGTCAAAACGCAACCGCCCGTTGCCCCCGAAGAATTCCAGGCCGAAACGCGGCAGCAGATCGGTCCGCGCGCTACGCAACCGCTCCAGCGCGGCCTGAACCAGATCCCGCCGCGCCCGGATATCGGGCCGCCGATCCATCACCCCAACGGGTACAATGCCGACAGGCACGGGCGGGATCACGAACAAAGCCGGCTGGGGGATGGCGGGCGCCTGCTCCGGCAGCCGGCCCGACAGCACGGCCATCCGCCGCCGCCGCGTATCCACATCGGCCACCAGCAACGGCCGCGCCGCCAGCACCGTCCGGCGGCGCGCACGGATGGCGTCGATATCGGCCCGCGTCGCCTGCCCCGCCGCCATCCGCGCGCCGGCATAGGCTTCCATGCGATCCAGCACCGCCGCCGCACGATCGATCAGCGCCACGCGGCGCAGATCGTCCACCGACGCGACATAATTTTCCACCATATCGGCGGCCACCAGCATGCGCGTGCCGCGAAGCTGCTCCTCCACCGACTGGGCGACGGCCCGCGCGGCCCGCAGATCGGCGGCGCGCCCCCCAAAGATATCGGGCTCCCACGCCGCCGCCAGCCCGGCCAGATGCCCATCCGTCGCCGGATCGCCCAGATTGGGCGCCAGCGCCGCCGGCACGGCCGGGTTGCTCCAACCCAGCCCGCCACCGGCGATATCGCCGGTCGCCCCCACCGTCGGGTACAGCGTCGAACGCGCCACCGCCACATAGCCGCGCGCCTGGCGGACATGATCGCGCGCCACGGCCAGGTCCGGATTGGCCGCCAGCGCGTCGTCGACCAGTCGATCCAGCACCGGATCGTGCCATTGCGTCCACCAGCGGCCCAGATCCGCATGCATCCCATCCGTGACCGGGGCCTCGGCAAACCGTGCGGGCAGTACAACCCGCGATGGCGGCGCGGCACTGTCCTTTACGGTACAGCCGCCGGCAAGAACCACACCCAGCGCCAGGATCGCCGGCCACAGGCGGACGGGTCGAAATCGTGTCACGCCAACTCTCCTCACCCCTGCCGGGCCAGCATGGACCGGAACCGAACCAGCGCGACCAGCAGGAACAAAGCGGCCGATATCAGGATCACCAGCAGCGGCAGCCACACCGTTTCCAGCCCCGCACCCCGATACAGGATCGATTGCGTCAGGCTGACGAACTGCGTCGTCGGCAGCACGCTGATGGCCTTCTGCAACAGGGTGGGCATGTTCGCCACCGGCGTCGCGGCGCCCGACAGCAGATACGCCACGGCGTAAACCGGCACCGCCAGCAGCCCGAACTGCGGCATCGCCGGCGCGATGGTGGCCAGCATCATCCCCAGCGCCGAAACCGCGATCACGTAGGCGAACAGGCACACGGCGAACAGGCCGGGCGATCCGGCCAGCGGCACCCCCAGCCAGACATGCACCACCAGCAGCAGGGACAGCAGGGCGGCCACGAAGATCACCAGCGCATTGGCAATGATCTTGGCCACCGCGATCTCTCCGGCCGATACCGGCAGCACCAGCAGATGTTCGATCGTGCCATGCTCCCGCTCGCGGATCACGGCCGCGCCGACCAGGATGATCGACAGCACGGTCACATCGGTCACGATCTGCATGACCGATGTGAACCACGCGGATTCCGAATTCGGGTTGAAGCGGATGCGCGGCACCAGATGAAAGGGCGGCGCGGGCCCCGCAACCGGGCGCGGCATCGCATCGGCAATCCGGTGCAGGAAGATATCCTGCAGATAGACCACCCCCAGCCCCGCCTGGGTCATGGCGGTGGCATCGACCTGGATATCCAGCGACGGCACCCGCCCGGCCAGCAGATCGGCCTCGAAACGCGGCGGCACATCGACGACGAAGATCAGCGTCCCCCGGTCCAGCCGCTCCCGCGCCGTCCTGCGGTCCACCAGGACCGGCGCCTGGAAATAAGGTTCCTGCACCCCCTCGCGCAATTGGCGCGAGAGCGTGGACCCATCCTCGTCGATGAAGGCGATGGTGGCGTGCGACACTTCCGCCTTCACCCCATAGGCAACGATCAGGATCGCGGCGGTAAAGGCAAAGACGATCAGCCCCAGCAGCACGCCATCGCGGCGCAGGCTCAGCGCCTCCTTGCGGCACAGCAGCCAGACGGTGATCCCCCAGCGCCTCATGGCTCCTGCTTCCGGATCAGCAGCCGCGCGCCCAGCATGCAGCCCATCGCCGACGCCGCCAGCACCAGACCGGCGGTGGTGAACGTCGCGGCCCCCACCCCCTTGGTGAAACTGCCCAGGCTGATGATCTGAAACCACCCGGCGGGAAAGACCATGCCGATCCCATAACCCAGGCCCGACAGGGTCGAGACCGGATAGAGCAGGCCCGAGAAATTGACGCCGGGAATCAGGCAGATCAGCGCGGCCCCGAAGATCGCCGCCACCTGCGAGGTCGTAAAGGCCGAAACCAGCAGCCCCAGCCCCGTCGCCGCGAACAGATACAGCAATGCCCCCATCGACAGCGCGAGCAGCGACCCCTTCAGCGGCACGCCCAGGCACGTCACCGACAGCAGCACCAGCGCCGCATAGGCCACCAGCGCCACCAGCACATAGGGCATCTGCTTGCCCAGCAGATACTGCCCCACCGTGGCCGGCGAGGCGTAGAGATTCATGATCGAGCCGATTTCCTTCTCCCGCACCACGCCCAGCGCCGTCAGCATGGTCGGAATCAGGATCAGCGCCAGCATGATGATTCCGGGCGTTATGGCGTAAACACTGCGGAATTCCTGATTATAGACAAAGCGCGGCAGTATCTGGACCGGCGACGGGTCCAGCCGGATCACCCCCTTCTCGCGCATCATGGCCTGCTCGTACTGCATGACCACCCCTTCGGCGTACGCGCGGATATTCGCGCCCAGGAACGGCACCGCCCCGTCGATCGCAAGCCCCACCGCCGGGTCCCGCCCGGCCGCCACATCGCGGCCGAAGGCGGCGGGAATATCGATCCCGATATCCGCCTCCCCACGCCGCAGCCGCGCCTCCAGCGCGTCGCGATCCGGCGACGAAGCCTGCTGCACGAAATAGGGTGATCCCTGGAACTGCTCCACCAGCTCCCGGCTGGCCTGCGTATGGTCATGATCACAGACCGTGAAACGGATCGTGTTCACGTCGAACGAAATGCTGAAGGCCGCAATCAGCAGAAGCACGACCGGTCCACCCACGGCAAACAGCAGGCGCAGCCGGTCGCGCAGCAATTCCACCGCCTCGCGCCGCGCGAATGCATAGGCCCGCGCCACCCAGCCCCCGATCCCCGTCGCCGGCACGTGCCGCCCGGCCGCGGCCATGACGGGGGCGGATGCCTCGCCCACCGGCACGCTGTCCTTGTCCCCTGCCATGGCCTCTTCCAGGCAGGCGACAAAGGCATCCTCCAGCGTCGCCGCATGCCGCGCCTGCACCAGCGCCTCCGGCGCGCCCACCGCCAGCACCCGGCCACGATGCATGAACGAGATCCGGTCGCAGCGCGCGGCCTCGTTCATGAAATGGGTGGAGACAAAGATCGTCACCCGCTTCCCGCGCGACAGCGCGACCAGATGTTTCCAGAACATCTCCCGCGCGGCCGGATCGACGCCCGATGTCGGCTCGTCCAGAATCAGGATCGAGGGGTCGTTGATGCACGCCGCCGCCAGTTGCAGGCGCTGGCGAATGCCCAGCGGCAATCCCCCCGGCCGCAGGTCGGCCACCCCCTCCAGCGCGAAATCCGCCAGCGCCGCCAGCACCCGCCGCTCCGCCTCACCGGCCGAAAAACGAAAAAGCCGCGCCTGCAGCAGCAGATTCTGCCGAACCGTCAACTCCTCGTATAGCGAAAAGGCCTGCGACATGTAGCCGATGCGCATCCGGCTCTCCAGATCGCCCGCCCGCACCGGCCGGCCGAAGACCCTGGCGCTGCCCTCGCTCACATCCAGCAGGCCGGTCAGCATCTTCATCGTGGTCGATTTGCCGCAGCCATTGGAGCCGAGAAACCCGAAGATCTCGCCCCGCCCGATATGAAAACTGACATGATCGACGGCGACGAAGCGCCCGAACCGCTTGGTCAGCCCATCCGCCTCGATCGCCGGCCCCCCGCCGGGGTCGCGATAGGGCGGGATCGACAGGGCGGACGCTCCCGCCCGCTCGGCCTCCGGCAGCAGCGACACATAGGCCTCTTCCAGCGTGGCGCGGCCGGTACGACGCAGGATGGCCTGGGTCCGGTCGCAGGCCAGCACCCTTCCATCCTTCATCGCCACCAGCCAGTCGAACCGCTCCGCCTCCTCCATATAGGCCGTGGAGACGATCACGCTCATGCCCGGCCGCCGGGCGCGCAACTGGTCCACCAGCGTCCAGAACTGGCGGCGCGACAGCGGATCGACGCCGGTCGTCGGCTCGTCCAGGATCAGCAGGTCCGGGTCATGCACCAGCGCGCAGCACAGGCTGACCTTCTGCTTCATCCCGCCCGAAAGCTGCGCCGCCGGACGATCCGGAAAGGGCGCGAGCCCGGTCGCGTCCAGGAGCTGCGCAATCCGCGCCTGCCGCGTCACCGCATCCAGCCCGAACAGGCGGGCGAAGAAATCGATATTCTCCCGCACCGACAGCGTCGGATAGAGATTCTTCCCCAATCCCTGCGGCATGAAGGCGACACGGCCCAGAAAAGCCTCCCGCGCCCGCCGATCGGCCATGTCGCATCCCAGCGTCACCACCCGCCCCGCCTGCAGGCGCCGCACCCCGGCGATCAACCCCAGCAGCGTGGATTTGCCGACCCCGTCCGGCCCGATGACGCCGATGGTCGCGCCCGCCGGCAGGTCGATCGACACGTCGTGCAGCGCCTCGGCCCGCCCATAGCGATGCCGGACACCGGCAACCCATATCCCCGCCTCGTACGGCGCGGCAGGCGGCACGCCGGTCGTGGGCGGAGCGTCGCTCACGGCGCGGCCCGATGCGCTCCGGCGGGAGACGCCGGCCAGGGCGCCATGGCCTCGGTCCGCACATAACCCTCCCCCGTCATGCCGGCCTTCAGCACCGCGCCCAGCGCCTTCTGGGCCGCCCGCTCCACCCGCAGCCGCACGCGATAGACCAGTTGCTCGCGCTCGGTCGCCGTCTCCACATATTTCGGCGTGAACTGCGCCTCGGGCGAGACATAGGAAATCCGGGCCGCGACCGGCCCGGTATCCAGATCATCGAACACGATCCGCGCCTCATCCCCCACGCGGAGCTGCCGGGCCACCCGCGCCGGGAAGAAGACCGTCAGATACGGATCGAGCGGGTCCAGCAGCGAATAGAGCCGCCCGCCCGCCGGCAGCACACTGCCAGCCTCGACCACACGATATTCGATCCGCCCCGCGACCGGGGCACGGATCGCCATATCCTCCACTACGACCCGCGCCTGCGCCACCATCGCCGCCGCCGCGTCCACCGCCCGCCCGGCTTCCCGCACCGCCTGCGCCGCGCCGTCACGCGCGCGCTCGGCGATGTCGAACGCGGTCTGCCGCTGCGTCACTTCCATGTCCGAGACCAGCATCTGGCGCCGCATGGTCCGGGTATGGGCCAGTTCGTCGCCCGCCAGCAGGGCAGCCCGGGTCCGCGCCGCCAGTTCCGCCTGTGTCCGGCCAGTCGCCGCCTCGGCCTGCCCCTGCCGGGCCATGGCCGCCGCAAGCTGGGCCCGCGCCTCTTCGTCGTCCTCGCGGGCCAGCACCTGCCCCCGGGCAACCATGTCCCCTTCCTGCGCGTCCAGAGTACCGACCCGCCCCGGATATTTCACCGCAACGTCGATCCGCGTCAGCTCAAGCCGCCCGTTGGAATGATACAGACCCGGCACGGACCGGTCCGCATGCGCAACCCACAGCCACCCGATGGCACCGGCGACGATCACCAGACCGGCCACACCGGCGGCAATGAGGATTCTCCGTGCCATCTCCGCCCGATCCCTGTTCATCCCGATGCGTCACACTATCCCGTCCGCCGGCCAACGCTACCCCGCCCGCACCGCCGCCCCGGTCTCCCGGAGGAACAGGGCCACCACGCCGGCCAGCACGATCCCCGCCACGCCGACCGAAAATCCCTCGCGAAAGACCGTCTCCGTCAGTCCCCCGGCGCCGGCCAGCCTCTGCAGGAACCATCCGAACAGCGGCGACGCCACCGCACTCATGACGAACACCAGGAAATTGATCGCCCCCGTGGCGCTGCCCTTCACACTGTCGGGATTGACCTCCTTGATGACGCTATAGGGGATCATCGCCGCACCCGACGCAAAGCCGAGGATGAAGGCCAGGATGTAAGGCGGGAAAAATCCGGGCGGCGGATAGATGATCGCGGCCGAGGACAGCAGCATCGCCACGATCCCGCCGAACAGCACCGGCTTCCGGCGCCCCAGATGATCGGCCAGATACCCCAAAATAGGGCAGCCGAAGACCCAGCCGATCGGCACCATCGCCGCCCGGCTGACGGCCTCGTGGTAGCTCATGTGCCACCCATGCGTCATGAAGGACACGCCCCACGTCATGCTGCCCACCGTGGTCGGCAGGAACAGCAGGCCCGAACACAGGCCGCACAGCCAGGATTGCGGGTTGCCCAGCACGATCCTGTAGGGCGCCAGCATCGACCCCTGTCCGCCCGACGCGCTTTTTTCCGGACGCGGCGTGCCCAGGAAGATGGCCACCGCCACAATCGCCGTCGCCACCCCGGCATAGACCCAGAACGACCGCCAGGTCACGATGCCATGGATCAGCCATGCCACGGTGGACTGCCCCATCGCCCCGCCGAGCATGCCCACGCACTGGGTCACGCCGATCGCGGTCGCCAGATAACGCGCCGGAAAACCGTGCGAGGCCAGATAGACCGCGCCCACGAAGGCAAAGGCCGCCCCGGCGCCCTGCAACAGGCGCCCCAGCTCCGCCATCCAGACCGGCCCGGCACCGAACATGGCGATACCGATGGCCAGCACCAGCGTGCCGACCGGGATCGCCAGCTTGGCACCCCACCGGTCCATCGACGCGCCAGAGATCAGCGAGCAGGCCGAATAGGTATAGTAATACAGCCCCAGCAACGACCCCAGACCCGCCGTCGTCAGCCCCATGGTGGCGGTCAGCTCGTCCATCATGACGCTGGGTGCCGAGCGGACGGAATATTGCAGGAAATAGAACAGCAGGCAGAACGCCCAGGCGAGGATATAGCCGGGCTGAAAGCCCCCTTTCGCCTGCACGCCGCCCGATGGCGGCGCGGATGGCGGCAACGTGGAAACCATGTTCATCGGCGTATCCTCCCCTCGCCAGGCGATGGCGGGTTTTTTGTTATTGTACCGAATCGAAAAAGACATCCTCCACGCAGGGAGGCCGGCATCACGTCATGCCATGGGCCATGATCAGGGCGATGGCGCAGGAGGTCAGCCGGGCCTGCTCGGAATCCGCGCGGCTGGTCAGGATCACCGGCACCTTCGCGCCCAGCACCACGCCTGCGGCATCCGCACCGGCCAGGAAGGACAATTCCTTGGCCAGCATGTTCCCCGCCTCCAGGGTCGGGACGATCACGATATCCGCCTGCCCGGCCACCGGAGATTCGATATGCTTGATCCTGGCGGCATTCAGGTTCACCGCATTGTCGAAGGCCAGCGGGCCATCGACGATCCCGCCGGTAATCTGCTTGCGGTCCGCCATCTTCGACAGCACGGCCGCATCCAACGTCGACTGGATCGCCGGGTTGACGGTCTCCACCGCCGACAGGATGGCCACGCGCGGTTCCGCCAGCCCCAGCACATGCGCGAAATCGATCACGTTCTGCACGATGTCATGCTTGGCCCGCACATCGGGCGCGATGTTCACGACCGCATCGCTGATCATCAGCAGCCGGTCGTAGAACGGCACATCCATGACAAAGACATGGCTCAGCCGCCGCTCGCCGCACAGGCCGGTCGGGCGCGCCACGACCTCATGCAGCAGCACGTCGGTATGCACCGCCCCCTTCATCAGCATCCGTGCCCGACCCGACCGCACCAGCGCGACGGCCTGGGCCGAGGCCGTATGCGGGTCCTCGGCCTCGACGATCTCCAGCCCCTCGATCGACAGGCCGGATTCCTTGGCGACGGACTCGATCAGCGCCTTCGGCCCGACCAGGATCGGCTGTCCCAGGCACCGCTTGGCGGCATCGCAGGCCGAGCGCAGCGACAGGTCGTCGCACGGATAGGCCACCGCGATCGGCAGGACCGGCAACTGGGCCGCCTTCTCGCACAGGGCGCGAAAGCGGCGATGGGTGACGATATGCTCGAACGACGAACAGGCCATCACCACCGATTGCGGCGCCTCGGGCGCCACGATCTGCATCGTGCCCCGCGCAACCTCGCCCCCATCCTGCCGTACGCAGACGAAGGACAGGTCGAGCAGCGCATCCGCCTCGTGCTTCGCCATCACCTGGCAGGTGACGACAACCTGGTCGCCGACCGACAATCCGCCTGTCAACGTCAGCGCATAGCTGCGCATCACGCTGCCGACCCCCGGAAAGCGGGTGCTGACCAGCCGCATGACCAGGATACCGATCCACACGCTCGCCACCGACTGGCTGACCGAAGCCGTCTCCACCCCGGCCCCATCGGGCTGCCATCCGCCCAGCAGGTCCGCATTGTCGCGCGTCAGGATCTCGGTCAGATCGGATTTCTCGCCGACCGCGATATCCTTGAACAACCGGTTGGTCACAAGTTCCTGGGTCTCATCCACCAGCTTTATTCCTTTGGACAGAAGGGCCGAACGATCAATTTCCCGTCATGATACCGGTGAACGGACGGGCCGCGTTGATCCCGGTCAAGTCGATCCCGCCCATCCCGGTTTTATAATTGAGACACCGCCTGCGCGTCATAGCTGGTCAGGATGGTCCGGTACCGGGCACGCAGGAACTGCGCCGCCTCGTCAGGCTGCCCTCCGGCCGCAAGCTGCCCCTTGAAGGACGCGACCGACTCATGCCCCCGGCGCTCCATCCAGCCCCGCAGCGCACCCAGCAGCGTGGCCAGATGCCCCGGCCCATGGCGCAGCAGCGCGGAAGTGGTCATGACGGCATCCGCGCCCGCCAGCAGGTATTTCACCACGTCCCCACCGCTCCAGACCCCGGTCGAAGCCGCGATCGATGTCGGAATGCGCCGCGCCAGCAGCCCGACCCACATCAGCGGCAGGCGGATGTCGTACGGATTGCTCAGATGCAGGTCATCACGCGCCGTCAGCGCCGCCAGATCGACGTCGGGACCATAGAACCGGTTGAACAGCACCAGCCCGTCCGCACCTTCTTCGGCAAATTGCGCCGCCATATGGCCAGGCGCGCTGAAGAAGGGCGCCATCTTCACGCTCACCGGCACATCCACCGCCGCCTTCACCCGGCGCAGGACCTCCAGCGCCGCCGCCTCGACCGAGGGGCCGCTTTCCATCGGGTCGGCCGGCACGCGATAGATATTCAGCTCGATCGCCGACGCCCCCGCCTGTTCCAGCTTGCGGGCGAAATCGACCCACCCGCTGGCCGAACAGCCATTCAGGCTGGCAATGATCGGCACCCCCGCCCGTTCGGCGGCCCGCCGCAGCGTCTCCAACCGTCCGTCCAGCACATTGCCGCCAGGGGCCGGCGGCAGATAGCCCGCCGCTTCCGGCTGGCAATCGGTGCCCAGATCCATCATGGCCGCCTCGGCCAGTTCCTCGGCGACGATCTGCTCCTCGAAGATCGACGACAGGACAATCGCCGCCGCCCCCGCATCCGCCAGCCGCAAAATGCCATCCAGCTCGGCACTGAGCGGCGACGCCGAAGCGACAATCGGATGCTTCAGCTCAAGACCGAGATAAGTCGTGCTCAAATCCATGTCTTTAACTCTCTCCGCTAGCGGATTCCAAAAAATCGCCCTGAGAAAATCGAAGTTTCTGCCCGGAAACGTGGGCTGGTGAGCGAGAGCGGCCCACCGGGCCGCGTCCGTCGTGTGTTTCCGAGCACCGAAGCGGAGCGGCCTTGATGGCCGTGAGCATCGGAGCACAGGAAACGCGCGCCGGATCGCCACCAGCGCGCGTTTCCGGGCAGAAACTCAGGGAACGTCTTCCCAGTGGGGCAGAAACCGGCTGCCGTCACGGGCGGCCATATCCTCATAGATGCGATAACGCTCCTGCGCCGCCGCCTCGGCCTGCTGCAGCAGATGCCCGGCCGATTCCGGATGCGTGCGCAGCAGGGTCTTGTACCGCAGTTCGCGATAGGCATATTCCTTCAGCGGAATCCGCGGACGCGGCGAATCCAGCCGGAACGGGTTCAACCCGCTCCTGCGCATCGTCGGGTCGAAGCGGAACAGCGGCCAGTATCCCGACGCCACCGCCCGCGCCTGCTGCTTCATGCCGGTGCGCATGTCGATCCCATGCGCGATACACTGCGAATAGGCCAGGATCAGCGACGGCCCGTCATAAGCCTCGGCCTCGCGCATCGCGATCAGCGCCTGTTCCGAATTCGCCCCCAGCGCGATCTGCGCCACATAGACGGTGCCATAGGAAATGGCCTGCAACGCCAGATCCTTGCGCGGCACCCGCTTGCCGGCCGCCGCGAACTTGGCGCTCGCCCCCAGCGGCGTCGCCTTCGAGGACTGGCCACCGGTGTTGGAATAAACCTCGGTATCCAGCACCAGTACGTTCACGTTGCGACCCTGCGCCAGCACGTGGTCCAGCCCGCCATAGTCGATATCATAGGCCCAGCCATCGCCACCGACGATCCAGATCGAACGACGGACCAGGAAATCCGCCAGGATCAGCAGGTTTTTCGCATCCGCCCCCTCGATCGGCGCCAGGCGCTGCTTCAGGGCCGCCACGCGCTCGCGCTGCTCGGCATAATCGCGCTCGCTATGCTGCGTCTTCGCCAGGATCTCATCCGCCAGATCCTGCCCCACCTTCGGCGCCAGCCGGGCCAGCAGGTCGCGCGCCAGCCCGGTCTGCTTATCCACCGCCAGGCGGAAACCCAGCCCGAATTCGGCATTATCCTCGAACAGCGAATTCGCCCACGCCACCCCGCGCCCTTCGGCATTCGCCTTCCACGCATGGGCCGGCATATTGCCGGCATAGATCGCCGAACAGCCGGTAGCATTGGCAATCTGCAACCGGTCGCCGAAAAGCTGCGAGATCAGCTTCAGGTACGGCGTCTCGCCACAGCCCGCGCAGGCCCCGCTGAACTCGAACAGCGGCTCCAGCAACTGCACACCCCGGACATTGGCCTGGTTCACGAAGGTCCGGTCCGGCGTCGGCAGGGTTTCGAAGAAGCTGATATTCTTCCGCTCCTGCTCCAGGATCGGCAGCTTCTCGCCCATATTGATCGCCCGATGCACGCCATCCTCGGCAATGGCGGGGCAGTTTTCCACGCACACGCCGCAGCCGGTGCAATCCTCGACATAGAATTGCAGCGAGAAACGGGAATCCGGATAGCCACGCGCATTGACCGGCGCCGAGCGGAAATGCTCCGGCGCCCCCTCCAGCGCATCCTCGTCATAGATCTTGGCGCGGATCACGCTATGCGGGCAGACGATGCTGCACTGGCCGCACTGGATGCACGCATCCTGGTCCCAGATCGGCACCTCGACCGCGATATTGCGCTTTTCATACTGCGTGGTGCCACCGGGAAACGTCCCATCGGCCGGGATCTTGCTGACCGGAATCGCCTCGCCCCGGCTGGCCATGATCTCACCCGTGACCTCGCGCACGAACAGCGGCGCGGTCGCCGGCACGATCGGCGGCATGGCCACGGTGCCGGCTGCCACCTGCGGCACACTCACCTCGTGCAGCGCCGCCACCGCCGCGTCCACGGCGGCAAAATTCAACTTCACCACCGCGTCGCCCTTGGCGCCATAGCTCTTGGTGATGAAATGCTTGATCTGCGCCACCGCCTCCTCGGGCGGCAGCACCCTGGACAGATGGAAGAAGCAGGTCTGCAACACCGTGTTCACACGCGGTCCCAGCCCGATCTTCATGGCCACGTCGGAGGCATCGATCACGAAGAAACGCAGCTTCTTGGCCACGATCTGGTCCTGCACCCGGCGCGGCAACCTGTCCCACACCGCGTCCGGCCCATAGGGGCTGTTCAGCAGGAACGTCGCACCATCGATGGCCGGCCCGAGGATGTCGCGCCTGAACAGGAATTCGAACTTGTGACAGGCCACGAAATCCGCATGCCGGATCAGATAGGGTGCCGCGATCTGCGCCGTGCCGAACCGCAGGTGCGAAATCGTCTCGCCGCCCGATTTGTGCGAATCATAGTCGAAATAGGCCTGCGCGAACCGTCCCGGCTGTTCGCTGAGGATCTTCACGCTGTTCTTGTTCGCGCCCACCGTGCCGTCGGCACCCAGCCCGTAGAACAGGCAGCGCACGGTATCCTTCGGCTCGATATCCAGATTCTGGTCATAGTCCAGATTGGTATGCGTCACGTCGTCATCGATGCCGAGCGTGAAATTGTTCTTCGGCGCCGCCTTCGCCAGTTCGTCGAAGACCGCCTTGACCATGCCCGGATTGAAATCGCGCGACGACAACCCGTAGCGGCCGCCGATCACGCGCGGCATCGCACCGATCCGCCCGGTGCCGAACGCCTGCGCCAGCACCCCCAGCACGTCGGCATAAAGCGGCTCCATCGGCGCGCCCGGCTCCTTGGTGCGGTCGAGCACCGCGATCGCCTTCACGCCCGGCGGCAGGGCTGCCAGGAAATGCTCGGCCGAGAACGGGCGATAGAGCAGCACCTGCAACGCCCCCACCTTCTCGCCGGGCCGGTTCGCTCCCTGGCGGTTCATCCACAGCGCGGTTTCCCGCACCACTTCCGCGCCCGATCCCATGCTGATGATCACACGCTCGGCATCCGCCGGCCCGTCATAGCGGAACAGGCGATAGTCACGGCCGGTCAGGCCGGCAAACCTGTCCATCACCTCCTGCACGATACCCGGCACCTTCGCATAGTACGGGTTCACCGCCTCGCGCGTCTGGAAATAGGTATCGGGATTCTGCCAGGTGCCACGAATGAACGGATTGTTCGGCGTCAGCGCGCGCCCGCGATGGGCATGCACCAGATCGTCATCGATCATGGCCCGGATCACGCTGTCGGGCATGATCTTCAGCATGTTGTATTCGTGCGACGTGCGGAACCCGTCGGTAAAATGGATAAACGGCACCCGCGCCGCCAGCGTCGCCGCCTGCGCGATCAGCGCCAGGTCATGCCCTTCCTGCACCGAGGCCGCACCCAGGATCGCGAAACCCGTCGGCCGCGCCGCCATGATATCCTGATGGTCGCCGAAGATCGACGACCCGCCCGCCGCCAGCGCCCGCGCCGCGACATGGAAGACCGTGGCCGTCAACTCGCCCGCGATCTTGTACATGTTGGGCAGCATCAGCATCAGCCCCTGCGACGCCGTAAAGGTCGTCGTCAGCGCGCCGCTCTGCAACGACCCATGCACGCAGCCCGCGGCCCCGCCCTCGGCCTGCATTTCCTGCACTTCGGGGATATTGCCCCAGATGTTGCGCAGCCCCTGGTCCGACCAGGCATCGGCCAGTTCCGCCATCGGCGAGGACGGCGTGATGGGATAGATGGCGCAGATTTCGTTGACCCGATAGGCCACATGCGCGACGGCCGTATTGCCGTCCATCGTGGCGGTCTGTTCGGTCATGCCGACCTTCTCCGTTCCTGTCATGTCGCTCATGCCCGCACCTTGAATCCCGACGGCGCCAGGGCGGAATCCTGGCCGGCCGTCTCCGGCTCCATTTCGATCGCATGGCAGGGACATTGCTCGAAACAGGTGGCACAGCCGGTGCACAGATCCATCGACACTGCATAGCCCTGTCCCGGTCCCAACCGGGTAATCGCCTGTTCAGGACAGGCGGCATAGCAATTGTCGCATTCGAAGCAATTGCCGCACGAAAGGCAGCGCTGCGCCTCATAGCGGGCATGGCGCGCGTCCAGCCCGGCATCCACCTCGTCGAAGCCCATGCGCTCGGCCACCGGTCGCTCGGCCTGCACGCTGCGCGGCGCATCGCGATAATCCGGCAGATGCAGCATGTCGAAACGGACCAGCGGATGCGCCGCCGGATGGTCATACGTCCCGCCGCCCAGCCACGCATCGATCGCCCGCGCCGCCAGCTTGCCATGCCCCGTCGCCGTGGTCATGGTCCGCGCACCGCCAATACAGTCGCCACCGGCAAAGATGCCCGCCTGCCCGGTCATCAGCTCGGCATCCACGGCGACGGTGCCGTCCTTCCGCACCGTCACCCCCACGGCATCGGCCAGCAGGCCGAGGTCGCTATGCTGCCCCACCGCCAGCACCACCGCATCGGCCGCCAGCCGCTCCGTCTCGCCGGTCGGCGTCACGCTGCCGTCGGGGTTCATGGTCACCTTCTCGACCACCAGCCCATCGGCGCCGAAATGATCGACCACGCTCAGCCAGCGCACCTTCGCCCCCTCGGCGACGGCCTCGGCCGCCTCGGCCGGCAGGGCTTCCATATGCTGCTGGTCATAGCGGAAGATGATGACCGTATCGGTGGCACCCAGCCGCCGCGCGGTACGCGCGGCATCCATCGCCACATTGCCGCCGCCGACCACCGCCACCACGCGCCCCAGCGCCGGCCGCCCGCCACGGCTGACATCGCCCAGCAGGCCGATCGCATCGGTCATCTTCCGGCCGTCCATGGCCGGGATGTTCAGCCGGTTGGCCAGTTGCGCGCCAACCCCCACGAACACGGCGTCGAACCCGCCCTCCCGCTTCGCGCGCGCCACGTCGTCCACCCGCTGCCCGCAGCGCAGCGTCACGCCCGGCAGGCCGGTGATGCGCGCAATGTCCTTATTCATCGGGTCCCGCGGCAGGCGATAGGCCGGGATGCCGTACATCATCATCCCACCCGGCTGCTCGGCCGCGTCCCGGATTTCCACCTGATGCCCCATCCGGGCCAGATGCCACGCACAGGACAGACCGGCCGGCCCCGCGCCCACGACCAGAATTTTCTTGCCGGTGGCGGGCGCCACCGAGACCTGCCAGCCCTTCTCGGCCGCCAGGTCGCCCAGAAACCGCTCGACCGCATGGATGGCAACCGGCGAATCCAGCTCGCCCCGATTGCATCCGCCTTCGCACGGATGATAGCAGGCCCGGCCATGGATGGCGGGCATCGGGTTGTTGGCCACCAGCGCCCGCCAGGCCTTTTCGTATTCGCCCGCCTGGGCCAGGGCCAGCCAGCCCTGAATGTCCTCGCCGGCCGGGCAGGCATGGTTACAGGGCGGCAGGAAATGCCTGTAGACGGGCTTCTGCCAGCGTCGGCTGCCGACCCCGCGCCGCGTCGTCTCCTGCAGCACCTGCGTCATGTCATCGCGTTTCAAAGCCATTCCCACCCCCAGCCCGTCGGGACCGCCCGCGCATTATGAGCGCGTGACAGGCCTCCTGCCGCACGACCGATATCACGAGATCATCGTTTCGATATCGATCCAGATAAACCCTCGCCCCAGGATCGGACCCGCTCAAGGATTCGCTGGATTTGTCATAACATCGAACAGGCCGGGAGCCGTTTGACCGAGGTCAAACGTCACAAATTTCTTTTATCTGTCATCAGGATGGCCATGGCGGACGCGTGCCCTCAGCGCCCCGGCACGGCCCGCGGGCCGCCGCCAGGAAGGTCCAGCGCCGCCTCGGCCTCAGTACGGCCTGTAGGGCAGGAACTTGCCGGAAATCGTGACCCGAACCCGATCGCCCGCCGGATCGGCCTCGCGCCCGACCTGCATGCGAAAATCGATCGCACTCATGATTCCGTCGCCGAATTCCTCGTGGATCAGTTCCTTCAGCGCCGGCCCGTAGACGCTGAGCATCTCATACCAGCGATACAGGAGAGGATCGCCGGGCGCCCCACCGTCGAAGCTCCCCTTGTACGGCACCGCGCACAGCCAGGGCAGCGCCGTCTGGTCCAGGTCGAACAGGCCGATCACCGTCCGCGCCTCATCCTCCGAAAACACCATCTGCCCCAGGCAGGCACAGGTCGTCCATTCCTTGCTGCGCCCGACCTGCCGGGCGATATCAGCCCAGTTCAGGCCCTTGCGAACCCGGGCGATCACGATCGCCTCGGTAACGTCTTCGCGGCTGGTATACATGCGCCTCTCCCCTTGTCAGACGGTCTCGGAAACCGGCCCCGCGACACGCTTCCGGCGTTCCATCCACCAGATCGCGCCCGCGACCAGCAGATTGGCCACCAGCCCGACCATTCCGGTATTGAGCCCCGCCGGCTGCAAGCCCGCAAGCGCACCGCCCATGGCCACGACATCGCCGACGACCAGCCCGGCACCCAGCGCCCGGGCCGAGAGCGGCCAGCGCCAGATGATCGCGGCAATGCCGGGAATGAATTGCGACACGCCCAGGTAATAGAAGCTGGTCAGCGTGACCATCAGCCCGGACAGATGCCCCGCCGCCAGGATCGAGAACAGCAGATAGAACGCGATCACCGCCTGCGCCCCCCGCCGCTGCCCGGCATCGGAAAGCCCATGCAGCAGGTTGCGCGACACCAGCGGGCCGATGGCCAGGCAGGTACCGGCCAGGATCACCAGTCCCGACAGCGCGCAGGCACCGGCGGCCAGCCCCACCATCCAATCAGGCAGCAGCGCCCCGGCCGCCACCATGAACACCGCATTGGGCGAGGGCACCGGCAGCCCCGCCGAGCGCGCATACAGCGCCACCAGATAGAGGAACGGAAACATCACCATATAGAGCGGCATGACGATCTGGTTGCGGCGCACCGTCCGCGCCGAGCGCGCGGTGAACACGAAGGCGACCGTCTGCGGCGCCACACAGAACGCCACGGCCTGGAGCGGAATGGTGGACAGCGCATAGACCTGGTCCCGCAGCGCCACCGGCGGCCCGCTCCACTCCACGGGCGGCAGGTGCGCCATGCCGCCCGCGCGCAACGCGGCCAGCCCCACCACCGTCACCGTGATCAGCACCAGACTGTCCTTGATCACCGAGACATAGGCCGGCGCACGAATGCCCGAGAGCATGATCCAGGCAAAGGTCAGCCCGGCGGCGGCGGTGGTCGTCCATTGCTCGGGCAACGCCCAGTGGAACTGGTCGATGACGCGCAGCAGGCCGACGATCTGCAATTCGCCCATCGGCAGCAGGCACAGGATCGCCGTCAGCACCACCAGCCGTTCCAGCCCGACGCTGCCGAAACGGGCACGGAACAGATCGGCCATCGTCAGGGCCTGATAATCCCGCCCCGCCCGCCAGATCAGCGGATTGATGAAATAACCGACCGGATAGGCCAGCACGATATAGCCCAGGAACCAGATGATGAAGGACGTGCCGGTGCTGTAGGCCGCCGACGGAAACCCCATGATGCTGCCGATACTGTAGGTTTCCCCCACCGCCAGCATGAAGACCAGGATGCCGCCGAACTGCCCCGACGCCACGAAGAAATCGCGGCTGTCCTGGTGGCCATGGCCACGCCGCGAGAACAGCGCCACCAGGATCGACAGCAGAATGACCAGGAAGAAGACGATGCTAGCCATCATCCCCTCCGCGATCGAACGCCAGCCAGACGACGGCCATGCACAGCGACGTCAGGAAGAACCAGCCGAACAGCCAGCACACCACCAGCGGCACCCCGAAGACCAGCAGGCGGCTTGAACTCAGGATGGGCAGCAACAGCACGATCGCGCCGAACGGCACGCCGACCCCCAGGCCGACACGCCACACATCTCTCATGCGTCCCTCTCTCATGCGTCCCTCTGTCGATCGCGGCTTCAGTGCGCTGCCCTCCCATGCGGAATTGTGCCGGACGAAGACCCGGCCGCCATGCCGGTCCGTGCCGTTCCCGTTCGGATTGCGGCTGCATCGTGCGGGTTCATGCCCGATGCCGCAGCCCGGCCCTATCGGGCCCGCCCCCACCGGTCGGGTCGGAGACACCCATAGTCTGCCAGCATGCATCCGGGCCGCCCACCCCCTTCTCACGCCGGCGCATATGCTCCAGCAGGGCCGTATTGAGGGCACGCGCGGCATAGGTCAGGGCGCGGTCGGGATGGCGGCATACGTCCAGGCTGGTGCCGATGCGGTCCTCGCCCAGCAGGGGCACGCTCCTGAGCGACCCGGCTTCGATCTCGCGGCGAAAACATTCCGGCGGCAGGATCAGCACCGCCCGCCCCTGCAGGGCGAGTTCCTTCTGCACGATCAACGATCCGGTGACGAAAACGGGGTCGATGCTCAGGCCGTTGCTCCGGGCCACCCGCTCCATCTCCTGCCGCACCGAATAGGATGCATCGGGCACTGCCAGCGGATGGCGCACGACATCGCGCAGGGTAACGCCCCGCATCGTCGCCAGCGGATGGTCCGCCCCCACGATCGCGGCATGCTCCAGCGGCGTGCTCGCCTGCACATAGGGCCTGGCGCTCTCGGGCGAGAAAATGGCCACGCCCAGATCCGCCTCGCCATGGCGCAGGGCCTCGAACAGCTCCTTGGTGCGCCCCTCGCTCACCCGGAAACGCAGGCCGGGATAGCGGTCATGGATCTCGGTCAGGATCGGCACCAGAAGTTCGGAAACCAGCGCGCCGCCCGCATAGATGCACACGCTGCCGCGCCGCAGGCCGCGCAGATCGTCGATCAGTTGGCGCGTGGCATCCATGTCGCCCAGGGTCAGGCGCGCGCGCTCGGCCAGCAATGCGCCCGCTTCGGTCAGGGCCATGCCGCTGGGCGAGCGGTCGAGCAACGGGGCCCGAAAATGATATTCCAGATGATCCAGCTTGCGCGCCACGGCAGCCGGCGACATGCCCAGAAGCTGTGCTGCCTGCCGCAACGAGCCTGTCCGCGAAACCTCGATGAAAACACGCAGGGCTTTCAGATCCATGACAGCCACCCGGAAACGGCCTGACGCGTGGCGCGCCACATATCATTATGATTCAACAACAATGTGAAGCAGGCCGCCCGCCGAGGCAACCGTTATTGCACCCCGCCCCGCATCCCGTCATATACGCCACCGCCGGCACGCCAGACCATACACCACCCCACGTCGCCAGGGTGTTACGGAAACCGTTCTACTCTGCTCCGCTTTTCGAACTCACGCATTTTATTTCGACCATGCAACTATGCCCCATCGCCTCACCCATATGCTGACATGGGTCAGCCCGGAGACACCGCGCATGCCTCCCGTGAACCCGATCGCACGTCGTAACGCCCGGCCGCCCCGCACGATCCGCCTGCCGCTGCGCGCCGCCCTGTCCACCATCCTCTGCATGGGCGCGACCGGCGTGGCCGCCGCCGCCGCGCCGGATACCGGAACCGCCTCGTCCCGGCCGGCCCCTCCCGTCAAGGCGCGGCCGAACGCCGCCGCCCGCCCACCGGCGGCGCCCTCTCCCAGCCCCGCAGAAAGCACCAGCCGGCTGGAAGCCATCACCGTCACCGCCGATCGCCGCAGCCAGAACGCCCAGAACGTGCCAAGCTCCATCGCCGTCATCACCGGCAGGGACCTGGCGGCCCGCAACGTCAACACGGTGTTCGACCTGCAATATCTCACGCCGTCCCTGCAGGTGACGCCCCAGTTCGGCAGTGGCCAGCCGGCCTTCACCATTCGCGGCGTGGGCTTCAACGATTATGCCAGCAACAACGCGCCGACCGTGGGCATCTATCTCGACGAAGTCGCCAATCCGGTGCCCTTCGCCAGCAACGGCATGATGTTCGACATCAGCCGGGTCGAGGTGCTGCGCGGCCCGCAGGGCACGCTCTACGGCCGCAACACCACGGGCGGCGCCATCAACTATATCCTCAACCACCCGACCGACAGTTTCCACGCCGGGCTCAGCGGCCAGTACGGCCGGTTCGATGCCGGCAAGGTCGAGGGCTATCTCTCAGGCCCGCTGGGGCGTTACATCAAGGTCCGCCTGTCGGGGCAGACCCAGCAGGGCGGCGCCTGGCAGCATGACGACCAGGGCGGCCATCTGGGCAATGTGGATCGCGGCGCCGCCCGCCTGCTCGTCGAGGCCACCCCGACCGACAGCATGAAGGTGACGCTGAACATCCATGGCAGCCGCGACCGCTCGGATGCCAACGGCCTGCATCTCTATTCGCCGCTCCGGTCGCTCAACATCCTGTATGGCAGCGCCTATCCCATCTATCCGGCGGATACCGACCGCGACATCGCGCATTGGGGCACCTCCCCGCAATTCGCGCGCGAGATCGGCATCAGCCCCAGCGCCAAGCCGTTCTCGCATATCGACACTGGCGGCCTGTCCCTGCGCATCGACCAGGATTTCGTCGCCTTCCGCCTGACCGAGCTGGCCAGCTACGATGCCGCCGCCCGCCAGGAATACGATAATTACGATGCCTCGTCGCTCGCCATCGCCGACGTCTATTACCAGTCCCGCGCCAACGTGTTCTCCAACGAGCTGCGCCTCACCTCGCGCGGCCCGTCCCGCCTGTCCTGGGTGGGCGGCATCTATTATTCCAACCAGTACCTGTCCGATCAGTACCATTCCGGCTTCATGGATTCCTACCATTTCGACCGCGTGGTGAAATATTCGCAGATGGTCAACACCATCAGCGGCTTCGGCCAGGCCACCTACAGGCTGCTGGACAGGCTCTCCATCACCGGCGGCCTGCGGATCGAGCACGAGGCCCGCAGCCTCTATGGTTTCCAGTCCTACATGCTCTCCGGGTCCGACCCCGGCAACGCGCCGTTCGGCCCGCGCCAGCATTACGACTACACCAAGCCCTCGGCGAAGTTCGCGATCCAGTATAATCCCATCCGCAACGACATGCTCTATGCCTCCTACAGCCACGGCATCAAGTCGGGCGGCTTCACCACCTACAACACCGCCGCACCGCAGATTTCCACCAAGCCCTTCAAGGCCGAGACCATCGATGCGTGGGAACTGGGCAACAAGCTCGACCTGCCGCGGCAGAACCTGCGGCTGAACCTCTCCTCCTTCTATTACGATTATCACGGCCAGCAGATTCAGTCCGCCGTGGTCAACCCGCAGACCGGCCTGGTGGGCTCCATCGTCAACGCCCCCCACTCCCATCTCTACGGGCTGGAGTTCGAGGCCGAGTGGTCGCCGCTGCCGGGCCTGACCCTCACCCAGTCCGGCGGCTGGGCCATCGGCCAGTTCGACGATTTCTACTCCGTCCTGCGCGCCGACCGCATCAACGGCACCTATGTCGGCGTCTATGCCAGCCGCAGGGGCGACAGCCTGCCGGCCCCCAAGCTCACGCTCAACGGTTCGGCCGCCTATCGCTGGTCCATGGGCGATTATACGCTGACCACGAGCATGAACTATTCGCTGCGCTCCACCTACCGCTCGCTGTTCGGGCCGCTCTACAATGTGGCAGGCTACACGCTCTGGGGGGCCAACCTCTCCTTCGGGCCGAAGAACAACCGCTGGACGGTCGCGGCTTTCGGCAACAATATCTTCAACAAACGCTACGACGTGGAGCGCAATTATTTCGTCAACGGCGACACGGTGGCCCTTGCGGGCATGCCCGCGACCTGGGGCGTCCGCGCCGCCATTTCCTATTGATGCAGGCAGGGCACCAGTCATGACGAAACCCCTCTTCGCGCTCGACGCGACGGAAATGCTCGCCGGCTATGCCACGGGCGCGTTCACGCCCACCGAGGTCATGCGCGCGCTCAACGCCCATATCGCCCGTTGGGAACCGACGCTCGGCGCGCTCTATCTCTGGCGGCCCGAACAGGCCGAGGCCCAGGCCGCCGCCGCCACCGCGCGCTGGCGGCAGGGCCAGCCCATGGGCGTGCTGGACGGCGTGCCCGTCACGGTCAAGGAACTGATCGCCACGGCCGGCGACCCCGTACCCCTGGGCACGGCGGCGGTGGACCTCTCCCCCGCCCCGGCCGACGCCCCCTGCGCCGCCCGCCTGCGCGAGGCCGGGGCCATCATCTTCGCCAAGACGACCATCCCCGATTACGGCATGCTCTCCTCCGGCCTCTCCAGCTTCCATACGCTGGCGCGCAACCCGTGGAACCTCGCCACCAATCCCGGCGGCTCGTCCGCCGGCGCCTCGGCGGCGGCGGCTTCCTGCTACGGGCCCATCCATGTCGGCACCGATATCGGCGGCTCGGTACGCCTGCCCGCCGCATGGTGCGGCACGGTGGGCTTCAAGCCCACGCTGGGCCGCATCCCCATCGACCCGTACTATACCGGCCGCTGCGCCGGCCCCATGACACGCGGCATGGCAGACGCCGCCCTGGCCATGGGGCCGCTCACCCTGCCCGACTCGCGCGATGCCACCTCCCTGCCCTACGAGGCCATCGCCTGGTCGGCCGCCCCCCTTTCGCCGGCCGGGCTGCGCGTGGGCGTGATGCTGGATGCCGGCTGCGGCCTCGCGGTCGACGCGGAAATCGCCGCCGCCATCGAAAACGCCGCCAGCCTGTTCGCGCGCGCGGGCGCCACCATAGTCGCGGCGCCGCCCGTCCTCACGCGGGACATCCTCGACGGCATCGACCTGTTCTGGCGCGCCAAGTTCTGGGACGAGGTCAGCCGGCTGCCACAGGCGCGGCGCGCGCGCATCCTGCCCTATATCCTGGAATGGGTCAGCGCGGGCGCACATGTCACGGGCGTGGAGGCCGCACGCGGCTTCGGCGGCACCTTCGCCCTGCGCCAGGCATGCGCCGCCCTGTTCGACACGGTGGATGTGGTCCTGTCCCCCACCACACCCAACCTCTCCTTCCCGGCCGACTGGGCCTCGCCCACCAACGATCCGGCCCTCCCGTTCGAACATTGCGCCTTCACCCTGCCGTGGAACATGTCCGAGCAGCCGGCCCTCACCCTCAATTGCGGCTTCTCGCACGCCGGCACGCCCATCGGGTTGCAGATCGTCACCAGGCGTTTCGCCGACCTGCAGGCCATCCGCCTGGGCCGGTGGTTCGAACGTGAATACGGACGCGTGCCCCACTGGCCGGGCGAATCCCCCCAGCCCCCGCCCTTCCCCTGAACGCCCTCCCCCGAACGCTCCGTCGCACAAGGTCCGCTTTCCCGATGAAAACCCAATGAAAAGACGTATGCTTCTCGGCCTCACGGCCGCCCTGCCGATGCTGGCGGCCCGCGCGACGCAGCCCCGCGCGGCAGGGGCCGACCCGCTGCATCCCGGCCCCGGCCATGCGGGCCCCACCAACCTCATCACCGATGTCGCGGGCCTCGCGGTCGGCGAGGCGCATGACCCAAAGGCCCGCACCGGGGTCACGGTCATCCTGCCCGACCAGCGGGTGGCCTGCGCGGTCGATGTGCGCGGCGGCGGCCCCGGCACGCGCGAGACCGATGCCCTCACGGCCGGCAATCTCGTGCGCAGCGTGGACGCCATCGTACTGTCCGGCGGCTCGGTGTACGGGCTGGGCTCGGCCGACGGCGTCGCCGCGTGGCTGGGCGCGCGCGGGCGCGGCTTTTCCATGACGAAGCAGCCCGGCGTCCCGCCCTCGCCCATCGTGCCCACCGCGATCCTGTTCGACCTGGCCAATGGCGGCGACAAGAACTGGGGCCTCAACCCGCCCTATCGCGACCTGGCATTGCGGGCCATGGACCGTCCCTCCCGCACTGTCGATCTCGGCACGGCGGGCGCGGGCTACGGGGCCCAGGCCGGCGCCCTCAAGGGCGGTCTCGGCTCGGCCTCCTTCGTCACGGCCGACGGGCTGACCGTCGGCGCGCTGGTGGCGGTCAACAGCCTCGGCTCGGTGGTCGTGCCCGGCACGCGCCATTTCTGGGCCGGCCAATTCGAAATGGGCCGCGAATTCGGCGGGCTGGGCGCCAGCGCCGCCCATGTCGATCCCGAGGATTGGGGCCGGGCGAAATTCAACCCGGCGGCCCGCGCCAACACCACCATCGCCTGCATCGCCACCGATGCCGATATCGACGCCGACGACCTCAAGCGCGTGGCCATGATGGCGCAGGACGGGCTTGCCCGCGCCATTCGCCCGGTTCACTCGCCCTTCGACGGAGACGTCATCTTCGCCCTGTCCACGGGGCGGCGCCCCCCGCCCCCCGGCCCGCGTCCGCTTTATGTCGCACGGCTGGGGGCCTTGGCGGCCGACGTGCTGGCCCGCGCCGTGGCGCGCGGCGTCTACGAGGCAACCCTCCCTCCAGGCATGGGCGGCCCGACCTGGAAGAGCCTGCCGGGGTGACCAGCCTACCGACGCACGAACCGCCGAAGCATGCGAGAGGTCACCTGCCCGAACCGGCCGGACAGGCCGGGGGGAACATGCACGCTGGCATGTCCACCGACATCCAGGTCGAAGGCGCCGACATCTCCACGCTTCCGCCAGACATGGACACCCACCCCGCCTTCCTCCAGCCAGTCGTGGAATGCCCATAAGGCGGGCGCGCGGCGCCGTCCGACCGCATGGATGCGCCACGGATCGACCAGGGGCGCAAAGAACGGATTGCCCCGTTCGTACGCCCAGATTTCCACCCGGATACCAGGCTGCTCGCTGACCCCGCGCGCATGAAAGCCGCCGGTGTCGGCGACGATCAGCGTATTGGCGGGCACGGCAACGGCGCGCGGCGCCGGATAGCCCATGGCGGCAAGCGCCTCCTCGTCGACACGGAAGGACCCGCGTCCGCTCAGACGATCGGCGGAACCGGCCGCCTCCAGGCTCATCCGCTTTTCCCATGCCTGCCGTGCCGGATTCAGCCTGTGCGAACCGGGAACGTACACGAACGGCCCGCTATTCTCCGCCGTCTCGGTCAGCGTGAACCAGGCCTTGACGGTCGGATGAAACGTATCGGCATGAAGCTGAAGCTGCGGATCGGGAACGCCGGTGACGGCGTGCGGCAGGATCGTCTGGATATAATAGAGCGGTTCGCAGTCGCGGCTGCCGGCCAGCCGGATCAGCCGGCCCAGAAGAGGCACGTCCAGCAACGTCCGGACACCGGGCATGCGGGCCAGAACCCGGGGCTCCAGCGCGATACGGCGTGTCACCGTATCGCCCTGAATGGTCTCGCGCGCCTCTCCCCGATATTGCCGGACATCATCGAGAAGCCGGCTGAACGTCGCGGCCGGCAGAAAGTCGCGGATGACGACAAACCCGTCACGGTCGAACTCGGTCACGAGATGCGGCGGAATCGCACGTTTCAGCCGCCGCCGCCGCCAGGATGCGGCCCGATGGGCCACGCTCTGGCGCAGGACATGCAGCCCCGTCTCATTCAGCCGGCGGCTGCCGATCAGCGGATTGTCGCGAAAGGATTTCACCCCGGTGAAAAGCTGAAGCGTCCAGACAGGATAGGTCAGAATAGTCTTGATTGTCTTATGCATCACATCCGATCGGCCATAGCGGCATGGGAACGCCTCCCCCACCGTGCGGTTGCAGCCCCGCCTGTCGCGAGCAGGCAGGGAACACGCCATAGCATCATAAGAAAATGTTGCAAAATCGCGCGACAAGGCAATCAAATCATGAAAGAAAATTCCCTCTGAACCGTGGAGGGGACACATTCCGCCGGCCCATGGTGCCCATCCTGCGCATCAGGCACAGGCCAGCAGACTCGGCAGAATATCTTCCACCGGCCGGGGCCGGGCGAACAGATAGCCCTGGACCTCGTCGCACCCCATCCTGACGAGCAGCCGGTACTGCTCGTCCGTTTCCACACCTTCGGCCGTAACGGACAGATCCAGGGAATGCGCGAGGCTGAGAATGGTCCGCGCGATCTTGCCGACCTTCTCCTGAGACATCGCCTGCACGAACCCGCAATCGATCTTGATCTTGCTGAACGGAAAGGACCACAGATATTTCAGCGAGGAATATCCGGTTCCAAAATCATCCAGCACCAGCCGGCAACCGATCTCGGCCAGCTTGCGCAGCGCCGCATGGTTCGCTTTCTCGTTTTTCAGAAACGATGTTTCCGTAATCTCGATTTCCAGCCTGTGTGCCGGCAGGCCGGTCTGCCGGAGGATTCTCCCGACCATATCGGGAAAGGCCGCATCGCCGAGCTGGATCGAGGATACATTCACCGCCACCCTGATCGCGTCCGGCCATGACAGCGCTTCCCGGCACGCGGCACGCATCACCCACTGCCCCAGCGTGTGGATCAGCCCGCTCTGTTCGGCAAGCGCGATGAACTGGTCAGGCAGGACGGTGCCGCGCGCCGGATGGCACCAGCGCACCAGGGCCTCGCAACTCCTGACCTGCTGGCCATCACGTTCATAGATCGGCTGGAAATGCAGGGTCAGGGTCTCGCTCGCCAGCGCATCGCGCAGTTCCTCGGTCAGGATCGCGGCACTCCTGACCTCCTCGCTCAGCGCGGCCTGGAACTGCTGGAAACGATTCCGTCCCTGGGTCTTCGCGCGATACATCGCCATGTCCGCGTGCTGCAGCAGGGTCTCCGCACTGTCGGCATCTTCGGGGAAACGGGCGGACCCGATGCTGGCCCCGATCACGATCCGCTTGCCATCCACCAGATAGGGCGCGCTCAGCGACGCCAGAAGCGGCGTCATCCGCAGCTCGATTTCCGACGGCAAGGCGGTATTGGGCCATAGAATGGCGAATTCATCCCCCCCGAGGCGGGCGATCAGGTCGCCAGGCCGCCCGTGCTCGCGCAGGCGTTCCGCGACAAGGCGCAGCAGGGCGTCCCCCGCCGGATGACCATGGACGTCATTCACCATCTTGAAATAGTCAAGGTCGATATAGAACAGCACAGCCGGCCTGTTCCCGCCGCACAATGCTTCCAGCCGCATGCTGAACAGGCGGCGATTGGCCAGATCGGTCACCTTGTCGAAATGGGCCAGCCGCTCGATCTGCCGCTCATTCTCCCGATAGACCGTCACGTCATCGAAAACGTACAGGTCCCACAGCGGCATTCCCGACCGGTCGGCAATCATCAGCCGGTTGAGGATCAGGTCCCGCCGCTTTCCCTCCGGGTCCTCGAGCGAAAACTCCATGCTCGCCTGCCCGTCATCCGCCGGCGCCGCATCCGTCATGCGGGACGTCATATGAGACGTCCTTTCAGAGAGGGCGGAATCGCCGAACCGCCTGGCCGCGCGATTCATCAGAATGACCTCTCCATTGCCGACGGACCGGACGATCAGCGGCGACGGCACATTCTGGACGATGCGATCGATGAACAGCTTGTCGCGCAGGATCTTCTCATTCGCCTCATGGAGCCTCTCCGTCGCCGTGCGCAGTTCCGACAGCGCCGTCTTCTTGGCGGCATGCGCGTGACGGACCAGGTCGATGGCCGAGCCGACCCCCAGGCAGATCCCGTGTTCGACGACGATGAAGCCCAGCAGCAGTTCCGACGGGTTCGCACCCAGGGCCTGCGGCAGGAAGTCCGCCACCAGTACGGCGGCTTCCACGATGGTCGGGCGCGGGTCCATCAGCAGCGTGACGGGACGCCGGTGATAGACCGAATATCCATACTGGCCGGCCATGCGCACATGAAACGTATGGCGGTCGACCAGGCCCAGCGGGTGCCCTTCCCGATCGACGATGACGACGTACAGCAGGTGGGGATCATTCTCGAAATGCTGCTGGACATCGCCGCCGACGGCCGTTTCCGGCAGGATGGGCACAACGGCCGCGATATCGCGCATCGTCTGCGCGGCCGCCGTGCCATTCTCCAGCATCGTCATTGCGGAACCTTCAACTGCATGCTCAATGAATTACGACCATCTCGCACATCGAGAAACAAGAATACATAGAATTCACGCAGTCGGCCAGGTACATCCGATCTGAACAAGAATTTTTTATTTCGGACATCATACCGGGATCATCAGATCCACAAAACCATCCGGACGATTAAAGAACATCGTATTCCATATCGCCGGACGATTTTATCGTCCACTCTTTTGCTCCCGATAGAAGCCGGCGCGCGCCACCTGGTGACGACCGTATCCACGCCAGATGCATGGCCAGGCTCCGGGCCTGCTGCCGGCTCTCGGGGATCGCCGTCGTCTCGAACAAGGTTCCGGCCCGCATGGGCCCGATCGCGTACAATACCGGCGCACCGGCACCGGATGCCCCTCAGGCGCCCCGTTGGCATCGGTCGCCAGCGTCACGCCCCAATCCCCGGCGACCGCATGTCCGTCCAGGAAGAGCGTCCTCAGCAACGGGGATTGGACCTTCCGATAGTCGGTGACCGGCCCGGTGCAGTTGATGACGCATGATGCGGAGGCTTTCCGTTCCCCCTGACGTCACGATCGTCAGATATCCAATCCCGGCCGACATCGCCAGATCGCGCACATGCCCGCGGCGGATGGCCAGAAGCCCCGCTCGCCGCTGCCGCTCCACCTGTTCCGCGATGCACGGCGCTCCGAAACGCCGCCAGATAGGCGCCGGCGGAAGGCACCGTCGAATCCGGCACAGCGGGCCCCGCACCCGGCACACATGGTCCAGGCTCGGCAGGCCGTGCCTGGACACCATGGTGACCGGCCCGCGATGCCCCTTTTCCCGCAGGCGCAGCAGCATGTCCACCACCGTCAGCCCCGTCCCGACCAGAACGACCGGCGACTCGCGATCGGAAGGCAGCAGGGCCTCCTCCAGAAAACGCTTCTGCTTCAGCAGGATCAGCGTGCCGAATTTCTGCTGGCCGATCCTGACGGCCGTGACCGCGGCATGCGCGGCCGGTACCCGCAGGGGCAACGCCAGCCCGGCGAAACCCAGGGCAAGGGTCGAACGTCCGGACAGGGTCATCGGTCCGGTCATTTCCGCCCTGCACCGCGATCGACGATATCGCGGCCGCCGTCACGTTCGCGCGGGCACGCCCGCACCGGCCCACCCGCGAGATATGATCATCGAACGATCCGCAATGCGACGGATGATGGAGTTCCACATCCGACGGGTGAAGCTCCAGGTTCATGGTGCCGCCATGTTCCCTTCACGGGCCGGACGGGAACTATGGACTTGCCCGCATCGTTTCTCGCATATCCGCCGGACGCCAGAATCACCATGACGATGCCCTTCAGGCAGAGATCAGGTAAAAATAAACCTGCCACATTTCAGACCGATTCGGAGCATAGTATTCATTCGAATACATTTATTTTAACGTAAAATTTACTATTTTTAGCGCAAACGGTGCCGTTTGATATTGGCATTTCATCGGAACCGGCACGAATTTGCCGTAAATTCGTCATAAAATTAAATTTGACTCTTGTAACCAAAAAGTGATCTTCTCTTCCCTGCCCCGAAGGCGAAAGACATAAGTCGTTGTAAATCAACATTTTGTCGACGAATACCACGGTCATGAGGCAGCTCCTCGACCAGGAGTGCGTCATACGGAAGGAGGGTAATATGGCAAACATACGCCGGAAAAAACCAATATTCACAATGGCAGTGGCCGGATCGTTGATCGCCGCCACGGCTGCCCAGACAGCATTCGCGCAGACGCAGAATGCCCGGCAGGAGGCGCTCCGTGTCGCCCCCCATCCCGGCATGATGCCCCACGCGGGCCGGATGTTCCCGGGGACTTCGCTGACCGGCGTGCCTGGCTTCCCCCTGCCCACGATCCATACCCAACAGGCCTATGCGCCCGACGGGGACTTTACGGCCCGCTGGACGCGCGCCGACGCGCTGCAGATCAAGGCGCATTCGAACCCATCGGTCTCGGCGGGGCAGAACTCATTGCCTTCCCAACTGATCATGCCCGGTATTCCTGCAGATTTCCCGACCATCAATCCGGATGTCTGGGTATGGGACACCTGGACCCTGATCGACAAGCATGCCGATCAGTTCAGCTATAACGGCTGGGAAGTCATCTTCTGCCTGACGGCGGACAAGAATGCCGGATACGGCTTCGACGATCGCCATACCCACGCCCGCATCGGCTTCTTCTATCGCCGCGCCGGGATTCGGGCCGACCAGCGCCCCGCGAATGGCGGCTGGATCTATGGTGGCCACCTGATCCCGGAAGGCGCGCAGGAACAGGTCTTCAAGGGGACGGCCTACACGATCACGGCGGAATGGTCGGGCTCGATGCGCCTGCTGGACCCGCGCGACAACAAGGTATCGCTGTTCTACACCGACATGGCGTTCAACCGCGACGCGTCCGGGCAGGATATCACCCCCGCCCAGGCGGTGATCACCCAGAGCCTGGGCCAGATCCATGCCGATTTCAACCATGTCTGGTTCACCGGCTTCACCACCCACACACCGCTGCTGCGTCCTGACGGCGTGCTTTACCAGAACGGGGCGCAGAACCCGTACTATAACTTCCGCGATCCGTTCACCTTCGAGGACCCGAACCATCCCGGCGTGAACTACATGGTGTTCGAGGGCAATACCGCCGGCCAGCGCGGTGTCGCGAACTGCACCGCCGAGGATCTGGGCTACCGCCCCAACGATCCGCACGCCGAAACCGTTCAGCAGGTCCTCGATAGCGGCGCCTATTATCAGAAGGCGGCGATCGGCCTCGCGGTGGCCGAGGATTCATCGCTGTCGAAATGGAAGTTCCTGACGCCCCTGATCTCGGCCAACTGCGTCAACGATCAGACCGAACGTCCCCAGATGTATATCAAGAACGGAAAATACTACATCTTCACCATCAGCCACCGCACGACCTACGCGGCGGGTGTGGATGGTCCGGACGGCGTGTATGGCTTCGTCGGCAACGGCATCCGCAGCGACTTCCAGCCCATGAACTACGGCAGCGGCCTCGTGCTGGGCAATCCCACGGACCTCAACCAGGCGGCAGGCACCGACTATGATGCCAATCCGCTGCAGAACCCCAGGGCATTCCAGTCCTACTCCCACTATGTGATGCCGGGCGGCCTGGTCGAATCCTTCATCGACACGGTCGAAAACCGTCGCGGCGGCACGCTGTCTCCGACGGTCAAGCTGGGCATCCGCGCCGATGCCTCGGCGGTCGACCTGCGCTACGGCAATGGCGGCCTGGGCGGCTATGGCGACATCCCGGCCAACCGCGCAGACATCAACGTCTCGGCCTTCATCCAGGACCTGATCAGCCAGAATGTTTCGATCGGGCCCAATACCACCGGCCAGGTCAACGCTTTCGTCAACACGAACAAATAATACAAGGCCAGACCGGCCCTTTCCGGGACCATCCCGGAAGGGGCCGGTTTTCCGATTCGCGGGAACCATGCCCAGGAAGATGAAAAGATCCGTTCATACGGCCCGGTTCGACATCGTCCTTCGCTGCCGCGCGCTCGCCGTGGCATGCCTGTTTCTGATGCCGCCGCCTCACCTGCGGGCGCAGGAGGCACCGACACCCCAATGGCGGCCGGCCCTGCATTTCTCACCCGCCGAACATTGGGTGAACGACCCGAACGGTCCATTTCTTCTCGACGGCACCTATCATCTTTTCTACCAGTACAATCCGGCCGGCATGGTCTGGGGCCCCATGTCATGGGGGCACGCCACCAGCACCGACCTGCTGCACTGGCAGGAGCAGGACATCGCCATTCCCGCCACCCCGCAAGAGGATATCTTCTCCGGTACCGTCATCTATGACAGCCAGAACCGCTCCGGGCTGGGCAGCGCCTCCGCACCGCCGCTGCTGGCATTTCATACCTCGGTCTTCCACGGCAATCCCGCGCACCCCGATGGCACGCAGGCCCAATCCCTGTCCTACAGTCTGGATCGCGGCGCGCACTGGCAGGCCTACGATCGCAATCCGATCCTGACCCTGCAGCCGGATTCAAGACAATTCCGCGACCCGTCGATTATCTGGTACCCGCAGGGCCAGTGCTGGATCATGACCACGGTCGTCGCCGATGCGCAGTTGGTCAAGCTGTACCGGTCGACCGACCTGCTGCACTGGTCCTTCCTCAGCGATTTCCAGCCGTCCGGCTACCGCAAGCCCGGCATGTTGTGGGAAATGCCCTTGCTGATACCGCTTGCGCTGGACGGCAATCCGCATGACACACGCTGGGCGATGATCGTCAGCGTCAATCCCTGGAGCATCGCCGGCGGATCGGGCGTTCAATATTTCATCGGGCGCTTCGACGGCACCCGTTTCACGCCCGACAGCCTGCCGCCGGAAGGGTCCGATCCATCGGCCTATCATTGGCTGGATCACGGCGCCGACCAGTATGCGGCGATCCGCTTCGCCAATACCGGCTCCGCTGCGCCGCTGCTGATCGGGTGGATGAGCAACTGGGATTACGCGGACGCCCTCCCGACATCCCCCTGGCGCGGACAGATGACGCTGCCCGTCCGGCTTGGGCTGAAGACGGTCGATGGACAACCCGTCCTGATCCAGGCACCAGCCGCGACGTACGAGGATCTGGTGCATCGGCAGGGCGTCTCCGCCTTTTCCGACCGGCAACTGGGTCCGGGCCAGAGCTGGCATGCCCCGCTGGGCGGAGACGTGCTGGATATCCGCGTGACCCTGCGGCGGGGCGACGCGCCACGCGCCGGCATCGTCGTGCGGCAGGCGCCGGACGGCCGGACAGGAACCGTGATCAGCTACGATTTCACATCGGGAAATCTCACGCTCGATCGCAGCCATTCCGGCCAGGTCGGGTTCTCGCCCCGTTTCAGCCTGGCGCATGTCGCCCACCTGTCCGCACCGGGCGGGGTGGTGTCGCTGCATCTGGCGGTCGATCGCAATTCGGTCGAACTCTTCGCCAATGGCGGCGTGCTGCGCATGACCGACCTGGTGTTCCCACCCGCGGGCAGCAACGGTGTATCGCTGTTTTCCGATGGCGGCCGCACGCAATTCACCGGCCTCCGCATCTCGGCGCCCGCCCGATGATCGCACGCCCCATCTATGGCAGGGTCGGCTGGAACAGGCGCCGCGCCCAGGCCAGCACCAGCGCCTGGTAGGATTGGTTCAGAAGGACGGTATGAGAATGATAGTTGCCGACCGCCCGCATCAGGTCGCCGCGCGTTTCATTCAGATACACACGCATGATCGCGCCCGCCGCGCTGATATTATAGCAAGGCTGGTCCAGCAGGTTGCGATAGACGACCTGCGGCGCGACATGGGTGAAACGGGCGATCGGATCGATCCAGAGCGTATTGACCTGCATGACGCCCAGATCGTCCGTGCCGTTCGCATTATGATGCACCAGCCCGTTCCGCCCGTTCTCCACCGCCTGGATCGACGGCAGGATGCGCGGAGGCAGATGGTAGAGCGACGCCGCGAACACCATGCAGCCGACATACGCAATCGCCATGGCGGGGTCCTGCCCTTCCATCCTGAATGCCGGCCCTGATGCGGCGGCCTCGTTTCCTATCACAGCAAAGCGGGTTCAAGATGCCGAAATCTTCTCACGCCTTTTCCTCCGCGCGGCAGGGCCGCGACGGCGGCTTCACCCTTCTGGAACTGCTGGTCGTGATCGCCATCCTCGGCCTGCTGATCGGCCTCGTGGCCCCGGCCGCGCTGCGCCAGTTGGGCGGCGCCCGCAATTCGGTGGCCCGGCAGTCGATCCAGCGGCTGGGCGAGGTGCTGGATCTGTACCGGCTGGACATGGGCAGCTATCCCGGCACCGAAGACGGGCTCCACGCCCTGGTCGCCCGACCGGCCGGCGCCGAGAGCTGGAACGGCCCCTACGTCAAGGACGGCACCGACCCGCTCGATCCGTGGCACCATCCCTATATCTATCGCAATCCCTCCGAGCGGCCGGGGCATGAGTACGATCTGTGCTCGGCCGGCTCCAGCGGCAATGCCGCCGATCGGGCAACCATGATCTGCAACCCCTGAACGCCCCGGCGATGCAGCTTCCTCCCCCTCTGCCGTCCCCCTGGCTGCCTCTCTTCCTGGCCCCCTTCATCGGGTCGTTCCTGGGGGTGCTGGCCTGGCGCCTGCCCCGTACCGACCCCGTGGTCCTGGCCCGCTCGGCCTGTCCCCGCTGCCGGACGATCCTGACGCCATGGGAGCTGGTGCCGCTGCTCAGCTACCTGGCGCAGAAGGGGCGCTGCCGCACCTGCCACGCCCCGATCGACCCTTCCCATCCCGTCATGGAAATCCTGGCCCTGGCCGTCGCGGCCCTGGCCATGCTGGCAGCCTTCGCAGGTGGCGCCACCGGCCCGCTCGCAGCGGCGGCGACCTGGCGCGGCTGCCTGTTCGGGTGGTGGCTGCTGGTCCTGGCCGCGATCGACCTCAAGACCTTCCGCCTGCCGGACATCCTCACCCTGCCGCTGACGGCGGCGGGGCTGATACTGGCCGCAACGGACGGATGGACCACGTTCCTGGCGCACGGCACGGCGGCCCTGCTCGGCTATACCCTGTTTACCGGACTCGCGCTGGCGTACCGCCGGCTGCGGGGCCATGACGGGCTGGGGCTGGGCGACGCGAAACTGCTGGCGGCCGGCGGGGCATGGCTGGGGCCGGCCGCGCTGCCCATGGTGGTGTTCGCGGCAGCACTCCTGACCCTCGGCTTCATTCTCGTCATCACACGCGGCAGGATCGGCCGCGACATGGCCATTCCCTTCGGCCCCGGCCTCGCCGCGTCGATGTGGGGAACCTGGCTATGGCAGACGGCTTGCCCGCTTCATGGATAAGGCCATCCCCCCGGTCGAGGACCTGGCCGAATTGCTGGTCGCGCACGGCCGCTGCGACCCACGGTCCGTCGAACGCGCACGCCGCGCGGCAGAGCAAAGCGGCGGCCGGCTCGACCAGATCCTGCTGCAACTGGGCCTGGTGTCGGAACGGGACATGGCGCAGAGCTATGCCGACCTGCTGCACATCCCGCTGGTAGCGCCCGAACATTATCCCGATGACCCCGTGCTGGCGGATACGCTCGGCGCCCGTTTCCTGCGCGACGCGCACGCGGTGCCGCTGGCCGTGCGCGACAATATCCTGACACTGGCCCTGCGCGACCCGCTGGACGGGTTCACGCCGGCATCGATCGCAGCCGCCGCCGGCCTGCGCGTGGCCTGCCAGGTCGGCGTGCCGATCGAGCTGGAAGCCGCGCTCGACCGCCTCTATCCACGCACCGAGGCCGAATCGTCCCCGCCCGAGGATCACGAGGCCCCGCTGGAGGACGATGCGGAGCGGCTGAAGGACCTGGCCTCCGAGGCGCCGGTGATCCGCCTGGTCAACCAGATCATCGGCCGCGCGGTGGAGAGCCACGCATCCGACATCCATATCGAGCCGTTCGAAGACAGGCTGCGCGTGCGCTACCGCCATGACGGCGTATTGCACGAGGTCGAGAGCCCGCCGGCCCAACTGATCCCCGCCATCATCTCGCGCATCAAGATCATGGCCCGGCTGGACATCGCCGAACGCCGCCTGCCGCAGGACGGGCGGATCAAGCTGGCCGTGCGCGGGCACGAGATCGATTTCCGCGTCTCCACCATCCCGTCGCTATATGGCGAGACGGTGGTGCTGCGCGTGCTGGACCGCTCCAGCGTCCGCTTCGACTATGCCACGCTGGGGCTGGCACCCGACATCGTCACCCGCATGCGCGCCCTGCTGGCGCAACCGAACGGCATCGTGCTGGTGACGGGCCCCACCGGCTCGGGCAAGACCACGACACTCTATACCGGCCTCGCGGACCTCAACGCCACCACACGCAAGGTCGTGACGATCGAAGACCCGATCGAATACCAGCTCGACGGCATCAACCAGGTCCAGGTCCGGCCGCAGATCGGCCTGACCTTCGCCACCCTGCTGCGCTCCATCCTGCGCCAGGACCCCGACGTGATCATGGTGGGCGAAATCCGCGACATCGAAACCGCGCAGATCGCGGTGCAGGCGGCGCTGACCGGGCATCTGGTCCTGTCCACCCTGCACACCAATTCGGCCGCCGCCGCCATCATCCGCCTGCGCGACATGGGGGTCGAGGACTACCTGCTGACGGCCGTGCTGCGCGGGGTGCTGGCGCAACGGCTGGTCCGCCGACTGTGCGACGCCTGCAAGACGCCCTACACCCCATCGCACGAACTGGTGGACCGGCTCGACCTGCGCCGCCTGTCCGGCGGCGCGCCGGTGACCCTGTTCCATGCCGTCGGCTGCCCCCGCTGCCGCCAGACCGGCTATAGCGGCCGCCAGGCGATCGCCGAACTGCTGGAACCGGACGAGGCGATCGAGCACCTGATCTTCTCGCGCAGCGACCACATGGCGATCGAGCGCGCGGCCATCGCCGCCGGCATGGTGCCGATGTTCACCGCCGGCCTGGCGGCCGCCCTGCGCGGCGAGACGACGATCGAGGATGTCACGCGCAGCGTCCGCGCCGGCACCTGACGGGGAGGCAATCACATGGCTGAATTCGCCTACACCGCCGTCGATGCCCAGGGCACGCTGATCCGCGGCACATTGGAGGCCGAGACCGAAGATGCGGTCCTGACGGCGCTGCGCCGCCAGGGCCATATCCCGATGCGGATCGGCGCGCCGCCGCCCTTCGCCCCGACACGGGCGCTCGGCGGCCTGGCGGGCACGCTGCGCCGCCCTGGCCTGCGCCGCGCCGAACTGGCCGCCATCACGCGTGAACTGGCGGTCATGCTGGGGGCCGGGCAGGATATCGACCGCGCCCTGCGCTTCCTGGCCGAGACCACGCCCCGCGCGCGGGTGCGCGCCGTGCTGGACGGCGTCCGCACGATGGTGCGCGACGGCCGCGCGCTGCACGTGGCCATGGGGCGTTATCCCGGCAGTTTCCCGCGCCTGTATCTCGGCATGGTCCGCGCGGCGGAAGCCACCGGCGACCTCGCACCGACCATGGACCGGCTGGCGGTGCTGCTGGAACGCGAACGGGCCCTGACCGCGACGGTGCAGTCGGCGATGATCTATCCCGCCATCCTGACGCTGGCAGCCATCGGGTCGATCGCCCTGCTGCTCACCACGGTCCTGCCCCAGTTCACGCCCCTGTTCGCCCAGAACGGGGTCGCATTGCCGGCCTCGACCCAATTCCTGATCGGGGCCGGCGCCTGGCTGGGCCATTATGGGCTGGCCGTGCCGCTGGTCCTGCTGGCGCTGGTTCTGCTGGGCCGCGCCCTGCTGCGCCGTCCCCCCATCCGGCTGATGGTGGATCGCCGGCTGCTGGCCCTGCCGGTCGTGGGCGCGCTGATCGGCGAAATCCTCGCCGCCCGCTTCGCCCGCATCCTGGGCACGCTGCTGGAAAACGGCGTACCGATCCTGACGGCACTGGCGATCGTGCGCGAGGCGACCACCAATCGCGCCGCCATCGCCGCGATCGACGCGGCGACACAGAGCGCCAAGGCCGGCTACGGGCTGGCCGCGACGCTGGACGGCGCGTCGGTCTTCCCGCGCCGCATGATCCACCTGCTGCGGCTGGGCGAGGAAACGGCACAGCTCGGGCCGATGGCCCTGCGCGCCGCCGACATTCACGAGGACCAGGCCCGCATCGCCATCCAACGCCTGGTGGCGCTGCTGGTGCCGGCGATCACCATCATCATGGGGCTGCTGGTCGCCGGGATCGTTTCCTCGCTGCTGCTGGCGATGCTGAGCCTGAACGACCTTGCACAATAGACGCCCCGCCCGGCCCGGCGAGGGCGGCTTCACCCTGATCGAAATGATCGTGGTCGTCCTGATCCTGAGCCTGGTCGGCGCGATCATGGTCGGACGCGGGCCGTTTCATTCCGTCACGCTGAATCTGCACGGCGCGGCGCGTCAGGTCGCGTCGGCAATGCGCGAAGCCCGGATGCAGGCCATCTATTCCGGCACCACGCTGCCCTTCACGCTCGACGCGGCGCACCGGGATTACGGGCAGCAACCCGGTCTCCGCCACAGCCTGCCGGCCGGCGTGTCGATCGCCGGGCCGGCGCGCTTCCTCTTCTATCCCGACGGCAGCGCGGCCGGCCCCACAGCCGCGCTGGCCGAAGGCGGGCGGCATGTCATCCTGCGCGTCAACTGGCTGACCGGCGCCGTCGGCGTGGAGGGTCCATGATCCCACCACGCCCATCCACCCCACAGGACGGCTTTACCCTGATCGAAGTCCTGGTCGCCTTCGTCATCGTGATCCTGGCGCTGACGGTCGCCTATCGCGGCATGCTGGACGGCGTCGCCGCCACGCAACTCTCCAACCGCACGCAGGATGCCCTCTCCCGCGCCCAATCGCATCTGGCTGCCGTCGGCCATGGCATGCGCATCGGTCCGCTGGAACAGGATGGCGACGACGGCAGCGCCCTGCACTGGCACGTCCGGATCGTGCCCGCAGAGGCGGCTGCCGGCATCTCATCCGGCCTCGTGCTGTACCGGGTACAGGTCACCGAATCCTGGCCCGATCCGTCCGCCGCATCAGGCCGGCGGTCGGTGGAACTGCGCACCCTCCGCCTGGGCACGCGCGAGGCATCTCCATGACCGGCAAACGTCACGGGCAGGCAGGCTTCACCCTGCTGGAAATCCTGATCGCACTGGTGGTGTTCTCGCTGGTGCTTCTGGTCCTGCAACAGGGATTCCAGACGGCGACGATGCTGTTCGAACGCCAGCACGGCATGCTGGCCGCGCAGGCCGAACTGGGCGCCGTCGATCGCCTGCTGCGCGGATTGATCACCCGCGCCGATCCCGGAGCGGGCCGGGAAGGCCCCCTCTTCGTGGGGCAGGCGCACGGGCTGGTGCTGCGCGGCACGCTGCCAATGGCACTGGGCAACCAGCCGGACGCCCAGGCGGACATCCGCCTGTCGGTCGATACAAGGCACCGCCTGCTGCTGATCTGGATTCCATACCGGCACGTCATCGAATCCGCGGCAGGCGAACGGCAGCAAACGCTGCTGACAAACGTTACGGACCTGGACTGCTCCTATTTCTCGAACGGACACTGGAATACGACATGGGACGGCGACCACCTGCCGGCGCTGGTGCGCATCCGCATCCGCTTCCCCGACGGCGATCCCCGGCACTGGCCGGACATCGTCGCTTCCCCCCTGCTGGACCCTATGCCGTGACAGGAGCCAACATCATGAAGCGCACCTCATGATTGCCAGGCTCCTGTTCGCCTGGTGGTGGCGACAGATCCGCAGCCTGATCCCGGAACGGGTGCGGCTGGCACGGCTCCAATCGCCTCCCCGGCTGGTCGCCGCATGGAACGGGCAATCGCTTTCCCTGTCGCTGGAACGGCAAGGCCGTTCCACGCCATTGGGCACGCTCGGCCTGTCCGAGGCCGCCGATGCCGAAACACAGGCCACCTGCCGCGCCATTCAGGCAGGCCGGTACCATCCGACCGAAACGATCCTGCTCCTGCCACCCAGCATGGTGATGCAGCGCGAGGTGACCTTGCCCGCCGCGACCGAGACCGACCTGGATGGAACCCTGGCCTATGAGATGGACCGGCTGACTCCCTTTTCCGCCGATGCGCTCTTCTACAGCCACACCATCATCCGGCGGGATGCCGCGTTGAATCAGGTGCGCATCCTGCTGTCGCTCGTACTCCGGGCATCCGTCTCTACCCCCCTGGGGATGCTCGCCTCGCTCGGCATCCAGCCGGACCGGCTGGACGACGCCACCCGGTCGGTTCCCATCCCGCTGAAGACGGACCGGTCGCCCTGGCGCAGCCTGAAGGACACCCGCATCCTGGTGGCGGCCGGTGCCACCCTGCTGCCCGCACTGGTGGTGGCGCTCCTGTTCTGGCGCCAGGCCACCGAACAGGCGGCGCTGTCGGCGCGGATCGCGGCGCTGCGCCCGGCCGCCCTGCAGGCGGCCATGCTGCGCCGCGAGGCCGAAGATCGCCAGGCCGGCGAGACCGTCATCGCCGCGACGCGCCGGCAATGGGGCGACCCGATGGCGGTACTGGCGGCAACCACGCAGATGCTGCCCGACAACAGTTTTCTGACCGATCTGAGCCTCCGCCAGGGACAATTGATCATCAGCGGCCAGTCGCCCGAGGCGACGGGGCTGATCCAGGTGCTGAGCCGGACGCCGCTTTTCCGCAATCCCGCCTTCGTCGCCCCGGTCACGCGCGTGACGGGGCAGAATGCCAGCGTGTTTTCCATTCGCGTCGATGTCGGCCACTGAGCGGAAAAAACATGAATCACGGGACAACATCCTTGCTGACATGGGTACGCACCCTCCCCGAAGGGCGGCGGGGGCAGGCACTGGCATTGGGCATGCTGGCGGTCGCGCTGGGGCTGGCATGGCTTCTGGTGCTGGGACCGGTCTGGAACCTCCATGCCGACCGCGCACAGGGGCTGGAACTGCAACGCGCCACCCTCGCCCGCATGGAACGGCTGGCCACCGCCCTGCCGGCACTGCGCCAGGCGGCCACCACCTCAGCGCCCGGCCCGTCGCAATTGATCGACGGCACCACCGACGCCGTCGCAAGCGCCAATTTGCAGGACATCCTGCAAAAGCTCGCCAGCACGACGGGGACCGAGATCACGAGTGCCGAAAACGTGGCCCCGGCAATCGCCGGGCGCTACCGGCGGATCGGGCTGCATGTCGTGGTCACCGCGCCGTTTCCGACCCTCATCCAGTTGCTTGCCCGGCTGGAGCAATCCACCCCCGCGATCGTGATCGACGGGCTGCATCTGCATGGCGCCGATGCGGACGGCGGCTCGGCCGCCGCCATGGATTGCGACATGGTGGTTCATGCGTTCCGGCGCACGGACGGCACGCCGGCGCGGAAGGACGCACCATGATCCGCACCGCATCCCGACCGCGCCGAGCCCCCGCCGCCTGCCTGGCGGCGCTGATGCTCGGCGCCTGCGCGGCACGGGCCCTCGCCGCCCCGCCTCCGCAGAAGGCACAGACCCCCCCGGATACCACGCAGATCGACTCATGGCGGCAGACGATCCTGGCGCGCCCCCTGTTCAACCCGGCCCGCCGCCCGGCCGAAACCCAGGCGACGGAAGACAGCCTCCCCCGCCTGGCGGGCATCGTCGTCAGCCATGGCAGGCGGCACGCCATCTTCATGATCCCGGGACAGGCGCGCGGCCGGATCGCCGATGTCGGCGACGTTGTCGGCCCATGGCGGGTCCTCGCGATCGAGAACGGTACGATCCGGGTTCGCGGCGCGACGGGCGAACAGGCCATGCGCCCGGACCGCGATCGCCGCACCGACAGCGGGACGCACGGCACCGCGTCCACATCCAGCCCACCCCACAGCCCTGAAGACCAATGACAAGGCCCTACACGATGAATATTCTGCTCCGCTCCCTGGCAGGCATGACAACGCGTCGCCGCCTGCCCGAGGGCACGATGCCTCGTCATGCCCCTTCCCTCTGCACCGGCCTGGCCCTCTGCCTGTCAGTAGCGGGGTGCGACAACGGGCCGCCACGGGTCAAACTCCTCTCCGGCGCGCTGCCACTGGCCTCTCCGGCTCCCGAGGGCGCCCAGGGGCGGATCGGCACGACCGATGCGTCCGCGCAGGTGCAGTACAGCTACGGCCGCAACACCCTGCCGTCCCTGCGCTCCTCGGGCATCGCGGCCGGCGAGGGGCAGGTTTCCCTCAACTTCGCCGATACCGACATACGCGATGCCGTGGCGCAGATCCTGACCGATATCCTGCACGTAAACTACGCGATCGACCCGGCGGTACATGGAACGGTGACGCTGCATACCTCCGCCCCGCTGACGAACGCGCAGGTGCTGCCGGCCTTGCAGATGCTCCTCGCCCAGGTCCAGGCCGTACTGCTGCACAGCGACGGGCTGTACCGCATCGTCCCCGCCCAGGGCCAGACCGGCGGTTCCCAGGGCGGCGGCTCCCCGGCCGGCATGGCCGGAATGGCCGACAATCCCGCGCTGGGCGGCAACATGATGGTCCCGCTGCGCTACGCCGAGGCTGCCAGCCTGACACGCGCCCTTCAGCCCTTCGTGCAGTCCGGCGCGCACCTCACGCCGGTCGACAGCGGCAACGCGGTAATCGTCAGCGGCGACCCGGCGGCACGCAACGCCCTGGTCGAGGTGATCCACGCATTCGACGTCGACTGGCTCAGCAGCCAGTCCTATGCGCTCCTTCCGGTCGATTCCGGCAATGCCAAGGACATGGCATCGGCCTTGCAGACGGCATTGCACGGCAGCGGCGGGTCCCTGGCGCAAATCGTGCAGGTCCTGCCCCTCACCCGCGTCAATGCCGTGCTGATCGTGGCACGCAATACGCGCTACATCGACGACGCACGCCGCCTGTTCGCGCTGATCGAACGCAACCGCCGCGCCACGGTCCGGTCCTGGCACATTTTCTACGTGCAGAATTCCAACGTGAACGACGTCACCTACACGCTGCAACAGGCCTTCACCCCGGACAATGTGACGGCCCTGCCGCCCGGCACCACACAGGGCACGACCTCGCAACTCGCCCAGACCGGCTTCACCGGCGGCCTGGGCAACGCCATGGGCAATATGGGCGGTGGCGCCATGGGCGGCACCACCGGCGGGCTGGGCGGATTGGGTGGCAATGCAGGCACGACCGGCGGCCTGGGCACCAACAGTGCGACCGGCACCCAGACAGGAGCCCCGGCAGGAACCCAGGGGGCGACAGGCACGGGCCAGCAGCAGGCCGCTTCCTTCAACAATCCCCTGCTGGGCGGGCTGGACAGTTCCGCAAGCGGCGAATCCTCCCGCCCCCAGGGCATGCGGATCATCTCCAACGGCCAGCACAACGCGATCCTCGTCTACGCCACCGACCAGGAGAGCGACAATGTGGAACTGATGCTGAACCGCATCGACGTCATGCCGCTCCAGGTCCGCATCGACGCCGTGGTCGCCGAGGTCCAGCTCAACGACGCGCTGCAATACGGCACGCAGTTCTTCTTCAAGTCCGGCGGCATCAACGGCGTGCTCAGCACCAACAGCCAGACGATCACCACCGGCACGCTGGCGACCGCCGCATTCAGCCACACCCTGCCAGGTTTCATCATCGGTGGCGCCAGCGGCGGCGGCGCACCATTCGCCATCGACGCGCTGCAGAACGTCACCACCGTGCATGTCCTGTCCTCGCCGCAGCTGATGGTCCAGGACAATCACCCGGCCCGGTTGCAGGTCGGGCAATTGGTACCGGTCCAGATCGGATCGCAATCCAGCACCATCGGCACGTCGATCTACAACCAGTTCACCTACCAGCCGACCGGCGTGATCATGGAAGTCACGCCCCATGTCAGCCATGCCGGCCTGGTCACGCTCGACATCGCGCAGGAGGTCAGCTCGGTCAGCAGCACCTCGGCGGTCACGACCGCCAGTACCACCACCAACCCCACCTTCAACGACCGCTCGGTCAGTTCGCGCGTCGTAGTGCAGGACGGGCAGACGGTGGGGCTGGCCGGGCTGATCACCGAGAATTCCAGCCGCGCCAACAGCGGCATCCCCTGGCTGAAGAACATCCCCGTTCTGGGCTTCCTGGCCGGCAACCAGAACAACAACCGCCAGCGTACCGAACTGCTGATCCTGATCACGCCCCACGTCATCCATGACGAGCGCGATGCGGTCAGCCTGATGGAAGATCTGCGCGACACCCATCCGAATGCCGCAAACGTGCCCGATGAACTGACGCCCATGCACACGACCGGCAGTGCCGACCCCCTGCGGCCGCTGCGACGGGGGGTGGGGCTGGACCGGTGACATGCAGCACCCCGACCTCGGCCACGCGCGACCGCCAGGGCGGCTTCGCCCTGCTGATCGTGCTGTGGACGCTGGTGGGGCTGTCTCTGCTCGTCTCCATCGTCATCGCCACAGCCGACACCGAATTGCGCGGAATCCGGGCGCTGCGTAGCGCAACCCAGATGCAGGAGGAAGCGGACGGCGCGGTCTGGCAGGCAATTTTTCACGCCCTGGACCGATCCCCGGCGCGTTGGGCGATGGACGGCCGTGCCTACGTCACGCACCTGAACGGCCTGACCCTGACCACGCGACTACGCAGCGAAGCCGGCCTGATCAACCCCAATAGCGCACCCCGCGCCCTGCTGGCCGCCCTGATGGAACAATGCGGCGCGACCGCCAGCCAGGCGGCCTCGGTCGCGGCCAACATGGTGGAATGGCGCAGCAGCGCACAGGGCAATGTCGCAGCCATGCGCGCCCGCTATCTGGCGGCAGGGCTGACCTATCATCCGCCGCAGGGCTCCTTCCAGACAGTCGGCGAGATCGGACTGGTCCTGGGCATGAATCCAGCCCTGCTGCGCGCCATGGCGCCGCATCTCTCCGTCATCCAGCCCAACGATCCGGATATCACGCAAGCCGACGCCACGGTGCGACAAGCCTTGCGGAAGGCAGGTGACGCCGTGCCCCCTCCGCCCTCCCGCAACGAGAACAGACCCATCAGCTTCAGGGCCGAGATCATCGTCCAGGACGGCCAGGGCGGTCGCACGACGCGTCAGGCCACGATCCTGCTCACCCCGACGCAACGCCCCGGCACCCCCCTGGCCGATATCGTGCATATCGTCCAATTGCAGTCAGGATCGTGAGCCGGAAAAACCGCCGGGCCCTCAGATTTCATACTCGATGGCCGGCAGGCTCTGATCCATGGTCAGCGATGGCAGGCCCCTGTGCGGCGCACCGACGACCCGCGCCGGATTGCCCACGACGGTCGTGAACGGGGCAACGGGCTTGAGCACGATCGACCCGGCGCCGACCTTCGCCCCCTCGCCGATCTCGATATTGCCCAGCACCTTGGCCCCGGTTCCGATCAGCGCCCCCCGCCGCACCTTGGGATGCCGGTCGCCGGCCTCCTTGCCGGTCCCACCCAGCGTGACGTTCTGCAACAGGGCGACATCATCCTCGATCACCGCGGTTTCGCCCACCACGATGCCGGTTCCGTGGTCGAACATGACCCGCTGCCCCAGTTGCGCGGCGGGATGAATATCCACGGCGAACATTTCCGACGCCCTGCCCTGGATATAGTGCGCCAGCGGACGACGGTTTTCCTGCCACAGCCAATGCGCGACCCGATAGGACTGGATCGCATGGAAGCCCTTGAAGAACAGGAACGGGACCAGCAGCCCGCTGGCAGCCGGATCACGCTCGCGGATCGACGCCAGATCGGCAACGGCCATATCGACCGCCTGCGGATGACCGATCTGGAAATCCCTGATCAATGCGAAGACACTTGCCTTGCGCATCAGATCGTTGCTGAGCTTGCGCGACAGCAGATAGGCCAGCGCGGTCGCGAAATCCGGCTGATCGAGAATGCTCGGCCGGGTCAGGTCCCGTAGAACCGGGTCACGGTGCGCCCGGGCTTCGCCCCGAATCAATTCCCACAGCCCGGCGGGCGAGATCGAAGGGGCGACGGCACTGACCGCCGCCGCATCCACTCCGCCCCGTTCGAAATAGGCACGCAGGCTGGTGACGTCCGCGTCCATCCTCTGTTCCAGTCCCGTCCCCGAAGACGAAAGGGATCGCGTCCGCCCGAGCGGACGAACGCGATCTTCCGTTTTCGTCAATATCCCAGGTCCGCGCCCTGCGGTGCAGTGCCGGGTGTTTTCGCCTCGGCCTTTTCTGTCACCAGGGCCCCGGTTGTGATCAGCAGGCTGCCACCCGCGAATTTGACGTCTTTCGTAGCCATGATGCTCTCCGAATGTCAGCGCGTGCCGACGATAGTGCCGAACAGGACACGATCGCCTTCATGGACGCCCGGTCCCACCGCAACAACGATGGCCTCTACCGGCTTTTCCTGCGCCGAATAGTGATACGCGGCAGGGCCACCCGGTCATGCAGAGGGCGAAATCCCCTCATTGCCTCAAACCTTCCGACGATTTTCGAATTGCCGCGTTCGGATCACCGCGCCTGTGTCAGGCTGTCGGCGTGGGCGCGGCGGAACTGCCACACGACCTGTCGCGTCAGTTCGTCCGGCTCGGCCAGGACACGGTTATGGAGAAGGCGCACGCTCTCATGCGCTGCGTAGAAGCGCCGCGTCTTGCGGTCAGCCTCCACAATCAGCGCCCCCAGAAACGTGCCGTCGATTTCGACGATCCGTGATTCAAACATTGCCTGCTGCCTTGTCGTTCCGCTTGCGCGGGTCCGCCGGCAGCATTCACCGCCGGCGCGTTATCGGGCGGGCGGCGGCCCCATGTGGCCGGACCATCCCACGCTACATCGATTGTTGCGACACATTCGCGCACTCATGAGGGTCATCGGACTCCATACCCCGGATGATCACGCCATCATGCGATGGCGACAGACGGAACGATACAGGCTCTCCGGCATGCGTCAAGATTAAAACATCATATGATCGTATTATGAATCATATTACGATCATTAACGTTATTAGCGCACAGATCGTAACGTAAATCCATTCATATAATTGTTTTTATTATTTTTTTTATAGAATCCCCCTAAAAGGTACGGCGCGTTGCCTTACGGGTCAGGCCGGGATGCCTGCGCCAGGCGCATCACGAACGCCGTCCATAATACCGATTATCACGTTGAATATTCCATATAACGATATAAGATCGTTATCGAGCGCCCCAGTAGACCGGGGCCTGGTTGGAAGGGTACCAACATCATGAGCATTCATCTCGGCGACGTCGCGCCCGATTTCGAGCAGGAGACGACCATCGGTCGCATCCGCTTCCATGAATGGCTGGGGGATTCATGGGGCATCCTGTTCAGCCATCCCAAGGATTTCACCCCTGTCTGCACCACCGAACTGGGGGCCGTCGCAAAACTCGCCCCGGAATGGGCGAAGCGCAACACAAAGGTCATCGGCCTGTCCGTCGATCCGGTCGGCAGTCATACCGAATGGGCGGCCGATATCGCCGACACCCAGGGGGCTACGGTCAATTTTCCGATCATCGCCGACGCCGACGGAAAAGTCGCGGCGCTCTACGACATGATCCACCCGGCAGCGGACCCCAAGGTCACCGTCCGGACGGTCTTCATCATCGACCCGGCAAAGAAGGTCCGGCTGACTTTGACCTACCCGCCCTCGGCCGGCCGCAATTTCAATGAGATCCTGCGCGTGCTGGACAGCCTGCAGCTGACAGACCACCACAAGGTGACAACGCCCGCCAACTGGCAGGAAGGCGACGACGTGATCATCGCCCCCTCGGTCAGCGACGAGCAGGCCCGCGCCCTCTTCCCCAATGGCTGGAAGACGCTGCGCCCCTATCTGCGCCTGGTTGCCCAGCCACGCTGAAAGGGAGAATTCACGATGGCGCTGTTCCCAGGATGGCAGGCCCCTGATTTCGCGGCGGAGACGAATGCGGGCCCGATTCATTTCCATACATGGCTGCAAGGAAGCTGGGGCATCGTCATCACGCATCCGGCCGATTACGATCTGGATAGCCTGCGCCGCGCCGTCGCATGGGCACTTGGGCGCACACAGCCCGTGCGGCTGCTCGGCCTGTCGCCCCGGCGCGACAATGACAGCCCACATGGCCCGGGCTTCACGATGGTCACCGCACAGGATGCAAACCGCGTCGCCAGGGTCTGGCAGGGCGTTATGCAGGATATCGGCGATATCGTTCCGGCAACGCCAATGGCGGAACGTACGGTTTATGTGGTCGATCCCGATCTGACAATCCGCACCACGTTGTCCCACCCACCGGCACGCGGCAGGCATTTTACCGATATCATTCAAGCGACCGAAGCCCTCGGGCTTGAAGACATCCCCCTCCGCCCGATCAGGGCGGCCTGACAAGCCGTTTCAAAAGCCCCGTTGGCGGCGGCCTGCCGGTGATTTCCTGCGCTTCGCGGCGGGGCGGCCTACGAGGCCGCTCCGATACTCAAAAATCACCGGCAGACGCGCGGCTGATGCCGCGCCTCACTCACCATCAGAGCTTTTGGAACAGCCTCTGGGAACCTGCCCCCGCAACGCGGGGGCATGATGCAGCCTCAGATGCTCAGAACTCCGCGCGGATTGATCCAAAGAACTGGCGCGGCGCGCCAAGCAGAAACGACTGGTAATCGCCCGAAAGCGGGAACCCGTTTTCTCCCATCGTCGCGACATAGAACTGATTGGTCAGGTTGTAGACGTTGAAATCCAGTTGCAGGTTCTGCATAAAGCCGAGCGAATGGGCATATTTTCCCATATTGCCGAACTTGTAGCCCATCCTGAAATTCGCAAGCCAGTAGGACGGAACCTTCGCGTCGCCCGTATAGCTCAGATTGCGCTGCGACATGTAGGAGGCGTCGATACTCGCATCGAATCCCCGATAGGCGTAGCTCAGGCTGGACTTGTACATCAGGCGGGGATAGGCGACAACCTGTGATCCCTTGGTGTAATAGGTGATGCCCTGTGCCGTCACATTGTCGTCGTAGGTCGCATGGTTCCAACTGATGCTGTTATAGAGCGAGAGGCCGCGCGCCAGCCGCATGGTCAGGCCGGCATCGACGCCATTCATCGTAATATTGCCGACATTCAGCACCGTGGAGATCGGGTTCACGATGTTGCCGGACGTGATCTGCTGAAGACGATTGAAGAAATTCGTATGATAGGCGTGCAGCGTCGCATCCATGAAATGGTCGGAATAGCGATAGCCGACCGCATAGGCCCAATCGCTTTCAGGCTTCAGGCTCGGGCGGGCGTAATCGAAGGCCGCCTGCGTCACCGCGAAGGGCGATGAAACGGTCTTGAACTGCCCCTGCGGATAGGCATGCACATTCTCCGCAACATCGAAGTAAAGCTCGTGATGCTTCAGGAAATGCCAGTCGCCGCTGATATGAGGCAGAAAGGCACGTGCGGTCGTCAGCGTACCCGCCGCCGAAGCACCCGGGCCATAATAGGCCGTATTGTAATAGCCGTCGCCGGCGCGCGACGTATTGAGCAGCGACTTGAACCCGAAATGCAGGGCAACGTTCGGCAGCGGATTATAGGTATCCTGGACGAAGGCGGTAAAGGTGTTCGTGTTCGTGATCTGGCCAAAAAGCTGCATGAAGGGCGTCTTGTTCGAGAAATTGCCCAGCGGATTGATCGGCCTGCCCAGGATGACGCCATCGACCACGTTCGGCTGTGAATAGCCAAACATCGTCGAATTGAACTGGTTGTTCTCGTACCAGACGCCACCTTCGATATGGTTGTGGGCGACCTCGTACTGCACCGAGGACAGAGCGCCGAAACGCCGGATGCTCGGTTCCTTCACCTGCTCGAACATCGGCGCACCCGAAGGCGACGGATAGAACGGATTGGTCCAGTCATTATGCTGGTGTTCGCCGTGCCCATAGAATGTGGTCTTCCAGCGCACTCTGTCCGTCAGGCGAAAATCACCCGTCAGGCCGCCAAAGAAATCGGTCGAGGCCGAGGTGCTGTCATAATAGGCGGCATCCGCTTTGTCGCTGATGCCGTTGAGGCGCGACGGATAATTGCCCCGCGCGGCCTCGATGGCGGCGATATAGCCACTCGCCTTGCCGTTATAATAATTGTCGATATAGTTTCCGCCGTTCTTCCAGATATCGAGCGAGTAATCCTGGTAGTTGAACTGGGCATACTGGCTGAAATCGAAAAAGGCGGAAATCTTGCTGTCGTCCCTGATCGGCTGGACGAATTTCGCATTCACCTGCTGGAAGAACTGGTTACCACCCGCCTTCCATTTATCCGTGTCGTTACGCATATACGACACATAGAATTTTGTGCCCGTGCGGTTCAACTCGCCGCTGTCCAGGCGCACGAAGGTATGGAACAGCGCATTGCTGCCAAAGGTCTGGGCAACCGTGCCACCCGCCCTCTTCTTCGGGTCGGAGGAATGGTACTCGATCGACCCGCCAAGATTGTTCGTACTGGCCACGGATTCGGCACCCGCGCCGGTCGAGACGTCCAGCCGGCCGACATTTTCCGAACTGATGGCCTGTATGGGGTTCAGGCCGTTATAGTTGCGATAGGCCAGTTCACCCAGCGGAATATCGTCCAGCGTCGTGCTGATCTGGTTCTGCAGGAATCCATGCATATAGATCTGGGTCGACCATGTATCGACACCCTGCGGATCATCCGCCTGGAACATGACACCGGGCTGCTGCGCCAGAACCTTCAGCGGATTGGTGCCCGGCACCGCCCGCGCGATAGCGGCGGACCCAACGCTGATCATCGTGCCATGGGCGCGGCGCTGCGCAGAAATGGCGATATCCTCGCCCTGCGACGGCACCTGAAGCGCAGCCCGCGTCGCAGCAGCATGGGCCGTCCCGCCGGCCTGTGCGACGGAAGGCACGGCAGGTGCCCTATTCGCCGGGGCCGGCATTGCAGCCTTTGCGGCCTTGACCGTCTTCTTGTGATGCGGATCATGGGCCGACGCGGCCTGTACCCCGTAACCGACCGTCAGAACAGACACCATGACAGTCGAAGAAAAAAGCATCGAGGCAAGGCGTGCACTGTTGTTTTTTGAAAGTCGTCGCATCCTGCTGAGGACTCCATGATCGATGTTCGTGACGCAGATCAGTTACGGACCAGAATAATGGTGCGTTTTATAAATATTATGCCAGAGTGCAATATAAAAACGATAAGAACCGCAACGACCATCTCAATATTCCGTTTATATTGATTTAATCGTCAGATACCCTATTCCCCACATTGAGCACGAAATACCTTTTGAGCGGCGCAAATTCATTTCATTGCCACGCCAACATTATGAAACCGGAATGGCTCTGATTCGTACCGTTACCAATGTCAGGTTAAGGGACCGGATGGCGCCATTCATGAACGGAAGCGACGCCACTTATTTCGAATACGACATGACATGCCATATGCAATGCAACGGGCAGCGAGCGACGGCACGTTCCTCTCCCGCTTCGATCCGGCCTGAACGGGCTGGTCCCTTGCCTGATCACGCAATTGACGCCGGGTTGATCTCGACGGGGCGGCCGCCCCTCCTTACCGCGCTCGGCCCGCCGGAAAAGGGACCAGATCGTCGGCCGCGGGCTCCCTGAAGAGCGTATATCCATCGCGACCGGCCGCCTTGGTCGCATAAAGGGCTGTGTCGGCCCGGTGAATCAGTTCATCGGCAGTAATGCGATCCATACCGGTCATCACCGCACCGATACTGGCCGTCACCGATCGCGTGACTCCCGCAAAGCAATAGGGTGCGCGTAGCGCGCTGGAAATCATGACACACAGCGCATCGAACTCCTCCGGCGAAAACCTGCCCGGAACGAACGCCGCAAATTCGTCGCCACCAAAACGGCCGACACAACCGCCGCGCCACGTCACCAGTCCTCGCAGCCGGACGCTGAACGCCTTCAGGAATGCATCTCCCGCCTGATGCCCCAGACTGTCATTGACCCCCTTGAAATCGTCGATATCGATGAAGAGAACCACCCCCGGCTGTTGCCATCCGACTATCGACTTCAAAATCGCCTCGAATTTCTGGCGATTCATGGTCGAGGTCAGCATGTCATGTGTCGCGGCATGTTCCAGATTGGCCTTCATCATCATCAGCCGGCGTGTGTCGCGCCGTTTTTCACCCACCGCATTGTTGATCGGCAGCACGACCAGCAGCAGCGAAAACAGGTAAGGCTGCATCATGCCTTCGCGCATCAGCGTGCCGTCCGGCGATAATCGGGCGATCGGCCCCAGTCCATGCGCCGTCAGCGCCGAGGCAAAGGCAGAGACGAAGAAGACGGCCGTCAGGCTCCATGCGGGCCTGGCATGAAAGGCCAGCATCGCGAGGGCCGGGTAGAGGAACAGGAACAATGGTGAGCGCGTCCAGGCGAAGCTGAGGATCGTCAGCACGACACAGGACAGGAGCAGGGCCAGGTTCTCTTTCTCGACCCGCCAGATGATCTGCCCCGGACGCGAGTAGCGGAGCAGATTCAGCACAGCGGGCGTGGCCAGCAGCAGCCCCAGCGCGTCGCAGAGAACCCATTGCATCCATTCGCGGAATGGCGGCGCGGCGTCTCCCAGCAACCAATATTCGATCGCAACGCCGATCGCCGCCTCGATGGCCGCCGATACCAGCGCGATAACGGTAAACGCCGCGAAACGGCGCGAGCGCGTCAGATCGATCTTCGCCCCACAGAAGCGGCGTGTCGCCGGGGCGGCCAGAAGCACCTGCAGCACATTCAGACCGCACGCCAGAAGACTCTCGGGCGGCGACAGCGCACCGGCGAACCTGTTGATTTCGAAATTGATGGCCAGACAGGCGGCCAGAACCCCCGTTGCCAGGCGGGGCCGCAAGGTCAGCAGCGCGACCAGCATCGCAGCGTTTGGCGGCCAGAAGGAGGAATAGCCGAGTTCGTCCGTAAAGAAGAAACGAGAAATCAGGCAACTCGCACCAAAGACCGCAACAAGCATCGCGGCCGGTCCGGTGCCTCGTCTGGTTTCTGCTGAACGATAAGGTCTCCAGCCCAACCCTGCCCCCTCGCGCAGCGCATCCAGTACAACCAGCACCCTGATGACCGCGAGAAATAAATGCCATTCAACACGGACAGCATGCAGCCTATCAACCGCCCCCTGTATGGCCGAAGAGGCTGGCACTCTTTTGTACCAAAATCAAAATATAAAGCGCACACCGTCCCCTCCCCCGCCGGATGCGCCGCCGGATGTGAGGCAGGCTCGACATCTTTCAGAGCCTGACCGAAAATGTGGGCTGGCGAGCGAGAGCGGCCCAAGGGGCCGCGCCCGGCGTGCGTTTCCGAGCATCGGAGCGGAGTGGTCTTGATGGCCATGAGCACCGAAGCGCAGGCAACACGCGCTGGATCGCCGCCAGCGCGCATTTTCGGTCGGGCTCTCAGAAGAACATCGGACGTTTGTTCATTACCTTCCACCGGGACACGAACACCCCCAATCCATAAATATCACGGCATTTCTTTTGTTATATAAATTTTCAATACCAGTCCAGACGGCAGATATTCCGGCCGGACACTGACGAGCTGAATGGAAATATGGTCCGATACACAAAAAAGACCCGTGAAGATCACGTAAGGCATGTATTTTTGCGTACCGGCGTCCGCCAACGCACACAGAATCGTCATCAGGGCGCGTTGGCAATGCGGCTGTCAGACGGGCAGACCGGCCATGCTGCCGATGGCAGGGTCGGTGCGGCTGGGCCGCCCGGTCTCGCGATGACCGGCAAGCCGGATAACGCGCTGGTTTCCCTGGTCCAGTTCAACCGTCAGGTCGTACCAATGGTCGCTCCGGCCGATCTCGATCGTGACATCGACCGATCCCCACGGTGGCACCGTAGCCTCCCATCGCCTATCCCCATAGGCATCCACAACGACAACCCTGCGCGCGGCGCCAGTATCCTGGCCCAACCGCAGCACGACCGCGTCCAAAGAGGTCCCCGCCCGCAAGGCCACCGAAATGCCGGCACAGGCCGTAAAACCCCGATAGAAGCCGTTGGGTCCCTGCACCGTCACCACCCCGTCGACCGCGACGGCATGTCCGCCCCCGGCCCCAACCGTATAATGGCGCACGCCATGCCCGTCGCGCACCCGAAACACGGCCCCCTGCGTGCCGGCGCAGCCCAGCAGGAGCGTACCCCCCGCGTCCAGATCGGCATGCAGGTCATAAGGAAGGGGCCGGGCCGGCCGTTGCCCGTCTTCCTGACGGGGAAGAGACTGCCGGTCGGGGATCACCGGCGGCGGCAGACGGCACGAGGCCTGAGTCCGAACCCAATAGCCTGAGGTATCCGGCAGGGCCGCCGGCCACAATGCATCCTTGCGCGTGAAGTCGAAGGCCGAGGTCAGGTCCCCGCAGATCGTGCGGCGCCACGGGGTGATGTTCGGCACCTCCACACCGAACCGCGCCTCAAGAAAGCGCAGAACCGAGGTATGATCGAAAATCTGCGAGTTGACCCAGCCGCCCGTGCTCCAGGGCGATATCAGGAGGGCCGGCACCCGTGGACCGAGCCCGACCGGCACACCCTCATACACCTCGCCCGTCACCGGAACGGTGCCGCCTCCTTGAGCCTCCTCCAGGGCGGGAACGGGGGGCGGCACATGGTCGAAGAATCCGTCATTTTCGTCGTAGTTCAGGATGAAGACCGTCTTCGCCCAGATATCGGGATAGCGCACGAAAACATCCATCAGGCGCGAGATCAGGAATTCGCCATAACCCGGCGGCGCGTCGGGATGCTCCGACAGGGCGGTGGGCGGCACGATCCACGATACCTGCGGCAGGCGACCGCTCGCCACATCCCGCTCGAACGCCTCGACCAGATACCGGCCGTCCGAATTCTTCATGTTCGCGCGGCTGGACCCCGGAACAACGCGCCGCGCGCGCTGATATCGCCATGATCGCCGCTCCAGTTTCCGGAAAGCGGCGAATGATGCCAGCGGATTGTCACCGAAATTATCATATTCCTGATAGACCCGCCACGAGACCCCGGCAGCCTGCAACCGTTCGGGATAGGTCGTCCAACGGAATGGCGCGAACGATGCACGGTCATGCGCCATGTCGGCGGTCCAGTTGCCGTCATCGACATTCTCGATGGCCTGCCGACCCAGATTGCCCACCGCCAGGCCATTGGTGCCCGTGAAGAAATAAAGCCGGTTCGGATTGGTGGGCCCGAAGATCGAGGCATGATAGGCGTCGCAGATCGTAAACGCGTCGGCCAGCGCGTAATAATAAGGGATCTCCGTTCGGGTGAAATGGCCCATCGTCATGGCCGTCTTGCGCGGCACCCAGTTATTCCAGTCATCCCATGCCGCCTGCGTTCCCTTCCAGCTATGATCGAGGCTGGCCAGACAGGCGCTGGAAGTATGGGCGGTATCGAGGCGAAACGGCAGCACCCGCCCGCCCTTTCCATCCGGCTGGGCGAAGACGGAACTCCCGTCCGGCAGGCGTTCGGCCCTGGGGTCGCCATAGCCGCGCACGCCGTTCAGACAGCCGAAATAATGATCGAACGACCGGTTCTCCTGCATCAGGATCACCACATGCGCCACATCCGCGATCGTGCCGGTCACACGATGCGGGGGAACGGCCAGGGCCCGGCGCAGATTGTCGGGCAACACACCCCCGGCCGCCAGCCCCGCGCTCCATTGCAGGAAGCGCCGGCGTCCGGGGGCATTACGCATCGGGCCGGTCAGAAATGCTTGCGCAGCGTGAAGAACACCATGCGCGGTGCCCCTGCCTGCAGCGTGGCAAAGGTGTGCGTCGGGTCCGAGAACACGAACCCGTTGGTGCCGACCGACGCGACGTAACGCTTGTCGAACAGGTTGCTCACGTTCACCTGGGCGTCCACGCCACGCAGCAACCAGTTGCTGCTATGGAAGCGATAGCCCACATTCAGGTTGAACACGTCGTTCGCCGGCACCCATGCATCATTCAGGTAGGTATAAGAGCGCTTGTCCTGGAACTGCATGTTGATATTGCCCCAGATCGACCCGTCATCATAGCCGATCTGCACATTTGCCAGGTTGCGCGGCATGCCCACCACATCCTTGCCCCGGACGGCATAGATGGTCCCGCCACTATTGACGTTGTCGTCATATTTCGAGTCGTTGAAGGCATACGACGCATAGATCGACCAATTGGGGGCGAACTGGTAGTTGAAGGCGAGATCGACGCCGCGCGCCGTAACGCCACCGACATTGGCCAGCGCCGACGCATTGCCCTGCACGCCCGTTCCCTGCGTGATGGTCAGCAGCCGGTTCTCGAACTCGACATAGTAGCCGGTGATCGAGGCCTGGATATTATGGTCGTGATAGCGGTAGCCGATCTCCTCGGAATAGGACATTTCCGGCTTGAGCTTGTTCCTGATCGCTTCATAGCCCGCGATCGTCGTGGCGAACGGGCTGGTCGCCCCGGTGTTCGAATTGTCGAACGCCGCCATGTTGCGCGCGAAATCGGCAAACACTTCATTATGCGCATTGACGCGGTAATTGGCCCCCACCTGCGGCAGGAAGCCGTTGCTCGCCTCGATCGAACCCGACGGATAGCCGTCAGGCCCCTTCACACCTAGGATATTGCTGCCGATCTGACGCGCATTATTGTCCGCAATCAGCGACCGGAAGCCATAATTCAGCTTCAGGGCCGGAGTGATCTGCCACGTATCCTGCAGATGAACCTGATAGGTCCTGGTATTGAACGCGCCCTGCCACTGGGTGGCAAACCAGTTGTTCTTGTACCAGTAGGTGCTGCTCGGCGTTCCGTTCAGACCCAGCGGATAGAAGCGCCGCGCCTGCTCGAAATCGTTGTTCTCGAACCAGAACCCGCCTTCGATCGTGTGGCGGCCCGCCTTGTAAGTCAGGCCGCCGAGAAAGCCTTCGCGATGGATGTCATACTCGGTCGTCCGGACCGACAGCGGTGAGCCACCCAGCGCCGCCGGCGTCGCCTGATACGGCGTGGCCCACACGCCCTCGCCACTATTGGTATGGCCGTAGACCGTCGCGAACCCCTTGAGGCGGTCGGTCAGGTCGAAATCCAGCCGTCCGTAGCCCATCGCGTCCTGGCGCAAGCCGGCCGCGTTGTAATAGACGAAATCCGGATAGCTGCCGTAATTGGTGTTGCCGATCCCGGCCGGATAGGCCGTGCCGTTCTGGTAGGCATAACCGATCTGCTTGGCCAGATTGTAATTGCCCGTAATATTGTCGACCCGGTATCCGTATCTCGCGATCGTTGCCAGAGACAGATCCTGATAGTCGTTCTCCTGCCGCAGCGACCAGTCGCCGAACAGGGTCAGTTTCACATGCTCGCCCAGCGGCTGGACGAACTTGGCATTGGCCTGCTGCTGGCGCTGGATGCCATCACCCTTCCACTTGTTGGCGTCCTGGTAATCGTAAGAGACATAAAACTTCCCGCCGCCCGGCAGCACCCCGCTATTGACCCGCATGAAGGTGCGCCAGGTGCCGGCCGAACCGACCGTTCCCGCCACGTCCACGCCGAATGTGCTGGTCGGGTCGATCGAGGTAAACTCCAGCGCACCACCCAGATTGTTCGACGCGGCCACACCCACCGACCCCGCACCCTGGGTCAACGTCGCGCGCCCGTTATTCTCGGTCTGGAGCGCCCGGCCAATCGACAGCCCGTTATCGTTGCCATAGGCCAGATTGCCCAGCGGCACCCCATCCATCGTGAACCCCAGCCGGCTCTGGTCGAACCCGCGGATGATGATCTGCTGCGACCATTCGTAGGACCCGAGCGGGTCAGACGAGGTGAACATGACACCCGGCAGTTTCGAAAGCGCCTTGAAGGGGCTGGTGCCCGGCACATATTGCTGGATCGCCAGATGCGACACGGTCTGCGTCTCGCGCGCGGCCCCCGCGCCCAGCACGACGATCGCCTCGTTCCCGCTCGCAACATGCGCCGCCGGCACGACGGCGGGATGCGCCACCGCAACCGGCATGGCGACGGCCGGTGCTCCCTGCGCCGGCACGGGAGCCGCCTGCGACGAAGACTTGCGAACCTTGTGCTTGTGGCTTGCAGCCGCAGCAATTGCCCCGTGATGGATCATGGCAGCGGCAAGACAGGTGGTCACGAAAAGGGCCGTGCTCTTGTTCATATCGCTTCGTCCTGCTGGCTGTGCGTCGCCATGACGCCATTCCGGGCCTATGGCCGCCTTCATATGATTGGCGCCCGATCAGGTCTCGTTATGATTTTATGACAGTCGCTTCTTCCTTCCGCCAATTTATTTCTTTATCGTTACATTTTCATCCAATAACATCTTCCTGCCAAGAGAATCAAAGCCATTTGAGAAGAGATGACGAAACGAAACAATATTTTGACGGATTCATTCCACGATTCGGCTGAAGCGCGGCCATGCCGGTCGTCCGACCGATTTGTTGACTTCGTCAGGAAATCGGAGCAGCCGCATAGGCCGGCTTTAACGCGTCCGAAAGCATCCTGATGTCCGAGCTTGTAAAACGGTCGGATGGCCATCCTCTCGACCGGCCCGTCTGGCACGCCCTCACAGGCCGCCAGCACGATTTCGCCGTCGCGAGAGGCCACGCCGTGCGATTCGACCCAGCCTATGGCCCGTTCGCGGCCGCCATCGACGATTCCGGACCGGCACTCCATGATCTGGCCATGCTGGCGGCGAAAGACGAAATCTGGCTGCTGGAAAGAAATCCGCCTCGGCGCATACCCGGCCTGATCATGCTCAAGCAGGCGGATTGCGTGCAGATGGTCGCCCATACGGTCACGACCGCCCCTATCCGCTTCGATATCGTGGAACTGGGTGCCGATGACGCGGTGGAGATGCTGGCGCTGGCAACATTGACACAGCCCGGCCCCTTTCGCGCCCATACCCGTGCGCTGGGCCATTTCATCGGTATCCGGGACCAGGGCCGTCTGGTCGCCATGGCCGGCGAGCGTATGCAACCCGATGCGTATGTCGAGGTCAGCGGCGTCTGCACCCATCCCGACCATCGCGGACGCGGCTATGCCGGCTTGCTGATGCGGGAGGTGGCAGCACGCATTCTGGGGCGGGGAGGCATTCCCTTCCTGCATTGCTACGCAACCAACACCGGTGCGATCGCACTTTACGGGTCGTTGGGATTCACCCCGTTCCAGACCGTCACCGCCGCCGCCTTCTCCGCCGCCTGACCGGGCCGGCCGGGACGCCGCCCCGGCCGGGAACGGTGCCTATCCGGCCGCGCCCTCCAGCGCCCGGCGCACGCCTTCCGCCCACGCCGGATCGGCCTTGGCGAAATGCGCCAGTTGGCGTTCGACGATTTCACCGGGGACCCCCTGCATGGCAGCCGCGATATTCCCGAAGAAACGCTGCCTCTGCCCCTCATCGAACAGGCGGAACAGGGCGGCGGGCTGACTGTAATCGTCATTGTCCACGCGATGGTCGTAATATCCCGCCTCGCCTTCCAGCCGCAGCGGCGGCTCCTTCGCGCCCGGGTCTTCCACCGGGCCGCCGAAGGAGTTCGGCTCGTAATACGCATCCGTGCCCTGCGGCGCGTCGAAGCGCATGGCCCCGTCGGCATGATATGTGCGCACCGGACATTTCGGCCGGTTGACCGGCAGGCTTTCATAATGCGTGCCGACGCGATAGCGATGGGCGTCGGCATAGGCGAACAGCCGCGCCTGCAGGACCTTGTCGGGCGAATAGCCGATTCCGGGCACGATATTCGACGGCGAGAACGACGCCTGCTCGATTTCCGCGAAATAATGCGCCGGGTTGCGGTTCAGTTCCAGCACGCCCACCTCGATCAGCGGAAAATCCCCGTGCGGCCAGACCTTGGTCAGATCGAACGGGTCGAAGGATTGCCGCGCGGCATCCGCCTCCGGCATGATCTGCACCGACAGCGTCCAGCGCGGGAAATCACCGGCCTCGATGGCGTCATACAGGTCGCGCTGCGAACTCTCCCTGTCCTGCCCGACAATGTCCGCGGCTTCCCCGTTGGTCCAGTGGCGATGCCCCTGATGGGTCTTGAAGTGGAACTTGACCCAGAACCGCTCGCCCGCGTCGTTCCAGAACGAATAGGTATGGCTGCCGAACCCATCCATGAAGCGGAACCCGCGCGGCAATCCGCGATCCGAGAACAGGATCGCAACCTGATGCAGGCTTTCCGGACTCAATGACCAGAAATCCCACATGGCGGTCGCCGAACGCATGTTGGTGCGCGGGTGGCGCTTCTGCGTGTGAATGAAATCGGGAAATTTCATCGGGTCACGGATGAAGAAGACCGGCGTATTGTTGCCCACCAGGTCCCAGTTGCCTTCGCCGGTATAGAATTTCAGCGCGAAGCCCCGCACGTCCCGCTCGGCATCCGCCGCTCCGCGCTCGCCCGCGACGGTCGAAAAACGGGCCAGGACCTCCGTCGTCCTGCCGATTTCGCCAAAAATCGCGGCGCGCGTATAGCGCGCGACATCCCCCGTAACGGTAAAGGTGCCGTATGCGCCCGAACCTTTCGCATGGACCACCCGCTCGGGAATGCGCTCGCGGTTCTGGTGCGCCAGCTTTTCCAGCAACTGGTAATTCTCCAGCAGCAGCGGCCCGCGACGACCGGCGCTCTTGCTGTTCTGGTTGTCAGGCACGGGCGTACCCGCGCTGGTCGTCAGGGCGGGGCGGACAATCTGGTCGGACATGGCGTTTCCCTTTCCGGAAATGATGCAGGACCGTGCGTACCAGCCTCCGATAGATAGATAAAATCGATTCTTTTTATCCTGCCGATAGGACATACTTATCGTATGACGCCTCCTCCTCTCCACTCTCTCGCCGGCCTCACTTTGCGCGATCTGGATTATGTCCTGGCGGTCGGCCGCACCGGCCATTTCGGCCGGGCCGCGCAGATCTGCGGCGTCAGCCAGCCGGGCCTGAGCGAGCAGATCCGCAAGGTCGAGGCCCTGCTGGGCTGCACGCTCTTCGAACGCGGGCGCCGGGGCACACGCCCGACCGCGCGCGGCGCGGCCCTGATCCCCCTCATCGCACGCATCGTCCGCGACGCGCATGTCCTGATGGAACAGGCACACGGCACCGGACACGACCTGACCGGCACCCTGGCGCTGGGCATCATCCCCACGCTGGCCCCCTATTACATGCCCACCCTGCTGCGGCGGCTTCGCACATCCCACCCGGACATCGCACTGCGCCTGACCGAGGACCGGACCGCCGAACTGGGCCGGCGATTGCTCGATTACACGCTGGATATCGCCATCGCGGCATTGCCCGTGCCGGAGGCCGGCATCACCTCCGCCCCCCTCTTCTTCGAACCGTTTCGCGTCCTGGCCCCCCGGACCCACCCGCTGGCCGCGAAAGCCGCGCTGTCTTCCACCGACCTCGACCATGCCGACCTGATCCTGCTCGATCCAGGTCATTGCCTGCGCGACCAGACCGTGTCGCTCTGCAGCCCGGCTCCGCCCCAGGCCGATCTGGACGGCCCGATCGCGACCAGCGTGGAGATGCTGCGCTACATGGTCGACGCCGGCGAGGGAATCGCCGTCATGCCGGCACTGGCGGTCGATACAGCCACCGACGCACGCGGCTTCTCCCGCGCCATCCCGTTCGCATCGCCCGACATCGGCCGGACCATCGGGCTGTGGTGGCGCGCCACCGACCCGCGCACGCCATTGTTCGAAAAACTGGCTCAGGCGCTCAGCACGAACACGAAAAAGGCGGGGCGATGAATTCGCCCCGCCTTTTCCTGTTTGACCCGTGCCGGATAGCGACCGGTTGCTGATGCCCGGTCCTTGCTAATGGCCAGCCGGGACCGGCGCCGTCCCGATTCCGGGTGCCGCGGCCGATCCGGCCAGATTGTCGAACGGTCCCTCGTCCCGCACGCTGTCGATCCCCCCCGCCGGATCGGGATGATGCAGCCCGTCATATTGCAGGACCGAGAACGTCATCGTCTGGTCAGGCGTCGGCAGCAGCTTGTCGCTCCACCCGCCGCCCAGCGAACGGATCAGCCCGATTTCCGCCTGGAAATAGCGGGTTTCAACCTGCACCTGCGAAATCTGGGCTTCCAGCGCGGCTTCCTGGGCGACGATCGCGTCCAGATAAGGCGACACCCCCCCCTTGTACAGGGTCATGGTCATGTTCTGCATGTCCAGTGCAGCCGATGTCGCCGCTTTCAGCCGGCCATTTTCGGCCCACAGACGGTCGGTACGCGACAATCCGTCCTCCACCTCGCGGAACGCCCTCAGCACCGAAGACCGGTAGCGATCGCGCGTTTCCCGATAGCTGGCCCAGGATGCCTGCAACGCCGCACGACGCAACCCGCCTTCGAAGATCGGCATCGAGGCCGACGCGCCATAGGACCACATGCTGTTCGCCAGATTGGCCAGGTCGAAGCCATTGGCATCGAACCCACCATTGGCATTGAGCGAGACATGCGGATAGAACGCCGCCCGCGACACCCCGATGGCCCGGTTGGCCTGCGCCATCTCGCGTTCCGCCGATGCCACGTCCGGCCGCCGCTGCAACAGGTCCGACGGCACGCCGACCGGAATGGCCGCCCGCACGAACGCCAGCCGGTCGGTTGGCGCGATATGGAAACCGGACGGCGCGCTGTTGGTCAGTACCGCGATCGCATGCTCGGTCACTTCACGCTCGGCCTGGATGTCCAGTTCGGCCGCCTGGGTCACATACAGGCGGTTCTGCGCCCGGGCCAGGTCCAGGCGCGGCGCGGCCTGGTTGGCAAGCTGCGTCTGGGTGACCTTCAACGCCTGTTCGTAATAGGCGATGGATTTGCGATAGATCGCATCCTGCGCGTCATACCCGCGCAGGGCGACATAATCGCTGGCCAGCTCCGCCTGCAAGCTCAACCGCGCACCGGCATAATCCGCCGCCTTCTCCTGGGCGGAAAACTTCGCCATGCGCACCTGGTTGCGGATCTCCGACCAGAAATCCGGCTCCCACGATGCCAGGCCGCCATAGAATTCGTCGGTCTGGGTCAGCGCCCCCTTGTAGCGGAACAGCCGGTCGGCCGACTGCTTGTTGTCCGACGCGCCGAAGGCCAGGCCGAAATGCGGCAGCAGGTCAGCCCGCGCGCTCATGACCATCGCCCTTGCCTGAACGAAACGCTCGGCCGCCGCCTGCAGATCCGCATTCGCCGCAACCGCCCTGTCTTCCAGCGCGTCGAGCTGCGGATCGTGCAGCAGCGTCCACCAGCGCGACGGCAGTTGCGTATCCGCCGGCGTCGCGGTGGCGAATACCCCCTGCCCATGCCAGCTTGCGGGCACGATGTAGGTCGGAGGATGATAGGCGGGCGCCAGATCGCAGGCGGATAGCGCCGCCAGCGACAGCATCGCCCCGCCGGACATCATGGTCCGGCGCAATGATCGCATGATCATCCCTCGATTTCCTCGTTTTCCTGATCATACCCCTTCGCCGGCTGGACCACATGCACCTTCTGCCCTTCCAGCAGGTCAGCCGGCGGGTTGTTGATGATCCGGTCGGTGGGCGAAACCCCAGACGTCACATCGGTCTCGGCATCTGCCATGCGCCCCACTTCGATGTCGTGATAATGCACCACATCATTGGCATCCAGCACCGCGACCTGCATGCCCTTCTCCTCGAACACCAGGGCAGCGGTCGGGATCTGGAACACACCCGGCGTCGACGGCGCCGTCATCTTCACCGACGCGAACGTGCCAGGCCACAGCTCATGCTTGTCGTTGTCGATGGTGAATTCCGTGATCGCCGTGCGGGTGTTGGGGTCATATCCCCGCGCGATGGTCAGGAAGTCTGCCTTGAAGGTCCGGTTCGCGAACTGCGGCACGCTGACTTCCGCCGTCATGCCGGGCTTGAGAATATACGAGAATGTTTCAGGCACCGACACGAACAGGCGCATCTTATGCATGTCCGATACGGTGAAAAGCTGGCTGGCGTCGCCATTGCTGCCATGCTCCCCCGCCCCGCTGCTCACATAGTCGCCCACATTGATGTCACGCGACGTCACCACGCCGTCGAACGGCGCCACGATGGTCTTGAAACGCTCCAGCGCCGTGAACTGATCCACCTTGTGCTCGGCCGCCTGCATCTGCGCCAGCCCGGCCTTCTCGTTCGCATCGGCGACCGAGACCGACTGGCCCGACACCGCCTGCGACTTGCCCATGGCCCGCCAGCGATTGGCGCTGACCACGGCCAGGTTGTACTTGGCCTGCGCCTCCGCCAGATCGGCCTTGGCCTGGGCGTATTGCGCGTCCAGGCTGGGGGCGTTGATCTCGGCCAGCACGTCGCCGGCCTTCACCTCGGCACCGTAATCCTTGTACCACATCTTCACGTAGCCCGAGGCCTGCGGGAAGAGCGGCGCCTGGTACCAGGCATCGATATTCCCCGGCAGGGTCAGGGTCACGGTCTTCGGCGAAGGCTTCGCCTGGATCACCGCGACGTCGGGCAGCGCGTTGCGCAGCGTTTCCGCACGCAGCTCGCTTACCGCGTGAACGCGGGTCACCACCTGATAGCCGACCAGCGCGACCAGGACACATGCCCCCGTCGCCAGAAGGGTATTGCGTGACAGGGAAGCCATCAGACGGTCTCCTTCCGGCTCGACGAGCGGTTGTAGATAATTGCGTAGACACAAGGGACGAACAGAAGCGTGGAAATGGTGGCCACGATCAGCCCGCCGATCACCGCCTTGCCCAGCGGCGCATTCTGCGAGTTGCTGATCGACATCGGCACCATGCCCACGATCATGGCTGCGGCCGTCATCAGCACGGGGCGGATACGTCCATATCCGGCCTCCAGCGCCGCCTTCAGCGCATCGCCATGGACTTCCAGCCGCTCACGGGCATAGGACACGACCAGGATCGAGTTCGCGGTCGCGGTGCCCATGCACATGATGGCACCGGTCAGGGCAGGCACCGACAGGTGCGTATGCGTCAGGAACAGGCTCCAGGCGATGCCCGCCAACGCCCCCGGCAGGGCCGAGATGATGATGAACGGATCAAGCCACGACTGGAAGTTGACGACGATCAGCAGGTAGATCAGCACGATCGAGACCGCCAGCCCGCCGACAAGCTGCACATAGGCGCTGCGCATCGTCGTCGCCTGGCCTTCCACATCCACGGCGGCGCCACGCGGCACGTCACCCGCCGTCTGGGCAATCACCTTGTTCACGCCAGCGAGCACGGTTCCCAGATCGGTACCTTCGGCCGACACGTAGATGTCGAATGCCGGCATCGAATTATAGTGCGACACCTGCCCCGGCGTCCCTTTTGCCGAGATCGTGCTGATCGCGCCCAACAGCTGCATCCCCTTGCCCGACGGATCGCCATCCCCCTTGTCGACCGGAATCGACAGCAGGTCGTTGAAGTGCGTCAGTTGGTTCTGCGTCACATAGGTATTCAGCAGGAAGGTCACCCCCCAGACCGGATCGTACCAATATTGCGGATCGACGGTCGAACTGCCCGACAGCGTCATCAGTTCATTGTCGGCCAGATCGGCGGCGTCGACGCCGGTAGCCTGGCTGAAGGTCCGGTCCCCCTTCACGAACAGGGTCGGCGTCTTCATGGTCTGCTGTAGCGATACGTCGCTGGCACCAGGCACAAGCCGCAGCTTATTCACCAGTTCCAGGGCGTACTGATAGCTTTTGCCAAGTTCCGGACCAGCGATCTTGATATCGATCGGCGCGGGCGAGCCGAAATTGAGAATGCGGGCCGTCAGGTCGGCCGGCTGGAAGGTAAAGACCGTGCCGGGAAAGCTCGCCGACAGTCCCTTGCGCAGCACGGCGCGATAATCCCACACCGGTGCTTCCGCCTCGGTCAGCGTGATCGTCAGGTCGCAATCCTGCGTTCCGATCGTCGGTGTGGGGATGAACGCCTGGTTGTGCGGGCCTTCCGGCAGGCCGCAATTGCTTACCACGTCATCCACCTTGCCGGGCAGTAGCTGATGGATCCGGTCGCTGACCAGCGTCGCGATCCGGCCGGCCACTTCGATACGCGTACCCAGCGGCGCGCGCATATGCATCTGCAACTGGTCGGACTTGATTTCCGGGAAGAAGTCGCGCCCGGCGACCGCATACAATCCCATCGAGAGCAGCGACCCCCCGAGGAAAATCAGCACGAAGCGCCCACGTCGCGCGATCGAGCGTTCCAGGAACCGGCCATATGCCTCGCGGAAGGCGGTAAACCGGCGTTCGAACCCGCGCTGAAAGCGCGAAAAGACATTTCCCCCCTTCAACTGGTCCTCATGCGTGTCATGCCCATGCGCGCCATGGGTCTGCCCCGCCAGCAGAAACTTCGCCATGGTCGGCACCAGGGTGCGCGACAGGATGAAGGAAGCGATCATCGCGAAGATGATGGCTTCGGCCATCGGCATGAACAGCCAGCCCGCAACGCCGCCCAGTTCGAACAGCGGCAGCCAGACGATGCAGATGCAGGTGGTGGACACGAAGGTCGCGATCACGATCTGGTTGGCCGCGTCGATGATCGCGACCTCCAGTTCCTTGCCCATTTCCAGATGCGTATCGATATTTTCGATCATCACGGTGGCATCGTCGACCAGGATACCGACCGCCAGCGCCAGCCCGCCCAGGGTCATGACGTTGATCGTCTGCCCGGCCCAACCCAGCCCGATGACCGCGCACAGGATCGCCAGCGGGATCGAGGTGGCGATGATGATCGTGGAGCGCCAGGAGCCCAGGAACAGCAGCACCACCAGGCCGGTCAGGAACGCGGCGGTGATCATCTCGCGCAGCACGTCCACGATCGAATCCTTCACGAAGCCGGAGGCATCGTTCAGGACCGAGATATGGGCCGTGGACGGAATGACCTTCTGCAGGCGCGGCATCAGTGCCTTCACGCCGGACACGACATCCAGAGTCGAGGCCTCGCCGCTCTTCATCACCACCATGATGACCGCCTGCCGCCCCTTGACCAGCACGAGGTTGGTCTGAGGATGGCCGCCACGGTACACCTGGCCGAGATCATGCATGTAGATGACGGAATTGCCGACGCGCTTGATCGGGATATTCGCCAGTTCTTCCATCGATCGCGGCTGCGCATTGGTCGCGACCATCCAGTCGGTCGCGCCGATCTTCTGGTCGCCGGCCGGTCGCACGATGTTCTGCTTGTCCAGGACGTTCTGCACGTCCATCGCCGACAGATGGTGCGCCTGTAGCTGCTTCTGGTCGAGCGCGAACATCACGAAGGCATCCATGCCGCCATAGGGATGCGGCACGATCGCGCCCGGCACCGTCACCAGCAGCGTCCGAACGCGGATCTGCGCCAGCTTGAACAGGTCGGACGGCGTCATGGTGTCGGACGTCAGTTCCAGCGTGATGACGGGAACCGACGATGCTTCCAGCTTCATGATCATCGGTGCCGGAATCTTCTCCGGCAACTGCATCAGCACCGTCTGCGAGATCGCGGTCACGTCCGCCTCGGCCGATCCGATATCCGTGCCGGGCTGGAAGAAGATCTTCACGATACCCCGGCCGTAATAGGAATCGGACTCCATGTGCTCGATTCCCTCGACCGTCGAGGTCACGCCCTGCTCGTAATTGTACATGACGCGGGCGGCGAATTCGTCGGGCAGCAGACCACCATAGGTCCACACCACGGCGATCGCCGGAATCTTGATATTGGGAAAGACGTCTGTCGGCGTCTTGAGGGCGGACATGACGCCGAACAAGACGATCAGGATCGACAGAACGACAAATGTGTACGGCCGTCGCAGGGCCGTCACGACGATTGCATTCATAGGTGACTTTTTCCCCGTCCAGGGCTTTTACCGGCATCAGGAGGAAACAGGCCGTACAACCGCGTCCGGAAGACAGGTACGCCAAATCATTTCCTATTCGGAATGAATATCGACGCCCTTCCGCCAACCGGGGCCGGGTCCGGCCTCGTCACCGCGCATGGCGCGGGACTATTCCTGTTCGGATCAGGGATTATGCGGCGTGATGGTCATCTCTGGCTCCCCGTGCGCGCGTGCCCGCAAGAGCGACGCTGTCTCTCAACAGCCTATACATAGATATATTTCAAAGTATGTATGAAAAGATGTCCATGTTCCGAAAACAAATTTCATGAAGCCCGCGTCACCACCGGGAAAGGGCGATTCTATGCCCAACTCTTCATCACTGTCCGATAAATTATTGCGCAACGTAACATAAAATAGACATCGTTACGCTATAAATACGAGCCGGCGCCCGGGTTTCCCCGGCACGCCGCTCTCGTCACCCGTATCAGCCGCGGCGGCGAAGCTGCCCGACATCGCGCACCGCGCCCCGCGCGGCGCTGGTGGTCAGGGCCGCATAGGCCTGCAACGCGACCGACACGGTGCGCGTCCGGTCGGGCTGCCAGGCGGCATCGCCCGTCTCTTCCATCTGGAGCCGGCGCGCCGACAGCTCGGCGTCGGGCAGGTCGACGCGCAGAATCCGTCCGGGGATGTCGATCTCGATCAAATCGCCATCGCGCAGCAGGCCGATCGCACCGCCCTCCGCCGCCTCGGGCGAGATATGGCCGATCGACAGGCCCGAACTGCCGCCCGAAAACCGGCCGTCGGTGATCAGCGCGCACGACTCGGCCAGCCCCTTGGATTTCAGGTAGCTGGTCGGATACAGCATCTCCTGCATGCCGGGGCCGCCCTTGGGCCCCTCATAGCGGATCACCACCACGTCGCCCGCCACGATCCGGTTGCCCAGAATGGCCGACACGGCATCGTCCTGGCTTTCGAAGATCCGTGCCGGCCCCTTGAAGCGCAGCAGGCCGGCCGCGACACCCGCCGTCTTCACGATCGCACCGTCCTCGGCGATGTTGCCGTACAGCACCGCCAGCCCGCCATCCTGGCTGAAGGCATGCGCGCCATCGCGGATCGCCCCCTCTGCCCGATCCAGATCCAGCGCGTGATACCGGCTGGCCTGCGAGAATGCCTGCGTGGTCCGCACGCCGCCGGGGGCGGCGCGAAACAGGGTCTTCGCCCCCTCGGGCACATCCGGCACCGTGACGTCCCACTGCTCCAGCGCCTGCGCCAGCGACGGCGCATGCACCATCGACACCTCGCGATGCAGCAATCCCAACCGGTTCAACTCGCCCATGATGGCGAAGATGCCACCCGCGTGATGCACGTCCTCCATATGCACGTCGGCCTTCGACGGCGCGACCTTGCACAGATGCGGCACCCGGCGCGACAGGCGGTCGATATCGGCCATGGTGAACGGCACCTCCCCCTCATGGGCGGCGGCCAGAAGATGCAGCACGGTGTTGGTCGACCCGCCCATGGCGATATCGACCGTCATCGCATTCTCGAACGCCTCCATGGTGGCGATGCCGCGCGGCAGCACGCTGGCATCGTCCTGCTCGTACCAGCGGCGGGCCAGCCCGACGATCCGCCGCCCGGCCTCCAGGAACAACTCGCGCCGATCGGCATGGGTCGCCACCAGGCTGCCATTGCCCGGCAGGGCCAGGCCCAGCGCCTCGGTCAGGCAGTTCATCGAATTGGCGGTGAACATGCCCGAGCACGATCCGCAGGTCGGACAGGCCGACCGTTCGATCGATTCGGACTCGGCATCGCTGACGCGCGGATCGGCGGCCGAGACCATCGACGTCACCAGGTCCACATGGCGCTCGATGCCGCCTTCCGTCACCCGACCGGCCTCCATCGGGCCGCCCGAGACGAAGATGACGGGGATGTTCAGCCGCATCGCGGCCATCAGCATGCCCGGCGTGATCTTGTCGCAATTGCTGATGCACACCAGCGCGTCGGCGCAATGTGCGTTGCACATATATTCCACCGCATCGGCGATCAGCTCGCGCGAGGGCAGGCTGTACAGCATGCCGCCATGCCCCATGGCGATGCCGTCATCGACCGCGATCGTATTGAATTCACGCCCGATTCCGCCCGCCTCGGCCACCGCGCCCGCCACGAGCTGGCCCAGATCCTTCAGATGCACATGCCCCGGCACGAACTGGGTGAAGGAATTGGCGATGGCGATGATCGGCTTGCCGAAATCGGATTCCTGCATGCCCGTGGCGCGCCACAGGCTGCGGGCCCCGGCCATGTTGCGGCCATGCGTCGTGGTGCGGGAACGATAGGCGGGCATGATACGTAAAGCCTTTCCGGACAGGGCAGGTCGGGGCGAGGCCGCTTGGCCCCGATGCGCCGCGTCCCGGCGCGCCTCCCTTATATGAGACGTTTCCCCCCGCCGTGAAGCACCACACCCCGTGCGTCCGCGCTTTCACGTCGTCATGACCAGCCGGGACATTGTTCGGGCGCCAGAAAACCCCATGTCACCACACAGCAACCACGCCACTCATGAAGCGTGGACGCCAAAGGGAGGAACACCCCATGAGCATCCCCGTTCTGCATATCCTCAACGACAAGGGCCCCGCCGTCATCACCGTCGGCGAGCATGAGCCCGTCACGGCAATTGCCCGCCTGCTGGTCGAACGCCGCATCGGAGCGGTACCGGTCGTCGACCCGGCCGGCCATCTCGCCGGCATGGTCTCGGAACGCTCGATCGTCGATGCCCTGGCGCATCACGGCGCGCATATCGAACGCCTGAACGCGCGGGACATCATGACGCGCGAGGTCCCGACCGCCACCCGCTCCGAGGACATCCAGTCGGTCGCTCGCAAGATGACCCGCCGCCACAGCCGCCATGTGCCGATCCTCGACGGTAGCGGCCATCTGGTCGGCCTGGTCAGTATCGGCGACATCGTGAGGATGCGGCTGGAGGAGGCCGAGACCCTGGCGCGCGAGATGCGTGCCTACGTCATGCAGGACGGTGGCTACGCCGCGGTGCCCCCGCGCCCCGTCGCGTCCTGAAAAGCCCGGCCGGACATGCGCGCTGGCGGCGACCCGGCGCGCGTTTCCTGTATTCCGATGGGTTCTGGCCGACCCGGAAATGGCGTTCCACCGCCCGGCCATGATATGCACCCTCCCCCGCAGAGAGGAAGGATGCTCCCTTGGCCGATCCCCGGCACGGGCCTGCCCCGGCCCGCTCCCCCCAGGGCTTTTCCGGCCAGTTGGCCGAAGTCGATCTGCGCCTGCTGCGCGTGTTCCGCACCGTGGCGACGCGCGGCGGGTTCGCCGCCGCCGAACTGGCGCTGGGCAAGAGCAAATCGTCGATCAGCATCGACATCTCGTCCCTCGAACAGCGCCTGCGCATCCGCCTGTGCCGCCGGGGGCGCGGCGGTTTCGCCCTGACGCCGGAAGGCCGAGCGGTCCTGGACGCGACCGACGACCTGCTGCGCGACATCGACCGCTTCCGGGACCGGATCAATATCGCCAGCGGCGTGCTGTCCGGCCGCTTCGCGCTCTACGTCATCGACAACATGCTGGTCTATGGCGAAACCGGCATCATCCGGGCCCTGGAGATCTTCGCCCGCCAGCATCCCCAGGTCTTCATCAGCATGACGTCCGCCGCCGCTGCCGATATCGAACACGCGCTGCTGGACGGACGGGCGACGGCGGCGCTGACATTGATGCCAAACGCCCAGCCGGCCCTCAGCGCCAGCATCCTGGTCTCGGAAACGCTGCACCTGTATTGCGGCCGGCGGCACGCGCTGTTCGACCATGAGGGACCATTGACGCTGGCAATGCTGGAGGCGCAGCGCCTGATCGACGTCTCCGACGCCGCCACGGCATCCCAATGGCCCGCCATCCGCCGCCGCCTGACCTTTTCCGCTTCGGCCGAAACGATCGATTCCCGGGCGATGCTGATCCTGACGGGCGTCTATCTCGGCTTCCTGCCCGACGCCTTCGCCGCCCCGATGGTCCGCGACGGACAGTTGCGCCAGCTATCATGCGCCGACCTGCCCCCGCTGGCGACCCAATTGCATTTCGTCGTCAAGAAGGACGCCGAAAACAGCCTGATGACCGATGCATTCCGCGCGGCCCTGAACACCGCATCCAACGAAAACGCCTGAACTGCGGTTGAAAAACGTGCCTTGGTCGCGCGGCGGAAGAAAAGACGCCGCAAAAACAAAGGGCGCACGGACCGAAATCCGCACGCCCTTTGCAGCAACCGCAGGGTCAGGAGGACATGCGCACGCCGGTGCACATGTCCTTCCGGTCGCTTTTCAGAACGTCGCCTGCACGCGGGCCTCGACCGAGTCACCGGTGCGGCCGAGCGTATTCGTCGCCTGCTGGCTACGCGACACGATGAAGTGGCTGTAATCCGCCTTGATCGCGAAATGGCGGTTCGGGTACCAGTTCAGCCCACCCTGCCAGACCGTCTGCTGGCCACCATTCACGCCATAATAATTATACATCTTGCTGGAGGCGAGCGCCGACGGATCATGCGCGTTGTCGTTCAGGTCGATCACGCTGTAATGACCGACGACCTCCAGGGCGCCCCACTGGTTGTGGGCCGGATCGAATTCTTCGGTCGCCTTGACGCCCGGCGCGCCCCACGCACCTTCCTTGTAGTTATACATGCGCGGCGTACCGAAGATCGTGTAGGCAGCCGCACCGTACCAACCCTGGAAGTTCAGCGTCGGCAGGGTCGCCTGCGAACGCTCGATCCCGACGTGATAATACTCGCCCTTCACGAGCAGGCGGCGCCAACGCAGGCCCAGTTCGGGACCGGCTGCCCAGACATGCGAGACGAACGGAATGGTACCGGTGGCAGACATGCTGCCTTCACCGATATCGAATTCCGGACGCTGACCGAACGACGTCGTGCGGTTGTGGCTACCCGTGCCCTGGACCTTGAATGCCGACATCGCCGACACACCCATGTGCAGGTCCCAGTCCTTCGTCGCGATCGGCCGGCCGGCGAAGCGGAACACCCCGCCGGTCTGGCTGTCGACGACCGATCCGCTGCCACCGCCATAATAGGTGGCACCGTTGTCGGACGGGTTACGATGACCCCACTCCTGACCGGTGAAGTAACCGGCAATCCACCAGCGCTTCTCGTAATGCATGCCACCGACGCTGAAGCGCGCATCGCCGGCTGCGATGTTACGCACCATATCGGTAATGCTCGGACGCTCGAGCGTCATGAAGTCGTTGGAGCTTTCCGCATCCTCTTCGGTCACGCGCGGCTGGAAGTAACCAACCGTCAGCACCGTGTTGCGCAGGCCGGTATAGTTCAGGTTGCCTTCATACAGGCCGACATAACCGTCGTTATGGTTGGCGCCGAAATCGGGCGTAACGGCCGCGACCCAGTTCTTGTAACGGAACATGAAGGGAATACGCAGGCGGCGCTGGTTGGTCGTGAAGGCGTTGAATGCCCCCTTCGCCTCGTTGCCACGCGGATTGTTGGTGATGAAGCCGCCAAAATCCTCATGGAAGGCGAGACCGATTGACAGCGCATATTCACCGTCTTTCGACTGGACCGTGAAACGCCCGTTGGGGAAACCGATCTTCATGCCACCGACGGCAACTTCTTCGTCGCTCTTCGTAGCAGCCTGAAAATCCCTCCAGGACTCGACCACGGCGCGATCCGACGGCGGCGTTCCGGCGCCATTCGAATTCAGCACGCCAACGCTCGGACGAATGGGCTCGCCGATATTGATGTCATGCGCCATGCGATTGGACATTTCGGAACGATGCGCCGCTGCGGCCACCCGGGCGGTCCGGGTGTTCGTGTCGGGCTCGTTCAGGCGAGATTTCAGAGCCTTGATCTGGTTCCGCATCTCCAGCATTTCCCGGCGCAGTTCACGCAGTTGCGCATCCTGCGAGTCTGCTGCCGACGCTGGGTGGATCATGGAGACGGTGCCCAGCAATGCCGTGGTGCAGAACAAGGCAGAAAGAGAAGATCGCAGACGCATATCATCCGTTCCGAAGGAGAAGATGACAGCTTCGTAAACTGCGCTGACTTTTTTCGGTGTGATGATTTTATAACTGTTGTATGACAAAACGATGACAAAATACTGCAACTCATTGAAATAGATGAAGTTACACGCTGTTGCATACACACCACAGTGGAGATGAAACAAGAAATACCAAATGGGCCCGGTCAAATATGACAGAATTATTTACGACCCGACGACAGAAAACTGGATAAAAGATAATATTTTCAACGCCGAACAAATAAAAAAGGCGGAGACCGAGGTCCCCGCCTTTTCCGCACCGATGGAGCGCGCCTGTTACCAGGCGGCGCGCACCGCCGCCTTCACCGAAGCCGGCAGAACGACATAATCCAGGCGGCTGGCAGCCGAATCGCCATTGTCGAAAGCCCAGCCGAAGAATTTCCGCACCGCAGCACCCTTGTCCGCATCCTTCGGCGGCTTCGGCACCAGCACATAGGTCGCGGAGACGATCGGCCACGCGCCCTGGCCCGGCGTGTCCAGCAGGTCGACCGCGAAATTGGTCGCACCCTTCCAGTCGGCAGCGCTGGCGGCCTTGGCAAAGCTGTCCAGGTTGGCGGTGACGAAATCGCCGGCCTTGCCCTTCAGTTGCACCGTCGTCATGTGGTTGCGATTGGCATAGGCATATTCGACATAGCCAATACCGCCTTCGGTGTTGCGGACCGAGGCCGCGACGCCGTCATTGCCGCGGGCGCCCACGCCACCCGGCCAGGCAATCGAGCTGCCGGCGCCGACCGAATCGTGCCACGACTGCGATTCACGCGACAGGTACGAGGTGAACACGAAGGTCGTGCCCGAACCGTCCGCGCGATGAACCGTCGCGATGGGCAGGTCCGGCAGCTTCAGGCCCGGGTTCAGCGCCGTGATCTTCGGGTCGTTCCACGAGGAAATGGTACCCGCATAGATGTCGGCCAGCACGTCGCCCGTCAGGCGCAGCGCGTTGGCGTTCACACCCGGAACATTCACCACCGGCACGATGCCGCCCATCACGGTCGGGAACTGGAACAGCGAACCTTTTTCCAGCTTGGCCGCATCCATCGGGGCATCGGACGCACCGAAATCGACCGTGCCGGCCAGGATCTGGTTCTGGCCCGCGCTGGAGCCAACGCTCTGGTAGTTCACGGCGACGCCGGTGGCGCGCTTGGCGGCGGCACCCCAGGCTTCGTAGATCGGGGCGGCAAAGCTGGAGCCGGCTCCGGTGATGTCGGCGGCGTGCGCGACGGAGAGGGCAGCCGGACCAGCCGCAAACATAAGCGCGGCAAGGAATTTGACAGGACGACGCATCGGGTTCCGTTCCTGGACGAGCATGACAGACAACCTGGGCAACGGCGACCAAGCGATATGGCACACCTGTCCCGGGTGCCCCCTCCTAGCCCGGATCAGCCGGCTGAGGGCATGATGTGTCTATGACAGTTTCATGACGTTTCAAAGACACGACCTCCCCGAACGGGAACCACACGGTAAAGGCCGTCCCCTTCCCCACCCGGCTTTCGACCGTCAGTCGCCCGTCATGCCGGTCGATGATATGCTTGACGATCGCCAGCCCCAGACCGGTCCCGGTCCGCCGGGCAGAACTTCCCTCGACGCGGTAGAAGCGCTCCGTCAGGCGCGGCAGGTGACGCGCCTCGATCCCCGGCCCGTTATCGGTCACGGTAAAGGCGATCCCCTGCCGGACACCCCCCTCCATTCCTGGTCCATGGATTTTGCCCGCGCCCACCACGCCCATCAGCGCGGCCGGCACCGTCTGGCGCACACGCAGGCCGATCGTCACCGCGCGATCGCGCTCGTCCGATCCGTATTTGATCGCGTTCTCGATCAGGTTCAGCAGCACCTGGACCACCTGGTCGGCATCGCCGGCAAAATCCGACAAGCCGGCGGGCAGGTCGACAGCCAGGCTGGCCGGCCCGCCTTCCAGCAGGGGCATGGCCTCGTCACGCACGCGCGAGACGATGGCGGCGGGGCTGACCGTGCCGCGCGGCTTGCGGTGCTCGATCATCTGCACCCGCGACAGCATCAGCAACCGGTCCAGCAGGCGCTGCATCCGGCCCGCCTGCCCAGCCATGACTTCAAGAAAGCGCTGCTGCGCCGACGGATCGTCGGCAGCCGGCCCACGCAGCGTCTCGATAAAACCCGTCAGCGCCGCCAGCGGCGTGCGCAGCTCATGGCTGGCATAGGCCACGAAATCGGTCCGCATGCGCTCCAGCGCGTCGCGCTCACTCCCATCCTGCAGGGTGGCCAGCACCACCGACTGCCCCGGCCCGATGCTGATCCTGCGGAACTGCCCACGCACCGCACGGCGAATCGGCACATCCAGCATCATATCCACTTCGGCCCGGTCGCCGTCCCGCAACCCCAGCACGGCGGACAGCGATGCCGGATGCCGCACGATCGCACCCAGGCTGTCGCCGAACAGTTCCCATGCGCCAGGCCCGGCATGCAGGATACGCCCCCCGGCATCCAGCACCAGAACGGCCGCCGGCACCAGGTCCAGCGTCTCGATCATGCGCGACAAGGCATCGGCCGAGGGCGGAGCCGCATGGACGGAATCCCCTCCGGCCACGGACATTGTGGCGGCGCGCCGGCTGGCGATCATGCGCCACCCCATCGCCCCCGCCCCCAGCACCCCCAGGGCCGCCACGATATTCTCGGCCGCTATTGCGGACATGATTCAACTCCCGGCCCGGCATGCGCGCAGGCCCCGCAATCAGGGGCGCGGGTCATCCAGCGCATAGCCGGCGGCCCGGACGGTCCGGACGATGTCGCCCTCCCCCGGCCCGTTCAGGATCAGGCGCAGACGCCTGATATGCACGTCGACCGTTCGCAGTTCCACATGCACCCCGCGTTCCCACACCCGCTGCAACAGATCCTCGCGTGAGAACACCTGGCGCGGATTGCGCAGGAAAAACTCCAGGATCCTGTATTCCGTGGGGCCCAGCGCCAACGCGCGCCCGTTGCGTTCGGCCCGATGGGCCACCGTGTCCATCGTGACATCGGCAAAACGCAGAACCTGCTCCATCGGCGGTGCCCGGCGCAGCAGGGCACGGATACGCGCCTGTAACGCCTCGATGCTGACGGGTTTGACCACATAATCGTCGGCACCGACATCCAGCCCGCGAATATTGTCCACCTCACCGGCCCGGGCAGTCAGCATCAGGATCGGCAGCGCGCGGGTCGCCTCCTGCTCGCGCAGGCGCCGACACACATCCAGCCCCGAGAGGCCGGGCAGCATCCAGTCCAGGATCATCAGGTCGGGCCGGCGCTCCGCGACACGCGCCAGCGCCTGGTTGCCGTCCTCGGCCACGCCGACCTCGTATCCCAGTTTTTCCAGATTGTACCGCACCAGCATCAGCAGCGCGTCGTCATCCTCGACCACCAGAACATATGCCCGGCGCGCGCCGCCTGCTGCCTCAGCCGTATCCGTCATCGTACCCGACATCACTTCGATTCCGTTATACCACCGGCAAGCCACGCGGCCTTACGACCGGCAGTTGCTCACCCGTGGCGGCAAAATAAACACGTTCGGCGATATTGGTGGCGTGATCGCCGATCCGCTCCAGGTTCTTGGCGATGAACAGCAGATGGGTGCAGGAGCGGATCGTACGCGGGTCCTCCATCATGTAGGTCACCAGCTCGCGGAACATGGCGGTATACAGCTCGTCCACCGCCGCGTCCGACTGCCAGACCTCGACCGCACGCTCGCTGTCCTGCTGGCTCATGGCGTCGATCGCCCGGCGCAGATTCTCCTGCACCAGCCGGCCCATGGTGCGCAACCCACCCGGCGACAGGCGCGCGTCCCCGGCATCCAGCCGCAAGGTGCGGCGCGCGATGCTGGCGGCGCAATCGCCGATCCGCTCCAGGTCGCCCGAAATCTTCATCGCCGCCACGATCTCGCGCAGGTCGCCCGCCATCGGCGCCCGCAGCGCCAGCAGGCGGATCGACAGGGTTTCGACCTCACGCTCCAGCTCGTCCACCTGCGGATCACGCTCCGATGCCTCCATCGCCGCGTCCTCGTCGCGGTCGACGATCGCAGCCATCGCCATCGCCATCTGGCTTTCGACAATTCCGCCCATCCGCACCAGCATCCCCCGGACCTGGTCCAGTTCCTGCTCGTAGCTGCTGACGGTGTGCGCCTGTTCCTTGACCATGGTGCGTCTCCCCTGCCCGCCGAACTCAGCCGAACCGGCCGGTGATGTAATCCTGGGTGCGCCGCTCGCGCGGGGCGGTGAACATGCGGTCGGCACTGTCCACCTCGACCAGCTCGCCCATGTAGAAGAACGCCACCCGATCCGCGCAGCGCGCCGCCTGCTGCATGTTATGCGTCACGATCGCGATCGTGAACTCGCCTTTCAGCTCGTCCAGCAATTCCTCG
>NZ_JABEQD010000007.1 GCF_014174395.1 Gluconacetobacter aggeris
CATCCCGATCGGCCCCGCCACCACCGCAGGCGCCATCTCCACCAGCCAGAAGGCAATGCCGAACGCCAGCGGCACCGCGAACACCAGCGCCAGCAGCGTCGTCGCCACCGAACCAAACACCGGCGCCGCCGCCCCGAAATGCTGCGATACAGGGTTCCACACCGTGCTCCACACAAAGCCCGGCCCAAACGCCAACCACGCCGAAAGCCCGCCCCACGCCAGAACCGCGATCAACCCGCCCAGCAGGCCAAGCATCAGCCAACCCGACAGACGTACCAGCCCCGCAAACAGGCGGTCACCGATTGCCGTGTTTGTGGTTTCTCTCACCGGAATCATGTTCCGGGATCGCGGCATCCGCTGCATCCATTTATTCCCGATGCCGTCCTTAATCCGTTCCTCCAATACATTTCGCCCCCTCGGGCTTCAATCGAACAGGATCGGAAGGGCAATTAAGTTTTTATGACATCCCGCACCGTCTCAATGAGAGGATATTTCAGAAATATCGGTGGAGAGCAGAAACGCGGCGCACATCACCCGTGCGGCAATCCGGCAGTCACGCCCCCGCCGGCGACCGAAGCGGATGCACGTCGCCCTCGGCCACGCAACCTGGCTACGCCGCGGGCAGCCGCGCCAGCGAGGCCGGATAGGATTGCAGCCACGTACGCACCCAACCCGCCAGATGCTCGACCTCCAGCGGATGGGAAATCAGGAATCCCTGCACCACCGGGCATCCAAGCTCGTCCAGAAGCTCAAGCTGCTGCTTCGTCTCGACCCCCTCGGCCACGATCGACATACCCAGATTGCGACCGATACCAAGGACGGCGTTCACGATCAGACGGCTCTCATCGACCCGATTCAACCCGTCCACGAAGCTGCGATCGATCTTCACTTCATTCAGCGGCAGGTTGACGAGATTGGCCAGCGTGGAAAAACCAGTGCCGAAATCGTCCATCGACAGGCCGACACCCAGGGCTCGGATGGCACGCGCCGCCTGGATCGTGCTGTCCAGATCGGCAATCATCGTGCTCTCGGTCATTTCCACCATCAGGCGGTTGGCCGGAATGCCGGTCTCCTGCAGGATGGCGGCAATCATCGACGGCAGGCCGGGCTCCCGGAAATGCCGCGCGGACAGATTGACCGACACCGACGGAATCCCGATCCCTTCCGCCATCCAGCGTGCCATCTGGCGGCAGGCCTGGCGGAGCGCCCATTCCCCGAGCGCCTGGATCAGGCCGGTTTCCTCGGCCAGCGGGATAAAGCGCACCGGCGAGATATCGCCGCGCACCGGGTCATGCCAGCGCGCCAACGCCTCCACCCCATGGATGGCGCCCGTATGCGGCGAAACCTGGGGCTGGTACACCAGCCGCAGCCGATCGGACGCCAGCGCGGTCCTCAGCGCACTGCCCATAATGACGCGGTCACGGGCCCGCTGGTTCATCGCCGGACTGAAGAAGCGGTAGCAGTTCCCACCCGCATCCCGCGCGCGCGAGACCGCAATCCGGGTATTGCGCAGCAACGTATCGACGGTGCCGCCTTTTTCACTGCCGGCACAGATGCCGATGCTGACGCCCGACGTAACCGGCAAGCCGTTGATGACAAACGGAAGCGCCATGCTACGCAGGATGGCACCCGCAACCACTGACGCATGATCGACCGCGATGAACCCGTCCCGGTCCACGCAGCAGCCCGGCCCCATCGGGGTACGGCCACATCCGGTCACGATTGAAAATTCGTCTTCACCGGTACGGGTCAGGATACCCTCCTGCCCTACCGCGCGTTTCAGCCGCTGGGCGACCGTCTCCAGCAGTTCGTCCGCCCCCGCGCCACCAAGCCCGTCACGAATCGTCCTGAACTGATCGAGGTCAATCGCGATCAGCGTCAGGCCGCACCAGCCCGGCCCGTCCTGCAGACTTGCGAGATGCTCGCGAAGCCACGTCCGGTTGGGCAGACCGGTCACCGCGTCGTAATGCGCCAGTTGCGCGATTCGCACCCGCGCGCGCTCCTGCTCGACCGCAAGCGTGCAGAAATGGATGCAGGCATCCACAACCCGCCGATGCCACAGCGTCGGCTCCCGACGGTCGAGAAAATACAGGGCCAGCGCCCCAGCCACGGTGCCGTCACGCAGGCGCACCGGTATCGACCAGTTGGCACATATCCCCAGCGGGCGCACCTTGTCGCGCAATGCAGGCGTCCAGCGCGGATCTGTCTCGATATCGGGGGCCAGGACCTCATGGCCCGAATAGATCGCCGCTCCGCAGGTCCCCACCATTGGGCCGACGACCATTCCATCAAAACCCGATGCAAACGATTCCGGCATCGCGCCCCGGCCCGCCATCCAGGCCGTGCCCTCTTCCGTCACCAGCAGGACCGACATCAGGACATCCGGCAAAATCGCCTCGACCCTCTTGCAGATCAGCGCCATGACGTCATTGAAGTCCGTCGCACTGCTCAGGGCCGTCGTCACGTCCTGCCGCAGGCTCTGCAATTCCATCGCCCGGGTCTTGTCGGCCAGAAGGACGATGACATCGCCATCCGCCGCGCCATCATCACATACCGGGCTCACGGCCGTGCTCAGCCAGATCTCGCGTCCCCCGCGCGACCGCGCCCTCAGATCGATCTCGAACGCCTTTCGGCTCCGCAGATTGTACCGGAACTCGCGCAGGACCGGCATGTCGGCCTCTTCCGCCGACAAGACGACCGAGACATCCCGCAGCAGCACATCTTCCGGACGATAGCCCAGCAGGTGCTTGAAGGCCGGATTGACGTAAGTGATCCGGTCCAGCCCATCGAGGACCATCACACCCCGGTCGGTCCGATTGACGACGGTGGAACAGAGCTCCCCGGCCTCACGCCGGCCGACCTCCACGCTCACATCACGCAGCGTGACGATCCATGCCGCACCGTCAGATGCATCGCCACGCGCGACGACCGCTTCCAGCCAACGAACCGGGCAGCCAGGCCGGAAGAGCGGCAGTTCATGGGGTACCGGGCCAGATGTCAGGTCCAGCGCGGGCACCATGTCACGCACCGGCCGCCCCACCCACGAATCGCCCCCTCCGCCGCACATCGCCACGGACGCGTCGTTGGCGAAAACCACCATGCCGCTGTCATCGACCATGATCACGCCGCCGGCCAGCGCATTCAGAACCGACGAAAGAGATGACGGCCCATTGTACAACGCCGGCTCCCTCATGAATCAATTCTCCACCCTGCAATCACCTCACGCAGGACATTCAGGACTGCTTGGAGACGATAGCGACGGTCAGCCCACCCGACCCGATATCTGGATTTTTCTTATTCCATACCGCTGGCCGCCCGCAATGTTCGACAGGTCATATCCGCACACTTTCTACACATACCTGCCATTCAGCAAGTAAAAATGTAACATGATATAACTCAATACACCCTACGTCACTTTGGCGTACAGGCCACCGAGCGGACATGGAGATTCGGAGCCGCCCATTTTGTCATATTGTTGCAGAATCCTACTCATGACACCGGTTCCAATGTTCGCTTCCTGTCCGATGAAGAGGGTCCAACATTCTACGGCCCTCCTGCCGGCCAGGAATTGGCAACCCGGTGCGAGGTCGCGCACACCCAAAAATCCGAAACCGTCCGTACACCAATACATATATTCATTTTGTCGAAATATGTCTACCTGCAACCCCTATCAATAGTAACAAAACGAAACAATTTGGTATAGTCTTATTTTCTCCTACAGTCTTAAAAAGACACAAAAAACAGTTCCTTGACATTGTCCCGACGACGGCCCCGTAAGCCGAACACCGCGTCGCCCGCCGAACCGATCACATGCCGGAATGCAGAGTCTCGAGAAAATGCGGGAAAGGTTGGCCGACAGGAAGATCCCGCCCCAGACTGCTCATCCTGGAGGAAGCGGCGATGCCGGACAAAATCGGAAACGACGCCCTGCCCGGTCAGCCCGGGCCGGCGCCCTGGGCCGGGCATTTGGCGTAACGCCCTTTTTCGTCACGGCATTTGGCGGGTTTCGGCTTGGGACAGGTCGTAAACTTGCCCTTGGCATCCCGACACGGCGCGGCGGCGGAAACCGGAGCCGACATGCCGATCAGAGTGACGACGGCCAGGCTCGAAAGAAGCAGGTGCAAGCGCATGTGAAAACATCCTTATCGCAGCGGAAGGCCGCCAGCATGCCAGCATTGCCCGGCACCGGACAAGCAAATCCCCTATCGGGATCATCCCTCGGATGGATCGTGGGGATGTGATCATGCGACACGCCTTGTTCCCGCGACGGCACATCCCACGTCCAGCAACGGGCAGACGGGTAAGAACGACCCTCGGAAAAGGAGGCAGTCATGGCCCATACGATCACACGCGGCATCTCCGCCACACCACCCCGCTCGATCGGGTACTGGACCGTCATGGTCGGCGGGATCGTTGCTCTTGTCATGTTCTATGCCGGCGTCCTGCTGTTCGGACAGGCCTGGTAAGGGAAATGACGGCACGGTCCGGCACCACGGCGCCGGGACCGCCGCAGCAGGGCTTTTCTTTTCCGGGAAACATGCTCAGTCTGGCAGGACATGACGCATGGTCGCGGGTGTGTCGACGCGCCCGTTGCGCCGCGCGGGGCCGAAAGATGATGACGATAAGGATAAAGATCATCCTGTCCGCATTCCTCGCGGGTATCGGCCTTGCGGGGCCGGCACTGGCGGCTCCCGGCGTGGTCGTCGGCGGCACGGACATTTTCGCCGGCCCATCGCCGGCCTATCCCATTGTCGGGGCATTGCCGCCGGGCGCCCCCATCGAAATTTTCGGATGCCAGCCGGGCTGGGGATGGTGCGACGTGGCCGGAGGCCCCTATCGCGGCTGGGCCCCCTCCGACCGGGTGCAGATCCTGTATGACGGATCGCCGGGACCATTGAGCGAATATGGCCCCATGATAGGCCTGCCCCTGATCGGTTTCGCCTTCGGTCATTACTGGGGCACGCATTATCGCGACCGCCCATGGTTCTCCAGCTACGATCGCTGGGGCGGTGGCCGCGGAGAGGTCGTCCGCGGCCGGGGACCGGGCGGGGGTCCTGACAGACACTGGGGCGCCGGTCCCGGAGGGCCGGGGCCCGGATGGAGTGGCCGAGGCGGTCCGCCGCCGGGCGACCACCGCGGAGGGGGCTTCCCCGGCGGCGGCCCCGGCAATGCGCGCGGTGGCGATAACCGGGGCGGTGATCGTCGGGGCGGCAGCATGCCCCATGCCGACATGCCCCACGGAGGTCCCCCCGGCGGCAACCGTGGGCATGATGGCCATGGCGGCCATGACAGGGGGCCCCGATGATCGTCATGGCGGACAAGTCTCGGGTTTGTGTCTGAACTTTACTGATCTCTCCGGGTTCAATGCCCGGTATCCTGGACAGGAGGACCATGTCGATGACACACGCGGCCGGCATCATCGGACATATCCTGGTCCGTGACTGGATCGGCACCAGGCAGTCCGCCTCCGCCGACCGCCATCAGGCCATATGCCTGACACGGAGCCCACGGGCCCGTCGCGCCGACCGGCAGCGCGGGACAGGCACCCTGTCATGGCCCGGCTATGTCGCCTCGATGCGCCAGATGTCGGCGGGCCTGTCCCGCCACGTCGCCTTCCGCCGACAGCGATAGACCCGCAATCCCGCCGCCCCTCCACGCGAACCGCGCGCGGTGCCCCGGCGTCGTTCTCATTGACACATCGCAACATCCGTATCCTCATGGCAGGACATCGTGTCCACAGCCGTCCGGATTGCCATGCGCCGCGCCTCGCTCCTTCTTGCCGCCTCCTCTCTCCTCGCGGCCCATGCCACGCTTGCCGCCCCCGCCCCCCCGGCCGATATCCTGCTGACCAACGGCACCATCCGCACCGTCGATCATGACGACAGGACGACCGAAGCCCTGGCCATCCGTGATGGACGGATCGTCTGGACCGGCTCCAGCGCCGATGCACCGGCCCACGCCGATGCCCATACGAAGACCATCGACCTCAGGGGCCATATGGTCATGCCGGGCCTGACCGACGGCCACATGCATCCGCTGGTGGGTGGCCAGAACCTGATCGGCTGTTCGCTGGACTATCTTCCGCTGACCGCCGACCTGTTCACCGCCCGCATTCGCGCCTGCGCCGCCAACCCCGCCTACCGCACCGCATCCGGCTGGCTGGTCGTCCGCAACTGGTTCCAGGAGGCGATGCAGCCCGCCGGCCTGCGGATGACGAAAGACGCGCTCGATTCCATCGACAGCACGCGTCCCATCATCGTCCTCTCTTCCTTCGGCCATTCGCTGCTGGCCAACAGCGCCGCCCTCCGGCGCGCCGGCATCACCAAAGCGACGCCCAATCCCACCGGCGGCCAGATCATCCATAGCCCGGACGGACAGCCAACCGGTATCCTCGAGGACACGGCGCTGGATCTGGTCATGACCGTGCTGCCGCACCCAACCACACAGGAAAATATCGCGGCGGCATCAGCGGCCCTCGCCGCCATGCGCGCCCAGGGCATCACCGGCTTTCTCGACGCCTGGGCCCAGCCCGAAGATCTGGATTCGTTCACCGCCCTGCAAAAACAGGGCAAACTGACCGCCCGCGCCCATTTCGCACCCGTGATCGAGCCCGCGCAGGGCAAGGATATCGCGGGCGACATCAAGCGCCTGACCACCATTCGCGCCCGCTACGACCAGGGCCCCCTCACCCCCGCCCCTTCCGTCACGGTACGCAACGTCAAACTGTTCATGGATGGCGTCATCACCGCCCCATCCCAGACCGGACTTCTGCTCGCCCCTTATCTGGTCAACAAGGGAACGAAGGACCATCCGGACTGGCAACCCGGCCCGTCGAAGGGCCCTGCCCCCTACTTCCCGCTGGAAACCCTCAGCCCGCTGCTGAAGGCCCTCGTCACGGCAGGCTTCGACCCGCACATGCATGCCGATGGCGACGGCGCCGTCCGCCTGGCGCTCGACGCCATCGCGGCCACGCGCAAGGCGCTCCCCGCCAACGATTTCCGTCCGGCGATCGCGCATGACGAAATGGTCGATCCCGCCGACATGTCCCGCTACCGCGCGCTGAACGCCACTCCTGTCCTGTCCTTCCAATGGGAAAAACAGGCTCCGGATACCACCAAGGGCGTGCTGCCCTATATCGGCCCCGACCGCGCCCCGTATCTCGAACCTGCCTGGCAGCTCGAGAAGGCCGGCGCCCGCATCACCTATGGCAGCGACTGGCCGGTCGACCCGCTCGACGAATGGTTCGCGCTCAAGGTCGGCGTCACCCGCACCAACGCGCCTGCCGCCGGCGCGCAATACGGCAAGCCACTCGGCGCGGAACCGGGCCTGTCGCGCGCCAGCGTGATGCGCGCCATCACCATCAATGCGAATTATGAGCTTCGTTCCGACCCGGTCGCCGGCTCGCTCGAGCCGGGAAAATTCGCCGATCTCATCATCCTCGACCGCGACATCGCCACCATCCCGGCCGAGCAGATCGCCGGCACCCGGGTCCTGCTCACCATGGTCGGTGGCCGCATCGTCTACAGTACCGGAACCTTCAGCCCACCCGTCAGATAGGCCAGGGCCAGGTCAATGCACCGGCACGCCCGCTGTCACCAGCAGGGCGTGCAGCAGGATCAACATCAGCACCAGCCCGATCAGAACGGCGAACACGCCCCCGAACAGGCGGAAGGCACCGATCGCCAGGCTGACCAGCAGAATGATCAGAAGCGCCGTCTGCAACTCGCCCCGGATGCCCATACCGGCAAGGACCTGCCGCGCCAGATTCTCGATCGCGGCAACCGCCGTCAGGATCAGGCCGAACAGGCTCAGAAGCAGGCCCGTAACAACGGCAATGACGCCCTCCATGAGGATTTCCCTTCCTGGCAGAGCCGGGGTCATCCCCGGCGCCCAGCCCCGTTACGGTGTTTTCGGCCGTCGGTCCATCCCGTCGAACCGCCGTAACCGGAAACGCCCCGCCCGCTCAGCCGTTCAACGCACGGACATATTCTGCGCGCGCGTCAGGGCATCGAGGAACATGCGCGCACAGGCCTCCCAGGTGAACCGGGCGGCATGAGCCCGGCAGGCGGCCCGATCCCCCCGCAGCGCGGCCAGGATATTGCGCCGCAGGTCCGGCCCGATGGCACCCACCGACGACACGCCCGGCGGCAGAATATCGCGCGGCCCGGTCACGTCGAAGGCCGCAACCGGCACTCCGCAGGCCAGCGCTTCCAGAATCACCAGCCCGAACGTGTCGGTCAGGCTGGGAAAGACGAATACGTCGCTGGCCGCATAGGCCGCCGCCAGATCCGCACCGGTCAGATAGCCGGTAAACAGCACGCCCGGATAGCGCGCGGCCAAAGCCACCCGATCCGGCCCGTCCCCCACCACGATCCGGGTGCCGGGAAGATCCAGCGACAGGAACGCCTCCAGATTCTTCTCCACCGCCACCCGCCCGACATAGAGCAGGTACGGACCGCGTATGTCATACCGAACGCGCCAGTCGACCGCGGCGGCATCAGGATGGAACCGGTCGGCATCGACACCCCGGGTCCAGCATTCCAGATGCGCGAAGCCCCGCTCGCGCAGTTCTTCGAGAAGGCTGGCCGTCGGCACCAGCGTCAACGCCGCCGCACCATGGAACCAGCGCAGGAAGCGATAGGGCAGCGGCGTCGAGAACCCGATACGGGCGCGGATATATTCCGGAAAACGCGTATGGAATGACGAGGTGAAGCACCGCCCATGGCGGATCGCCCAGCGACGCGCGGCCAGGCCCAGCGGTCCTTCGGTCACGATATGGATCGCATCGGGCCGAAAGGCTTCGATCAGCCGGTCCAGCCGGCGGCCGGGCAGGATGCATAGCCGGATCTCGGGATAGGTGGGGCACGGCACGGTGCGGAACAGATGCGGGCCGATGATCTCGACCGTATGCCCCGTCGCTTCCAGCGCGTCCCGCAGGCGCGAGACGGTACGCACCACGCCGTTGACCTGCGGATACCACGCATCGCTGACCATCAGGATACGCAGGGAGCTTGCCGCCGTGTCCTCCTGCCGTTCGACAGCGGCAGCCACGCCGTCCGTCACTCAGGCACCGGCGGCAAACAGGGGCGATGCCAGCGGCGCAGGTGTCGGGAACCGATTGCAAACATCGGTCACGTCCAGAAGTTCCATGCTGCCATCATGATGTTCCACCAGCGCACTGCAACTTTCGACCCAGTCGCCGTCATTCATGTACAGCACGCCATCCAAGTCCTTGATCACCGCATGATGGATATGGCCGCAGATCACCCCGTCCATACCCCGGCGCCGCGCCTCGTCCGCCACGGCGGTCTCGAACCGGTCGATGGCCATGACCGCGCTCTTCACCTGCCGCTTCAGCCATTGCGACAGCGAGCGGTAAGGCAGCCCCAGCCGGCGCCGCACCAGGTTGAACCAGCGGTTGACGACCAGCGCCAGCGTATAGGCCCGGTCCCCCAGCATCGCCAGGAAGGGGGCATAGCGCACCACACTGTCGAATTCGTCTCCGTGCAGGACCAGGAATTTCCGACCGGTGGCGGTCACATGCTCGGCCTCTCCGCACAGACGGATGCCGGCGACTTCCAGCTCATGCGGCAGCCAGCGGCGGAACATCTCGTCATGATTGCCGGGGATATAGATGATCTCGGTCCCGCTGCGTCCCATGCGCAGGATCAGGTTCAGCACATCGTCATGATGACTGTTCCAGAACCACGACCGCTTCAGCTTCCAGCCGTCGATGATATCGCCGACCAGATACAGGCGCTGACAGGTCAGGTTGCGCAGGAATTCCGCCAGCAGGTCGGCACGGCAATCGCGCGTTCCCAGATGGACGTCCGAAACAAAGACGGTCCGATAACTGGCGGATGCAAGTCGATCGTTCAGAATCACGTTCATCGCAAGCGGCATACCCTGATGAAGGACGTGCCCTCTCTAGCCGTATCCGACTATTTCTTTCGTGTATCTTTCATGAAACTATCCGCTCTCCTTCGGAACGGCCGCGCGGTCGGGCAAGGCAGGACCATCCAGGGCGCCCCCAGGCACCGGAACGGTCGTGCGGGTAAAACTGTCCAGACTGCCCAGCGCCAGCAGAATCGTCAGCCAGAACAGTCCGCCAAGCGCGAAGATGATCGCAAGCGGCGGCCCGCGCAGGATCTGCATGAACCCCAGCACGATGACCAGAACCATCAGGACCGCCACCACACAGACGGCAATGCCGTCACCCGCCCAGGTGGCCGCCAGCTCCGCGGCCAGCAGCAGGACCAGCATCCCCCAGCAGGCCGCGATGCGCACCATCACGCCCGTCCGATCAGATAGAGCAGCGGAAACAGCAGCATCCAGATCAGATCGACGAAGCTCCAATACAGCCCCACGATATCGACCGGCGTGCTCCATGCCGGACTGAATGCCCCCTGCCGGGCCTTGCGGCAGATCCACAGGATCAACCCGATCCCGACCACCATATGCATGCCATGCAGGAAGGTCGCCAGGAAATAGAAGCTGTAGAACAATGCGGCCGCCCCGGCCTCCGGACCATGAAGGGCGAAATGCGGCCCGGGAAACAGGTTCTCGCTGAATTCCTGCCCCCATTCGACACCCTTCAGGACCAGGAACGCCAGGCCCAACCCCGCAGCGCCGAGTCCGGCCCGAACCACGCCGCGATTGTCGCCGCGCCTACCCGACTCGACCGCCATCGTATAGACCGCGCTGCTGGTGATCAGGATCAGGGTGTTGACCGCCCCGATCGCCAGGTTCGTATGGCGCACGCCCTCGGCCCATCCCCCGGCACGGGTCTGCGAATAGACCAGGCAGACCAGAAAAAGGCCGCCGAACAGCAACGCCTCGCTGGCCAGGAACAGCCACATGCCGGCGATCGCGCTCTCGTCGCGATGCAGCGGCGTCTCATAGGGGGAATGGTGGTCCAGCACCGATCCGTCAGACATGATGCGGCCCTCCCGCATCCGCCACGCCAGTACGGGCGTCCAGATCCCCGTAATCATAGGCATCGGTGGTCACGACCGGCGTCTCGGCAAAATTTTCGGTGGGCGGCGGCGACGAGGTCCGCCATTCCAGCCCCGTCGCCCCCCAAGGATTGTCGGGCGCCCGCGCGCCGCGAAACAGCGACCAGCCGAAATAGACCAGCGGCATCACATAGGCGACGGCCAGGATACCCGCCCCGGCCGAGGACAATACGTTCAGGATCTGGAACTGCGCGGGATAGGTGGCATAGCGCCGGGGCATGCCTTCGAAGCCCAGGATGAATTGCGGGAAAAAGGTCAGGTTGAAGCCGAAGAAGATCAGGGCGGCGGCCAGCCGTCCCCAGATCTCGGGATACATCCGCCCGGTGATCTTGGGCCACCAGTAATGCAATCCGCCGAAATAGGCCGACACCATGCCGCCGACCATGATGTAGTGGAAATGCGCGACCACGAAATAGGTCTGCGTCAGATGCACGTCGGCGGCCAGCGACGCCAGGAACAATCCGGTCAGCCCCCCCACGGTGAACAGGCCGATAAAGCCCATCGCATAGAGCATCGGCGCATCCAGCCGGATGGACCCGCCATGCATCGTCCCCAGCCAGTTGAAGACCTTGATGGCCGATGGAACCGAGACAAAGAAACTGAACATCGAAAAGACGATAGCGGAATAAAGCGATTCCCCGGCCACGAACATGTGGTGCCCCCACACGATGAACCCGATCGCCGCGATCGAGATCGAGGACCACGCCACGAAGCGATAGCCGAATACGGGCTTGCGGCAGAAGGTACTGACAATCTCGCTGACCACCCCCATGCCGGGCAGGATCATGATGTAAACGGCGGGGTGGGAGTAGAACCAGAACATCTGCTGGAACAGCAGCGGATCGCCACCCAGTGTCGGGTCGAACACCCCCACCCGGAACAGCCGCTCGAACGCCAGCAGCAGCAGCGTCATGCCCAGGACCGGCGTCGCCAGCACGAGGATGACGCTGGTGGCATAGAGCGCCCACAGCATCAGCGGCAGCCGGTACCACGTCATCCCCGGCGCCCGCAGTTGATGGATGCTGACGATGAAATTCACCCCGGTGGCGATCGAGGAAAACCCGTTGAGGAAGATACCCAGCACGACAGGCAGCACCCTGCCCTCGCTATAGTCCGAGGAAAGCGGGGTATAGAAGGTCCATCCGGTCTCCAGCCCGCCCCGGAAGAGGCCATAGAGCACCAGCAGCCCCGACGCCACGAACAGGTACCAACTCAGGAGGTTGAGGCGTGGAAAGGCGAGATCACGGGCGCCAAGCATCAGCGGCACCAGAAAATTGCCCAGCGTGACCGGGATCGACGGCACCAGGAACAGCCAGACCATCACCACGCCATGCATGGTAAACATCCGGTTATAGGTCGCATCGGACAGGATGGTGCCGGTGGGTTCCAGCAATTGCAGCCGGATCAGCGCCGCGCCGACGCTCCCCAGCGCGAAGAAAACGGTGATCGATCCCAGATAGAGCAGCGCGATCCGCTTGTGGTCGCGTGTCAGCAGCCATGATCGCAGGGTGCCGTCCTGCCAGAGATAGCTTTCCGACATCGCATTCAATTCCCTGCTTCTGGAGGAAGGCTGGGCGAGAGGGTCTGCAGATAGGCGACCAGCGCGGCCAGATCGTCCTCGGCCAGCACGCCGCGAAAGGACGGCATTTCGGTCGCGAACGACGCACCCTGCCTGCGGGGCGGATCAAGAATCGAATCATGCAGGAAAGCCGCATCGGCTACGGTCGCCCGCCCATCCGCCAGCACCACCCGGCTGCCGTACAGCCCGACCATCGATGGCGCCCGGCTGGTATCCCCCGCATCCGGGGCATAGCGGCTGGAGGCATGGCAGCCGCTGCAACCGCTGCGGATGAACAGGGCCTCCCCTACCGTCGCCAGACTGCCGCTGGCCGGGGCGCTGTTCAGCCAGCCGGCATAATCCGTGGCATTCATGACCGTCAGCGTGGCGGTCATGCGGGAATGGCCCAGTCCGCAGAACTGCGTGCAATAAAGACGAAACGATCCGGTCTGCGTCGCCGTGAACCACAGGCTCTGGTACCGGCCCGGCAGCACATCATGCTTGATCCGCAGCGCCGGGATCGAGAAATCGTGGATCACGTCTTCCGATGTCAGCAGAAGCCGAACCGGCCGGCCAACCGGCACATGCAGCGCATTGATCTCGCGCTGACCACCCGGATACTGGATCTTCCACATCCATTGCTTGCCGGTGACATAGATCTGGATCGCATCGGCCGGCGGCCGAAAGCCCACGACATAAAGCTGCGTCGCCCACAGAAACAGGCCGAAGAAGATCGCCAGCGTTGCCGAGGTCCAGGCGATCTCGAACCCCCAGCTCTTATGTTCGGCGATAGCCCGCGCGATGGCCGTCGTCCGGCCGGCGCGAAAACGCAGCACGTTCAGCACCATCAGCCCGAACACCAGCCCCAGCACCGCCAGGCTGATGATCACCAGCCCGGCCAGCAGGATATCGATCCGCATGGCATGGGCCGAGGCTTCGGGCAGCCAGGTCATCGCACCCTCCGCCAATGCGCCATACCCAGCAGGGTCCCCAGGACCAGCACCGTCATCAGCGCGCCCAGTTGCAGCAGCTTGCGAACGGCCAGCGTATAGCGCCCGGTGACCGCATCGTAATGGAAACACAGCAGCAGCACCGGCGACGCCTCGGCCCTCTGCCCCGCCGCCGCCTGCATCACGGCCTGGCGCACATCGCCGGAGCGGTAGCCCACCCCAAGCACATAGCCCGAAACCATCCCGGCCGGCGTCGTGAACACCAGCCCCATCGGGTGCAGATACTGCTTCAGCCCCGGATCGTAGCGCGCATGGAACCCCACCGCATCCGCCAGCCGCCGGATCGACGCCCCCTCTCCAACCAGGAAATGCCAGCCCCGCTCCGCACCCGGCGTGGCATGGCGGCCCAGATCGTCCTCCCGGGCCTGACGCGCCAGCGCAACGGCTTCGGCGGGGTCGATACTGACGACGATCAGCGTGTAATCGTCAGGCGTCTTCAGCCCGCTGCCATCCAGCGCATGCAGCAGGTCTTCGCGTTCCAGCGCACAGAGATTGGGGCATGCATAATAGCCGATCGACAGGATCGCCGGATGACCGTCCACAAACGCCCCAAGCGGCAAATTGCGCCCCGTCGTGTCGGTAAAGCGCGCATCCAGCGGCAGAGTCGCCCCCTGCCGCTGGGTGAAGGCCAGATCCCGCATCGTGCCCGCCCATGCCGGCATGGAGACCGTCAGAACCAGCGCCGCCAGGATGGCCCGCCCGATCATGGCTGCTCCGCCCCGCCGGCAGGCCAGTCTGGAATCCCCTCACGTGCCACCTGCCGCATCGCCTGCCCGATCGGCACATGCGCCACCCCATGCGCGCGATCGACCCAGCCGAACCCGTTCAACCGCGCCATGTCCGCCGCGCGAAAGGCCGCCATGTCGGCCGGCGGATCGCTTTGCAGCGCGGGTGCTGCCATCGGCGGCAGAGGCGCGGCCATCAGCCTGTCCAGCCGGTGCTGCGGAAACAGGAGATTGGCCGCCACCGCCAGCATCACCAACGCCACGCCCACCCCAAGGCCAACGGCCAGGACAGGACGCAGGGCAACGTCCCGGGCCTCGTGCCGCGGGCGGGGAAAAGGCGGGGCGGGACCATCAGGCATGGCGCACCTCCCGCTGCATCGCCCGGATGCCAAGCGCCGCCCCCGCTGCCCCAAAAAGCAGCAGCGACGCCAGCGTCAGCAGCACCGAAACCGACGCCTGCCCCGGCAGCACCAGCCACAGATTGCGCACCACCTCCATGGCCACCAGCAGCCCCGCCGCGCCCAGCACGACCGGGCGCCGAAGCTGCAACGGCGCAAGCATCAGCAGCGCAAAGGGCAGCAGGAAATGCAGCAGCACGATCCCCACCGCAACGCTCCCCCACCCGCCATGCAGGCGGCGGCCGTACCACGCCGCCTCGACCGGCAGATTGGACTGCCAGACGATCAGGAACTGCATGAAATCCAGATACGCCCACAGCATTGTCAGCCCCAGCAACAGCCGGGCCAGTTCGCGCAGCACGATCCGGTCGCCCCGTGGGATGCCCGCCAGCAGCACCAGCAGCATGGCCAGCGCCAATGCCAGCAGGCCGGCCCCTGCGGAGGCAATCAGCCCGTAGGCGCTGGAATTGAAGTACGGATCAAGTGATTCCGTCAGATCGATGGACGCGAAACTGAACGTCAGGGCCAGCAGGATCAGCCCCGCCGGCGCAATACGCGCCATTCCCTGCCCACGCAGGCACAACACTCCCAGCGTGCCCCAGATCCCGGCATACAGGGCAATCCGCAGCAGGGCGAAGAGCGGGTTCAGATAGAACCGGTTCGCGGCATGCGCCGCTCCCTCCCCATGCAGCCAGGGATAAAGCTCCTCCGCCCCGGCCAGCAGCACGGCCAGCGCCGGCAGCCCCAGCGGCAGGGTCGCCACGCCGGCACGCAGGGCAGGTCGCAGGATCTCGCCCCAACGCCCGCCCGTCAGCGCATGCACCAGCATCAACGCCATGCTGCCCAGCGGCCAGCCCAGCCATGCCGCGCACGCCCCCAGCCACGGGCGATAGACCGCATGGGGCACCCAAACCAGCCCCGCCAGCACCACCACCCCCGCCAGCACGGCCACGACCCATGCAACGCCTTCGCCGGGGAGCCGAGCCCCGGTCATGGCGCAACCCGCTGTTCCGGCGTCAGGTCGGCCACCATCATATGCTGACTGCGCTGCAACGCATGCACATAGGCAACGACGGCCCAGCGATCCTCCGGCGCGATCCGCTGGGCAAAACCATACATCACGCCCCGACCGTTGGTTATGACATCATAGACAAACTGCGGGCGCTCAGCGGCCAGCGGCGGTGGCGCGGGAAAGCCGCGCTGCACGATCATCCCGTGCCCATCGCCGGTCTCCGCATGGCAGGGCGCGCAGAAGACGTGATATTCGGTCTGTCCACGCTCCAGCAGCGCCATCGTCACCGGCGGCACCGGGGCGGAAATTTCGCCATACGCCACCGTACCGGCCGGAACCTCGCCAGGCGCGGTCGCACGACTGGCATACGGGTTCTGCTTCTTCTGCTTGGTCATGTCATCACAGCCGGCGATCAGCACCAGCGCGGCAGCAAGTCCAAGGACAGTGGCAGGACGCGGCATCATTCCGCCACCTCCTCGATCCTGATCGGGGCATGCCGGGCCAGCACCCGTCGCGCGCATGCACTGTCGGCAGGGCGCACGACCAGCACATAGGACCCCAGCATGGCTCCGCGCATGCAATCGGCCTCATCGACCGGCTCATACAGGCGCAGCATCCCGGCCAGCAGCAGAAATCCGGCCATACCGGCGACGACCGCCCCCAGAACCGCCAGTTCGAAAGTCGCCGGCACATAAGATGGCCAGGACAGATCCGGCCGCCCGCCGACATTCTGCGGATAGCTGACGGTCGTGGCATAGGCCTGCATCAGAAAGCCTCCCACCCCGCCCACGATCCCGCCGCCCAGCATGACGGTCGGCAGGACGGAGCCCCCCTCCACGCCGTCCTCGGCCTCCCACGGCTCCATCGCCATATAGGTTTCGACAAAACCGCAATCGCCGCGCCGCATTTCGGCGGCAGCCTCCCTCATCCCCATTTCGGTAGCGAAGGCGGCGACGATCATCCCACCCCTCCCCGCAGCATCGCCCGCATTTCCGCCATCGCTACCACCGGCATCAGCCGCACGATCAGCAGGAACGTGGTCAGGAACAGCCCGATCGTGCCGAACAGCAGGCTCCATTCCCATATGGTCGGCGTATATTGCCCCCAGGCAGAGAGCATCTGCGTCCGCGCCAGACTGGTCACGATGATCTGGAACCGCTCCAGCCACATGCCCACCAGCACGCCCAGCCCGATCAGCCAGACCAGGGGCGCGGTCATCCGCGCCGCGCGCCACCACAACAATTGCGGCAACAGGATATTCAGGACGATGGTGCCCCAATAGACCGGCGCATACAGGCCGAAGACACGCAGGACGAACATCGTCCGTTCCGCCGGGTCCGAGCCGTAGAACGTGGAAAACGCATCCATGAGATAGGCATAGGCGACACACAGCGAACTGGTCAGGAACAGCCGGCCCAGTACATCGATATGTCGTGCCGTCACATAGGCCTGCAGTCCCAGCAGCGCGCGCAGCGGCAGAACGACCACCAGCACGACGGCGAACCCCGACAGCGCCGCACCGAACACGAAAAAGGGCGGAAACTGCGTGGAATGCCAGCCGGTGGCCGCACTCCCCGCGAAATCCATGCCCACGATGCTGTGTACCGACACCACCAGCGGCGCCATCAGGGCGGCCATGACGGCATAGACCGCCCGATAATGCCGCCATTGCCGGCCCGATCCCCGAAAACCCAGTGCCAGCACACCATAGAACACACGCTGCCCCGGCCGCCCCGCGCGATCGCGCAAGGTCGCCAGATCCGGCAGCAGGCCGAAATACCAGAACAGGATCGACGCGAGAACGTAAGTCAGGATCGCAAAGAAATCCCACACCAATGGACTGCGGAACTGCGCCCACAACCCCATCGTGTTCGGATAGGGAAACAGCCAGTAGAAAAACCACGGCCGCCCAAGATGCAGGATGGGAAAGATCGCGGCGCACAGGGCCGCGCACAGGGTCAGGCTTTCCGCCAGCCGATTCAGCGCCGTGCGCCACTCCACCCCCAGCAGGAAGAACAGCGCGGAGATAAACGTGCCGCCCGAAGCAATGGCGATCCACCAGACGTAATTGAGAATATCCAGCCCCCAGGCCACCGGCCAGTCGATGCCCCAGATACCCAACCCGGCATAGAACAGCCACGCGACCGAGATCACGCCCATCCCCAGCAGCCCCAGCGAGACTGCAAAGGCCACCCACCACCATAGCGGCGTCCAGGGACGTGCCCCCTCCCGCAGCGTCACCGCACAGATACGCTCGGTCACCGATTGCGCGGTCTCGCCGGCGGCAATGACGGCCGGGGCGCTCATGATTCGAGAGCCGGATTGGGGTTGCGGATGCGCGCCTCATACGTCACGCGCGGATGCGTGCCCTGCTCCGGCAGCACACCATAAGTCAGCGGACTGGCCTTGCGATGCCTGACGGCAGCATCGGGATCATTGATATCGCCGAAGGTGATGGCCCGCGTGGGACAGGCGGCCTGACACGCCGTCACCACCTGTTCCGCCGCACCATCCCGGTCGGCCGCAATGCGCGCCTGCGCAATCCGCTGGAGGCAGAAGGTGCACTTCTCCATCACCCCGCGCGCGCGCACCGAAACGTCCGGATTACGACTGATCGGCGGCCGGCGTTCTTCCTCGGCAAAAGCGAAGTAGTTGAATCGCCTGACCTTGTAAGGACAATTGTTGGAACAGAATTTCGTGCCGACGCATCGGTTGTAGACCATCACGTTCAGGCCCTCCGAATCATGCATCGTGGCGCCGACGGGGCAGACCGTTTCGCACGGCGCCTGCTCGCAATGCATGCAGAGCATCGGCTGGAAGAACGTGTCCGGGGCATCGGGCGTTCCTTCATAGGCGCGATCGATCCGCAGCCAGTGCATCTCGCGCTGGCGCAGCACCTCGTCCCGCCCCACCACCGGCACATTATTCTCCGCCTGACAGGCGATCATGCAGGCGTTGCAGCCGATACAGGCATTCAGGTCGATGCTCATCCCCCACGCCACCGGCGCGCCGGGGTCCCGCCGGTACAGGGCCGCTTCGGATGCCCGATGATCCTGCTCGGTACCGAGAAATCCCGGCTCCTGCCGAAACCGCGCCAGCGTGCCATGCCGCACGATGTCGGAGGGCGTATCGGCAATCACGGTGGCATGATGTTCCGTGCAGGCCACCTCGACCCTGCGGCCGGTAGCGGCAATCCGCACCGGCCCCACGGCATCGCGCAGCGGATACAGGTCGGTACCGACCCCATTCCCCGTTTCCCCGGCATGCCGTCGCCCCGATCCCAGCAGCCCGACGACACAGCCCGATACCTGCCCCGGCTGCACCCAGACCGGCAGCACGGCCCGGCGCGCGCCCACCGACAGCGCGATTTCATCCCCGTTGCGCAAATCCATTGATCGCGCCAGATCCGGCGGAATCAGCAACGGATTCCCCCAGACACCCTTGCTGAGCGGCTGGGGCAATTCCTGCAACCAGGGATTATTCGCCTCACGCCCATCCCACAGATGCGGGTCGGGCCGCAGCAGCAACGTCAGATCCGCGGATGCCCCACGGGGCGAAAGAGGCGGCATGACGGGCGAAATCGCCACATCGAGGCGCGCGCTGGCCGTACCGGGAATAACCCCGGCAGCCAGCGCCGCCCGCCAGTCACGTTCCGACGCCAGACGCTCCCGCCAGACCTGCCGCACCAGTTCCCGCGCCGGGCGGCCAACCTCTCCGGCACAGAAGCGCAGGATGGTCGCGGCGCTGGTTCCGCCATAGAGCGGCATCGCCTGCGGCTGGAGGATCGTCGCCGTACCATCATCGGCGCGCGCATCGCCCCATTCTTCGAACCCATGCGCCAGCGGAACATGCCACCGCGCCGCCCGCGCCGTCTCATGCGGCCGATCCGCCAGCGCGACGCTGAGAGGAACACGCGGCAGCACCGCCGCAAAACGCGGCACCTGATAGACCGGATTGACGTCCAGGATCAGCAGCGCACGCACACGCCCCTTTTCCATATCGTCCATCAGGTCCGACAAGGTGGAAACGGGCTGCAGCGGACGATATTCAGGCGGTTCGAAAACATCGAACACCCTGCCCCGCCCACCCAGCGCCTCGTTCACCGCATGGACCGCAGCATGGGCCGGCGCCCCGTAATCGGGGCCGAGATGGATCAGCGCCCGCCCGCGATGCGCGCGCAGATCGGCCACCACCGCCCCCAGCCAGTCCGGACCGCCCGAAGGTTCCTCATTGTGCAGCAGAGCCGCAGCCAGACGCCCGATGATCTCCTCACAGGCAGCAGGCGCCGCAATGAAGCGATGATCGGCCGCCACCCCCGTCAGGCTGGGCGTCGGTTCCACGGCATACAGGCGGCTCATGTCCCCCAGCACCGGATTGCGCCGCCCGGCGAAGGCCCGCGCATGGCGCAGATGCCCCGGCGCGCTGTCCAGCAGGTCGCTCTCCACCGCCAGCGCAACATCGACCTGCCGCAAATCCGGAATCACCATCGCCGGGCGCCCATAGGCCATGGCCGTCCCCTGCCGCACCGCCTCCCGCCCGATGGCGTCCCAGCGATGCCAGATGGCCCCGGCATGGGCCGCCAGCAGCGCATCGATCGCCGCCCCCAGCGTAGGCGAGGTCACCGTCCCGGTCAGGATGCGCAAACCCGCTCCGCCCAGGGCGCCCGCCCCACCCGGCCCGGCACGCAGAGCCTGAAGAGCGGTCGTCACCTCCTGCCACGCGGCAGGCATCCCATCATGCAACGGCCCGCTGGCCCGGTCGGGGTCATAGAAATCCTGGATCGCGGCCTGCGCGAACAGATCGGTGGCCCCCAGGCTGGACGGATGCCCGGGATTGCCTTCCACCTTGATCGGCCGCCCCATCTGATGGGTGACGAGAATGCCGTTGGCATAGCCATCGCGCACATGGGCGCTGGCATAGATGTTGGGCACGCCCGGTACCACCCCCGGCGCCGCCCGCACGGCCGAGACGAAGCCGCGATCCGGCGTCCCGGGATCGCATCCCGCCAGCCCGCCGCCGGCCAATGCCAGGGCAAGGAGTTTCAGCGTCCGCCGCCGGTCCAGCGGATGCGCCAGCGCCTGCTCCAGTTGCGGAAAGCGCCCGATCCAGTCCCGTTCGTCGCCCGGCAGCCCCTCTAGCGATGGCATAGTGAGCACTCCGTCAGGTTCCGCCCGCCGATATGATAGGCACGCATCAGATCCGCCGGAGACGGCGTCGCATGGTCCGGATGCCAGTCCATGTCATAGACATGCGCAAGCGGACGCAGGTTCGGCCCCGGATTGCGATGGCAGTCCAGACAGAACTGCATCGTCAGCGTCTTCGCCTTGAAGGTCAGGGGCATGCGCGCCACGTTGCCGTGGCAACTCCCGCACCCAACCCCTTTAGAAACATGGATGCTATGGTTGAAATAAACGTAATCCGGCACATCCGTCACCCGCGCCCAGGCGATCGGCCGGTCTTCCGTCAGGCTGTCGCGAACCGGCGCCAGCAGGGCGGCATTGGTCCAGATCCGCGAATGGCACGTCATGCAGGTGAAAGTCGGCGGCAGGCTGGCCTGCGCGCTACGCTCGACGCTGCTGTGGCAGAACCGGCAATCGATCCCCAGTCCCGCAACATGATGCTGGTGGCTGAAAGGAACCGGCTGCTGGATCGCCCACCCGACATGCCGGACATAATCCGACCGCGGCCAGGCAAACCACCACAGGCACAGCCCCACGACGGCACCCACGGCCCCCAGCATCGCCACCGCGACGATGACGTTGGCGCGTGGACTGAATACCGCCGCCATCAGCCATGTTCCACCTTGACAGACCGGGGCGGCCCGATCCGCCCGGGCATCGTTCCTGCCTCGAACGCATCCGAAGCAAAGAACGATCCCATCACGTCGCGGTGACTGACGTCAGCCGGTCAAATCCCCCGTGTTTTTCGCGTCTTTTTCACGAACCCGTTCGTTCGTCGTCGGCCCGCCCATCGGTCAGGCTCCAGGGCACGACCGCATCACCCACCCGGCGGACAGTCACGCCATAGACCGCGCGCATGGCCCCGTCGGTCAGGATCTCCGCCGGCCGCCCCTGCGCCACGACCCGCCCGTCCCGCATCAGCACCAGCCGATGGCAGAACCGCCCGGCCAGCGTCAGGTCATGCAGCACCACCGCCACCCCCATGCCCGCGCGCGCCAGCCGGGCGAACGATGCCATCACCGCCAGCGCATGCGCGGGGTCCAGCGCCGCCACCGGCTCATCCGCCAGCAGATAGGGCGCCTCGACCGCCAGCGCCCGCGCCAGCCGCAGGCGGGCACGCTCACCACCCGACAACTGGCTTGCCGGCCGGTCGCGCAGATCCAGCAGCCCGGTTTCCGCCAGCGCGCATTCCACCGCCGCCCGATCGCGCGCCCCGTCCCGCGCCGCACGATGCGGCAGACGCCCAAGTGCCACCAGATCCTCGATCCGCATCGGCGGCGGCGGCTCCCCCTCCTGCGGCAGAAAGGACAGGCGCCGGGCCCGGTCGCCCGGCGTCATTCCGGCCAGCGCGCGGCCTTCCAGCATCACCTCTCCCGCATCGGCAGGCTGGATGCCGGACAGCACCCGCAGCAGCGTGCTCTTGCCCGCGCCATTGGGGCCGATCACCCCCACAACCTCACCAGGGGCCACCGCAACGCACGCTTCATGCAGCACTGTCCGCCCGTCCAGCGACAGCGTCAGCCCACGCGCGACCAGGCCGGTCATGCCTGGCTCCGCCGCATGGCGATCACCCGACGAAAGAAGACAGGCGCCCCGATCAGCGCCGTCAGCACGCCGATCTGGATCTCGGTGGCACCGGACAGCAGCCGCACCGCCGCATCGGCCACCAACAAGAGCAGCGCGCCCCCCAGCGCCGAGGGCAGCAACAGGCGCGACGGCTGGTGCCCCGTCAGCGGACGCAGCAGATGCGGCACCACCAGCCCCACAAACCCAATCGCCCCGCTGACCGCGACGCAGGACCCGATCGCGACAGCCGCCCCCACCACCACCCGCGTCTGAACTCCGGACAGGCCGCGCAGGCGAAAGCCCATGCTCTCGGCCACTTCGTCCCCCAGCGCCAGCGCATCCAGCGCCCGCGCCGTCGTCAGCATCAGCAGGCAGCCCGCCACGGTACCGGGCAGGCTGATCGACACATCCGTCAGGGTCCGGTCGGTCAGCGACCCCATCACCCAGCGCATGACCTCATAGGCCGCATAGGGACTGGGCATCAGATTCATCGCCATGGCCGTCAGCGCGGCGGCAAAACTGCTCAGCGCCGCCCCCGCCAGCAACAGTACCAGCGTCCCGCCCTGCCCCACCAGCCCCAGCAGCAGCAGCACCGCCAGCAGCGCCCCCATCAGCCCGCCCGCCGGCAGCAACAGCGCGGACACACCGGCCAACCCGGTATAGAAGACCAGCACCGCCCCCAGCGCCGCGCCGCCCGACACGCCGAGCAAACCCGGATCGGCCAGCGGATTGCGCAGATAACCCTGCATCACCGCCCCACACAGCCCCAACGCCGCCCCGATCGAAACCCCGAGAATCGCCCGAGGCAGGCGCAACTGGCCAACGATGATCGCCCCCACACTATGCCGGCCAGCCATCAGGTCGCGCAGGGCCGACGGCAACGAAACGGCGCTATCCCCCCACGCCAGCGACAGCACCAGCATCACCAGCACGCCTCCCGCCAGGGCAGCGATCAGCGGATAGTCGCGGCGGTCGATCATCGGGATATCTCCAGCGCCTTGCGGACCGCAATCAGCCTGTCCAGGGTATCGAGCGTCTGCGGCAGGCCGCACAGCCACATCCGGTCGGGCAAGGACAGACGATGCGGGGCGGGAAAGGCATCGCGCAAGGCCGGATGGTCCAGCATCGCCTGCGCCATCGACGTGCCGACATCGGAACGCGTGACAATCAGCAGGTCGGGCGGCCGGGTCAGCAGGCTCTCCAACGACACAGCCAGCGCATGTCGCCCATCCAGCCCGTTCGCCGCATTGCGAAAACCGGCACGCACCAGCATATCGTCCGCCAGCGACCCCGCACGGGTCACGAAGCCATTGGCGGCATAGATCACCGCCGAGGGAACAGCCCCGCCACCGGCCGAAACAGGATAAGCCGCCAGACGAGCCCTGAACGTCTCGGCCAGTTCCCGCCCCCGCGCGGGCACGCCCGCCGCATTTGCCACGGCCACGATCTGGCCCGGAATATCAGCCAGCCGCTCGACAGGGTCGAACAGTTCGACCGGCATTCCCGCCTGCCGCGCCGCCAGCAGGGCGGTGACGCTCGCATAGCGTCCGCCCAGCACCAGGTCGGGACGCGCCGCCACCACGGCCTCGGCCGTGGGGCGCACGACAGGGACCGACCGCGCCTCGCCGCACATCACGGAATAGGCGCAGTCCCGCGCCAGCGGCGACAGGCCCGCAATATCGCGGGCCGGCACCAGTTGCAGCAGCAACTGGTCGGTACAGAGATTCAGCGAAACGATCCGATGCCGGGGCTCGGCCCGCGCGCCCCCCGCCAGCACCACCGCCAGCAGCATGATCGCGGAGCATCGAGCCCAGGTCCACATCCCGTCAGTAGGACAGCGTAAAGCCGCCATACCCGCCACGCCCGGGCTGCAGATAGCCAATCGGCTCCTCATATTGCCTGTTCAGCAGATTATCCGCACGGGCATACACCGAAACAAACCGGTTGATCTTGTAATTGGCCGCCACGTCGATCGTGACATACCCATGCCCCTTGGCGCAGACGCTGCACACTTCACTGCCGATCACCGGCAGGTCGCGCCAGCCGCTGGTATAGAGAATGTTGCCCGAGAAGGTCAGATCCCGGATTGGCGTCCATGTCGTATTGAAATTGAATTTATGCTGCGGGCGCTGCTGCAATTCCGTATGCACCGTCTCGTTCCGCGCATGGGTCCAGGTGTAGCTCAGGTTGAATTCCAGATCGCTGCGGGCTTTCCAGTTCAGAAAAGCCTCCACACCATACATGCGCGCCTTCGCCACATTCTCGTAGGAATAATTGTAGTTATACGAAGAATCGATCGACAGGGACGACTGGATCAGGTTCCTCACCCGGTTGTCATACCAGGTGGCACCGAATTTCAGGCGCTCATGCAGCAGCTTCTGTTCGACGCCGGCATCATAGCCGATCAGCTTCTCCGCCTTCAGGTTCGGATTGCCTTTTTCCGAATACCCCACGCCGACCTGATTGGCGAAGAGCTGATACAGCGAAGGCCCATGGAAACCGGAGCCGGCGCTCGCCTTGATGATGGTCCCGGTCCCCGGCACATGGATGGCAGGCGCCACCCGCCAGGTCACGTGGTTGCCGTAGCGCGAGTTGGCGTCATAGCGGATATTGGCCGCACCATACAGGATGCGGTTCCAGTTCCCCTGATACTGCCCATATCCCGCCGTCGTATCCATGCCGGCCGAATTGTCATACCCGCTGTCCCACATGCTGGACGCGGTATGGCTGGTGTTGAAATGATCGTGGAAATGTTCGGCACCGATCAGGAACTGCCCATACCGCTTCAGGTCGAAGGTGCCATGCCAGTCGATCTTCAGCCGGTCGGACCGGTAATAGCTGGGGTCGGGATTGAGCGGGCTGCCATAGCTGGTGCCGGTCTCCGTCCAGCGATTGCGGTTGGTCATGTATCCCAGCCCGATCACCTGGTCGAACAGCCCGTTGAACGATACGAGATGCGCCGTGCCACGCACGATGGCCTCGTTCTTGTTGTTCTGCTCACGCACCCCGGACGCCCCATACAGGTTCTCGCTCTGCAGGTCGTACACCGAATAGGAATGATAATTCGACTGGATCAGGCGCGCCGTCAGGCCCAGGTCGAACGTCCGGGTCACGTCATATCCCAACCGGATATTCGCGCTCCGATTGTCGTTGCGGTTCCCTTCATTCCGCTGCTGGCGGTCGGCACCGTAATAGCGCTCGATATAGGACGGGATATTGTTGAACCCATCCATGCGGTAATGGGACAGTTCGATATTATAATGAAACCGCCCCTTGCTGCCACGCGCACCCAGCACCTGGTTGAACGTGCCATACTCCCCGCCCTCAAGCCGGACAAACGGCGTCAAGCGCCCCTGCCCCTGCGCGGTGGTGATGTCGATGACGCCCGCCATGGCATCGGCGCCATACAGGCCGCTTTGCGGCCCGCGCAGGATCTCGATCCGCCCCATGCCATCGGTCACGAACTGCCCGGCATCGAACGCCCCGCTGGTCGAACTGCCATCATTGACGTCCATGCCATCCAGCCGGACCTTGACCTCGTTCGAATTATTCCCGCGCATGAAAATCGAGGTCGTGCCGCCGAACCCGCCCGTCTGCACGACATTCAGCCCCGGCTGCCGCTCCAGGATATCCGCCAGGCCACGGCGCTGCTGGGTCTGGATCTGCCGTTCGGTCACGATCGTCACGCTGGAGCCGATGTCATCCACGCTGACCGGGCGGCGGGCGGCGCTGACCGTAATGGCCTCCCCCCCATCCCGCTGCTTCAGCGCGACATGGTTGCCGGCAGCCGCGACCGGGCGCGTCGTCGCGGTAGCCGGACGGACGGGAGGCGCCTTCGCCGGCGCGGGCGCGGACGGCGCCTCCTGCGCCAGCGCGCCGGACAGGCCGACGGCGGTAAACAGCGTGGAGATAAAAAGAAGCGAGCGAAAATCGTGCATCAGGACCGTTCTCGTGACCATGCGCGGCTGCCACGAGACCACGGGCCACGATCCGCCATCCGATGCCGTGATGACGTCCCTGTCCCGTCCGCCAGATCACCCCGCCTGACGGTTCCCGGTCGCAACCAGTGCTGACGGCAGGTCTCCTGGCTCGCGGTTGTCGTTCCGCATGGCCTTCCCGGGTTGAACGAAACCCCAGTGGCCCCGGGCCATGATGCCCGGCGATGCGTGAACATGCCGCCTACAGTTGCGGGGACAGCCACAGGCTTGGACCTTCCGGCCCGCACTGTGTTCCCTTTTAATCCTCGTTGAGAGGAACCATCGCGCCCTTCATAGAATCTATGCCCTACCTGTCAAGAAAAACGCATGGGCAGATTCAATACAACCTCCGCGCTTCATCCCACGTACCCCGACATGGAATGGCGGCAAAAGCCCCTTGTCCCGCGCAATTGTTTCTTTTCCCTTGATCGCACGCGCCCCATCCCGATTGATCACGATCATGACCATTCCCCCCGCCCCTCCGGCCGATGCCCCCTGGTTGCTCCTGGCCCGTCATCCACCCGTGGCGACCGCTCCGGGCACCTGCTACGGCCGGCTGGACGTCGCCTTGCGCCCCGGCTGGGAACGCCATGCCGACGGGCTGGCGGTGCTGGCACGCGGTGCGGCACTCCGCGTGATCCACAGCGCCCCGGCCGCCCGCTGCCAGATGGTGGCCTGGCGGCTGGCTACCGCGACCGGCCTGCCGTTGCGGATCGATCCACGCCTGGCAGAACTGGATTTCGGCGCATGGGAGGGCCAGCCATGGGCGGATATCGACCGCGTGGCGCTGGATCGCTGGGCAGCGGACCCGGAAGGGTTCGCGCCCCCCGGCGGCGAGAGCGGCGCGGCCCTGCGCCGGCGCGCCCTGTCCTTCTGGGCCGATCTTCTGCACGCGGCCCGGCCGGCCGGCGTGATCGCCCATGGCGGCCCGCTGCGGCTGCTATGGGCGCTCGCGCGCGGCAGGGCGCCGGACCTGCTCGCGTCTCCGCCGCCGCAGGGGGGCGCCGCCCTGTTCCCCCTGCCGGCCGTCAGCCGGCCAGCACATCCCACAGCAGCTTGCCGTTCAGCCCCAGAATGATCAGCGCCACCCCCCAGGACAGGACGGCAACCGGGCGCGAGATGGCAAAGGGCCCCATCATCCGCCGGTCGGACACGAACCAGACCAGCGGAACGACGGCAAACGGCAATTGCAGCGACAGCACCACCTGGCTGAACACCAGCAGCCGGTCGACGCCCGCATTGCCATACAGGGCCGTCACCACCACCACCGGAACGATGGCGATTCCCCGCGTGACCAGCCGCCGCGCCCAGGGCGGCAGGCGCAGGTCCAGGAACCCTTCCATCACGATCTGCCCCGCCAGGGTGCCGGTCACGGTCGAATTCATCCCCGCCGCCAGCAACGCCACGGCAAACAGCGTGGCGGCCGCCCCCAGCCCCAGCAGGGGCGAGATCAGGCGCCAGGCCTGCCCGATATCGGCCACGTCGCGATGCCCGCTCTCATGGAAGGCGACGGCGGCAACGATCAGGATCGCGGCATTGACGAAGAACGCCATCATCAGCGCCAGCGTACTGTCCCAGGTCGCCCAGCGGATCGCATCGCGCCGCCCGGCCTCCGACCGCTCATAGGCCCGGCTCTGCACGATCGAGGAATGCAGGTACAGATTATGCGGCATCACCGTCGCCCCGATGATGCCGATGGCAACATACAGCATCCCCGGGTCGGTCAGGATCTCGGGCCGGGGCACCAGCCCCCGCAGCACCGCCGCCACGGGCGGGGCCGCGGCCGCGATCTGGATCGCGAAGCAGACCGCAATCACGCTCAGCAGCCCGATCACGAAGGCTTCCAGTGCACGAAACCCCCGGTTCATCAGCATCAGCACCACGGTGGCATCCAGCGCGGTCATCACCGCGCCCAGCAGAAGCGGAATGCCGAACAGCAATTGCAGCGCGATCGCGGTGCCGATGACCTCGGCCAGGTCGCAGGCGATGATCGCCGCCTCGCACGCCACCCACAGCATGACGGCCACCGATGGCGCGAAGCGGTCGCGGCAGGCCTGTGCCAGGTCGCGCCCGGTGGCAATGCCCAGCCGCGCCGACAAGGCCTGCAGCAGGATCGCCATCAGGTTGGACAGCATGATGACCGAGAGCAGCGTGTAGCCGAACGCCGAACCACCGGCCAGGTCGGTCGCCCAGTTGCCCGGGTCCATATACCCGACCGACACCATGTAGCCCGGCCCCAGGAACGCCAGCAGCCGCCGCCAGCCGCCCGCCCCCGCCGGAACACGTATCGAACCGCTGATATCGCCCGGGCGCGAGGACGATGCCACGCGCATCCTGCCGCCCCCACCCTCTACGCCGATGGATGCATCCACACCCTGGAAACGATCAGACATCGATTGGAACGCCCTCCGCCGAAAACGGGACTACGGACCGCCTATGGCCCAGCCTAGGACCGGAAGAGAGAAATATGCAACATGCTATATGATGTGGCCGAGGCAATGTGACCAGGCGCACACCCGCTGTCTCCGCCGGATTTTTCCTCCCCGCAGCATCGCGCGAATCCGATCGGGCATCAGGCACATTGTAAAATCCGTGAGATCGGTCTTGAGTGAGGAGCCGCCGACCGGCACGCACCCTGTCGAGGAGGATGCAGCATGAAGAAATTCCTGTCCGCCGGACTGACGCTCTACGCCCTCGGCCTGAGCACGGCGGTCTGCGCGACACCCGACCCGGCCGCCATGACGACCGGGCAGATCACCTTCATGATGAAGGAGATCGGAGTCGGCGCCGGATACACCTGGGGCACCGGCCAACTGGTCTATGGCGGCCGGTCCTACGACTTCACAATTTCCGGCGGTGGGCTGGGCAGCCTTGGCTATTCCTACATCAAGGGCCACGGCACCGTGCGCAACCTCGCCCGCCTGCAGGATTTCGACGGTACCTACTGGGCCGTGCAGGCGGAAGCGACGTTGGGGCGCGGCCTGGGCAGCAAACTGATGGAAAACAACCACCAGGTGGATATCGACCTGACGGCCGCCACCGCCAGCGGCGCCCGCCTGTCGGCGGAAGCCATGCGGATCACGCTCCACCTGCGTCCCCCCGGCTGAGAGGCTGGCCGTAAATGCGCGCTGGTGGCGATCCGGCGCGCGTTTCCTGCGCTTCGCGGCACTCTCGCTCACCAGCCCCCATTTCCGACCAGCCTCTACGAGGCGACAGGCTGTTTCGGACGCCCTGCTGCTTTTCGGATCTCACGGTCACCGCACGATCCCCCATCCGGCCCCGAGCGGGGTGGAATGCGCCCGGCACAATGGACATCGGCACGTTTAAATATTAAGTATTATTCTCAACTGAACCTCACGTGCCGAAACGGACCCGGGATGCGACTGAACGAACTGAAACTGGGGGGCAGCGCCATCATCGACCATGTGGAAGACCACACGGCCGGCGACCCGGTCGCCGAACGGCTGCGCGCCCTGGGTTTCGTACCGGGCGAGCCGATCCGGATCGTGGCCGTGGGGCCGATCGGCGCGGACCCGATCGCGGTCGGCATCGGCTTTACCCGCTTCGCCCTCCGCCGCGCGGAAGCGTCGCGCGTGCTGCTGCGCGACGCGGCCTGATCCCGGGCCCGCGCATGAGCCTCCTCTGACATGAGCGTCCTCAACGCCGCCCTGGTCGGCAATCCGAACTGCGGCAAGACGGCCCTGTTCAACCTCCTGACCGGCAGCCGGCAGAAGGTGGCGAACTATGCCGGCGTCACGGTCGAACGCAAGGTCGGGCGGCTGACCACCCCGGGCGGGCTGGCGGTGCGCCTGCTCGACCTGCCCGGCGCCTACAGCCTGGTCGCCACCAGCCCCGACGAGGCCGTGACCCGCGACGTCTGCGCCGGCACCTATCGCGGCGAACCCGCGCCGGAACTGCTGGTCTGCGTGCTGGACGCCACCAACCTGCGCCTGCACCTGCGCTTCGCGCTTGAGGTCCGGCAGATGGGCCGGCCGATGATCCTCGTGCTGAACATGATCGACGCGGCAAAGCGGCAGGGCATCGCCATCGACGTGCCGCGCCTGGCGGCCGAATTCGGCGCCCCCGTGGTCACGGCCGTCGGCATCCGCCGCAATGGCGGGCAGGACCTCCTGCGCGCGCTCGACCTGCCGCCCCCGCCCCCGCCGCCCGCCATGCCTGCGGGCAGCGATTTCCATGCCGAGGCGCGCCGCATTCTGGCCGACTGCGTCGCCCGCCCGTCGCGGCTGGGCGTGGCGCTGGAAGAGCGGCTGGACCGCTGGTTCCTGCACCCCGTCTGGGGCATGGCAATCCTGTTCGCCCTGATGTTCGTCATGTTCCAGGCCGTCTTCTCCTGGGCCCAGCCGGTGATGGACCTGCTGGATGCCGGCACCGCAGCCCTCGGCCAGGCCGTCGGCACCGTGCTGCCCGACGGTCCGCTGCGCAGCCTGATCGTCGACGGCGTCATCGCCGGCGCGGGCAGCGTGGTGGTGTTCCTGCCGCAGATCCTCATCCTCTTCCTGTGGATTCTGGCACTCGAGGAATCCGGCTACCTGCCCCGCGCGGCCTTCCTGCTGGACCGCATCATGGCCACGGCGGGGCTGAGCGGGCGGTCGTTCATCCCCCTGCTCTCCAGCTTCGCCTGCGCGGTACCCGGCATCATGGCCACGCGCACGATCCAGAACCCCCGCGACCGGATGATCACGATCCTGATCGCCCCGCTGATGACCTGCTCCGCCCGGCTGCCGGTCTATACGCTGCTGATCGCGGCCTTCGTGCCCGAACGGCGGATCGGCGGCCTGTTCAACCTGCACGGTCTGGTGCTGTTCGCGCTCTACCTGGCGGGCATCCTCAGCGCGCTGCTCGTGGCCCGGGTGCTGAAGAACCGGGACCGGCAGGAGGAACATCCCCTGCTGCTCGAACTGCCGGCCTACCGGCTGCCCAACCTGCGCGACCTCGCCCTCGGGCTGAAACAGCGCGCGGTGATCTTCCTGTCGCGGGTCGGCACGATCATCGTCACGGTCAGCGTGCTGCTGTGGGCGCTCGCCAGCTTTCCCGCCCCGCCGGCCGGCGCCGCCGGCCCCGCGATCGAATGGAGCCTGGCCGGCCGGATCGGCCACTGGATGCTCCATGTCATGGCCCCGATCGGCTTCAACTGGCAGATCTGCGTCAGCCTGATCCCGGGCCTGGCGGCGCGCGAGGTCGCGGTCAGCGCCCTGGCCACGGTCTATTCCCTGGGCGCCACGGACAGCGACGCCGCCCGCCAGCTCCAGCCGCTGCTGTCGGCGCATTGGAGCCTTGGCACGGCACTGTCGCTGCTGACATGGTATATCTTCGCGCCACAATGTTTCTCGACCCTCGCCGTAATCCGGCGTGAAACCGGGTCCTGGCGCATGGTCGGCATAACGGCGGGCTACCTGTTCGCCATGGCCTACGGCGCCGCCTTCATCGTCTGGCACATATCGCTTCTTCTGGGTTGGGGGGGCAGTCCATGATCGAAACCATCGTCATCGTCGCCATCGTCACGGCCTGCGCACTCTACTGGGTGCGCCGCCTGGTGCCCGCCAGCCAGGGCATGTTCTGGCGCGGCAGCGCGGACATGCTGCGCGCGGTCCACGCCCCGCGCGCGCTGCGCGACCGGGCCGCGCAACGGGCCCGGCAGGGCAGCAAGCCCCCTTCCGGCTGCGGCGCCTGCACCAAATGCGGCGACGGCGGCGGCTGCCACTGAGAAGGCCGGGCCGGCCGGAATCTCCTCAACCGGAGCCCCTTGAACCTGCGGGGGCACATGCCAACGTCACGTGCCGGCCGTCTGGCGGCCTGGCCGAGGACGTACGTCCCGGGGAGATGGATCATGAATGCCATCACGCTTGTCCTGTCGGCGGCGCTGCTGCTGGCCGGCGTCCTCCTCGCGCGTGAGGAGGGTCTCTATCACCCGATCATCGCCCTTCCATTCGTCATCCTGTCGGCATTGACGTTCCTGTCGCTGCGAATGGCCAATGTCTGGCAGAAATTCGTGGTGCTGCGGATGGGCCGCCTGCAGGCCGTGCGCGGACCGGGCCTGTTCATGATCATCCCCGTCATCGACCGGATCGTGGCGGTGATCGACGAGCGGATTCAGACCACCGCGTTCAATGCCGAACAGGCGCTGACCCGCGACACGGTGCCGGTGAATGTCGATGCCGTGATCTTCTGGCACGTCCGAGACGCCGAGGCCGCCGCCCTGCGGATCACGAACTACCGCGAGGCCATCGACCGGGTCGCCCAGACCTCGCTGCGCGAAATGATCGGCGCATCCATGCTGGCCGCACTGCTCTCCGACCGCCGCTCCTCCAACGAGCAGCTACGCGCGGAAATCGGCGCCAAGACCGCAGCCTGGGGCATCGACGTGATGTCGGTCGAAATCCGCGACGTCGCCATTCCCGTGGCATTGCAGGACGCGATGTCGCGCCAGGCCCAGGCCGAGCGCGAAAAACAGGCACGGATCATCCTGGGCTCGGCGGAGGCCGAAGTGGCAAGCCGCTTCGTGGATGCCGCCGAAGCCTATGCCGGCCACCCGGCTGCCCTTCAATTGCGGGCCATGAACATCATTTACGAAACGACCAAGGAGCGCGGGGCCACGATCCTGATCCCCACGACCATGATCGACAGCATGAACCCCGCCTCGGCGCTGATCCTCGCCAACGTCGCCGCCCAGGGGGCGGCCACGTCGGTGCGCACCGCCGCCGAGTGATGCAGAGTGATATGGATTCCACGCGGTTCGGCGAATTTCTGTCCTTATTCCGGTCGGGGACAGCTTGTCAGCCCGTACCATTCTCCGGGGCCGACTCTCGAACCGGGTTCAATTGAAACTGACATCAACACCGGCAAAGATGCCGAAACCATCTCCGACCAACTCGGCAGCGGCATCTCCCTTCGTCGACGTGTAAACGGGAACCACACCCATCGCGTAATGCTTGTTGGCAAGGTTATGGAACTGAAGATAAACGCGGCGGCTCTTCTGCGGCCAGAGATAGCCGAGTGTATAGCTATAGATATGATACGGCGCCGTTCTCGCTCCATTATCGTAGGATGCGACGGTTGAAGACGCCGCCTCGACATCGAAGGTGGTATAGAAGCCGTTCTTGAAGTCCGCGTGCAGTTCACCCTGATAATAATGTTCCGGCACACCGGGCAGCCGATTATGCCCGAAGACCGGGTCATGATTGTAATGGAAATCCGACCACGTATAGGATTGCATGTAGGTAAAGGCGTTCCCGTTCCATTTGAACAACGTGCCATCTATTCCGGCTTCGACACCCTGATGGGTCGTGCGCGAGGCATTGGTGAAGACAGCGCTGTTATAGAGCTGCGAGACCGCCGTGACCGCCGAGAGAAGCTCGTTATGCACGGCCGAGTGGTAGTAGGAGACACTCCAGTGCTGGCCCTTGTATGTCCCGTCCGAGCCGACCTCGAAGGTCGTCGCGGTCTGCGGCTCCAGCTTCTGCCAGCCTTCGGTCTGCCCCTGCGCGAGACCGGAGGTGTAATGCGTGCCCGAAAGGAACTGCCAGTCCTGCGCGGACTGGACGCTGCGGCTCACATTGCCGTAGATACGGATGACCGGCGTAAGCTGGTAACGGAATCCGCCACGCGGTGCAAAATTCAGCGGCGCCGTGCTGAAATGATTCTGAACCGGATAGACCACCGACCCGGAACGAGGGTCGTAGCTCAGCCCGCCACCGGCCGTCAGCCAGAAATTCCTGAAGATTTCGGTATTATTGCTGACGTGGACCACCGTGCTGCTGCCACCCAGCTTCTGCTTGGTAAGGAGCGTGCCCACAGGCACGGTGGGATAGGCGGCCTGCCGGCGAACCAGGTTCATGAAGTTGCTTCCCGGCAGGTCACCTGTCGCGTAAACACCGGCGGTCGTCTCGGACTTATGGCCAAGTATCGTGTCGTTTCGATTATAGTTTATGACGCCGCTCAGATAAAAAATGTTGTAGATTGATGCGGTATTGCCAAGCTGGTGATCCATTGGCGCGTCGATATAGGTCGCCCCGATGACGACGCGGGAGGCATCGTCGATGCGGACGGTCGTCCGGTTGCCGAAATACTTCGTTCCAGGCTCGATCGTGTAGGTTCCCCAGGTGCTATAGGGATATTGGGCCTGTTTCGGATTCTCCCTGACCTGCGCGCGCGTCAGATAATAGGGATTGCCCTCGTAGGTCTGGCGGTAGCGGAAGAAGAAGCGCGTATCGACCGAATCGCTGAAACGGTAGCCGTAGTTGAAATTGATGCCGAACGAAGTCGCCTTCGTCTGGTCCTGGTAGCCGGCACGATATGAGTTCGTGACACTGATATAGTAATCCGATTTGCCGATGACCTTGCCGGAGGAAAGCTGCTCCTTCACATAGCCGAAGCTGCCCGCTTCGACGCGCGCCTGATAGGTCTTCGCGTCGTAGCCAGTGAAACTATGGAAGTTGATCAGGCCGCCGAGTTGCAGCGAGCCGCTGTCGAGCCCGTTACCACCACGCAGGACCTCCGTATACTGGATACCCAGCGGCTCCATGAGTTCGTTGAACGAGCCGATGGGCGTGGTCGCCGGCAAGTCGTCGAACAGAACGATGACGCCGGCACGCGTCGCATTCGCTCCAACCTGGAGGCCAGACCCGCGGATGGACAGGCGAAGATCGTCCGAGCCGGCCGGAGCCTGCGCGTACACACCTGGCTGGTAGCTCAGCAGATCGGCGGAAGTCGCGTTGCGCTGTTTCAGCACCATCGCGGAATCGATGATGTTGGTCCCACCGGGGATCGAGAGAAGCTGAGCGCCTGCCCGGCGGATCGGGGCCAGACGGGCAGCCGTCACATCCACCTTCTCCGCGTCCGACGCGCTGGCGCCACCCATATACATGCCGCCCATATCGTCATCCGCAGTGTTCGCGGCAGTCGCGGCCTTTCCCGAGGAAGCCCCGGCCACAGGCTTCTGTGTCACGGCCTTCGCCGGTGTCGCGTTCATCCCATGATGATGGCCGTTCGTCTGAACATTCGTCCGGGTCGCATCCGCCGACTGGGCGCGGGCAATATCAACGCTTTCAAACGACACCGAGCCCAGCAGCAGCGTCGCCAGCGATGTCGTCACCGCATGTCTCATGGTACCGTAACGGGTCCTGTCCTGATAAGGCATGATCTGTCCTGTTTGTAACATCTTTGTCCTGGTCTCTATTCTTCTGCCCTGAAGGACAACCGACATCGGCCCGCCCGTCGGGCACGGCGCAAAGCAATGCTCACCGCGCGAATTCCTCGCCATGCCCAAGGGCAATCAGGATGTCCCGCCGACGCGCAATGAAGGCCGGGTCGTCGCGAAAGCGCGGAAACGGCAATCCATTGTCGACCTCCCGGATGATCCGGGCCGGACGCGGCGAAAACACCAGAATCTTCGTGGCCAGCAGCAAGGCTTCCTCCACGTCATGCGTCACCAGGATGGTGGTGAAGGCATGACGCCGCGCCAGCGCCAGCAACTCCTCCTGCATCGTCATCCGCGTGAGCGAATCCAGCTTGCCGAAGGGCTCGTCGAGCAGCAGCACACGCGGGTGGTTCACCAGCGCCCGCGCAAACGCCGCGCGCTGCGCCATGCCGCCGGACAGTTCATGCGGATATGCCCCGGCAAAATCGGCCAGCCCGACCAGCCGCAGGGCCTGTGCCACACGATCCTCCCCACCCCCGATACCCCGCGCCTGCAACCCGTAGGCGACATTGGCCTCCACCGTTCGCCACGGCAGCAGCAGCGGGTCCTGGAACACCAGCAGCCGGCTGGGGTCCGGCCCGGCGACACGCACATGATCGACCCCGATCCGCCCGGCACGGGGCGCATCCAGCCCGGCGATCAGACGCAGCAGGGTCGACTTCCCGCACCCGCTCGGCCCCAGCAGGGCCACGGTCTCGCCGGCCGGAACATCGAAGCTGACATCGTCGAGAACCGGCAGCGGCCGCGCCGCGTCGCCAAAAGCGTGCGAGACCGCCCGCACCTGCACCGACGCGCCCACCGACACCCCAGCAACGATTTTTTCCGCGGCAGCCGTCACCACTGAACCGTCTCCCGGTTCCAGCGCAGCGCCTGGCGGCGCGCGGCAAACAGCGCCATCGTCAGGCCCGAGAACAGCACCGACATCACCGCCAGCGCGGCATAGAGATTGGCATAGGCCGCCCATCCCTGCGCCCATTGCAGATACCAGCCCAGCCCCGCCTTCGCCCCCAGCATCTCGGCCACGATCAGGACGATGAACGACGCCCCCAGCCCCATGAACAGGCCGACAAACACATGCGGCAGGCTCGCGGGAATCACGATGGTGCGGATCAGGAACCCGTCCGACGCACCCAGCGTGCGCCCGACATCGTACAGGCGGGAATCCACCAGCATCACCCCGGAGGCCGTCAGCACCGCGACAGGAAATGCCGTAGCCAGCGCGATCAGGAAGATGCTGGCGGCAGAAATCGTCGGGAACACGAACAGCGCGACCGGCAGCCAGGCAATCGGCGGCAACGGTCCCAGCAGCCGAATGACCGGATGCCCCCAATAACGCGCCTCCGGCGACCACCCCATCGCCAGCCCGGCCAGGAATCCCGACAACGCCCCCAGCCCGAAACCAGGAAACAGCAGCAACAGCGAACTGATAACGCTGTGCCCAAGACGCGCGGAATCAACGCGATAGACATCCAGCACCGCTTGCGGCGACGGAAAGAACGGCAGCGGCAGCCACCCGGTCTTGGCGGTCACGACCTCCCACACCGCCACCACCACGCCCAGCGCGGCAACACGCCGCCCGTGCCGGGCCAGCGGCGCATACCAGCCGGACGGCCCGATCAGCGCGAACAGGCCGGACAGGATCGCGACCGCCCCCTCCAGCTCGACCAGCGGCCGCGCCACGGGCGCACGCACGTGGTCGGGCAACAGGCCCGTAACGGCGGCGGCGACGGCCCACGCCAGCCCGCTGACAAGGCCCGGCCACCACAGGCGGAAGGCAGGCCGTACGGCAATCGGCAGGGCAGCACTGTCGGCCGCCTGTCCGGTCAGGTCAGACATGCGCCGCCTCCCCCTTTGTCACGTCATCGACAATGCCGCGCGCGAAGCCCTGCGGGTCGAGATCGGGGCTCATCACACCGATGGTCTTGAGCTGCGCCGCGTAGAACGCCACCTCCGCCGCAAGATCGTGGCCCAGCGGATGCATATGATGCGTCTGCATCCGCAGGACGGCGGCAATATCCTCGACCGGCGCCTTGACCGCACCATATTGCGCAAAGGCGCGCGCCACCTGCATCGGGTCGGCGGCGCAGATTTCCGACGCCTGCACCATGGCATCGACCAGCGCCAGCACGGCCGACCGGTCGCGCTGCAACAGCGTATTGCTCGCCGCCACCACGCAGCACACCCGCCCCTGCCAGGGCGCGGACAGGTTGGACAGGATCTCCACCAGATCCCCGCCCGACCGGCGCTGCGCGAGATACATCAGCGGATCGGAATCGGCGTAGGCCTGGATATCGCCTTTCAGCAACGCGGCTTCCAGAAGCGGCGCCGGATAGACACGCCACGCCACATCCCGCAGGGGGTCCACGCCGTTGCTCTTCAGCAGCAGGGCGAACGTATTGTACGCAAACCCGGTCGCGTCCGCGATACCGATGGTCTTGCCGCGCACGCTGGCGATATCGTCCGTCACCCCGGCGCGGCGCGAGCCGACCATGCGCATGCAGCCGCCATGCGTTCCCGCCACCAGCTTCAGGTCGAACCCCTGCTCCAGCGGCTTGATGAACTGCATGATCATGCCGGCTCCCAGATCGACCTTTCCGGTCGCCACCGCCTCCAGCAGGGTCGGCGTATCGGTCCAGTTCGTGAATTCGACCTTCAGCCCACGGTCGCGATACAGCCCGATCTGTTCGGCCAGGATCAGCGGCGCGACGCAGGGCGCATTCACCGGCAGCGACAGCCGCACGATGCGCAGCCCGTCCGCCGTGCGCGGCAGCGGTCGCGCGCCGGAATGCCGGGCCGCCAGCACCGTGCCGCCCGCCATGGCGGCCAGCGCGCCCAGCACGACGGCCCGCCGCCCCCAGCGCACGCCCGGTTCGGGCAGCGGCGGCTCGACGATATCGTCGACCGAACGATTATCCGATGGGTGGGACATGACGCGCCTCAGCTCCAGGGATGCAGCGGCGGCCTGCGGCCATTGAGGTAGTAATCGCCGACGATCGCGTATTTCCACCGCACCGGGTCATGCAGCGTGTGGGTCCGCGCATTGCGCCAGAGCCGGTCCAGCCCCAGCGAACGGTCGGTCGATGCCGCGCCCCCCAGTTCGAACAGCCGGTTCGTACTCTCGATGGCAATCTCGGTCGTCAGGATCTTGGATTCCGCGACCGCGATCTGCGCGGCAGCCACCGAATCCGGGGTCGGCTCATCCAGCGCCACGTCGATCGCCCGGCCTGCCACGTCCAGCAGCGCCCGGGCCGCACTCAGCCGGACATGCAGCCCCCCGAGCGCATGAATCGTGTAAGGGTCATCACGCGCCCGCTCGGCGCCACTATCCACCCAGGCACGGGTCCGCGTGCGGACAAAATTCTCGGTCTCCGCAATCGCGGCTTCCGCCAGTCCGGCATCGATCGCCGACTGAATGAATTGCGAAATCGCGCTGTCTGTCGTCGGGTTTTCAGGAAGATAAGCCTTCCACGCCGCGACGACCCGCCGTTCCGAAACCCGCACATTCTCGATCAGGACCTTGCCGCTGCCGGTACCGCGCTGACCGAACGACGCCCAGTCGTTGATGACGGTCAACCCCGGCGCCGCACGGTCGGCAATGGCCAGCCAGCTCCGCCCTTCCTCGTCCAATGCCACGATCTGCACCAGATCCGCCGCAAGCGCGCCGCTGGCATAATGCTTGACGCCATTGACGACCACATCGCGCCCATCGCGCACGAAACGGGTCTTCAGATCGCTGACTGTACGCGTGCCGGTTTCGGAAAACGCGTTGCCGAAACGCCTGCCGGCCAGAATTTCAGCGAACAGGTCCGCCTTCTGCTCTTCAGTCCCGGTGGACCGGATAACCGCCACCGTGGCCAGATGATTCTGCGTCAACTGGCCGATCGACGAATCCGCCGCCGAGATCAGCCGGATCACGTGCCCCACCGTCACATAGGATACATCGGCGCCGCCATAGGCGCGCGGCACGGTAACCCCCCACAGGCCCGAAGCGGAATAAAGGTCCAGTTCGGCGGAAGGAAACAAATCCCGGCGGTCCCGCTCCACGGCACCTTCCGCGATCCGCGCCGCGACATCGCGTGCAATCGCGATCGCTTCTTCATCGTCGCGGATCACATGCGCCGCAGGCCGGGCAGCCGGCGGCGGAACCACGCCGCCGGCACCGACAACAAGGGGAATGCTCATGGCTATTATCCGTATTCTGTCCCGTAAGCCGGGAAATCAGGAAGCCAGGACCCTCTGCCCGGCCTTGCGGCGAACCAGCTCTCCATGCGGCGCGTGAATCCGCCCGCACAACGCGTCCCGATGACATCGCTCCAGCGGATTGCGCGCGCTCAGCCCCGCATTGCCCGCCAGCGACAGCAGATGCAGCGTCAGGTCCGCCGCCCCGTCGATCACCCGTGCCTTGATGACGGCCGCGCCACGATCGGCCGCCTCGGCCCTGCCGGCGGCGACGTCTCCCGCATACAGGTCGAGAAGCATCCGGTTCTCGTCCAGCGCCAGCACCACCCTGCCAACCGCATCCTGGACCGAGGGCAGCGTCGCCAGCGGCTGGCCCAGGTTCGATGGCACGCGCCCGCGCAGAAAGTCCGCCGTCCAGTCCAGAGCGGCCCGCACGATCCCGTCATACAGCGCCCCCAGCAGGCCGGTATTCCACCGCATCATGCCACCCAGCACCGGATGCCTCGCATCGCTTTCGACCAGATCCGTGACATCTCCGGCGGGGACGGCCACGTCACGGAATTCGACCTCGTGGCTATGCGTCGCCCGCATGCCCACATGGTCCCAGTTCCGATGCACGATCACCCCGTCAGCCCGCGCCGGCACCAGGAACAGCCCGACGCGCGGCGTCGGCTCGTCGGTCCGGGCCCGCACCAGCAACCATGCCAGTGCCGGAATGCCCGTCACATAGGCCTTGCGCCCCGTGATCCGCCATCCGTCCGGCGTGGCGGTGGCCACCGTCTCGGGCAGGCCACCATAGGAGGCCGAGCCCAGATCGGGCTCCGCCAGCGCGGCATTGATCAGCCCCGGCAGCCGGACATTCTCCTCCTCCAGCCGGGCCGCCAGCGCCTCCGGCCACCCCGCCCGCGCCGCAATCGTCGCATGAACCATGTAATGATTGACGATCACCAGCGCGGTGGAGGCGTCTCCCTGCGCCAGACTGCCGATCACCGCCTGCGCCGTCGCCAGCGATCCGCCCAGCCCGCCCGCCTCCCCCCGGCTGGGCAGCGCCATCAGGCCGGAGGCAATGAAATCGGCGATATCGTCGAACGGAAAGCCGGCATCCCGATCATGCCCGGCCGCCCGGTCCGCAAAGAGGCCGCGCAGCGATGCCGCCCGCGCCAGGATCGCATCCGCGTTCGCACCACCCACCTGTTCCGCACTCTCACCCCTGGAGACGGCGCGGGACGTCGGAATCGAAATCATGAGGCTACCCGCGTCATGCCGGCACCCCGCCGGCCGCCGCATTCTGGCGCTTCAGCCCTTCGAGATAAGGCGTCCACAGCCGCGTCCCATTCAGCGCAAGGTCGCCCAACTCCCTCTGGCGCTGCGCCGCCGGATTGTGGGAGGCCAGGACGCGGGCATTGCGCCAGTGCCGGTCATAGCGCCGCGTCTCGCTGGTGGCGGACGCCCCTCCGACCTCGAACAGCAGCGTCGCCGCCTCGAGCGTCTGCCCGACGATGATCTGCTGCGCCTTGAACGCGATTTCCTGCGCGGTCTCGATCGCCGGATGGCCCGTCTCGCCCTTCTCCCAGAACGGCTCGGCCACCGCCAGCGCGTCGGATACCGTATCGACCAGGGCAGCGGTCGAGAACGCCAGCGCCGACAGCCGCCCGACCACGCTCTGGACCACCGGATCGTCCTTCTGGATCACCTTGCCGGGCACACCGAACAGGCGCGTCCGGGGCCGCACGAATTCCAGCGCGTCACGCAGCACCGCCTGCGCAATGCCGGCCAGCGCCGTATTATGAAATTGCTGGTAATAGGCCCCCAGATAATCCGGGGCGGGCAATTCCGTCAGCGGAGTCTGGTCCAGGATCTGGGCGGCGGGGACGACCACATTGTCGAAGATCGTGGTCCCGCTGCCCGTCAGGCGCTGCCCGAACCCGTCCCAATCATCGATCCGGGTCACGCCGGGGCAGTCGGCCCGCACGGCCGCATGGACACGCGCATTCTCATTGGCCGCCCACACCACGATCCAGTCGGCGTACAGCGTGCCGGTAGAGTAATATTTGGTGCCGTTCAGCACCCACCCCTGGGGCGTCTCGCGCAGGGTGGTCTTGATGACCGTCTCATCGTTCCGCTCGGCCATCGCCGCGCCGAACAGCGCGCCGTCATTGATCACGTCGAACCAGGGACGCGAGTCCGCACCCTTCTGGCGCCGCCCCTCGATAAAGGCGAAATGCGCCCGCACGATCTGCGGGATGTTGGAATCCGCCGCCGCCAGCCCGCGCAGCAGCGCAAAACTCTCCCGCAGCGAGGCCCCCAGCCCCCCGGCCTCCCTGGGAACGCGCAGCCGCCCGAAACCGGCATCCAGCAGGGCACGCACGGGCGCGCGCGCCAGTTCGCGGTGCTGCTCCCGCTCCACCGCCCCCGCCGCGATCTCGGCAAAAAGCGGCGCGTAGCGCGCCTCGAGCGATGGTTCGCGCGCACTCTCAAGGGACGACTGGGTCATGCCTCAATTCACCATTAAAAATAGTTATTATGCGCAGAGTAATTTACGAATCGATCGTTGTATAGTCGATTTTATTTTCACTATATATTATAGTGATAAACGACCGAAGCACGGCGATCGGTCCGCAATCGTCTCGTTCCGATATCCAAAAGAAAGACGTGCCGTCAGCCGCACGACAGGGCATCATCGGCCGCAATGGCCCCGTCCCGATGGAGTAAGACGCAATGACCGGCTCGATCGCCGCCTTTATCGACGCCCTGCCCAAGGCGGAACTGCATGTGCATCTGGAAGGCACGCTGGAGGCATCGCTCAAGATGGCGCTGGCCCACCGCAACGACCATCCGCTGAAGGACAGCAGCGCAGAGGCCATCCGCGCCGGCTACACCTATCACGACCTGCTGTCCTTCCTGAACCTCTATTACGAGGGCGTCGAACTTCTGCGGACGGAGCAGGATTTTTACGATCTGTGCCATCAGTATCTCAGGAAGGTCGCCTCCCAGAACGTCCTCTATGCCGAGATGTTCTTCGACCCGCAGCTTCACACACGGCGCGGCATTCCCTTCGCGACCGTCATCACCGGCATCACCCGCGCCCGCAAGGACGCCGAACGCGATTTCGGCATCCGTTCGCAGCTCATCATGTGCTTCGTGCGCGAAATGAGCGCGGAATCGGCCGACGAGACCTTTACCCAGGCCCTCCCCTATCTCGACGACATCATCGGCGTCGGGCTCGATTCCTACGAGACCGGCAATCCGCCCGCCAAGTTCGCCCATGTCTTCGCCCGCGCCCGCGCGGCCGGTCTGCATGTGACCATGCATTGCGACCTGGACCAGGAAAACACGCACGAGCATATCCGCCAGGCCCTCGACGACCTCGCCAGCGAACGGATCGACCACGGTCTGAACGTGCTGGACCGCCCCGAACTGGTCGCCCGCGCCCGCGCGCGGGACATCGTCTTCACCATCTGCCCGTCCCCCAACGACGTCATCCGCCCCGGATGCGGCCGGCGCGACCTGCGCGGCATGCTGGATGCCGGGCTGCGGATCACCATCAATTCCGACGATCCGGGATATATGAACAGCGCCTACATGACCGAATGCCTGCGCAGCGCGCAGCAAACGGCGGACCTGACACGGGCGGAACTGCTGGCCATCAGCCGCAACGCCTTCGATTCCGCCTGGATTCCCGACGCCGAACGCCGCCAGTATCTCGACGCGCTGGATCGCTTCGCAGCCCTCCAGGCCTGAAGGTCACGCCATGCACATCTTCTCGGCCGCGCAGACAGCCAGCCTCCTCCCCTTCCCCGAACTGGTCGACACCCTGCAGGACGTCCTGCAGGATTACGCCGCCGGACAGATTCAATGTCCGGAACGCATGGTCCTCGACACGGCAGATGCCGGTGGCCACCTGCTCTGCATGCCGTCCGTGGCCAGCGACATCATGGCGACCAAGCTGATCACGCTCTTTCACGGCAACCGCACGCTGCCCGTCATCCAGGGGCAGGTGACCTGCTGCGACGCACGCGACGGCGCATTCCTCTTCACCCTCGACGGGCCCGAAACCACGGGCCGCCGCACCGCCGCAATGTCGATGCTGGCCATCCGCCTGCTGCACCGCACGACGCCACGTCATGTCCTGATCATCGGCACCGGCACGCAGGCACGCGGCCACATCAATGCCCTGCGGGTCCTTCACCCCGAGGCAAGCATCCATGTTCGCGGCCGCAACCCGGCCGCGGTCGCCACCCTTTGCGCCACCCTCGACCCGACCGGCCACCATGTCCGCCCCGAGGCCCCCGGCGATGCCGAGGCCGTGGATGTCGTCATCACCACCACCAGCAGCCACGACATCATCTATGACGCAGCCCCTCGCGCCAGCCGCCTGGTCATCGGCGTCGGCGCCTACCGGCCCGAAATGATCGAAATCGGCCCGAACCTGGTCTTGAACAGCCAGCTCTTCGTCGACGATCCCATCGGCGCACCGTCCGAGGCCGGCGACCTGATCCAGGCCGGCGTGGACTGGCAGACCGTCCACCCTCTGGCCACGTCCATCCACACGCCCCCGCCGCCCGACATGCCGGTCCTCTTCAAGTCGGTCGGCTGCGCGGCGTGGGACCTGGCAGCCTGCCGCCTCGCCCGCCGCCTGGCAGAGAGCGTGGATTAAAAACCGGGCCTTTAGCCTTCCGCCTGGCCGCGCAACGCGCGCCAGGCGGCCAGGGCCCGCTCCCGCGCCGCCTCATGCACCACGATCGGCGCCGGATACCCCGCGACACCGCCCGCCAGCCACGGCGCATGGATCTGCGCATCGGACAGCCCCGCCAGTTCGGGCACCCAGGCACGGATATAGGCGCCGGACGGGTCGAATTTACGCGACTGGATCAGCGGATTCATCATCCGGAAGAAGGGCGCGGCCTCCACCCCGGTTCCGGCGACCCATTGCCAGTTCATCCCGTTGCTGGCCGGGTCGTAATCGACCAGCGTATGCGCAAACCAGCGCTCGCCCTCCCGCCAGTCGATCAGCAGATGCTTCACCAGGAACGAGGCCGCAACCATGCGCACGCGGTTATGCATCCAGCCGGTCCGCCATAACTGGCGCATGCCCGCATCGACCAGCGGGTAGCCGGTCCGCCCGCGCTGCCACGCACGCAACCCCTCCCGGTCGCGCCGCCACGCCATGGCGTCGAATTCCGGGCGCAGATTGCGCGAAAGCAGATCGGGACATGCAAACAGCACCGACCACGCAAAATCCCGCCACCCCAGTTCCGCCATGAATTTCGCCAGCCCGGCCGCATGCGGCCGCGCAACGACAGCCTGCCGGATCTGCGCGGGCGTGATATGCCCCCAGCACAGGAAGGGCGACAGGCCGGAGGTCGCCGGCCGCGCCGGGAAATCCCGATCCCGCGCGTAATCCTCCAGCAGACCGTCCAGAAACTGCTCCAGCGCCTCCTGCGCCGCAGCCTCGCCCGGCATCCAGGCCTCCTCCAGCCCCGCCGTCCAGCCGGTCGCCCGCATCTCGCGCCCAATGGCCCCCACCTCCACCGTCGGCGGCAGGCCAGCCGGGTCCGGCGTGGCAAACGCAATCCTCTCCGGCGCCGGCAAGGGCGGCCGCTCATGGCCCATCTGGCACGCCGCACGCCAATAGGCGCCAAAGACGTGATAGGGCTGCCCCATCCGGGTGCGGACCGTCCACGGCTCATGCAGCAACGCACCCGCAAAACTGTGGGCCGGGGTGCCCCGCTCCTTCAGCATCGCCTTCAGCCGCGTATCCGTCTCCCGTCCTTCGGGGTCGTAGCGCCGGTTCCAGAACACCGCCCGCGCCCCGGTCGCCGCAACCACCGCCGGCAGCACCCGGATCGCCGGCCCATGGAAGACATGCAGCCTCCCGCCAAGCGGCCGGAGCGCGGCATCGAACGATTCCAGCGCCCGGCCCAGCCACCAGCGCGCCGCAACCTGCCCGGCCGCATCGTCAAGGATATGGATGCACAGCACCGGCGCACCGGTTTCCAGCGCCGCCGTCAGCGCCGCATTATCCGCCAGACGAAAATCATGGCGAAACCAGACGACCACCGGAGCAGTCACGATCATCCGATCCTTTCAGGCAACCTCCACCCGTCAGGTCAGATACCAGCCCCTACAGCGCTTTCAAACCCGTATCGATCTTTTCCAGGACCTCGTCCGTCATCACGCCACCCGAAAATTTCGCCAGCGTCTTCAATGACAGGCCCTTGGCCATCCCGATCTGCGGATGTTTGGAGAAACCGGGCAGAACCGTCTCCACAGCCGCCTTGGCCCGCTCATCGGCAAGAATCTCACGAACGGTCGAATTGATGGAAAACGACATGCCAGACACCTTTCAGATCCTGTCGATCAGCCGGAAAACCCTACCCTTTAACCACCCGCACGCATATGGTTCCCCTTCAACGCACGATCTTCGTCCGCCAGCAGGGCGAGCGTATCCCGATATTCCCGCCGCAGCCGGGCAATCAGCGTCGCGGCCGGCACAACCGATTCGACCGCGCCAATCCCCTGCCCCGCCCCCCAGATATCCCGCCACGCCTTCGTCCCGCCGCCCGAGAATGTCGACACGTCCATGCGCGACGGATCGGACAAGGCGAGGGCATGCGGGTCAAGACCGGCCGCACGAATGCTGGGGGCCAGATAATTGCCATGCACACCGGTAAACAGGTTTGAATAGACGATGTCCTCAGCAGACGATTCCACGATCATCTGCTTGTAGCGCGGGTCGGCTGCCGCTTCCTCCGTCGCGATGAACGCCGAGCCGATATAGGCCAGGTCGGCCCCCAGCGCCCGCGCCGCGACAATCGCGCGGCCGTTCGCAATGGCACCGGACAGCGCGAGCGGCCCATCGAACCATGCTCTGATTTCCTGCACCAGCGCGAAGGGCGATTGCGTTCCCGCATGTCCCCCCGCTCCGGCGGCCACCGCGATCAACCCGTCCGCTCCGCGCAACACCGCCTTTCGCGCGAATTCATTGGTCGTCACATCATGCAGGACGATGCCGCCATACTCATGCACCGCATCATTGACCTCCGGCCGCGCACCAAGCGACGTAATGACAACCGGCACCTTGTACCTGACCACCAGAGCCAGATCCTCGTCCAGCCTGGCATTGCTGCGGTGAACAATCAGATTGACGGCAAACGGCGCATCCTTCCCGGTCAGGGACGATGTCAGGCAGTGCAGCCATTCTTCCAGAACCGGCGCCGGACGCGCATTCAGCGCGGGAAACGATCCCACCACCCCGGCACGGCAACAGGCCAGGACCAGTTCGACGGTCGAGACAAGAAACATCGGCGCGACGATGGCCGGCAACGCCAGCCTGCCCTGAAACGCCATCGGCATGGACATGCCCCCTCTCTCCCCAATCACGGCTTCCGTCCGGCAATCGCACCCAAAATTTCTAACATTTGTTAGCCCTTGTCTACTCCGGGCGCCAGTCCGCGTCGAGCCGCAAACGCGGTCCCTTCCATCACGGATGGTTGAGGGCACAAAATCTTACGATGCCAATAGAAAATGACAAATCCCCCAACAAATCCTGTAGTCTTTCAAATGCCGGACCGACGGCCGAAACAATCCCGTTCTGGAATCGACCGAGAATGACGATATCCCGCACGCCGCCGAACAGAAGAACCCGGGCGCCCGCCGGACGCTCCGTCCTCTCCGCCATGCGCGCGCTCCAGGACAGCCCGAATGGCGAGGAATCGGGCACGCAGGCCGAACGCCGGCAGGAAATCCTCGAGGTCGCCGCACAGCTTTTCGCCGAACGCGGCTACAAGGCCACCTCGATCCGCCAGATCGCGGATGCGGTCGGCATGATGGCCGGATCGCTTTACTACCATATCCAGTCGAAGGAATCCCTTTTCGTCGAGATCCATAACCGCGCGCTCGACGCCGCGGCCAGCCGGATCTTCTCGGCCATCGCGCCCCATACCGCGCCCTGGGCCCGGCTCGAGGCCGCCTGCGCCGAATTGCTGGATATCCAGCTCAGCCTGTCATCCATCACGCTCCCGCTGATGAACAGCATCATCTCCGCGCCACCCGATGTGCGCAGCGCGCTGATCAAGAAACGCGATGAATTCGAAACGATCTTTCGCAACATCATCGACGACCTGCCTCTGCCGGCCGCGATCGATCGCGACATCTACCGGATAGTGCTTCTGCGCGTCCTCAACACCGCCAGCGACTGGTACCGCAGCGGCCGCATGTCCCACGAGCAGATCGCCCACCAGATCTTCGCAATTTTCCGGCACCAGGCCGAAACGGAAGCCGCCCCCGCATCGATCGGGCCACGCAACCGTCCGACAGGACGCATGTCGAAGCCGGGACGCGGCTCCGCTGCCCCGGCCTCTTCCAATATGCTCGACAAATCACCGGCCTGAAAAAATCCTGGCCTCCGAACAGGGAGGCCAGAAAGCCGGCCGCTCAGTTCGCCGTACCCAGCAGCCCCTCACGAAACCCGTCGGTCGGCGCCGCCGCGCTCAACAGCGACTGCACAAGCCCCACCCCGAATGACGGGTCGGCGATCGACGCCACCACCACCCCATTACGCTGCATGCTGACCCCCTCATCCGTCACGAGGATAAGCTGCGCCTCCCCCCGCTTCGCGGCAGCCAGATGGCCGGTAAAAGCGGCATAGGAGGCCTCGTTCCGTGCACTGCACGCATAAAGCTTGCAGTAGCGGGCATGGATCGAATCATATTCGTCCTTCACCCGCTCCAGCGACGCATCATGAAGGAATTCGGTATAGATAACCTTCGGATTCGGTCCTTCGGCAATCGCCTTGCCATCATGGGCCGGCGAGACGAGGTAGAGTCCGGTCGCATATCCGTCCACCAGATGATAGAAGACACGCACTCCCACGCCATTGAGCTTCAGGGACGTATTGCCGATCTTCAGATCATCGGGAAAGACGGCCCCTCCGACCCTGGTGTCCGCATGACCGGCGGACGATGTCCCCACCAGCCCGGCCGCCAGGGCCAGGCCGATACGGAGTGACGACCTGCGCAATCCAGACATAAGGCATTCCTCCAGAGCATGACGGGTACCGCCGCATGCGATATCCCGGTTTGGCATTGACGGCTGAACAATCTGACACACAAAAACGCCCGATACAGGCCACCCGCCGGCGCAACCCGGTCAGCTCCGCAGGAAATCGCGCAGCAACTTTCCGGTATCGAACGGCAATTCGGGATCGGGCGCGAGCCGTTTATAGACACCACTGGCCCGCCCGATCGGCTTGCCCTCCACCCGCGCCAGCCCCTGGACGAAGACCGTATTCCGCGTAATCCGCAGCACGTCGGCACTGAACGCCACCCAATCGCCCGGCATGCCCGGCGCCAGGAAATCGACACCCAGCGACATCGTGGGCAGGATCGGCACCTGCAGATCATTCTCGAACAATGTCGCCATGGCCATATACCCGTCGAAGACGGTGGCGATCATCCCGCCATGGCAGACCCCCGCGTGATTGCAGTGACGAGGCTCCACGGTAAAGCCGGCCAGCAACCGCCCGTCCGATTCCGCCACGTCAAACCCACCGATCGCCGCGTCGAAACCGGTTCCACTGAGCAGGGGCAGCGGACGAAATCCCGCGGGCCGCGCCCCCGCCGGCGAAATGTCAGACAGATGGACCATCACATCGTTCCCCAGAAAGCAGGCAACCCCGTACCGGACACCGCCCTGCTCCGCCATCCGGCGAAGCAGGACGGCATGCGCGTCAGAAGGCGTCGTCGGCCAGCGCCATCATCGACGCCTTGCCCGCCTTGATCTTCAGATAAAGCGACGCCGATTCCGGAAGAACACGATCGTAGAAGAAACGGGCGGAGGCAATCTTCCCGCTGTAGAATGCCTGATCCGGCCCGGCGGCGAAGGATTTCGGCACGGCCACCGCCACCGTCCGCGCCCAGAGATAGGCCAGCGAGACCAGCCCGATCAGGCGCAGATAATCCGTCGCGGCCGCCCCGGCCTCCTCCGGGTCCTTCATCCCGCGCTCGGCAACCTGCCCGGTCGCGAGCTGCAACGCGCCGAACGCACGCTCCAGCCCGGCGACCATCTCGCCCAGCAGCGGATTCTCCTTGTTCTCGGCAATAAACGCCGCGATGGGGTGAAAGAGCCCGCGCAGATTGCGCCCCATATGCGGCGGCAGCTTGCGCCCCACCAGGTCGAGCGCCTGAATCCCGTTCGTTCCTTCATAGATCATCGCAATCCGCGAATCCCGCACCAGTTGCTCGACCTCGTGATCGGCGATATAGCCGTGACCGCCATAGGTCTGCACCGCCAGATTGGCCGATTCGAACCCCAGGTCGGTGAACAGCGCCTTCACCACCGGCGTCATCAGCGCCACGAAATCCTCGGCATCGCGGCGCTGGCGTTCATCGGCCCCATGCTCGGCCACATCCAGGGTCATCGCCACCCACGCCCCCAGCGCCCGGCAGCCCTCGGCATTGACGCGCATGGTCATGAGCATGCGCCGCACGTCGGGATGCACGACGATCGGGTCGGCCGGCAACGCCGGATATTTCGCCCCCGCCAGCGACCGCCCCTGCAGCCGCTCCTTCGCATAGGCCACGGCGCTCTGGTACGAGACCTCGGCAATCCCCAGCCCCTGGATGCCCACGCCCAGCCGCTCGGCATTCATCATGGCGAACATCGCCTGCATCCCCTTGTGCGGGGCGCCGACCAGCCAGCCCTTCGCGTCATCGAAGGCCAATTGGCAGGTTGCCGAGGCCTTGATGCCCATCTTGTGCTCGATGCCCGTGCACAGCACGCCATTGCGCTCGCCCGGCGTCCCGTCCTCGCGCGGCAGGTATTTCGGCACCAGGAACAGGCTGATCCCCTTGATCCCGGCCGGGGCATCCGCCAGCCGCGCCAGCACCAGATGGATGATGTTCTCGGACAGGTCATGCTCCCCGGCCGAGATAAAGATCTTCGCCCCGCTGACCCGGTACGTCCCATCCTCCTGCGGCACCGCCTTCGTGCGCAGCAGCCCCAGATCCGTGCCGCAATGCGCCTCGGTCAGGCACATGCTCCCCGACCATTCGCCGCTGATCATCTTCGGCAGATACTGCGCCTTCAGCTCTTCCGAGCCATATTTGCGCAGCGCCACCATCGCGCCACCGGTCAGGCCCGGATACAGGCCGAACGACAGGTTGGTCGCGCAGATCATCTCCGAGAGCATCATGCCGATGGTCTCGGGCAGCCCCTGCCCGCCGAATTCCGGCGGCGCCGACAGCGCCGACCAGCCCCCCTCGCAGAACTGCCGATAAGCTTCCCGGAACCCTTTGGGCGTGGTGACGACCCCATTCTCCAGCCGGCATCCCTCCCGGTCGCCCGACACGTTCAGCGGCAGCAGCACTTCGGAGGTGAATTTCCCCCCCTCTTCCAGCACCGTCTCCGCCAGATCGGCATCGACTTCGGAAAACGCCGCGAGCGTCGTGAGCCGCGAGAAATCATGCAGCTCGGTCAGCACGAACTTCATGTCGCGCAGGGGCGGTGTATAGGTTTGCATCTTTCTGTCTCCCCTTGCGTCAGTTTCTGAGGGGCTTGCCGGTTTCGAGCATGTGCTCGATCCGGTCCAATGTCGGAATGCTCTGGATCAGTTCGAGGAACGCCGTACGCTCCAGTTCCAGCATGTCCTCCTCCGTCACATTCTCCGTACTGTCATGCGTGCCGCCGGTCAGGATAAAAGCCAGCTTCCCCGCCACCGTCACGTCGTGGGGCGTCGCGATGCCCTGCCGCGCCATGCCCTCCACCGCCATGTCGAGCGCAAGCTTCCCGCCCGCCCCCGCAAGATGGAATTCCGGCTTCGGCGGCGGCCGGTATCCCTCGACCAGCGACAGCGCCAGCACCTTCGCGTCGGCCAGCAGCCGGTCGCGATTCATGGTAATGCCGTCGCGGTCCCGCAGGATATGCATCCGCCGCGCCTCGGCGGCCGATTTCGAGACCCGCGCCGTGGCAATCATCTCGAACACCTCGCGCGCCGGCGGCATCGGCCCCCCGGCCGTGTGCGGATCGGCCCGCAGCCGGTCCAGCATCTCGCCGCACCCGCCCCAGCCCGGGACCAGCCCCACCCCGCATTCGACCAGCCCGATATAGCTCTCCGCATGCGCCTGCACGGCATCGGCATGCAGCACGATCTCGCACCCGCCGCCCAGCGCCATGCCGGCCGGAGCCGCCACAACCGGGAACGGCGCATATTTCAGCGCCTTGTAGACCGCCTGCCCGCGCACGACGAGCTTCCTGATCTCCCCCCACGCCGCCATGTTCGCCGCAAAGGCCGCCAGGCCCAGATTGGCCCCGGCCGAAAAATGCGCGGCATCCGAATAGAGCACCAGCGCCTTGAAATGCTCCCCGACATGGGCGATCGATTTTTCCAGGATCGCCATCACGCTCTCATCGAACGTGTTCATCTTCGTCGTGATCTCGAAGCACGCCACCCCGTCGCCGATATCCCACAGCGCGCCCGACCGGCTCGACAGCACCGGCTTGCCACCCTTGCGGAAATCCTCCAGCAGGATGACCCCTTCAGCGCGCGCCACCGGATGCCAGCCACCATCCACGCCGAAGGCCCGGGTCACGCCGTCCCGATCCTGATAGAACCGCCCATCCCCGACCGCCTCGACCAGCGCCGGCACCGCGATCCCTTCCTGACGCAGCAACGCAGCCAGCTTCGCGGCCCCGATCTGGTCGATCAGCGCGAACGGTCCCTTCTTCCAGTTGAATCCCAGCTCCATCGCCTTGTCGACACCGACGATATCGTCCGAGATCTCGGGCACCAGCGACGCCGCATAGGCCAGCGTCTCGCCCATCACCTTGCGCGCATAGGCCCCGAACCGGTCATTGGCGGCCAGCAGCCCCGCCGCATCCCCCGCACCCGGCGGCAACGCAAACCGTTCGGAGACCGCATAGGCACCCGTGGCCAGATCGATCGATTCCTTGACCTTACCGCCACCCGCCTTGTTGATGCGGTAGAAGCCACCCTTGCCCTTGCGGCCGGTATAGCCCCCCTCGATCATCTTCCCGATCAGCGGCAGATCGTCGGCAAAGGCATGGTACCGGTCCCCGGCCGCCAGCAGCGACTTCATGCTGGCCGAGATATGCGGCATCAGATCGATGCCCACCAGGTCCAGCAATCCGAACACACCGGTCTTGGGAATGCCGAACGGCCGGCCGATGATCGTATCGACCTGCTCCACCGTCAGCCCATGGTCCACCGCCACCCGCGCCGCCGCCTGCATCCAGAACGTGCCGATGCGGTTGGCGATGAAGCCCGCCGTATCCTTGGCCCGCACGACACTCTTGCCCAGCCACCGGTCGCAGAAATCCGTCACCGCATCGACATGCGCCGGATCGGTCACCGGCCCGGTCACGATTTCCAGCAGCCGCATGTAGCGCGGCGGGTTGAAGAAATGGGTAATCAGGAAATCGCGCGTGAAACGCGCCGGCAACCCCTCCACCAGCCGCGCCAGCGGAATGGTCGAAGTATTCGACGAAATCGGCGTACCGGGCCGATGGACAGCGTCAAGCCGGCGATAGAGCGCCTGCTTGAGGTCCAGCCGCTCGATGATCACCTCCACCACCCAGTCGCATTCCGCGACCCGGGCCAGATCGTCATCGATATTGCCGGTCGTGATCAGCTTCGCCGCCGCCGGGTCCATGAAGGGCGCCGGATCGGTCTTCAGCGCCCTGGCGATCGCGTCATTGGCCAGCGCGTTCGGGTCCGCCCCGTCCGCCTTGCGATCCAGCAGCAGCACCGGCACCCCGGCATTGGCGATCTGGGCGGCAATCCCCGCCCCCATCACCCCCGAGCCGATCACGCAGACGCGCGAGAAGGCCGGCCGTGCGCCGTCCGTCCCGCCAGATGGGATATGCTGGGTCATCAGATGCGCTCCAACACCGTGGCAATGCCCTGCCCACCGCCGATGCATTGCGTCGCCAGCGCGTACCGCGCGCCCTCGCGCCCCAGAAGCTGCGCCGCCTTGCCGACGATGCGCGCGCCGGTGGCGCCCAGCGGGTGGCCCAGCGCGATCGCGCCGCCATCGATGTTCAGCGTCTCGTCACGCACCCCCAGTTCGCGCACGCAGGCGATCGACTGCGCGGCAAAGGCCTCGTTCAATTCCACGACCCCCACATCCCCGATCGCAATCCCCGCACGCTCCAGCGCCTTGCGCGACGAGAGGATCGGGCCCAGCCCCATCACCTCGGGCGCGCAGCCGGAAATGGCGATCGAGCGGATGCGCGCCAGCTTCGGCAGCCCCTTGCGGTCGGCATACGCCTCCGAACAGACCAGCACGGATGCCGCCCCGTCGGTCAACGGCGAGGACGTGCCCGCCGTCACCGTGCCGTGGGCCGCGTCGAAGGCCGGCTTCAATCCCGCCAGCCCCTCCGCATTGGTGTCCGGACGCGGGCAGCCATCGACCGAGACCACACCGTCACGGGTCTGAATCGGCACGATCTCCGCCTCCAGCCGGCCCGCCGCGACGGCATCGCGGGTACGCGCCTGGCTGCGCAGCGCGAACGCCTCCTGCTCCGCGCGCCCGATCTCGTATGTCCGCGCGACATTCTCGGCCGTGATGCCCATGTCCATGTACGCACCCGGGCGCTTCTTGTAGAGCGCCGGATTGGGCAGCGGATTGAACCCACCCATCGGAATGCGCGTCATGCTCTCCACACCCGCGCAGATAAAGGCCTCCCCGGCCCCCATGCGGATCGCCCCGGCCGCCATATGGACCGACTGCATCGAAGAGCCGCAGAAACGGTTGACCGTCACCCCACCCACAGAAAGCGGCAGGTCGCTCAGCAGCGCCACGATCCGGCCGAGATTGAAACCCTGCTCTCCTTCCGGAAACGCGCAGCCAAGGATCAGGTCCTCGATCTCCTCGGGCGCAACCCCCGTGCGCTCCACCAGGGCCCGCACGACTTGGGCCGCGATATCATCGGGGCGCGTCCTGACGAACTGCCCCTTGCGCGCGAGCTGAAACGGCGATCGCGCATATCCTGCGATGACAACGGAATTCATGAATGGCGCTCCTGGCAATGCCCTCGCCCATTATGTCTAACGTTTGTTTGGAACGAAGGCGCGCGTTGTGCCCCCCTTTGATAATTGAATGGCGGCCTCCCGGCAAAGACGCTTTGTCGTGATGACACGGTTCATTGATGGAACCCGCCACCGTCCGAAGAAGGAAAACCCGCGCGATCCTGCACAGATTCGTCATTTATATCAATATATTATCATAAGAATCCGCCTTTTACGCCTCACGCCGCATTCCTCAAAAATTCATACGAACGATCGTTAGATTTTTTCGTCCCTCCCCGGAATCGCGGGGAAAGACCGCCGCCGGCACCCGCCGGATATCCACGCCACACTCCCGCATCGGCACCAGGCCAGGCGCCGATCTCAAACATGTGACGGAGAGAGAAAAAACAGATAATTTCTTTTCTTATCATTATTCTATGCAATTTCTCTGTATGCCCCGCCCCCTCTTCCACCATCCACGGGCTCTCACTCCCTACCTATCGACTGTTCGATAAAAACGCGGCGCGATATAGACTTCCCCTGTCGAACGGTACCACGCCCACCAGATGCCGCGTCCGCACCGCCCGGTACCCGAACACTGGAGACCTCTATATGAGCCAACGGGACATCATGGAGTTCGACGTCGTGATCGTCGGCGGCGGTCCGGCCGGGCTGGCAGCCGCCATCCGGCTGAAGCAGCTCATGCCCGACGAATCCGTCTGCCTGATCGAAAAAGGCAGCGAAATCGGCGCGCATATCGTCTCCGGTGCGGTCATCGAGCCCCGGGCACTCGACGAATTGCTGCCCGACTGGCGCAACCGCGATGCCCCGCTCGACACGCCGGTCACGCGTGAGGAGATGTATCTCCTGACCGAACGCAAGGCATTCCGCATCCCCGCCCTGCCATGGGTCATGCCGCATCTGGCCAATCACGGCAATTTCGTCGTCAGTCTGGGCGATGTCTGCCGCTGGCTGGCCACACAGGCCGAGGCGATGGGGGTGGAAATCTATCCCGGCTTCGCCGGCGCGGACGTGCTGATCGAGAACGGTCGCGTCGCCGGCATCCTCACCGGCGACATGGGCATCACCCGCGACGGCACGAAAGGCCCGAATTTCGCGCCAGGCATGGAACTGCGCGGCAAATACACCCTGTTCGCCGAAGGCTGCCGCGGCTCCCTGACCAAGCGCGTCATGGCGCATTTCAATCTGCGCCAGGGCGTCGATCCGCAGACCTACGGCCTGGGAATCAAGGAAGTCTGGGAAATCCCTGCCGAACTGCATGAACCCGGCCTGGTACTGCACAGTTTCGGCTGGCCGCTGGACGACCGGACCTATGGCGGCGCCTGGCTCTACCATTTCGGCCGAAACCTCGTCTCCTACGGCTTCGTCACCGGGCTCGACTACGCCAATCCCTGGCTCTCCCCCTATGACGAAATGCAGCGCACCAAGCTCCACCCGGTCTATCACAAATATTTCGAAGGCGGCCGCCGCCTGATCTACGGCGCCCGTGCGCTGTCCGAAGGCGGGCTGCAATCCCTCCCCCGCCTCACCTTCCCCGGCGGCGCCCTGATCGGCGACGCGGCAGGCTTCCTCAACACGCCCAAGATCAAGGGCACCCACACGGCCATGAAATCCGGCATGCTCGCCGCAGAGGCCATAGCGGCGGCCCATGCGGCAGACGCGCCGGAACCCGATACCTTCACCGACCGGCTGCAGGTATCGTGGCTGCATCAGGAACTGTCGGCCGCCCGCAACATCCGCCCCGCCTTCGCGCGATGGGGCACGCTGCGCGGCGCGCTCTATGCCGGCATCGACGCCGCCATCCTGCGCGGCCGCGCGCCCTGGACGCTCCACTTCCACCATGCGGACCACGAGACCCTCCGCCCCGCCGCATCCTGCCCGCCGCCCGCCTATCCCAGGCCCGACGGCACGATCACCTTCGACAAGCTCTCCTCGGTCTTCCTGTCCAACACGAACCATGTGGAGGACCAGCCGACCCATCTTCGCCTGCGCGACCCGGCCCTGTGGAAACCACTCAACTGGGACACGTACCGCGCGCCCGAAATCCGCTACTGCCCGGCCGCCGTCTATGAAGTCGCCGATGCCGAAACCGCGCCCCGGCTCGTGATCAACGCGCAGAACTGCGTCCACTGCAAAACCTGCGACATCAAGGACCCGCCCCAGAATATCGACTGGTACACGCCCGAAGGCGGCGGCGGCCCCAACTATCCGGGCGGCATGTAATCCGCCCCCAACCCTTCATTTCTCCTGAGGAACCATGAAAATCCTTGTCCCCATCAAACGCGTCGTCGATTACAACGTAAAGGTCCGCGTCAGGCGCGATGGCGGCGGCGTCGAGACCGCCGGCGTCAAGATGTCGATGAACCCGTTCGACGAAATCGCGGTCGAGGAAGCCCTGCGCCTGCGCGAGAAGGGCGTCGCGAGCGAAATCCTGACCGTCTCCATCGGCGTCCCCCAGGCAGCCGACACGCTGCGCACCGCCCTGGCCATGGGCGCCGACCGCGCCATCCTCGTCCAGTCCGAGGAAAGCCCCGAACCGCTCGCCGTCGCCAAGATCCTGAAAATCCTCGTCGATCGCGAAAAGCCCGACCTCGTCATCCTCGGCAAGCAGGCCATCGACGACGACATGAACGCCACCGGCCAGATGCTCGCCGGCCTGCTGGACTGGCCACAGGCTACCTTCGCCAGCCGGGTCGAAAAGACGGCGGACGGGCTCGCCGTCACGCGCGAAGTCGATGGCGGCTCGGAAACCCTGGCCCTGGCCCTGCCCGCCATCGTCACCGCCGACCTGCGCCTGAACGAGCCGCGCTACGCCGCGCTGCCCAACATCATGAAGGCCAGGAAGAAGCCGCTGGAGACCATCGCGGCCACCGATCTCGGCATCGACCTGACGCGCCGCCTCGCCATCCTCTCGATGGCCGAGCCCCCGGCCCGCAAGGCAGGCATCAAGGTGGGCAGCGTGGCCGAACTGGTCGAAAAACTCCGCAACGAAGCCAAGGTGATCTGACCATGACCGCGCTCGTCCTCCTGGATGCCGAAGACGGCACCATCCCGCAGACCTCCCGCTCGGCCATCGCGGCGGCGGCCAGCCTCGGCGATATCGACGTGCTGGTGACCGGCGGCCCCGACACCATCGCAGCCGCGGCGGCAAGTGCGGCGAAAATCCCCGGCATCCGCAAGGTCCGCACCGCATCGGGCGAAGCCTTCGCCCACGGCCTGGCGGAGCCGCTGGCAGCACTGCTCGTCGCCCTCGCCCCGGACTACGATCATATCGTCGCCGCCGCGACCGCCATCGGCAAGAGCACCCTGCCCCGCGCCGCCGCCCTGCTCGACGTGCAGATGATCCCCGATGTCATGGAGATCAGGGATTCCCAGACCTTCGTGCGGCCGGTCTTCGCGGGCAACGTGCTGGTCACGTTGCGTTCGTCGGATGCGAAGAAGCTCCTGACCATCCGCACCGCCAGCTTCGACCCCGTGGCCGCCGAGGGCGGCGCCGCCCCGATCGAAGCCCTGACCCCACCCGATGGCCAGCAGAAATCGCGCTTCGTCTCGGCGGAACATTCCAGCACCGAACGCCCCCAGCTCGAAGCCGCAAGGGTCATCGTCTCCGGCGGCCGCGGCCTGCAAAGCGCGGAAGGGTTCAAGATTCTGGAACCGCTGGCCGACAGGCTCGGCGCCGCCATCGGCGCCTCCCGCGTCGCCGTCGATTCCGGCTTCGTCCCCAACGATTACCAGGTCGGCCAGACCGGCAAGATCGTCGCGCCCGATCTCTATATCGCCTGCGGCATCTCCGGCGCCATCCAGCATCTGGCAGGCATGAAGGACAGCAAGGTGATCGTCGCCATCAACAAGGACGAGGAAGCCCCCATCTTTCAGGTCGCGGATTACGGCCTGGTCGGCGACCTGTTCCAGATCGTTCCCGCCCTCACGGCGGCCCTCGGATAATCCAGCCCCAGCGGGAAGACCATAGGGGCGACCCGGTCTTCCCGCCCTTTTCGGCGACATATTCTACCGAACGATTGTTCTACAGAATACCCATCCCGCCATCCCCCACATGAAAGACCGGCCGCGCGCCTGCCGCGCCGACAGTCGTTTCCCCATCAAAAAAACAGTCCGATCCGCTCATCCGCCGGAACTCCCTTCTTTTTCCGACGTTTGGCGCCGTCATTTCCGGCTTTTCAATCGAGAGAGTGTGAAGCGCGCCGCTTCCGATTCCTGCCGTAATTTTCTTGCAAGCCGCTGGGGCCGCGCTCATGGTTTTCCCGGATCAGAGACATGGGGGACGCGATTGTCCGATTAACCTACCAAATGTTTGGTTTGAATGCTGAGATGGTCAGTCAATAATGAAAAAGAAAATCACACTGATGGCATGCAGCGCCCTCATCACCCAGACATTGCTCTGCCCCGGCCACCAGGCCGCCGCATCGGGCTTCGCCTTGCGTGAGACCGATGCGATTTCACTGGGCAACGCCTATGTCGGCTCCGTCAGCCGCGCGGGGGACGCCTCGACCGTCCTGATGAACCCCGCCGGCATGTCCTTCCTCGACTATAGCGAATTGCAGGGCAACGTGTTCTACGCCGGTCCGGTTGCCCGGTTCTCCGGCCGGAACTATCTGGGCCCCGGCATCACCACCCCGGGCGTGCAGGGCAATCGCGGCATCACCGATGCCGCCACCGCCGCCAGCTACGGCGTCCTGAAAATCGATCCCCGCTGGGCGATCGGCTACGGGTTCTATACCCCCTACGGCCAGCGCGCCAATTACCCGTCCAACTGGGTCGGCCGCTATCAGAGCCTCGTCAGTTCGATCACGGATTACGAACTCGGGGCGATGGCCTCCTACCGTTTCAACAGGCATTTCTCGGTCGGCGCCGGCCCGCGCATGGGCTTTCTCACCGGCCGTTTCACGCGCGATCTCAATCTCGGCGCACTGAACGCCTTCGGGCCGACCACGGTCGACATGGCCGGCAACGCCTTCGGCTTCGGCTACGATGCCGGCATCCTGTACAAGCCCGATGACGCAACCCAGATCGGCATCAACTACCAGTCGCGCATCACGTACAATCTCTCCACCCGCACCCAATTCTCGCCCCCGCCGCTGCTGGCCGCCAACCGGCTGGTCAATGGGTCGCTGATCGCCCAGAGCGGCCACGGCGCCATGCAGGTCACTCTGCCCGACAGCGTCTCGTTCGGCGTCACCCGGGTCCTGTCGCCGCGCTGGACCATCATGCTGCAGGGAGAATGGACACACTGGTCCCTCCTGCACGGGCTGAACAACGTGTCCGATCACCCCGGCGGCGCCAGCACATCGATCGCGGTCAACTGGCGCAATAGCTGGTTCGGCGGCATCGGCGCCACCTACCGGGCATCGCAATCCACGCTCATCCGCGGCGGCTTCAGCTACGACCAGAGCCCGACAACCCTGAAGAACCGCAACACGATCACGCCGGATACCAATCGTTTCGATCTGGGCGTGGGCGTGGACTACACGCCCATCAAGCGTGTGACCCTCACCCTGTCCTACGCCCACATCTTCGGCACCAATCCCAAAATCGACAATGCCGCCTCCACAACCTCGGGGCGCCTGGTCGGCACCTACAACGATTACGCCAACATCGTCGCCTTCGGTGTGAGAACGCATTTCTGAACGATAGCGGGAGCTACCGGATCGACCCGCTCGCCAGGGTCTCCCCCGCCCGATTGAAGGGTTTTCCCCATGAATGCCATGAACGAGAGCACCATCCTGCGTCATGCCGCATCAGGCGATGCGGTACAGGATCTCTTCGATCTTCTCCGCGTCTCCACCTTTCGCCGCCCCAATGCCCTGGCCATCGATTTCATGGGGCGCAAATTCACCTATCGCGACCTCTTCCAGGCGGTGGAGCATGTCGCGGGCGGCCTGAACGATATCGGCGTCTCCAGAGGCGACCGCGTCGCCCTCTCGCTGCCCAACACGCCTTACTCCGTCATCGTCTTCTTTGCCGTGCAGCGCATCGGCGCCGTCGTCGTCAACCTCAACCCGCTCTACGTCCAGCATGAGGTCCACCAGATCCTGAAGACCGCCGACATCTCGGTACTGGTGATGTCAGACATCGCCGCCATCGCCGAACCCACATACCGGGCGGCCGAGAACACATCGGTCCGGCGCATCGTCGTCTGCCCGTTCTCGCACGCGCTGCCGCCGATCAAGTCGACGCTGTTCAAGGTCCTGAAGTGGCGGGACATCTACCATTTCCCGGCCGACAAACGCATCGTCTCCTACGACACGCTGGCCCACAGCAAGACGGTGGCCAAACATGTGACGATCGACCCCCAGCACGATATCGCCGTCCTGCAATTCACCGGCGGCACCACGGGCATTCCCAAGGCCGCCAAGCTCACCCACGGCAATCTCCTGGCGAATATCGAACAGGTCAAGGACATGGCGCAGGACGCCCTGCGCGAGCCACCGACCACACTGGCCATCCTGCCCCTGTTCCATGTCTTCGCGCTGATGGCCGTCATGCTGCTCACGATCGAACGCGGCGGCGAAATCGTGCTGCTGCCGCGCTTCGACACGCATGCCACGCTCGCCACCATGCGCCGGGTCCGGATCGCGCTCATGCCCATCGTGCCGACGATCCTGACCGCGCTGCTCCGCGATCAGGATCTCTCCCCCGACCTGTTCGCTCATATGCGCGCCATCATTTCCGGCGGCGCGCCATTGCCCGTCGCCCTGCGCAAGCGCTTCGAGGAAACGGCCCGATGCCCGATCATCGAGGGATACGGTCTGAGCGAGACCTCACCGGTCCTCACCCTCACCCCCCTCCATGGCGTCCGCGATGGCTCCTGCGGCAAGGTGGTCATCCATACCGACCTCCAGATCCGCAGCCTCGACGATATCGGCCTTCGCCTTCCCCCCATGAAAAAAGGCGAAGTCTGCGTACGCGGTCCGCAAGTGATGTCCGGCTACTGGAAGAGCGATGAAAATGCCTCCGCCTTCACGCCGGACGGCTATTTCCGCACCGGCGATGTCGGCTATCTCGATGCGGACGGCTATCTCTTCCTGGTCGATCGCCTCAAGGACATCATCATCTGCGGCGGCTACAACGTCTATCCGCATGTCATCGAAGAGGCCCTTCACCGCCATCCGGCGGTGCTCGAGGCCCTCGTCATCGGCGTCCCCGACCCCTATCGCGGCCAGGCACCCAAGGCGTTCGTCACCCTGCGCCCCAATTCCACGGCAACACCGGCCGACCTCGCAACCCACCTGGAGCAGTATATCTCCAAGATCGAACGCCCGCGCGAAATCGTTCTTCGCGACTCCCTGCCCAAGACGCTCATCGGCAAACTGTCACGAAAGGACCTGAAAATTCAGGAAGGAATCACAGACTGAGGATCGATGATGCGGAAAGCCCATGCCGGCCCGGTCCGCGGCCCGCTGGGCTTCATCCACACTACCCGCCGGCCGGCACGGGCCGAGAGCATCGACACCGCAACGGCCAGTGCCGGAACCCTGGCCAAACCTGCCCCCTCGTCAAGGCACTGGAGTGTCACAGGGCGTCGCCACCTCCGGCCCTCGCATCGGTAACGGGAGTCGCGATCCGCCGCAAAAATCAGTAAGGTGCGCTCCACCATCGCCACCAACGGCAAGAGGCATGCCGAAAAAGACCGTACCGCCCCCCCGCACCGCCCCGCCGTCTCGGGCCCCACACCGCACACGCATGGCGCTGCTCGGCGCGGCGGCATGCGGCCTGCTGCTGGCGGCCGCCGGATTGCGCACGCTGGTCCTGGACCGCCCCCATGCCACCATCGGGGGACCGTACGCGCTGACCGACGAACAGGGCCGCGCCGTCACCCAGGCCGATTTCCACGGCCACTACACGCTGATCTATTTCGGCTACACCCATTGCATCGATGTCTGCCCGCTGACGCTGGCAACCGTCACCACGGCGCTCGACCAGCTCGGCCCCCGCGCAGCATCGGTCGTGCCGGTCTTCGTCACCGTCGATCCGGCACGCGATACCCCCTCGGTCGTGCGCGACTATGTCGCCCATTTCTCGCCGCGCATCGTCGGGCTGACCGGCAGCTCCGCCCAGATCCAGCCGGTCCTCGCCGAATTCCACGTCCTGGCCCACCGCCACCCGTCCATGTCGGGCGTCCCCGACGGCGCCTATCTGATGGACCACAGCTCGGTTCTCTATCTGATGGACGGCAACAACCGCCTCGCGGCAATGCTGCCGGTCGATTCCAGCCCCCAGGCCATAGCCGACCGGCTACGCACCGTCCTGAGAACCTGAGCGGACCCGCGCGCTGGCGGCGATCCGACGCGCGTTTCCGGTGCTTCGGTGCCTCATTTCCATCAAGGCCGAACGCGGCGCCCCGTCACCCATGCCGCCACCGCCAGCAGCAAAAGCGATATCCCCAATTCCGGCAGCAATACGCCCAGCAGAGCCATCACCGTAACGGCACCGACGCCCACGCGCCGTCCCGGCGAGGCGGCCGGCACGCCCCAGCCGCCCGGCGGGCGCCGCCGCAGCCACAAAATGGTCGCGGCAATGCTCATGGTCGCCAGTCCCCCGGCCACCAGCAGGTTGAGCACCTGATTGGGCCAGCCGAACAACTGCCCCTCATGCGCCGCCACGCCATAGCCGACGGCACGATCGACCAGCCCCTTGCCCGCAAAATCCTGCCGCGACAGCACGGTTCCATCCGGGGCAACCTGCACACTTACTCGAAGCGGCCGATCCTGCGTATCCGACCGCACCTGCCACGCCGCCCCGACCGCCGCCGGTGGCGTGACAAGCACGGGCGCCGACAGCCCCAGCCGCGCGCCCGTCGCCACCACATCATCGAGCCCGGCCAGACCATCCGGCGCGACCGCCTGCCCGCCGCCCATCGCCATGCCCGGCATGCCGGCCCTGCCATCCATGTCGGCATGGGCCGCGACCCGATGCCCGGCAATGGTGTCCCGCACCGGAACGGCACCGATCTCCCAATCCTGCACCGTCATCAGCCGCCCCACCCGCTGCTCGACCGATTGCAGCGCATGCCCCCACACGAACGACCATGGCAGGCCGGACACCAGGAACAGCGCCAGGACCAGAGACAGCCAGACTCCGCTCACGGCATGCAGGTCGCGCCACCGCGCCCGCCCGGCCAGGCCAAGGCGCGGATAGAGAACGCCCGCCAGCCCGCTGCGCCCCCGCGGCCACCACAGATACAGGCCGGTGACGATCAGCACGATGGTCCAGGACGCGACCATCTCCATGATGACCGACCCGACATTGCCCAGCAGCAACTGCCCATGCAGCTTGAACACCAGCCGCTCGAACCGCGCCTCCTCCGCCACCTGCTTCAGGACGGTCAGCGACGACGGATCGACATAGACCCGGATCGCCTCACCGCCCCGCAGGACAATGATTCGGGCCGCGCCATGTCCCGGGCGCGGCAGTTCATAGGCCATGAACCGGCTGCCCGGCACCACCTCCAGCGCTGCCCGCACCTCCGCCGAAGGCGCGGCCGGCGCCCCCGTCACGGCCGGATGGTCGTAACGCCAGTCGATCAGATCGTCGATTTGCGGCTTGAACAGATAGATCGCCCCCGTCAGCGCCAGCAAGGCGACGAAAGGCAGGCAGAACAATCCCGCCAGCATATGCCAGCGCCAGATCGTCCGATAGTCGGGCCAGAAGGCGGATCGCCCCTCACGCATGCGCCGCTCCCCCTTCAAAAATGCACACGCACGCCGCCGAAGACGGCACGCGGCGACCCGGCATAGATCGACCCGGTCCGGGTCGCGAGAACCGCCGCCCCGGCCTGCGTGCCATCGGCCAGCAGCACGTCGGCAATGTTCGTCGCCCCGGCAGCGTAAGTCTGGTTGGCAAGATTCTGCACCTCGATATAGGTATGCAGCCGGTGCACCCAGCCGAGACGTTTCGGCGGATCGTAATGCAGCTCCAGGTTCACCAGTTGATAGGCCGGCGCGCGCAGGCGATTGGCATTGTCCAGCCAGTAATCGCTCCGCCAGGTCACCTCGGCATAGCCGCCCAGCCCTTCCAGCGGCCCATCGGGCTGATCGTAGAGAAAACGGGCATTCAGAAAATTCGGAACCACGCCGGGAATATTCTTGCCGCTGCGATCGAACGCCCGCGACAGCCCGCTGCCGGACATCATTTCGGTGTAATCCGTGTAGACCTGATTATCATATGTATAGCTCAGCCTGATCCGCCCTCCCGGCAGGGCACGGCGCAGCGGCGTCCATTCCGCCCCCAGTTCGACCCCTCGATGCTCCGATGCCGGGGCGTTGAACGTAAAGGCGCTGACTGTATTGACCCCGGCCGACTGGCTGACCAGTTCATTGCGATAGAACTCGTAGAACCCCGTCGCCTGCACATCGACCCCGGCAAACGGATGCCACTCGCCCCCCAGATCGACCCCCACGCTGGTCTCGCTCTTCAGATGCGTGTTGTTGCCGTAATTCCCCTGCGGGGTCACGAACAGGTTCGACGTCGTCGGCGTGGCATAGGCGGTGCCGACGCGCGCATGCAGCGTCCAGTCCCGATCCGGCGCATAAACCAGCGCCGCCTCCGGCGCCAGGTTGAAGAAGAAGCGATTGGCCGTGATCGCGGTCACGCTCTGCCCGGTGGGGCCATACCGGTACAGGTTCTGGATCGCTCCAAGATCGGAGTAGGTGCCACCCAGCCCGATCACCGCATGCCACTGCGGCGCGAACTGCCAATCCTCCTGGAAACGAGCACCGAGATTCCATTGATGCCCATAAGAGGTCCCGTTCAGCCCGCCCCGCGTCGCCCCGCCTGCGGGCGTGACGTTATAGACCTGCGATCCGAAATCCAGATCATCGAAACTGATGCCGCCGAACGTCGTCAAGTTCGTGGCCCCCAGACGCGCGCGGTTCGTCACATCGGTGCTGACATTATAGGAATTGTACGGCCCGACATAACTGGCCACCGAAGTCGGCTGGTCGATATGCCGCTGGTCGTAGGTAAACTGGTTGCGCCAGGTGGTCCGGCTGTCGAAATCATGCTCCCAGCGCAGCCCGACGATGGTCCGCCGGTCGAACCGGCCCAGCCCCGCCTGCTGCGGCGTGCGGGCCACGGTCGCACCATACCGGCCGTTGACCAGCAGATTCACCGTGGCGCACCCCGCCGCCGCATTCGCGGCCACGGCACACCCTTGCTGGTACGGATTAAGACGATACTGCTCCAGCGACAGGCGCAGCGGCAGGAAGGCGTCGGTGACGTTGTTGATGAATTTCAGGATCAGCCGGTCCCGGTCCGTCACATTGACCCGCAGCCGCGCATTCTCGGTCGAGGTCGCGTAACGGCTGTTGGCGATAAATCCATTGCCGCGCACATCGCTGCCAAAGACCATCAGATCATAGGCTCGGCCGCCGACACCCAGCGTGACGTAATTGTTGAACATGCCGAAACTGCCGAAATCCGACCCCAGCTCCAGCCCATGGATATCCGCGCCATTCCGGGTGCGGAAATTGATCGCGCCATTGATCGCGTAATTGCCGTACACGGTCGAGGCCGGCCCCTGGAAGACATCGACACCGTCATAGGCATGCGGATCGATCAGGTCCGACCGCGCCGTGCCGTCCGGCTGCGTGACCGGAAACCCATCCTCCAGCACCTGGATATTCTTCAGCCCATAGGATTGCCGGTCTCCCGACCCGCGCACCGAAACGACGACATCGCGCGGCCCGTTCCCCGCGACGAAGCTGACGCCGGGAACGGTCACGACCATATCGGCCACACTCTGCCCGACCTGGTTGGCAAAGCTGCTCCGCTCGGCGCTGTAGGTCGTCTGCCCGGCCGGCCGGATGGTCGCCGGCCCGCGGGCCGAGCCCGTCACGGTAATCCGCTCGGCCGGCGGCGCCACGGGTACGACCGGGACCGAACGCTTGGCGGGCTGCCGCACGGGCGGGGTGGCGGCGTGATGGTCCGTTTCGGCCGACTGGGCAAACGCGGCATGGCCGCACGCCAGCACCAGCGCGCTGGCCATCGCACCCGGCAGGCGGGTATGGATGATTCTGATAGGCATCGACTCAGACCTGAAAGAACGATACGAAAACCCACCGCGCCAGAGGCGCAGGGGTCGCGGGAACGTATGTCGAGCCTGATTGGAAATACGCGGCGGCAAGCGAAAGCAGCCTCGATGGCCGGTCGCCGCGGAGCACAGAAAACGCGCGCAGGACACCAGCACAAATCGTCAATCAGGCCCTCAGGCCTGAGCGGGCGGCCCCTGGGGGTAAAGGCTGAAACGGTGCTGGAAGGGCGGCCCGCGCACGGGCGGAAACACCCAGCCCATCCCGCTTGCGACGACGGCGCGGACCATGAAAGCGGCACCGCCCACCGTCAGGGCGGGCGTATCAAGCGCCTCGGCAAGCAGGACGAACCCGTCCGCATGCCCCTCGCCATGATGCGACCCATCGGGGCCCGGCGTCACAGGATGACCGCTGTCGCAGAACACCGACAGGCCGGCCAGTTGCGCCAGCGGATCGTCGAACGCGGCCTGCGGGCTCGCCAGCCCGCCGAGCGCCAGCCGCGCGACCAGCGCAAGCAGGACCAGCGGCCATGCGGCCCGCCACCTCGCTCCCCTGTCACGCATCGCAACCATCATTTGCTCTTAGGCACTTTCTCCTGGCCTGCCTAGCGTATCCATACTGTCATAAACACTGTCATAAACCGGGGAACCCGCGCCCGCATCACCGTCGCGGCATTTTTTCCCTTCCTTTTTTGGCGGCTTCGTCCATACGTCGGCCGTCCAGCAGGAAGAAGGGGGGACATCATGGAAGACGAAAACGACGTGATCGTCGGCTATCTCGTGATCAAGGAGATCGGCGACGACGAAGTCCAGTTCTGGGACCCGGAAGCGGGCTGGAACGACGACCCGGACGACGGCAAGCTGTACGAGACCGAGGAAGAGGCCGAGCGTGACGCCGAGACCCTCCGCGCCGGCAACAACGACACCATCACCGTCGAGCCGGTCTACGGCGACGATGGCGAGGAAGAGGAAGAAGACGAGGACATCTGATCCCATCCCGGCGGCGCCTCCGATCCTCCGACAGGCCGGAAGCGCCGCCGGGATGGCCACCCGACTGGGCCGCCAGTGATGAACCGCCCACCACCTTTACGCAGTGCCCGCCGGTTCGAAGACGATCCGACACGCCGGTCCTATGTATTTCCCACATTCCAAATATATGTCAGGCATAGCCCTCTCTGGCTCTTCATGCGCACCAACGCGCGGTTCCGGGCCGGATTTCTCGAGGCCGATGGTCGAGACAGCGTTCCATGCGGCAATTCACGTATGGCGTGTCCGCCAAAGCGTATTGCGCCGTTGCTGGATTACAGAAAGATCGCCATAATAAACTTTGCGATCTTCTGCTACAAACAGAACCTCAGTTGGGCAGACCTATTAAAATAGAGACGGAAATGGATATCAAGATTTACGTATGCCACCATAAAGAGGGTCCGATTTTCAGGAATGAATTTTTTGAGCCGATCCAGGTTGGAAAAGCCATTTCCGCTCACAATATCAATGGAATAATCGGCGACGATACGGGAGAAAACATCTCTCACAAAAACAGGGAATGGTGCGAACTGACCGCCATTTACTGGATATGGAAGAATACGAATCATGATTACGTCGGAATAAACCACTATCGTCGTTACATGAATTTCGCAAAAGATTCTGCAAACAAAACATTACTTCTCGATAAAAACATCGATTTTCTTCTTTATTGCTCCCAGTATATAGAGGAAATTTGCAAAAATCATGACATCATCACATCTCCATTATGCAAGGTTCATCAGGTCGGCTCCCCCGCCAGCGGGCAGACATTATACGAAAACTATCGCCTCAATCATTTCGAAAGCGACCTGGAAACGACCCTTTCGATCATCAAAAATACCCATAAAGACTATTATGAGGCCAGCCGTCTCTCCCTGGGACTCGATTTCTGTTTTTTTGGCAATATGCTCCTCATGGGGAAGGATCTATTTGACGAATATTGCAATTTCATTTTCCCCGTTCTCTTCGAGGTCGAAAAAACCATCGACACGACATATTATGATTATTACCAGAAAAGAGTCTTCGGATTCCTTGCCGAGAGATTAAGCAATATATTCGTCATGAAGAAACATCTGTTCGGCGAAAAAAAACGTATTTATCATGCCGGTCAGATCTCTCTGCCGAATTTCGCGAAGACCTATGATTTTTCCTTCCTGTTCAAAAAAACAAGATCCGAATCCCGGAATGAGGAAGCAGAATCGCCTGTCGGATATGGCGGAACAATGCATATCGTCATCTCGTTCGACGATGCGTATATGGAACAGGCCGTTACATCCATCCATTCCCTGACAAAGAATTCAAAAAACCCCGAAAAGATGTCTTTCCACGTCATCCACGACAACAGGTTGGGTGAACGGAATATTTCGAATATCGAAAAGACGTTCCCGAACGTTTCATTCAGATTCTACGATGTGGAAAACGATCCCCTACCCGATGTTTTCCCAAAAAACAGGGCCCATATCAGCAAGAACACATATTATCGACTGATCATACAGGACTTTCTTCCCGCTGAAGTGGAAAGACTGATCTATGTCGATCTTGATACCGTGATCTGCGACGATATAACCCAGCTCTGGAATACGGATCTTGGCGACAAGATCATCGCCGGCTGCGCCGATGAAGGCGGCCTGACACAATCCCGCAAACTCTTCGGCCGCCTGCACAACAAAAATTATATCAACGCGGGAGTATTCATATTCGAGATCAAAAAAGCGAAAGAAAAGTATAAAAATCTGAGATTCCTCTACATAGAATCCTTCTCGAAGAACATGAGGAACGTTACCCTGCAAGACCAGGATATCCTCAATATTTCCTTCAAGGATGATATATATCTTCTCCCCCTGCGCTGGAACGTCGGGTCCAGAATATATGGAAACAATGAAATCGATTGTGCATATTCTGCCACGGAAGAAAAGGCCGCCGCAGAAAATCCGGCGCTGATCCATTTCACGGGCGAAGAGAAACCGTGGAAAGAGACATCGAATCATCCGCTGAAGACGATCTATTTCTTTTATCGGGACGAAGCCATGCAGCTCTTCCGGAATCGTATCCAAAGGTAGACCGGGAACGTGAGCGACCCCGATACCCCAATGCGGCAGCCAGGGTCGTGCGTTTCCGAATCAGGGCAATAGAGCAGCGTTGCCCACCGCGAACCCGGAAGAAACGCCCGTCACGCCCCCTCCGACGCGCGTTCCGGGTCAGAGGGGCAAAGCCCTATCTCGACCGTTTCGCGTCCTTCAACGTTTGCAGAATTTCGGTGGCATCCCCAGAGACGTGATCCGGCCGAAGAGAGTTCCCTTAACGGGCTGACATCGTTGGCTTTTCCATGAGGCATGAACTGTTCGATTGATCCGGGAGCATCCGCACCCGTATTCGATTTCCTATCCGTTTTCGCCCTTCAGGTTCTTTCTGAGATATTCATTGGTGATTTTGTATACTTCCCGCTCAAGGTAGAACTTTGACTTCAGATATGACAGATATTCGAATGATTGCGTTTTTGATATGAGGGCATATGTTTCCCTATTTTCAGGACGAATTCCATCAAGCCCATCAATATTTTCCAAAAGATATTTCTTCACCATATCGAACAAAGGGAAATAAGCATTCCCGTTGATGGATTCCAAATGCCAATTCAAGAATCCAATGATATAGTCAAAAAAATCTACTCTTCTTGAAAAATACAAATTCTTTTCCAAAAGAAATTCCTTCACCTTCTCCACAGCAAGAATGCAGCAATCAAAGCTCTTCTCCCGACTGTTACTGACGGAACCAGACCTGTTATCAACATGATGGATCAAAAAATTATCTATATAGGAAATTTTATCCGCAAGCATAAATAACGACGCATTAAAAAAAAGATCTTCGCTCGACCTTATTTCCTGAAACCTGATATTTTGCCCGTTGATAAACTCCCTGCGGATCAGACGATCCCACGACCACCAAGTCGCACTGTTCAGAACATGTTCCCTGATGTCACACGCCGAAAAAATCTCTCCTGCCTTGAATTTGTCAAAAATAGGATAATGAACCCCGCTTTCAATGTTGATTCTTAGATCCACTCTCACGGATTTATAAAACAGGATATCAATATCAATGCAGGATGCGAGACGCGCACACAAATCGAACATATCCGGATGATAGATGTCATCGCAGTCCAGGAACAATACGTAACGCCCTGACGCATGCTCCAAGCCGATATTTCTGGAATACCCGGCCCCTTGATTCTGATCGTTTCTGATTATCCTGACGTTATCATAATCAAGAAAACTGTCTCTTAATATATTTGGCGTTGCGTCCGACGATCCATCATCTATAAATAAAACTTCCACATCATTTCTATATAAAGCACATCCACTCTGACATTTTATATTATTCACCGTCGTTCGTATGTGATTTTCAGAATTGAATGTCGTTATTATGAAAGATATATTGCACAATTTACACCTCGGACAAAAATTTCAGTGCCGTTACATGACATATTCTCTTTAATTTTATAACGATACCCAGAAAAATACAATCATAAGCCTCCAGAAATCCACCCGAAAACCTGCCTGGAGACATCGACTGCGGACAAGGGCAGCCGGCCCAAGCGCCATCCATCATATGTGCCCAACCGACTGCACGATGACACAGCCGATGATATCCGGGTCCGAGCGGCCGAGGCACAGTTCCGAAACTGCGCCGTAACCGGCTCAACCACGTCCACCGATCGAGTCGCTGACAAAACCACAATACGCCGAATAAGACGGACTAAGCGATCGATATGCATCGTCCCGTTTCACGCGGGCCCATCGAGGGCGATATAAATGTTAATTTCCATTTACTTTTCCCAAGAATGATATATTCATTCTCACAAAGCCTCTCTGGTTGGTGATATCATGAAAAAGTATGCCGTCATTACAGCATATAATGGAGAAGATTTTGACATCATCAAAAGATGTCATGATTCCGTCGGAAATCAAACCTTGAAAACCGACCACATTATTGTATGCGACGGAAAATATAGGGATTTCCTTACTCTTCTGGATGCCAGAATCATCATTCTGGACAAAAATCACGGCGATTATGGCAATACTCCCAGAAGCATTGGCGCCAATCTGGCCGCCTGCGAACGCTATGATGGCTTTTGTTTTTGCGATTCAGACAATTGGCTGGACGGTCGCCATATAGAAACATGCATCGAACAGGCCAAAAGAGTTTTTGGCGAGGACCTATGCGATTGCATCATCACGTCTCGAACCTTCCGACGTGAAGATGGAAAGATACTCAACGTCAAGGAAGACGATGTTCAGGTCCATGTTGATACGGGCTGCATATTTTACTTCCCCGGTTCGTATTACACGCTGTCGATCTTCTCTCTGATCCCACAGGAACTCAGCATCGCGGGAGATCGTGTTTTCTGGACCGCGTTGAAACAAAAAGGCTTGAATATCGCCTTCGTCGATAGCAAAACCGTCAACTACACAACCCTCTGGCGCAAACACTACATAGACAGCGGAGAAATTCCGCCCACAAATACCCGGGAAGACATCAATAAAAATAAAATAGTCTTATGGAAAAACTCTCTCGCCCCTCGCGAGACGGAAATTTTCGAACGAGGCGTGGGCATCAAAATCGGTTGACGCCAGGCCCTATCGGATCTTGATCCAGGCTGCGTCGGTGAAAACCCGCTTCGCTTCCCGTCGTTCTGGCTGGTCGCCTGAACTGCCGCAATGGCTACGGGCAGAAGACGGTGCTGACGGCTGCCGGTCGGGTGCGGCTGGACATCCCCCACGATCGGGCGGTCAGTGCACGTCGGGATCGCCAATCATGGAACCGCCAGGGACAGTCCTATCCGTTGGCATCTATCGGCCGTTCCGCTCGACGGAACATTGAGCCATGCCGCCTCTGGAAACCAATCGTTGATAGAAAATCCACCGCTCTCAGCGGATTGTAGATCTTGTTTTTATAATATTCTTTATGAAGGGACTTTCAATCCATTCGAAACGTGATAGTATTTACGCCAACTCATTGTTCAGAATATAGAATTTGACCAGGTGACCATAAGAGATGAATAGAAACTTCCTTCCTTCCGGAAAAGAAAAAAGAAAATACTGTATTTTCACCAGTGCCGGCGACAAAAACGGAATAGAAAAACTTCTATTTAACCAGAGAGAACGAAACTGGGATCTCATCGTCGCATTTTACGGCAATTCCGTAGAAAAATATAGAGACATCTCCGCCCTTTCGGATTTGGCATTCATCATGAAAGGGTCAAAATTTCAGAATTTAAAGAAAATATTTTCAACACAACCGAATATACTTTCTGGATACGACTATATTTGGGTTATCGACGACGATATTGAATTCGTTCAGGGTAATGCCGACGTTCTCTTCAATATTGCATCCACTTTTGATTTTTCCGTTTCCCAACCCGCCTTCAGTGCGGATGGGAAGATTTCTCATGACATCACAAAGGTGATCGAAAAAGAGAAACTCCTGATCAGAATCGTCAATTTTATCGAAGTCACCTGCCCTCTCTTCAAGAGTCAGGACTTGATAGATTTCCTGAACATCTATGATGGAGAGATGGCAGGCTGGGGAATAGATTGGCGATTCTGTCATTATCTAGGCTCCAATCGGAGAGCGAAATTTGCTATTTTTGACAAGATTATTGTCAGGAACCCGCATGATGCCGAGAAGAATGGCCGGGAAATTTCATCTTACATGAGCGATGTCGACAGACGCTCTCAATGGGAAGTATCTCAAAGAAATCTACACTGCCAAGAATTCGCTCATCAGGTCTTTTTTGAAATTTTTACACCGTAATACCAACCGGCCTTGAAAGCCACGTATCATCGACGATCTGGGAGGTTCTCCGTCCATTGAGACAGGTTTTCGACTGAAATAAGCTCTCACGCGTTCCATTCTGTTGTCTTGTGTTGTCGCTGATCGGCCCCGCCGACTGAGGCAGCATGCCCTCACGGCAAGATCCGGCAAAGAGGCATTTTTTCCGATGCAGACCGGCCGCATCACCCAATCCGATCAGAAGGCGGCCATGGGCGGCCAGTTGCGATGTTCGGACGTTTTGCCGGCGTAAACCCTCCGCAGATCCGAACCTCCCAGAGAACGTTGACGACGCAAAAGAGAACTTCGATTACTTTTATGAAAAACTTCCCGCGATCTCAAAAAACTCCATGTACAGGCTTACGAAACTGAAAACATAAATGACCACAGTAAGTCGTCTTCGTCCGGTTCACTTCGGAAACCGAGCAGCGGCGGCCAGAGAAAATATTTCCGATCAGCACGTTGATTGGGGAATCTGCGGAAAACATGGACGCAAAGATCCCACGCATATCCTGGGCAAGACCAAACAACGCAAAATGCCGTGTTGTGAGCGTGATGCCATCGATCCCCGGACGGAACTCGCTTAACGAAAGACCGGCGGAATCCGCCAACACGGCAAACCCATAATAGGTGAAATTCCAGAGGCTGTTGGAATGAAATGGCTCCATTTGCGATACTGAACCAATGAAAAAGCCACCTGGTCTCAGTACGCGCGCGACCTCGCGCAACAGCGCCTCAGGATATCTTACGTGCTCGAAAACCTGCCGCGAATAAACAACATCGAAACTATTGTTCGAGAAGGGCAGATTTATACCATCGAAAGTACGGAAATTACAGTCGGTGCGGGTGCGCGACACCACCTCCGGGCTATCGGCGATATCGACACCAACCCAGGCCAGGTCCGGGAATGCCTGGCTGGCCACGTCATAGGACCGCCCATCCCCCGCACCAAGATCCATAAAATCGATATGATCCGATGTGGCAAGTTCATGAATATAGTATTCGGCGTCTACCTGCCGACTATGATCACTCGGAAAACGTCGATCGATCTGTTCGATCGTTGTCATAATAATAATCTCCATTCAAAAAATGTCTGACATATGTAAATATACATTTTTAAAGTAAATTTTTTTTCCGTCAACCCATTATCGACATTTCTTACTTTCCAACGATTGGGCATGCGAAGACAAGCTCATCTTCTTTATCATACCTCCGTCAGGCCGATACGGAAGGAAGAGGGCAGAACGCTCACATCCCGAACCTGCATGAGAAAGGCCGCGTCCACTCAGATCTCGACCATATCTCGCCGCCGGAATATGCTGCAAAGCAACGGCTTTTCTGATCCAGACCGGAATGCCAAGCGCCAACCCTTACCCCCGTCCACCAGCGGCGGCCAAACTCCGTGAACATATGCAAGGATACCTGCCATGAACTCATTTTCATCGAAAACCTATTGGGAACGACGTTACAACGAAAATGGACATTCCGGTTCTGGATCCTATGGCCGTCTGGCGGCCTACAAGGCTGACATCCTGAACGCCTTCCTGTCTCTCAATCGTGTTTCATCCGTTCTGGAACTCGGCTGTGGCGACGGGAATCAGTTGGGTCTCATGACTCCCGTCGCCTCGTATATCGGCGTTGACATATCCGAGACTACTCTACAGAATTGCAGAAGAAAATTCAGCTCAAGCAATTATACATTTTTCAGATCCGAATTTCTCGACAGAGCAGTGTCTGCAGAACTGGTATTGTCTTTGGACGTGATCTTCCATCTTGTCGAAGATAATGTATTCATAGAATATATGAATGAACTATTCAACCGATCAACGAAATATGTCATTATTTATACTAGCAACGTCGATGCAGAATGGCCGGCCGAACATGTTCGCCATCGGCATGTTACCAACTTTGTAAAGGAAAATATTCAAGGGTGGACATTAAAGGCTTATCTTCCGAACAAATATACTTTTGATATAAACAATCAAAACAATACGTCATTCTCGGATTTTATGATTTTTTCCAAAGATGATGCGCCCATTTTTATTTCCGCAGCGTGAATGTATATGAACATGCACTCCATCGAAAACAACAAAATTTATATCTCCTTTACTTCGATTTCATCGAGAATAGGCGATACCGACAGGGTAATTCATAGCCTGCTGGCTCAAAGCCTTCGCGCAGACAAAATAATATTTAATATTTCCAGGGAACCATTTCTTGAGGATTTAGGAATTTCAGAAAGCGACTTATCACCATTCATCCGAAAAGCTATTGCTGACGGAAGAATCGAACTCAATTACTGTACGAATTTTGGACCATATCGAAAAATACTACCAACCCTTGAACGCTATTCCGGTTCGAATTTCTGGGTGGCAACTGCTGATGATGATGTCATATATCCGAACAGTTGGCTGGAGGGCCTGATAAAATCTGCCGCGGAACACAAATCAATCTCCGCCTATAGATGTCGCCTTTTGCTGGTCGATAATGGGCGTATCCTTCCATATAATACGTGGCCACTTATCAATAGTTCTTTTATCGAGAAATTCGGTGGTGGGGGAGAGTTCAGCAAACCATCTCTGATGTTTTTTCCAACGGGCAGAGATGGTATTCTTTACCATTCCAGCCATCTCAGTGATTTGGAAACATTGTCTGCCCTGCGGAGGCAGGCGCCATTCCAGGATGATATTGTCTTGAAATTTTACACCTTGATGAAAAATATTCCGGTATCGATTGCCCCCTCTCCGGAGAGGTGGGAGGCTGAAGTTTTCCCCGGAACAGGAAACTCGGGACCGTCCTTATGGAACCTCAACAAAGATGGAGAAAACGACAAAGCAATCGCCCGCGTACTGGATTATTGCAAAGCGCTCACTTGACACACCCTATCCTGGCCGATCCGAGCATTTACGATATACTTGCAACACTGATCTCATGCCGGAAATTTCCGCCTTTCGCAAAAAAGACCGGCATGGGCAAGCACAAAATAGACCCGGCATGACGCGATGACCGATCACCGCCGGAACTGACATATGTACGGACGAGGCCCCCTCTTCCAAATCCCCCACAAAGGAGCCGACCGAGCCTTTGTCCTTCGAGTGAAATATGAATTCTTGTGCTATTTGTTCAGGCTCTGTGCCGACTCGTTATCGGTCAGGCACAATGGCGGCAAGCACGTATAAGCCTTCATTTCCCGATAATGCATATTCATCAGGTGATCGATCGAACTCGCCGGAATGATCCGGCTATCCAGGGAAGGATAGGTGATATTGATCGTCTGCATCGGCAGGCAACACCTGATCATCTTCTCCGCCCCCAGGGGCGAAATCGCGTAGCCGCAGATTCCAAATGTATGATCAAGCCGAAATGGCAGAGACGATACGTTCATCTCACCAAACGAATGAATGCCTGCCCGGACAGACTCCTGAGAAAAGGTGGCAATGCATCGGGTAATGCCGGGCAGAAGTTCGAATTGCAGGACGGTATCCGAATTGTTTCCCCACAGGATAATATCCCAGTCCTCCGGCAGGCCCGCAATGATCCGGCGGCTCTCCTGCTCAAAATTTCCGCACAGGAACGCATCGTCCTCGAAGATGTGCGCGGGAATACCCGATTGCGCGACATTCCCCCATAACGCGACATGCGTCAGACCGGACCCTACGGCCCCCTGCGTAAACCTGCAGCTTTCCTGTATGAAGCCTTTCCCTCTCAAATCATCGATATTCAACAAGGAACCGTCGATACCAGGCGCCTTGATAAAATCCCGTATATGCGCATTGGCGCTCAGGAAGCGTTCGGTACGCTCAGGCGTCCTGTCCAGACTGATAAAAAACTTCTTCATTTTCGACTCGCATTATCCAATATCGCATGAACATCTGTACCAGAATTCTTTCCCACCTCTCTCTTTCTTGACGAAGAGGGCTACTGCTTGACATTTGAGTCCCTCAATGAGGATCGACAAAAAAAGTCGGCAGAGAGAATTCCGGAGACTGGAGAGCACGATCGATCACATTACATGCATCCAGCGCTTCCTTGATGGTCACATCCATATCCAGGTAGCGATATGTGCCAAGGCGCCCAAGAAAAGAAACATTCTTCTGCTCGCGTGCCATCTCTATATAATTATCGAGCAGTATCCCGTCATTGACAAGCCTGACCGGATAATAGGGTATGTCCTTCTTGTGTGCAGACCGACTATATTCGCGAAAACATACCGTTTTTGAAAAACCGTCTTTTTCCCACGGTGCAAAATATTTATGCTCGGTTATACGCGTGTAAGGAACCTCTTCATCGCAATAATTTACGACTGCGGTTCCCTGGTAATCTCCTTCTTCGACAAAACGTTCGAAATCCAGGGTTCTGTATGCCAGATGACCAATCCGAAAATTGAAATATCGATCGATCGGGCCCGTATAGAACACATGATCGAAATCGTTTGAAATCGACTCGAAAGAGCAATTCATTCTTGTTTCAATGCCGCTTACATCCAGTATATTTCGAACGATAGCCGTGTAACCTTCCTCGGGCATTCCCTGGTATGGGTGACTAAAGTAATTATCATCATAATCGAAGCGCAACGGCAAACGCTTCAAGATGGATGCTGGAAGTTCTGCGGGATCAATGCCCCACTGCTTGCGGGTATAGCCACGGAAAAACGCCTCGTACAATTCCGGGCCGACCATCTTGAGGGCCTGCTCCTCAAAAGAGACCGGATTCACAATGGAATGGTCAGCCTTCGCTTCGATAAAGACCCGTGCTGCCTTCGGGCTCATGGTGCATCCAAAAAACTGATTGATCGTCAGCAGATTGACAGGAAGCGAATAGACATGCCCGCCCGAGATGGCCTTCACACGATTGGTATAAAGGCGAAAATTACCAAACCGTTGTATGTAGCGCCATACACGTTCATGCGCAGTGTGAAAGATGTGGGGTCCGTAGCAATGGACCATCACGCCCGTTTCCGCATCCCGTTCGGTATGACAATTGCCACCCACATGCGGCCGTTCATCCACCACAACCACCGCGTGGGCCGCCTCAGCCAGATGTCTGGCAATAACAGCGCCGCTAAAGCCCGCACCCACCACGCAAAACTTCATACCGTCTCCATCTTCCGCATGAGCAATTCTTCGGCCGGCGCACCTGTCGAAAAACCTCGTTGCTTCAGCTTGCTGGGCTCACAGGGAATTCAATCGGCGCCTTAATGCCCGGCCTTCCCCATCCGCCCCGGATGCCCATACGTATTGGTGATCACTACCCCCGCCATGACAATCGCGCCACCCAGCAAGGTACGCACACTGGGGATTTCACCAGTCAGGAAAAAGGCCAGCACCAGCGTCGCCGGCGGCAGCAGATACAGCAACCCCGCCCCCCGCGCCGCGCCCATATGGCCGACCACGAACGCCCAGGCCGCATAGCCGATGGCGGCGGGAAAGACCCCCAGTTCCAGCACCGCCGCCCAGCAACGCACTGGCGCACTCGGCAGCACCCTTAACGCCTGCGGCAACCAGGGGCTCAGACAGGCCGCCCCCGCGATCAGGATGTAGCAGATGGTCGGCAGCGCCCCGTATCGCAACACCAGCCTCTTCTGCAACGTGGTATAGAGCGCACCGCAAACCGCCGCCCCGAAGACCAGCGTCGCGCCGGACCCCAGCGAGATTCCCCCCACCTGCCCTTCTGCGATCAAAACCACGCCCGCAAAGCTGCACAGCGACCCAGCCCATCCCCAGGCCGACAGCCGCTCCCCCATCACCGCCACCGCGATCAGGGCGGCGATCAGCGGCATGGCGCTGATCAGCAGGCTGGCCGCACCGGCCGAGACGGTCACTTCCCCGGTATTGAACAGGATATTGTAAAGCGCGATTCCAATCGCGCCGCACGCAAGAATGCGCAGCCAATCGCCCCGAGCCGGCACAGGCGGGCGCGCCCACGCCAGCCAGCCCCCGGCCAGCATCGCCGCAATGACATAGCGCGCGGCAGCCAGCGGCACCGGCGGCAGATCGCGCAATGCAATCCGCACGACGGGATAGGCGCTGGCCCAGGACAGAATGGCAACGATGACGATCAGCGGCAGGAACCGCGCGACAGGAGACATGCTTCAGACTTCCATGCCCGACACGCAGCGGGCACCTCGTGTCATACCGAAACGATCCCGCCCACGCGAGAGGATAAGGCCCCCGACTTGCACCCGACGCCCCGTCAATTCATCGTCGAGCGCTTTCGACATGACAGACGGATTTCCATCATGCCTTCACTTTCCCCCGGCCGCCGCCCCCGCCGCCTGATGCGGCGCGCGGCGCTGTCCCTCCCCGGGTTGCTTCTGGCGGCAGCGGCACATGCGGCGCCCGCCGCCGGCGGCCAGTGCTACGCCGACCTCGCCGCCACGCGGAATTTCACGCTGGGCCTGCCGCGCCACGCGCAGCCAACCCCCGATGGTCGCGCGGTGTTGTTCCTGCGCAGCGGCCCGCGCGACACCACACTGCACCTGTGGCGCTTCGATCCCGCAACGGGAACCGAGACCGAACTGGCCCGCCCGACCGGCACCGAATCCCTGTCGGTCGAGGAAAAGGCCCGGCGCGAACGGGCGCGCATGTCGCTGACCGGCATCACGGATTTCACCCTCTCGGATGACGGGCAGACCGCCCTGGTCAGTCAGGGCGATCGGCTGATGCAGATCGGGGTCGCGACCAGCACGGTCTCCGACGTCCCCGGCCGTGGCTGGATCGCCCCCCGCCTGTCGCCGGACGGCACCCATGTCGCGGCGGTGCGCGACAATGACGTCCATGTCGTGACGCTGGCCAGCGGACGCACGGTACGCCTGACCCATGGCGGCAGCGAAACCCTGACCCGCGGCCTGGCCGAATTCGCCGCCGCCGAGGAACTGGCCCGCCCGGACGGGCTCTGGTGGTCGCCCGACGGGCAGACGATCCTCTATGAAGAAGCCGACTCCTCCGGCGTCGAGAAACATTACATCACCGACCCCCAGCACCCCGCCACCCAGCCGGTCGAATTCCGCTACCCGCGCGCCGGCACGGCGAATGCGCGCGTCCGGCTGGGGCTCGTGCCACGCGACGGCGGCCCGACCCGGTGGGTCCAGTGGGACAGCACCGCCTTCCCCTATCTGGCACGCGCCGTCTGGCCCAAAGGTCGCGGCCCGCTCACGCTGGTGGTGCTGAACCGCGCCCAGACCGAGGAACGGGTCCTGCGCGTCGACCCCGCCACCGGCCAGACCACGACCCTGCTCACCGAACGCGATCCCGCCTGGATCAATATCAGCCCCTCGGGCGACGGGCGCGGCCGCCCCCTGCCGCGCTGGCTGCCGGACGGCAGCGGTTTCCTGTGGGCCGCCGAACGCAACGGCCACTGGCAGTTGGAACTGCGCAATGCCGACGGCACGCTGGACCACGCGGTCACACCCACCGGCCTCCCCTTCGTCTCGCTGGACGATATCGATCCCGAAGCCGGCACCGTGACCGTCACCGCAAACCCCGACCGGACCCGCACCGCAATCTACCGCCTGCCCCTGCAAGGCGGCACGCCGGTCCTGCTGACGCCGGAAGCCGGGCTGCACGGCGCAACCTTCGCCGATGGCGGCCATACCCGCTTCATCGACAGCCTGTCGGGCGCGGACGGCAGCGCCGTCACCACCCTGCGCGACAGCGCGGGCCATGTACTGGCCACCGTGCCCACGGTCGCGGAAACGCCGACGCTGGTGCCGCATATCGAATACACGCGCGCCGGCACGCGCGACATGGACGCCATGATCATCCGCCCGGCCGACTTCCAGCCGGGACAGCGCTACCCGGTGGTGCTGTCCGTCTATGCCGGCCCCGGATACAAGGAGGTCCTGGACGCGCCACGCCTGTCCCTGGAAAGCCAGTGCATGGCCAATCACGGCTTCATCGTCGTCAGCCTGGACGGGCGCGGCACACCGGGTCGCGACCATGACTGGGAACGCGCGACCAAGAACAACCTGATCGACCTGCCGCTCCAGGACCAGATCGACGGCCTGACCGCCCTCGGCAAACGCTACCCCGAACTGGACCTGGATCATGTCGGCGTCCATGGCTGGTCGTTCGGCGGCTATTTCACCGCCATGGCCACCATCCGCCGGCCCGACGTCTTCAAGGCCGGCGTCGCGGGCGCCCCGCCGGCCGATTTCGGCGATTACGACACGGCCTATACCGAACGCTATCTGGGCACGCCGCAGGCCGACCCCGAGGGCTACCGCGTCAGCAACGTCCTCACCTACGCGCACGCCCTTTCCCGTCCGCTGCTGATCATGCACGGCCTGACCGACGACAATGTCTATTTCGAAAACACCATGAAGATGACCCAGGCCTTCATCGCCGCCGGGCGCCCCTACAATCTGCTGCTCCTGCCCGGCACCCACATGCTCACCGACCCGGTCCTGCGCGCGCATGTCGACGACGCGCGCGAGGCCTTCCTGGCGGCAACGCTGAAGGCGCCCACCCCCACCACCCTGAACTGACCGCAACGCCGTTCGCGGTTCCTATTTCCTTCCTGGCCGGTCCTCGGCCAGGAAGGCCCACCGTTCATGGTCGCGCCATTCCCCGTCGATCTTCAGATAGCGTGGAGAATAGCCCTCCCGCCGAAACCCGGCCCGCCTGATCAGCGCGATCGACGCCGCATTGCTGGGCTGGATATTGGCTTCGACCCGATGCAGGCCCAGTTGATCGAAGCCATAATCCAGTACCAGCCCCGTCGCACGCGTCATCCGGCCGGTCCGGGCATGCGCCTTCATCCCATAATAACCGAGATAGGCGCTGCAAAATGCGCCCATGACGATCTGGCTGAGCGTGAACACGCCCACCGGATCAGCAGCCCCATGCCACGCCACCAGCCCCACATCCGGCCCGGTCACCAGCCGGGCGAACCAGCTTTCGAAGCCGTCCTGACTGGTAAACGGCCGGGCCCATGGTGCGTGATAGGCCTGATTCTCCAGATTGGCGCGGATCAGTTCCCGCGCATCGTCCCGACCGACCGGACGGACAGACAATGTCGTCATCGACATCGGGACCGTGCTGCCGCAGATTTCGTCCGTATCTTTCATCCCGCCGATATAAGCATAGATATCCCACCCCCCCCAAGCCAGCCGGACCACCCGCATGCCACCCGCCTCTCCCATCGTCACAATCCGCGCCGCGCACACCACGGACCTGCCCGAAATCACGGCGATCTACGCCCATCACGTGCTGCATGGCTGTGCGTCGTTCGAGATCGAGGCCCCTACCGTCGAAGAGATGACACGACGCATGGAGACACTGCGCGCCAGGGATTTTCCCTATCTGGTGGCCGAACAGGATGGCTCGGTGATCGGCTACGCCTATGCCGGCCCCTATCACCCGCGGATCGCCTATCGCGACACGGTGGAGGACTCCATCTACCTGTCCCCCGACGCCGCCGGACGCGGGATCGGCACGGCGCTGCTGGGCGCGCTGATCGCGGAGTGCGTGGCACGAGGCTTCCGGCAGATGATGGCCCTGGTCGGCGACAGCGCGAATCTGCCCTCCATCCGCCTGCACGAACGCCACGGCTTCCGCACGGTCGGCACCCTGCAATCGGTCGGCTACAAGTTCGGACGCTGGCTGGATGTCGTGCTGCTGCAATGCGAACTGGGCAGTGGCGACCGTACCCCTCCCAACCGTCCCTGAATGGCGGGACCGGACATGCCGCCATCCCCGCCCCGTCCACTAGCAACCGGCACCCTGCCCGGCCTGGACCTGGAATCGGGCGCGCGGGATCGCGTGCTGGGGCCGGGCGTCCTGCTGCTGGCCGGACGCGCCCGCGCCACGGCTCCCGGACTGATCGCCCAGATCCAGGCCATCGCCCACGCGGCGCCCTTCCGCCGCATGACCACCCAGGGCGGCCGGACCATGTCGGTCGCCATGACCAATTGCGGCACACTGGGCTGGATCTCGGATAGCAGGGGCTATCGCTACACCACGCACGACCCGCTGTCGGGCCAACCCTGGCCCGCCCTGCCCGACATTTTCACCGCCCTGGCGGCAGAAGCCGCCGCCGAGGCCGGATATCCCGGCTTCACCCCCGACGCCTGCCTGATCAACCGCTACGAACCCGGCACCAGGCTGACCCTGCACCAGGACCGCAATGAACACGATTTCGGCCAGCCGATCGTCTCGGTCTCGCTGGGCCTGCCGGCGGTGTTCCTCTGGGGCGGTCCCGCCCGTTCGGACCGGGTGCAGCGCGTGCCGCTGGAGCATGGCGATATCGTGGCCTGGGGTGGCCCGGCCCGCCTGGCCCATCATGGCATCCATCCGCTGGCCGAGGGCACCCACGCGCTGACCGGCCGCACGCGCCTGAATCTGACCTTCCGCCGCGCCGGGTAAGGCTGTACGACACGGATGGACATCCCGATCCGCAACACCTATTCACCCGCGATGATGTCCTCTGCCCCCACGCCACGCCCCCGTGTCGGCATCGATTTCGGCACGACCAACAGCGTCGTCGTCATCGCGACCCCGGATGGCAACACCCACACCACGCGCTTCGCCTTTCCCGGCCATCCCGAAACCGAGACCTGCCGCACCCTGCTGTGCCTGTGGCAGGAGGAAGAGCGCGGACGCCTGGCCGTTCACCAGGCCATCGGCGCCGCCGCCATCGACGCCTATCTGGACGATCCGGCCGAGAGCCGCCTGATCATGTCGATGAAATCCTATCTGGCGCAGACATCGTTCCGCGAGACGCGCCTGCTGGGCCGGCGCCTGACGCTGGAAAACCTGGTCGGCTTCTTCGTCGCCGAATTGATGCGCGCCGTCGGAATCGACCCGGCCGACGTGGACGCAACGGTCGGCCGCCCGGTGCGCTTCGCCGGCGAACTGCCGGATGATGCATTCGGCGAACAGCGCCTGCGCGACGGCTTCGCCGAGGCCGGCTTCCGCAGCATCGCGGTGGCGCTGGAGCCCGAAGCCGCCGGCTGGCGCTTCGCCCGGCGGCTGGATGCGCCGGCCACGATCCTGGTCGGCGATTTCGGCGGCGGCACCAGCGATTTCTCGGTGCTGCGCTTCGATCCCGCCATCGGCCGGGCCATTCCGCTGGGCCATGCGGGCGTGGGCATCGCGGGCGACCAGTTCGATTACCGGATCATCGACAATGTCGTCTCGCCCGAACTGGGGCGCGACAGCACCTATCGCATCATGGGCGGCGCACCGCTGCCGGTGCCGATCGAATGGTACGCCAGCCTGGCGCGCTGGCACCGCCTGTCGCTGATGCGCACGCCGGCCACCCTGCGCGCGATCGACGATGTCGCACGCACCGCCTCCGAACCCGACCGGCTGCACGCGCTGGCCACCCTGGTCGCCGACCAGCAGGGCCAGGCCCTGTATCGCGCCGTCGGCACCGCCAAGGCCGAGCTGTCGCACGCCGACAGCACGATTCTGCGCTTCCACCACAAGGATATCCATATCGACCGCACGATCACCCGGGCGGCCTTCGAGGACTGGATCGCCCCCGATCTGGCACAGTTCGACGGTGCGGTGACCACGGCGCTGGAACGCGCGGGCCTGACCGAATCCGATATCGACCGGGTGTTCCTGACCGGCGGCACCTCGTTCGTCCCGGCGGTGCGCGCCCTGTTCGCGGCGCGTTTCGGCAACCAGCGGATCGATCGCGGGGGCGAGTTCGTGTCGGTCGCCGAAGGGCTGGCCCTGATGCAGGGAAACAGCGCGCACCAGCCGGACGCGCCCGCCCCATGCTGAAAAATCCTTTCAGACCTTTCGGTCTTTTCATCCGTCCTTGATTCAGATCAAGGCCGATACCCGCTGACAGTGCCATAAGGAAAGGGCGATGGGGGCATCGCATTATCCAATCATCACGCTAACTCGCAGGGTCTTCGGGCCCTGCTTTTTTTTGCGCTCTTGCCGATCCAAGCGCGTCTCCCCCAGGCCCCGTCATCAGACCACCGACAGAACCAGCTCCTCCGACGATCGGGGCGGTATCAGCACGCCGGAAGGTGGCGCGTCCTCATCGCTATCTTCCCTGAGCATGTAACCCTGCCCCCATACGGTCGTGACCACGTTCTTCGCCCCAGCCTGCTGCAATTTCTTGCGCAGCTTGCAGATGAAGACATCGATGATCTTCATTTCCGGCTCGTCCATCCCACCATAGAGATGGTCGAGAAACGCGAACTTGGTCAGGACCGTGCCCCTGCGGAGCATGAGCAGTTCCAGGATCATGTATTCCTTGCCGGTCAGGTGAACCAGCCGCCCCTTCACCGTCACTTCCCGGCTGTCCAGCGACAGCTTCACCAGCCCGGCCTGAAGCACCGGCTGGCTATAGCCTTTCGAACGGCGAACGATCGCCTGGATACGGGCGGCCAGTTCCGGCGTATCGTAGGGCCGGGTGATGTAATCGTCCGCACCGGCCGAAAAGGCCCTGACCTTGGCCTGGGCGCCGTTCAGACTGGACATGGCAACGATGGGTGTATCCAACCGCGCGGCCCTGGCCGCCCGCAGGACCTCATAGCCGTCAATATCGGGCAACACCATTTCAAGTAATGCCAGATCATAATCGTAACGACGGAGCATCTCGACCCCTTCATGGCCCGTCACGGCGTGGTCGATCATGTAGCCAACGGAGCGCAATGTGCTGGAAGTACTACGGGCCGCACTCCCATCCCCTTCGACGAGCAAGACGCGCATATTCATCAACCATTGATTGTTTGTGACTACAGTTACTACCTATAGGTGTGTAACTCTCCATAAACAATCTTTTTTAGACGGTGTTAGGGCGTCAAAATCCCATGATCACGAATATGTTATATCAAGCCTCCAGAAGCGCTTCGCTCGTGCCGGGGACAGCCATCCACGGTATATCGGCCCGTCAGACGCCAATACCGCCGAATATCGCGCACAGCGACCGGACGCTCCGCATGAACGAAGCGTGACCCCCACGTCACGTACATCGCGCGGCATTCCGCCAGAATCCAGGGAAATATGCATACGATTCCCCATCAATTCCCCGCCCGTATCGAGCGGTTCGATGGGAGGAATGAACGAGGAGCATCCGAAACGAGTCCCGCCCGGCCCCCTGGGCCGCTCTCGCTCGCCAGCCCGCATTTCGGTCAGGGTCTCAGGCGCCGGGGGCTCCCCAAGCCGAATCGACGGTCACCGCGTGATTCAGCGGCCCCGCGCCGGCTCCATATCCAGGTGCGGTCGCGATCGCGGCCCGCAGATAGCGCCGGGCCCGTTCCACTGCCGCTCGCAGGGTCAGTCCCTGGGCCAGCCCCGCGGCAATCGCACTGGCCAGCGTGCAGCCGGTCCCGTGCGTATGCCGCGTCGGCAGCCGCGTGTCCGAAAATAGGGAGATGCCCGACGATTCGCACAGCACATCGGTCAGGATATCGCCCTCCAGATGCCCCCCCTTCAGCAGCACCGCCCGCGCCCCCGCGCGCCGCAGCGTTTCGGCAGCCCGGCCCATATCGTCCACCGTGCGGATCGGATGGCCGACCAGAACCTCCGCTTCCGGCAGGTTGGGCGTCAGCAGGCTCGCCAGCGGCACCAGATCCCGCATCAGCGTCTCCACGGCATCGTCCTGCAACAGGCGCGACCCGCCCTTGGCCACCATCACCGGGTCCAGCACATACGGAACATCCGGGCGGGCCCGCACCTCCGCCGCCACCGCCTGGATCACCTCTCCCCGGTCCAGCATGCCGCTCTTGAAGGCATCCACCCCGATATCGTCCAGCACACGACGCATCTGCGCCGCCACGAAATCGGGCGGTACCGGCAGGATTCCGCTCACCCCCAGCGTATTCTGCACCGTCAGGGCCGACACCGCCGTCATGGCAAATCCGCCCAGCGCGGTCACGGCCTTGATATCCGCCTGGATTCCCGCCCCGCCGCCGGAATCGCTGCCGGCGATGACCAGGACGCGACCCTTCATGATGGCCAAGACGGTGCCCTACGCCGCTTCCTGCGCGGAACCGATCACCGCGCACATCCCGGCGACCACACGCTCCACCAGCGCCGGGTCCTCGGCCTCCGCCATCACGCGGACCAGCGGCTCGGTCCCGCTTTCGCGCAGCAGCAGCCGCCCGGCCGTCCCCAGTTCGGCCTCGGCCTGCCGGCGCGCCTCCTGCACCGCGGGTGCGTGCAACGGGCTCTTGCCGACGAAACGCACATTGCGCAGCACTTGCGGAAAGGGCGCGAACACGCGGCAGACCTCGCTGGCCGGCCGCCCCTCCTCGACCAGCACCGCCAGAACCTGCAGGGCCGCGACCAGACCGTCACCGGTGGTCGCGAAATCGGACAGCACCATGTGGCCCGACTGCTCGCCACCCAGATTGACGCCCAGTTCGCGCATCCGCTCGACGACATAGCGGTCGCCCACGGCCGTACGCACCAGTTCCAGCCCCAGCCCGTCCAGGCAGCGCGCCAGCCCCATGTTCGACATCACCGTCGCCACGACCTGCTTCGCGCTCAGCCGGCCCTGCCGGCTCCACGACCGGGCGATCAGGGCCAGGATCTGGTCGCCATCGATCAGCCGCCCCTGTTCGTCGGCAATCAGCAGCCGGTCGGCATCGCCATCCAGCGCAATGCCGATATCGGCCTCATGCGCCACCACCGCCGCGCACAGCGCCTCGGGCCGGGTCGAGCCGCAATTCTCGTTGATATTGACCCCGTTCGGCTCGCACCCGATTCGGATCACCTCTGCTCCCAGTTCCCACAGGGCGGTCGGCGCCACGCGATAGGCGGCACCGTTGGCGCAGTCGATGACGATGCGCAGCCCATCCAGCCGCCGTCCGCGCGGGAACGAGGCCTTGGCATTCTCGATATATCGGCCGGCCGCATCGTTCAGGCGCGAGGCACGGCCGATCTGCTCGGGCGTCGCCAGGCGGTCCGTCAGGTCGGCGCGCATCAACGCCTCGATCTCGGCCTCGGTCTCGTCGGAGAGCTTGAACCCGTCCGGCCCGAACAGCTTGATGCCATTATCGCCGAACGGATTGTGCGAGGCCGAGATCATGACCCCCAGATCGGCACGCAGCGAGCGCGTCAGCATCGCGATCGCAGGCGTCGGCATCGGTCCGGCCAGCGTCACGTCCACCCCGGCGGAAAGAAAGCCCGATACCAGCGCGCATTCGATCATGTAGCCGGACAGCCGCGTGTCCTTGCCCAGCAGCACGCGATGGCGATGCGTCCCGCGCATGAAGCGCAGGCCGGCGGCCTGTCCCAGTTTCTGGGCAACCTCCACCGTCATCGGGTCCTGGTTGGCCGTGCCGCGGATACCGTCGGTGCCGAACAGTTTTCTGGTCTTTGTCATCTTCCGGCTATCCCTGGTTCACCGCGCCTGTTACCTGCCCGGCTTATCGCAGGTCCACAATCCCTGCCAGACCCTCAGCGCCTGCATCATGGCCGGAACATTGTGCACGCGCAGGATGGTGTTGCCGAGTTCCAGCCCCGGCAGGCTGCTGGCGATCGTGGCCGGATCACGGTCCGAGGCCACCGGCACGCCCGCCATCTCCCCCAGCACGCGCTTGCGCGAGGTCCCCAGCAGGACCCGGCACCCCAGATTGGCCAGGATCGGCAGGCGCCGCATCATCTCGATATTCTGCGCGGCATTCTTGGCAAACCCGATGCCCGGATCGACGATGATCCGGTCCCGGGCAATACCGTTCGCCACCGCCTCGTCGATCCGCGCGGCCAGTTCGCGCGTCACGTCGACGGCCACATCGTCATAGGTGGCGAATTGCTGCATGGTCTGCGGCGTGCCGCGCATGTGCATCAGCACGACAGGGCAACCGGCATCGGCCACCACCGCCAGCGCGTACGGATCGTGCAGCAGGGCCGAGATATCGTTGATAAGCGCCGCCCCCATCCCAAGCGAAGCCGACATGGTCCCCGCATTGCGGGTATCGACCGACAGCGCCACGTCGGACTGAATCCGCAATTCCGCCAGCACGGGGGCAATGCGCGCCCATTCCTCCTCCGGCGTCACGACACCCGATCCGGGGCGCGTGCTCTCGCCGCCGATATCCAGCAGGCCCGCCCCCGCCGTGATCATGGCAATACCCGCGCGAATCGCCGCCTCGGCCCCGAAATGGCGGCCGCCATCGCTGAAACTGTCGGGGGTGACGTTCAGGATTCCCATCACCTGCGGCCCGGGCGCGAGGTCCGCCGAGGGCAGCGGCGCGGTCACGCGCGCCAGCACATCCAGCCAGTCGGCGGGCACATCCGCCGCGCGCACCATTCGCGCGGCATCGCCCTCGATCAAACGCGCCAGGGTAAAGGCTGCCGGCCCACCAGCCAGCCAGTGGGCCAGCCCCGCCTCCACCGCCCCATGGGCATCCCGCCCGAACACCAATCCTGCCGGTTCAAGCAGCCGCAACGCGTCCATCGACCTCCCGCCCCATCCTCATGGCATGGTCCTGAAACGAAAACAGACGGAGTCCCCCCGCCTGTTTCCCTACCCATCCTGCCAAATGCAGCCCGCCGACGTCAGCCCGGCAACGGAGCCGGATCGAGGCCAGCCCCGCCACCCGGCGAGGGCTGCGGCGCCGCCGGCGGCGTGGGCGGAACCGAAGACCGGCGATTCTCCGGCATCGGATCATCCACCACCACCCGCTCGATCGCCTCGCCGCGCAGCACCTGGCGGATTTCCTCGCCCGACAGGGTCTCATATTCCAGCAACGCGTTGGCCAGCCGGTGCAGGTCCTCGACATGCTCGATCAGCAGGGTCCGCGCCCGTGCATAGGCGCTGTCGATCAGGCTCTTGATCTCGTCATCGATCTCGCGAACCGTCTCTTCGGACACGTTCTTGTTCTGGGTCACGCTGTGGCCCAGGAAGACTTCCTGCCCGTTATCGCCATAGGCGATCATGCCCAGCTTGTCGCTCATGCCCCATTCCGACACCATCCGGCGCGCCAGGTCGGTCGCCATCTTGATATCGCCCGAGGCGCCGTTCGACACGTTGTCAGCCCCGAAGATGATCTCCTCGGCGGCACGGCCGCCCATGGCCAGCGTCAGCTCGCCCAGGCATTTCGCCCGGCTCTTGGAATAGCGGTCGCCCTCGGGCAGGCTCATCACCAGGCCCAGCGCGCGCCCGCGCGGAATGATCGTGGCCTTGTGCACCGGGTCGGCGCCCGGCGTCAGGATCGCGACCAGCGCATGCCCGCCCTCATGGAAGGCGGTCATCTTCTTCTCGTCCTCGCTCATGACCAGCGAGCGACGCTCGGCGCCCATCAGCACCTTGTCCTTGGCGTTCTCGAATTCCAGCATCGCAACCGTGCGCTTGCCCAGGCGGGCAGCCATCAGCGCGGCCTCGTTCACCAGGTTGGCCAGGTCGGCACCCGAGAAGCCCGGCGTGCCGCGCGCGATCACCTTGGGGTCGACATCCGACGCCAGCGGCACCTTGCGCATATGCACGCGCAGGATCTTCTCACGTCCCACCACATCGGGATTGGGCACCACCACCTGGCGGTCGAAGCGACCGGGGCGCAGCAGGGCGGGGTCCAGCACGTCGGGGCGGTTGGTCGCGGCAATCAGGATCACGCCCTCATTGCTCTCGAAACCGTCCATCTCGACCAGCATCTGGTTCAGCGTCTGCTCGCGCTCGTCATTGCCGCCGCCCAGGCCGGCGCCGCGATGACGGCCGACCGCATCGATCTCATCGATGAAGATGATGCACGGCGCGGCCTTCTTGCCCTGCTCGAACATGTCGCGCACCCGCGATGCGCCGACGCCGACGAACATCTCGACGAAATCGGAGCCCGAGATGGTGAAGAACGGCACGTTCGCCTCGCCGGCAATCGCGCGGGCCAGCAGCGTCTTGCCGGTGCCCGGCGGGCCGACCAGCAGCACGCCCTTGGGGATCTTGCCACCCAGGCGGGTAAATTTCTGCGGATCGCGCAGAAAATCCACGATCTCCTGCAGCTCGCCCTTGGCCTCGTCGATGCCCGCGACATCTTCAAAGGTCACGCGCCCCTGCTTTTCCGTCAGCATCTTGGCGCGCGACTTGCCGAAGCCCATGGCCCGGCCGCCACCCGCCTGCATCTGGCGCATGATGAAGATCCAGGCGCCGAACATCAGCAGGATCGGGGCGTAATTGATCAGATAGCGCAGGAACGGATTGGAATCGCTGTCCTGCGGCTTCGCCATCACCTCCACGCCCTTCTCGGTCAGGCGCGGGATCAGGGTCGGGTCCTGGGGGGTATAAGTCTCGAACGACGTGCCGTCCGTCAGCGTGCCGGAGACATTATGGTCCTGCACGACGACCGAGCGCACGCGCCCGTTATTCACGTCCCCGATGAAATCGGAATATGCCAGTTGCTGCGCGGCATGCTGCGTGCTTCCTGGCTGGAAGACGTTGAACAGCAACAGCAGCAGCACGATAATGATTACCCAGAGGGCCAGGTTCCGGCCAAAATTGTTCATCTTGCCCATTGTTCCATACGCTTGACGCCACCCGGATTCCGCCTGGTGCCGAAACACGCAGGTAAGGCCCCCTTCTGACCGGCAGCCAGACGCCTTCTCTACCTCGATTTAGCCATACATAGGCCGTTCGGGCGACATTCACACCCCCACACAGGGTCTTTATTGCCCCCGGGCACGAAAATCCGCCTGCCCACCGGTCAATCGCCCCCCACGAAACGCCCCGCCTCGGCCGCCACCGCGCCGGGCCGCAGCGTCAGCCGCACCCCGGCCAGCGCCGGATCATGACAGATCCCCATCGTCGGCACCCCGACCACCTGCCCGGCGCGCAACAGGGCCGGCACGGTACGCAGCGCACGGGCCGGCCACGGCGCCTTCCAGTCCAGGGACGGCATCCACCGCCCCGGCGGCCCCGCCGGCCCGACCGACACCCCCCGCAGATCGGCCCCGCGCGGCGCTGACAGCACAAAGCGCCCGTCCCACACACATCCTTCCGCCGCCGGGATGGGTGCCTGCATCGCCGCCTCCTCGCGCAGCAGCAGCCAGCGCAGCCCGGCGCGGCGCAGGGCCGCACCGGTCGCCACCAGGCAACTCCCGGCCAGCGTGGCCGGCCGCGGATCGGCACAGAGCGCCGCCACCGCCCGCGCGGGCGGCAGATAATCCCGCCCCGAGACCGCGCGCAGCAGGAAGGCCAGCGCACGCGGGCAAGCCGGGTCTTCCGCCAGCGCCACCCAGCCGCCCTCGGCAACGGTCACACCGCGCGCCAGCCACAGCGCCTGTTCGGCATCCCGCACCATGCGCGCAATCCCCGCCTCCCGCGCCTCCGCCCGCAGCCGCATCACCGCCGGCGGATCGGCGCACAGCGTGGCCCGCAGACGGGCGCGCTCGGCCCGCCGGTCGGCGTTCGAAGGATCTTCCACCCATTCCAGCCCCGCGCGCCGCAGCGTACCGCGCAAGGTCGCCGGCTCGATATCCAGCAATGGGCGTACCAGGCGCAGGTCCCCGGTAAACGTCACCGCGCCCATGCAGGCCAGACCGTCCGGCCCGCTGGCGGCACGGCGGCGGATCAGCATGGTTTCCGCCTGGTCGCGGGCATGATGGCCCAGCAGCAGGTCGACGATGCCCGCCCGGCGACAGGCGGCGGAGAGGGCCGCATAGCGCGCACGCCGCGCCCGGTCGGCCATGCCGGAGCCGGGCCGCAACCCCTCCAGCACCAGGATCTCGGCAGGAATGCCCAGCCGCGCCAGACGGTCGCGGGTCAGGCGCGCCTCGGCGGAAGCCGCCGGACGCAATCCATGATCGACGATCAGCGCCCGCACCGCCCGGCGCCATCGCCCCGCCAGATAGGCCAGACAGAGACTGTCCGCCCCGCCCGACACCGCAATACCCACCTCCGGCATGCCCGCCCCATCCGGCACCCAGGGCCCCAACCCCGCCATGATGGCGGCAAACCGGCCATCATCCATAATCCAGCCACCCTCGGAGTCCCTCTCGACGGCCGGGCTCAAGAGCGTGACCGGAGATGTGGGCTGGCGAGCGGAGAGCGGCCCGCAAGGCCAGGCTCAGGAGCGTGACCGGAGATGCGGGCTGGCGAGCGAGAGCGGCCCGCAGGGCCGCGCCCGGCGTGCGTTTCCGAGCACCGGAGCGGAGCGGCCTTGATGGCCGTGAGCACCGGAGCACAGGAAACGCGCGTCGGATCGCCGCCAGCGCGCATCTCCGGTCACGCTCTCAGTGGCATCCGGCGCGGGTGCGATAGGCCGCCTCGGCCGTCTTGACCCGCGGCGCCGGCGACGGGAACTCGCTCTTCAGCTTGGCCAGGGCCTGGCATGCCGAATTCTTGTCCCCCAGCGCCAGCAGCGACGCCGTCACGCCCAGCAGCGCGTCCGGCGCCCGGCCGGAGCGCGGCGAGCGGTTATAGGTATCGTAATAGGCTACGGCCGACTGCCGATACTGCTTCTGTCCGGCCAGCGACTGCGCCAGCAGGAATTGCGCATCGATCTGCAACGGGCCGCGCGGACCGGCCAGCACCTGCTTGGCGGCCGCCTGCGCCGCCGCATAATCCCCATGCATCAGGGCCGCATTGCCGTCCCGCAGCACGGTTTCGGGCGTGGATTTGGCCGCTGGCGCCTCCCCGGCGCCGGCGGCAGCCGGGCCTGCCTCGGCAGGGGTCGCATCCGGCCCGGCCGCCGGTCGGGGCGCCGGGTGGCCACCATTCTGCATGGCGAAATTCATGTCGTCGATCTGCTTCGCCAGGGTCGCATTCTGCTGCTGCACCTGGTTGGTCAGTTGGTCGAGCTGCCCGCGCATGTCGCGCACCTGCTGCTCCAGGGTCATCACCCGGTCCAGCAATTGCGCCGTCAGGTCGCCACCGGCCGGCGGGCCGCCATTGCCGCCAGCCTCGGGCGCGGGCGGCGGAAGGATGCCATTGCCCTGCCCGTTCCCCTGTCCCTGGCTCCAGGGCGCCGCCGACTGCATCTGCGAAAGCTGCTGGCGCAGATCCATGATCTGGTTCTGCAGCGCGATCCCCTCACGACTCGTCATCTGCTCGGTATCCTGCGCCCGGACCGCCAGCGGCGACAGGCCGGCCAGCAGGGTCAGGATCGCCAGCCCCCTTGCGCGCGGGGCCAGCCCCCCGCGATGTCGAAACGGCGAAAAAGGGCGGAAGGCAACAGACCGCATGATACGGATGTCTCCATGAACGCACCGCCGCCGGCCGGACCAATGCCGATCGCCGGGCGCGACGATACGAGGTCATAAACGCCACCTCTTATGCACGCCCTCCCCGAAGGCGTGAAGAGATCACGCACGATCCAGCCATGAAGAAGAGGCAACGATAAAATAAAAAAGCCGGCCAGGCGAAACACCTGGCCGGCTTCCTTCAGCCGAACGAACGCGTCGGCCGGTTCGCTCAGCGAACCGACGTGATGCTGTTGCGGTTCTGGGCCCAGGCTTCCTCATTGTCACCCGTCGCGGTCGGACGATCCTTGCCGTAGGAGATCGTCGTGATGCGCGAGGCGGCAACGCCCTTGGCCACCAGGTAGTCGCGCGCGGCGTTGGCACGACGCTCGCCCAGGGCGATGTTGTACTCTTCGGTGCCACGATCGTCACAGTTGCCGGCAAGCTGCACGGTAACCTGCGGATACTTCGCCAGCCAGGCGGCCTGGCGGTCCAGCGTCGCCTGGGCTTCGCTGGACAGGTTGTTCTTGTTCAGCTCGAAGAAGACGCGATCGCCGACATTGGCGACCAGATCGGCTTCACTGCCGGGCGTCACGCCGGTGCTCTGGGCGGCAGCACCGGTTCCGGTCGTGGCGCCCTTGTTCGTATCGTCCGAGCACGCCGCGAGAAAAACGGCCATGCCAAGCGCACCAAGAAGCTTCAGTCTCATTGGTTGTAGATCCTGAGATCGGTTCCCGCACGGAACCATATGATTAAGTTGCCGGTAAGCTTTATCTGGTTCCGATACTCGTTTTGTTCCGTCAACAACCCGACGACAGAACTATACGAACAGTGGAGCCCACTCGCCCGTTAGCGCCAGACATGACAGACCGTCAAGATGCCCGTAACACATGCCGGGCATCTTGTTTTGTACATCGGCCTGAAAAGCACAGTAACGCGCCTTTTCGACGTCTTTTCAGCCGTTCAGCGGCGACCAGGCCGGGTCGGATGCCATGCCGGCCGCCGGGATCGAGCGCTCGTGGAAGCCGGTGATGTCGATCGTGCCGATCGAGGACGAGAACCCCGCTCCCCCGGCTCCCGCCGCCGTCTGGCGGCAGAAGGCCAGCACCCGGCCATTGGGGCAGAAGGTCGCCGTATCCACGGTAAAGCCCTGGGTCAGGATGCGCTCGCCAGTACCGTCGGGCGCCATCACGCCCAGCGAGAAGCTGCCATTGGCAATGCGGGTAAAGGCGATCAGGTCGCCGCGCGGCGACCAGACCGGCGAGCCATATATGCCATTGCCGTAGGAAATCCGCTTCGCCCCACCCCCGCCGGCACTCATGATGTAAAGCTGCGGCGTACCCCCGCGATCGGAATTGAAGACGATCTGCGACCCGTCGGGGCTGTAGCACGGGCTGGTATCGATGGCGCCGGAACTGGTGAGCTGCCGCTTGCCGCGCGAGGCCAGGTCGACCGAATAGATGTCCGATCCCCCGCCGCGCGTGACGGACATGATGACCGTATGCCCATCGGGCGCGAAGCGCGGCGCGAACGAGATCCCGTCGAAATCGCCGAGCAGCTGCTGCCGCCCCGTCGCCAGGTTCAGCACGTACACGCGCGGACGGTTGTTGGCGTAGGACATGAACGCAAGCTGGTCGCTGACCGGGCTGAAGCGCGGGGTCAGGGTCAGCCACTGGCCGCCGGACAGATAATGGCTGTTGGCGCCATCCTGGTCCATGATCGCCAGCCGGGTGATCTGGTGCGCCCGCGGGCCGGACCGCGCGATATAGGCAATCCGCGAGTTGAAATATCCCTTCTCGCCCAGCAGCCGTTCATAGATCACGTCGGCGATGATATGCGCGATCTTGCGCGCGTCGCCGGCCCCGGCGGTGTAGGCCGTGCCCTGGATCTGCTGCCCGGTCAGCACGTCCCACAGCCGGAACTCGACGCGCAGTCCCCCGGCGCCCGTGGTGGCGGTGCCGCTGACCAGCGCCCGCGCGCCCAGCGATTTGTAGGTGCCGAAATCCGGCACGCCGACCGGCAGCGCACCATTGATCGGGGCGAATAGGCCGCAATTGCCCAGGTCGCCGGAAATCACGCTGCTGACCAGTTGCCCCGCATCGCCGCCCAGCACCGGAATGACGATGGGAATCGGCGCCGTGCGCGCCTGGTCCACCGTGATCTCGGCCGCGCCCGGCGCGCCGGGCGCGGCCTGGGCCAGCGCGGACAGCGGCATGGCCAGGACACCGGTGGCGGCGGCTCCAGCCCCGAGCAGGGCGCGGCGGCCGAAATGGGTCGCCAGCAGCGAGGCCTCGACATCGGAAATCAGCGGAAGGTCACTCGGACGCATGGTCTTCTCCTCGAACGCACCGACGGGGCAGCGCCTGGGCTGCCTCACGGACGGAAAACGAATTTGAGCTGCTGGGTTTGCCCCAGCATCGCCTTGGGTATGGGCAGTTGCGCGCAGGTCGGGCTCAGCACCGCCGCGCGCGCCCGTTCGGCCAGCGCGCGATAGGACGAATCGCCCGCCATCCGCGCCTGGGTCTCGGGCGCGAACTGGACGATGCGGGCCATGCCCGTGCCATCCACCGTCACCACCAGATGGGCCACGAACTGCGCGTAATCCTTCGCCGCCGTATCCTCGGTATAGCAGCGGCGGACGGCGTTCCCGATCGCCTTCTGCTCGGCCGAGTTCAGCGCATTGGTGATGTCGCCATCCGGCGCGCCGCCCCCGTCGGGCGCCCCGCCCTGCACCGGGTTCGCCCGCGCCTTCGGCGGATGGGTCTGCTTCTGGTCGGCACGGAACGCATCCAGCGTCGCCAGCAGCGAATGGGTATCCGGCACCGCCTTCTTCGCCTCGTTCGGCTGCGTGATGTGCGAGAATTGCTGCATCTTGGGCAGGGGCGCGGGCTCGGGCTGCGGCGACGGCGGCGCCGCTTCATGCGACGGCACGGGCGGCGACGGCAGGGAAGGCGGTGTCGGCACGGCATCGGGCGACGGCTGCTCGACCTTGGGCGGCACCGGGGTATCGGGCAGCTTCGCCGGCGGCGTCTCCGGCGGCGGCGGCATGGGCGGCGGCGGAGGCGGCGGCGGGGCCGCTTCCTCGTTCGGCGCCTTGACCGGCGGCGTCGGGGCCGGCGGGGCCTCCTGCGGCACGGGGGCCGGGGCCGGCGCGGGCTTGGGCGCCGGCCTGTCCGCCTTGTGCGGCGTACCGCCGCTGTCCGAGGGGGCGAACTCCATCTCGATGGTCGGCGGCGGCGGCGGCTCGGGCGGCACGGAAACCGGCAGCCCCAGCAGCACGGCCGCCAGCAGCACCATATGCGCGACGCCGGATGCGACGATCGACCGCCGCATCAGGTTACGTTCGGAACGACGCGGCGGAACCACGATTGCGGCTCTCCTACCCGATGGCGTCAGGGCGCGCCGCCGCCCGAAGGCGGCTGCTGGGCCAGAAGGGCGACATGGGTAAAGCCGCCGGCGGTGATGCGGCCCATCACCTCCATCACGCGCCCATAATCGATATGCGAATCCCCACGCACGAAGATACGGTGCGACGGGTCGTTCTGCGCCGCCGCACGCAACTGGTCCACCAGTTGGTCCGACGACACCGGATTGTCGCCCAGATACAGCGCGCCATCACTGCGGATGGACACCGTGATCGGCTTGGTGTCGGCATTGACCGGCGCCGCATCGGTCTTCGGCAGGTCCACATTCACGCCGCTGGTCATCATCGGCGCCGTCACCATGAAGATGATCAGCAGCACCAGCATGACGTCGACCAGCGGGGTGACGTTGATGTCCGACATGGGGCGGCGACGCCCGCGGCGGCCGCCCCCTCCACCGAGGGAAACGCCCATGGTTCAGCCCCTTTCTTCGGACTGGCGGGACAGGATCGCGGCGAATTCGGTGCCGAACGCCGCCATCCGGTCCTCGAACAGTCCCAGATTGTTGCTGATGACGTTATAGGCGATCACCGCCGGAATGGCGGTCACAAGGCCGATGGCGGTGGCGAACAGCGCCTCGGAAATACCGGGGGCCACCACGGCCAGGTTGGTGTTGTGCATCGCCGCGATCGACCCGAACGCATGCATGATGCCCCACACCGTGCCGAACAGGCCGATGAACGGCGCCACCGGCCCGATCGTGGCCAGGAAGATCATCCAGCGGCCCAGCCGCTCCATCTCGCGCGTGATGGTGATGGTCATGGCGCGGTCGACCCGCTCCTTCACCCCGCCGCGCGCCAGGTCGATGCCGGCGATACGTGCCGAGCGGCGCCATTCACCCATCGCGGCGCCGAACACGGCCGCCATCGGATGCAGCGGCTTGGCGCCGTCGGATTCGTACAGATCGTCCAGGCTGCCGCCCGACCAGAATTTGTCCTCGAACGCCGACGCCTCGCGATTCACCCGCCGCAGGGTCACGATCTTGTCGAAAATGATGCCCCACACGACGACGCTGCTGACCGCCAGGCCGATCATCACCAATTTGACGACGATCGCCGCGTGCAGAAACAAACTCCACAGCGACAGGTCGGACGCAGCCGCGCCCAGATTCGCCGCGTTAACCGCTTGGTCCAAAAACGCCTCCTGCACCTTCCGCACACAGCTTCGGCACCCGCTCCCGACGCCGAGTCGGGGCAGTCCCACACTGCTTTCCAAACTGTTCCTTATAGGCTTCCAGGAGAAAGCAGAAGCACCCCCACGGCGGGACGCACCCGCCGCACGGAAAAAATTTCTCCCGGACAGAAACGCGGAAAAACGCCTCGCCCTAGTCCAGCAACCCGGTCAGGAGATCACGCCATAAAGGCGGAAATCGGGCAGCCCGACCGTCGGCTGCACGCACGCAGGCCAGCCGGACGTCCAGACGCGCGCAGCATATCTCCCCCAGCAGGAATTCCTGCTCCAGCCGGCAGCTGGCCGGGCCCTGTTCGATCAGGCGGGTGGTCACGGTCACGATATCGTCAAGCCGCAGCGGCCGCTTGTAGTCGATCGCGGCGCGATGGATGACGAAGGCCAGCCCGTATTCTTCCAACAGCGAAAATGCCGATCGGCCCAGCCCGCGAATCGCCTCGGTCCGCGCCCGTTCGGCAAAGGCCAGATAGCGGGCATGATAGACAACACCCCCCGCGTCGGTATCCTCGTAATAGACGCGGAACGGGATGCTGTGCTTCATCCGTCATCTCCCAGCAAAAGATCGCCCTGGTCGGCCTGGCGGGCCGGCGGCTGCAGCCCCAGATGGCGCCATCCCCGCTCGCCCAGCATCCGTCCGCGGCTGGTCCGCAGCACCAGCCCTTCCTGGATCAGATAGGGTTCCACCACATCTTCCAGCGTATCGCGGGCCTCGGCCAGCGCCGCCGCCAGCGTCTCCACCCCCACCGGTCCGCCATGATGGTGCTCGGCGATCCGCCGCAGATAGCGCCGGTCCATCCCGTCCAGCCCCAGCGAATCGACCTCCAGCCGCGACAGCGCGGCATCGGCCATCGCCCGGTCCACCGCGCCGGCACGCGAGACCGAGGCAAAGTCGCGCACCCGCCGCAGCAGCCGGCCGGCAATGCGCGGCGTCCCGCGTGACCGGCGGGCGATCTCCTCCGCTCCTTCCGGCGTCAGGTCGAATTGCAGCTTCCGCGCCCCGCGCGAGACGATCTGCCGCAACTCCTCGGGCGTGTAGAACACCAGCCGCAGCGGAATGCCGAACCGGTCGCGCAGCGGCGTGGCCAGCAGCCCGGCTCGCGTGGTCGCCGCGACCAGCGTGAAGGGCGACAGGTCGATGCGCACCGACCGCGCGGCCGGCCCCTCGCCGATGATCAGGTCGAGCTGGAAATCCTCCATCGCCGGATAGAGCACTTCCTCGATCGCCGGTTGCAGGCGATGGATCTCGTCGATGAACAGCACGTCGCGCGGCTGCAGATTGGTCAGGATCGCCGCCAGGTCCCCCGCACGCTGGATCACCGGCCCCGACGTCGCCCGGAAGCCCACCCCCAGCTCGCGCGCCACGATCTGCGCCAGCGTGGTCTTGCCCAGGCCCGGCGGCCCATGCAGCAGCACATGGTCCATCGCCTCGCCCCGCGCACGCGCGGCGGCGATGAAGATCGCCAGATTCTCGCGGCTGGCCTTCTGCCCGGTGAAATCCTCAAGCGTCTGCGGGCGCAGCCCGGCCTCGGCCGAATCCTCGTCCATCCGCGAGGGATCGACCGCGCGGGGGGGCAATTCGCTCATCGCGCCAGTTCCCGCAGGCTTTCACGGATCACCACGTCCAGGTCAGCCTCCTGCCCGGCGCCGGCCTCCTTCAGCCGCGCCAGAATCCGCACCACCACCGGCTGCGCCTCGGCCCGGCGAAAGCCCAGCCCCGCCAGCGCCAGCAGCACATCGCCCTCGACTCCGGCCGAGACCGGCCGGCCCGACAGCACCACACCGGGGCCGACGGGCAGCTTGCCCGCCTTGTCGCGCAGTTCCGTCAGAATCCGCTCGGCCAGCCGCGCCCCCACGCCCGAAACCCGCGTCAGCCCGGCCTTGTCCCCCGCCGCGATGGTGGCCGCCACCTCACCCGGCGAGAGCGCGGAGAGAATCGCCAGCGCCAGCTTGGCCCCCACCCCCTGCACCGTCGTCAGCAGCCGGAACCAGTCGCGCTCCGCCGCATCGGCAAAACCATAGAGCAGGAACGCATCCTCGCGCACCACGGTCTCCACCAGCACCCGCGCCGTTTCCGGCGGGCTGGGCAGGGCGGAAAGGGTACGGGTCGAGGCATGGACCAGATACCCCACGCCATGGACGTCGACCACGCAGCGATCGGCTTCGACCTGCCCGACCAGTCCGGTCAGTTGCGCGATCATGCCATGCGCGTCCCGCCCGCCACGCGCAGGGCACTGGCGCGATGATGCGCATGGCAGATCGCCACCGCCAGCGCGTCGGAGGCATCGGCCCGCCTGATCGTCGCCGCGGGCAGAAGGCGGCGCACCATCATCTCCACCTGCTCCTTGCTGGCGGCGCCGGTGCCGACCACCGCCCGCTTCACCGCCATGGCACCGTATTCGGAAACCGCGATCCCGGCCAGCGCCGGCACCAGCAACGCAACCCCGCGCGCATAGCCCAGCTTCAGCGTCGAGGACCCGTTGCGGTTGACATAGGTTTCCTCCACCGCCGCCTCGGCCGGCGCGAACCGATGCACCAGATCCATCAGCCCGTCATGCAGGCACCGCAGCCGTTCGGGCACCGCCACGTCGCCATCGGTCGCAATCACGCCGTCGGCGACATGGCACAGCCGGTTGCCGGCCACGTCGATGATCCCCCACCCCGTAAAGCGCAGGCCCGGATCGATGCCCAGCAGCCGGACCATCGACATCCGGTCAGGCCGACAATGTCTCGGCCACGTCGTCGGGCAGGTCGAAATTGGCATAGACGGCCTGCACGTCGTCGCTTTCGTCCAGCACGTCGATCAGCTTCAGCACGGTGCGCGCCTTTTCCTCGTCCAGCGTCACCACCGTCCCGGGCCGCCAGTCGAATTTCGCGCTCGCCGGCTCGCCAAATCGCGTCTCCAGCGCATCGCGCACCGCAAAGAAAGACTCCACCGGGCAGGTCACCTCATGCCCCTCCGCGGTGCTTTCCACATTCTCGGCGCCGGCCTCGATCGCCGCCTCCAGCATCTCGTCCTCGCTGGCGACGCTGGCCGGATAGGTGATCACGCCCAGCCGGGTGAACATGAACGACACCGAATTGGTCTCGCCCAGCGACCCGCCATATTTCGAGAACGCGGCCCGCACGTCGGATGCCGTGCGGTTGCGGTTGTCGGTCAGGGCCTCGACGATCACGGCCACGCCCGCCGGGCCGTAACCTTCGTAGCGCACTTCCACATAATCGTCGCCGCCACCGGCACCCGTCGCCTTCTTGATCGCACGCTCGACCGTGTCTTTCGGCATGTTGACCTCGCGCGCCGCCGAAATCGCGGCCCGCAGGCGCGGATTGCTCGCCGGGTCAGGCAGGCCCGACCGCGCCGCCACGGTAATCTCGCGGATCACCTTGGCAAACTGCCGGGCCCGACGCGCATCCTGCGCGCCCTTGCGATGCATGATGTTCTTGAACTGCGAATGACCCGCCATCGTCCGTCTTCTCTAACTCTTCATCAAATCGTCATCCATCACCGCCCCATCCGGCCTCCCGGAGGCTGGCCGGAAATGTGAGCTGGTGAGCGAGAGCGGCCCACCGGGCCGCGCCCGTCGTGCGTTTCCGAGCACCGAAGCGGAGCGGCCTATATGGCCGTGAGCATCGGAGCACAGGAAACGCGCGCCGGATCGCCACCAGCGCGCATTTACGGCCAGCCTCTCAGGCTAGGCGGCCGTGGCAGTGTTTGTACTTCTTCCCCGACCCGCAAGGGCAGGCCGCATTGCGCGGCGTCTCGCCCCAGCTCGACGGATCGTCAGGCAGGATCGCACTGGCCCCGATCGGGGTCGCGATCGTCACGTCACCCGCGGTCTCGGCGAACAGCGCGCCCGGACCCGGCTCCGAGGTCAGGCCCGGCACATGCGGATCGGCATGGATCTCGGCGGCGTGCGAGAACGGATTGTCCAGCACCGGCGGCGCCACTTCCACCCGCGCCATGGTCGAGGTCACGCGCAGGCGCATATCATCGAGCATGGCGCTGAAGAGCTGGAACGCCTCGTGCTTGAACTCGTTCAGCGGGTCCTTCTGGCCATAGGCACGCAGCCCGATCCCCTGGCGCATCTGGTCCAGCGCCAGCAGATGTTCCTTCCACGCCGAGTCGAACGTGGTCAGCAGCACCTGCTTCTCGATATAGCGCATCACCGAGGGGCCGAAATTGGCGGCCTTGGCGGCCTGGGCCTGCGTCGCCGCCTGGTCCAGCCGCTCGGTCACCACATCGCCATCCACCCCGTCCTCACGCGCCCAGTCGACGATCGGCAGGTCCAGCCCCAGGATCTCGCGCGCGTCCTCGGCCAGCTCGGCGCTCTGCCACTGTTCGGCGAAGGCCTTCTCGGGGATGCGCCGGCGCACCATGTCATGGGTCACGTCGGCGCGCATTTCCTGCACCGTCGCCGACAGGTCCTCGGCCGCCATGTATTCCTTGCGCTGGGCGTAGACCTCCTTGCGCTGGTCGTTCATGACGTCGTCATATTTCAGCGTGTTCTTGCGCATGTCGAAGTTGCGGGCCTCGACCTTCTTCTGCGCGCGCTCCAGGGCCTTGTTGATCCACGGATGAACGATCGCCTCGCCATCCTTCAGGCCCAGGCGCTGGAGCATCCCGCCCATGCGCTCGGTCCCGAAGATGCGCATCAGATCGTCTTCGAGCGAGATGAAGAACCGCGAATTGCCCGGATCGCCCTGCCGCCCGGCACGGCCGCGCAACTGGTTGTCGATCCGGCGGCTTTCATGCCGCTCGGTGCCGATCACATACAGTCCGCCCGCCTTGCGGACGATGTCGTGATATTCCGCCACCTGGGCGCGGATCTCGGCCTCGCGCCGCGCCTTTTCCTCGGGGTCGGTCACTTCCGCCAGCTCCTGGCGGATGCGCATCTCCACATTGCCGCCCAGCTTGATGTCGGTGCCGCGCCCGGCCATGTTGGTGGCGATCGTAATCGCCCCCGGCGCGCCGGCCTGGGCCACGATCGTCGCCTCCATCTCGTGGAAACGCGCGTTCAGCACATTGTGGCGGATGCCCCGCTTCTTCAGAAGCTCCGACAGATACTCGCTCTTCTCGATCGATGTCGTACCCACCAGCACCGGCTGCGGCGTCTTGGCAATCTCCTCGATCAGATTGCTGACGGCCTCGTATTTCTCGCGCGCGGTCAGATAGACCTCGTCGTCCTCGTCCTTGCGCGACACCGGCAGGTTGGTCGGAATCTCGACCACGTCCAGCTTGTAGATCTCGGCGAACTCGTCGGCCTCGGTCATCGCGGTGCCGGTCATGCCCGACAGTTTGGGATAGAGGCGGAAGTAGTTCTGGAAGGTGATCGAGGCCAGCGTCTGGTTTTCCTGCTGGATCTCGACATGCTCCTTGGCTTCCAGCGCCTGGTGCAGCCCGTCGGAATAGCGGCGGCCATCCATCATGCGGCCGGTGAATTCGTCGATGATGATCACCTTGCCGCCACGGACGATGTAATCCACATCGCGCGCGAACAGCGTATGGGCGCGCAGCGACTGCTGCACATGGTGGATCACCGCGATGTTGTGGATGTCGTACAGCCCGCCCTCGGACAGCACGCCCGCCTCGCGCAGCATGGTCTCGACCTGTTCCGACCCCGAATCGGTCAGGATCACGGTGCGGAACTTCTCGTCCTTCTCGTAAGTCTCGGGCAGCTTGACCAGCTCGCGCACCACCTCGTCGACCGAGCGGTAGAGGTCCGAACTGTCGTCGGCCGGCCCCGAGATGATCAGCGGCGTCCGCGCCTCGTCGATCAGGATCGAATCCACCTCGTCGACGATGGCATGATGGAACGGGCGCTGCACCATGTCCTCGATCCGGTACTTCATGTTATCGCGCAGATAATCGAAGCCGAATTCGTTGTTGGTGCCGTAGGTGATGTCGGCCCGATAGGCCGCGCGCCGCTCCTCGTCGGCCATGTTGGGCACGATCACGCCCGTGGTCAGCCCCAGGAAGGCATAGATCTGGCCCATTTCCTCGGCATCGCGGCGGGCAAGGTAGTCGTTGACCGTCACCACATGCACGCCTTTGCCGGCCAGCGCGCTCAGATAGACCGCCAGCGTCGCCACCAGCGTCTTGCCCTCGCCGGTCCGCATCTCCGCGATGCGCCCGGCATGCAGCACCATGCCGCCGATCAGCTGCACGTCGAAATGGCGCATCCCCAGCACGCGCCGCGCCGCCTCGCGCGCCACCGCGAACGCCTCGGGCAGCAGCGCGTCCAGCGACGTGCCGTTCGCGATCCGCTCCCGGAACTCCACCGTCTTGGCCGCAAGGGCCGCATCATCCAACGCACGCAGCGCGGGTTCGTGCGCGTTGATCTCGGGCACGCGGCGCTGGAATGCCTTCAGAGAGCGATCGTTGGCGGTTCCAAACAGGGCACGGGCAAGACTGGCGAACATGTAGACCTTCCGGAATGGCGCGGCCCCACACCCGGCCGGACCCCCGGACGGGCTGGAACTGGAGCAAGGGCATTCTCGCGCGCGGCATCTGAGATAGGACCCACACCGCCACCGGTCAACCGAAGCCGGCCCCGGCGGCTGTCTCGAAAGCCTCGCCATCCCCCATCCCGCCCAGCCTTGCAGGACCGGGCAGCCTCGGCCATGATGCCACGGACGCTTTATATCTTAGGGTTCTCAACACATGCGGCCTTCCAGCCCGGCAGCCTCCATTCTGGCGGCAGCCCTGCTCGTTCCTGCGCTTTCCATTCCTCATGCCCATGCCGCCCCGGCCGCGGCGCCCGCGCCCGCCGCCACGGCCCAGCCGGCGCCCCCGGCCAATCCGAACCCCGTCGTCGCCAGCGTGAATGGCGAGGACATCCATCTCGACGACGTGCGCCAGGCCGCCGCCGGCATGCCGCAGCAGCTGCGCCAGCTGCCGCCGAACATGATCTTCCCGATGCTGCTGAACCAGCTGATCGACCAGAAGGCGATCCAGCTCGCGGCACACAAGGAAGGGCTGGAGAACCAGCCCGAGATCAAGCAGCAGATGCAGACCGCCGCCGCCAACGCGCTGCAGAACGCCTATCTGTCGCAGAAGGTCACGCCGACGCTGACCGACGCCGCGATCCAGGCCTATTACGACCAGAACTACGCCAACAAGAAGCCGGAGCAGGAAGTCCACGCCCGCCATATCCTGGTGGCGACGGAAGCCGAGGCGAAGGACGTCATCAAGCAGCTCAAGAGCGGTGCCGATTTCGCGGCCCTGGCCACCAAGCTGTCGACCGACAAGGCGTCGGCCAAGCAGAATGGCGGCGACCTGGGCTGGTTCAAGAAGGGCGACATGCTGCCGGCCTTCTCCGATGCCGCCTTCACGCTGAAGCCCCACACGATCAGCCCGACTCCGGTGCACACGCAGTACGGCTGGCACGTGATCGAGGTACTGGAAACCCGCACCGCCGCCGTGCCCAAGCTGGACGCCGTGCGTGACGAAATCCGCCAGAAGCTGATCCAGCAGGGCGTCCGCGACGCGGTCGAGAAGGCGGTCTCCGCCGTCAAGGTCGTGCGCTTCGATCCCAGCGGCAAGCCGATCGCCGACACCCCCGCCCCGGCGGCGGCCCCGGCTGCTCCGGCCAAGAAGTAACGACCCATCCGGTCGCACTCCCGGTTTCACATGAAACCGGGGGGTGCGACCGCTCTACAAAGACCCATATCCATTCCCCGGCCCCCGGCGGGCCGGACCATGCCGCCCCCCAGAAAAGAAGACCGGACCGATGGCTCCCCTCCCCGTATCCCCCCTCGCCCGCGCGCTGCCGGACCTTCCGCCCGTGGCCGGGGTGCGTTTCGGCGCGGCGGCGGCCGGTATCCGCTATGTGGGGCGGACCGATCTGGTGATGGCGGATTTCGCCCCCGGCACCACGGTCGCGGGCGTCTTCACCCGCAACAAATGCCCCGGCGCACCCGTCGACTGGTGCCGCGCCGCCCTGCCCGACGGCTCGGCCCGCGCGCTGGTGGTCAATGCCGGCAACGCCAATGTCTTCACCGGCCGCGCGGGATATGAAGCCACGCAGGCCAATGCCGCCGACGCCGCCCGCCTGGTCGGTTGCGCGGCCAGCGAAGTCTTCCTGGCCTCCACCGGCGTGATCGGCGAAGTCCTGCCCTTCGAGAAGATTTCCACAGCCCTGCCGGGCCTCTACGCCACCCTTTCGGAAACCGGCTGGGAAGACGCCGCGCGCGGCATCATGACCACCGACACCTTCCCCAAGGCCGCGGTGCGCGAGACGGAGATCGGCGGCGTGCCGGTCCGCATCCAGGGCATCGCCAAGGGCAGCGGCATGGTGGCGCCGGACATGGCGACCATGCTGTGCTTCGTGGCCACCGACGCCGCCCTGCCCCCTTCGGTCCTGCAACCGCTGCTGGCCGCCGGCACCGACCGCAGCTTCAACCGCACGACGGTCGATTCCGACACCTCGACCTCCGACATGGTGCTGCTGTTCGCCACCGGCCAGGCCGGCAACCCGCCCGTCACCACCCCGACCGACCCGGCGCTGGCGCCGTTCGCCCAGGCGCTGAACGCATTGCTGCTGGAACTGGCCCTGCTGGTGGTGCGCGATGGCGAAGGCGCGACCAAGCTGATCGAGATCCAGGTCAAGGGCGCCGTCAGCGACGAATCCGCCCGCAAGGTGGCCATGGCCGTGGCCAATTCCCCCCTGGTCAAGACCGCGATCGCGGGCGAGGACGCCAATTGGGGCCGCGTCGTCATGGCCGTGGGCAAGAGCGGCGAACCCGCGAACCGCGACACGCTGTCGGTCGCCATCGGCGGCGTCTGGATCGCGCGCGAGGGCACAGTCGTCCCGGGCTATGACGAAACGCCGGTCGTCGCCCACATGAAGGGCCCGGAGATCGAGATCACGATCGACCTTGGCCTGGGCAACGGCACCGGCACGGCCTGGAGCTGCGACCTGACCCACGGCTATATCGACATCAACGGGTCCTATCGCAGCTGACAGATCCCGGCTGACCGACCCGCGCGGAGACCGCTCCATGCCCGACGTGCCCCCGCTTTCCGATCCGTTCGGCAGCCTCCATCCCCGCCATGTCTGGGTCTATGCGGGCTTCTGGTTCCGGGCGCTGGCCTGGGTCATCGACGCGTTCATCCTCAGCGTGCTGGGCGCGATCATGCGGCTCCTGCTCTCCCCCAGCCTCACCGTCACGCTGACGAACGGCGGCTCGGCGTCGGACAAGTACCAGATCTCGGACATCATCCGCGTCAGCGACGTGATCCGCGACGTGCCGGTCGATTATTCCTATTCCTATAGCGGTTTCCATCCCACATGGCATGGAAACGGGCTGTACGAGATCCTGCAGCTTCTCCTGCCGGCACTCTATTATATCCTGTTCGAATCCTCGCGCCTGCAGGGCACGCCGGGCAAGCGGGCCTGCCACATGCGCGTGGCCGATCTCCACGGCCAGCGAATCGGCATCGGCCGCGCCGCCCTGCGCTATTTCGGCCATTTCCTGTCCGTCCTGACGCTCGGCCTGGGCTTCCTGATGGTGGTATGGACCCGGCGCAAGCAGACCCTGCACGATCTTCTGGCCGGCACCTGCGTCATCCGCCGGCAGGAAGAAGCCCTCGTCAGCTTCACCCCTCCGGCGTGAGCGGGCGGGAGCCCCCGCCCATGTCGAACGCACTCTTCACCCCCGACGCCGTAGCCACGACGCTGGAACGCGTCCGGGCCGCCACGCCGCTGGTCCATAACATCACCAATATCGTGGCGGCCAACAGCACGGCCAACGCCCTGCTCGCACTCGGCGCCTCGCCCGCCATGGTCGATGCCGAAGAGGAAGTCGAAGCCTTCGCCGCCCTGGCGGCCGCGCTGGTGGTCAATATCGGCACCATCACCGCTCCCCAGGCCGCCGCCATCGCGCGGGCAACCCGCGCTGCGCAACGTGCCGGCACACCATGGATTCTCGATCCGGTGGCGCTGGGGGCACTCCCCTTCCGCGCCCGCGTCGCGCTGGACAGCCTGGCCCATGCCCCGCGGGCGATTCGCGGCAATGCCTCGGAAATCATGGCGCTCGCCCACCTGCGCGACGGCCACACCGAACCACCGGCCGCCGGACGCGGCGTGGATTCGCTGGAAACCGCCGAACGGGCCCTGGCGGCAGCGCGCCGGCTGGCACGGGCAACCGGCGCCTGCGTCACCGTCAGCGGCGCCACCGACTACATCACCGACGGCACGCAGGTCGCCACCGTGGCGAACGGACACCAGATGATGACGCGCGTCACCGCGCTGGGCTGCACCGCCACCGCACTGGCCGGTGCCTGCCTGGCCGTGGAACCCGACGCCATGGCCGCCTGCGCGCACGCCATGGTCCTGCTCGGCCTGGCAGGGGAATGCGCGGCGCGCGGGGCCACCGGACCGGGCAGCCTGCAGGTGCGGCTGCTGGACATGTTGTACCATCTGGACCGCGATACGGTGACGCGCCAGGCACGGATCGCTATCCTGCCTCCCTGAGCCTGACTGGACATGCGCGCCCGGTCGCCACCGGCACGCATGTCCAGTCAGGCTCCGATCGACGATCAGGTCCACCCCGGCCCATCTTCCAGGAGGTCATACCCAGGCATGTCGGTTTTCCCCGTTCGCGGTTCTTCCTTCCCCCGCGCCGGATGGCGCCCATGCCGGGTGATGCCGATCCTGGCGCTGCTCCTCGGCTCGCTCCTCCTGCCTGCAATGCCCGGCCGCGCCGCCGATGCAGCGCCCTCCTCACCGTCGGCGATGACCGCCCAGCAGGCGCAGCAGGTCCTGGGCGTGCTGAACGACCCGCAGAAACGCGCCGAGTTCACCCGCACCCTGACCGCAATCGCGAACGGCCTGCCCCAGGCTGCGCCCGCCACACCGGCGGCCGCAGCCACGCCTCCCGCTGCGTCCGACAAGTCGGATGTGGCGCTGGAACCCGACAGCGTGGGCAGCGACGTGCTGGACGAACTGTCGACCATGCGCAACGGCATCGTCCGCCAGGCGCGCAGCTTCGCCGCCCTGTTCGCCGACCTCGCCTTCGTCGGCCACTGGTTCCGCACCGAACTGTCCGACCCCGCATCGCGACATGCCCTGTTCGATGCATTCGGCCAGGCGGGACTGGTGATCCTCCTCGCACTGGCCGCCGAGCGCGGCCTGTCGATCGCGCTGCGCCGCCCCCTGAGCAGCATCACCGCCCGCGCGGTCGAGGCCGAGCGCCGCCTGAACCAGCGCGCGGCCCAGGTCCAGGCCGAAGACAGTGCCTCCGTCCCGCCCGGCGCAAGCCAGGCCGAACGCACGGTGGAGGACACCAGGCGCCAGGACGACCGCAAGCAGGTCGAAACCCTGCGCATCATCCGCCGGTTTCCCTTCTCGCTGCTGCATCTGCTCACCAAATTGCTGCCCGTGGCGCTGTTCCTGGGCGTCGGCTATGCCGGGGCGGCCTTCTTCGGCGATAACGACCAGGCGGAACTGGTCACGCTGACGCTGGCCAACGCCTATGCGGCGGCGCGCGGCATGTACCTGCTGGTCGAAACGGTCCTGGTACCGAAATCGCCCACCATCCGCCTATGCCGCGCCTCGGACCGCACGGCGCGGATCATCACGCGCTGGTGGAACGTGCTGGTCGCCATGCCCTCGATCGTCGTGTGCCTCTCCACGCTGGGCGGATTGTTCCACCTCGCCCCGCGCGGGACCGAGGCCCTGATCCGCGCCCTGGTGCTGGCCGAACATCTCATGATCGCCGTGTTCATCTGGCGCATCCGCCATCAGATGGCCGCGTCCCTGCAACCGCCCGCCCGTTTCCAGAAGAGCGCGTTCTGGCTCTTCCTCGGCCGGCTGGCGCAGCTCTGGTGGCTGCCGGCCATGGTGTTCGACCTGGCGCTGTGGCTGGTCTGGGCCACCCATACCAGGGGCGGCTATGCCTGGATCTGGCGCACCACGGTCCTGACCATCATCGTCATCGTCGTCTCGCGCGTGCTGTCCCTGCTGCTCTTCGGCGCCCAGAACCGGCTGTTCCATATCAACGACGATGTCGAAGCCCGCTATCCGGGCCTGCGCGCCCGGGCCGACTATTACTACCCCTATGCACGGCGCTCCCTCTCGGCGCTGCTGGTCTTCGCCACGGCCGTCATCCTGTTGCAGGCATGGGGTATTCCCGCCCTCTCCTTCTTCCTGCACGGCGAACTCGGCACCCGGATCATCGCCGCCATCCTGTCGATCCTGATCGCCTTCACGGTCGCCATCGTGGTCTGGGAGGTCGCGAACGCCGCCCTGCAGAACCAGGTCAACCGCTACGAGACCAGCGAGCAGGTCTCGCGCGCCATCCGGCTGCGCACGGTCCTGCCGATCATCCGCACCGTGCTGCTGACGGTCATCGTCATCATCGTCGCCGTCACCACCCTGTCGCAGATCGGGCTGAACGTCGCCCCGCTGCTCACCGGCGCCGGCATCATGGGGGCCGCGATCGCCTTCGGCTCGCAAAGCCTGGTGAAGGATTTCATCACCGGCTTCTTCATGCTGGTGGAAAACGCCATGCAGGTCGGCGACTGGGTCACGGCGGGGGGCGTGTCCGGCACGGTCGAACATCTGTCCATCCGCACGCTGCGCCTGCGCACCACGTCGGGTGATGTGCATATCATCCCGTTCTCGTCCGTCACCTCCATCGCCAACACGTCGCGCGACTATAATGTCGTCATCGTCAGCTTCATGCTCGACCTCAGCGAAAACCCGGACCGCGTGGCGTCCATCCTGGCCGACGTCGTCGCCGGCATGCGCACCGATGACCTGTTCGCGCCGCTGATCCTGAGCGACTTCACCTTCCTCGGCGTCGACAATGCCGACGGCAACGGCGCGAAATTCGTCGGGTCGTTCCGCACCACGCCGGGCAGCAAGTGGAGAGTGTCGCGTGAATATTATCGCCGGCTGGGCCTGCGCATGGTCGCCGAAGGGGTGAAGTTCCCCATTCCCACCTCCATTTCGATGATGACCAATTTCGGCGCCACGCCCCTTATGATCGGACAGGCCGAGCCGGCAGCGCCTGCCAATACCAACACCGCGCCGGCGCCCCTCCAACCGGACCCGTCGCATGACTGACACGCTCCTGCCGGCCGATCTCGCCGGCGTCGAATTCCCCCTGGCGCAGGGCGGCTTCGCCTTCCTGCATGCGCCCACCACCCACGCCCTGCTCGCACCCTACGGCCTGGCCGACTGGGACGGATTCGCCGCAAGCTGGAACCGGCTGGGGCTGGACCGCTACATGGCCGATGGCGGCCGCTATCGCCGGCGTCGGCACGCCACCTATACGGTTTCGGCAGACGGCATCGAACGCAAGAAGCACCAGCCGCATTACCAGAGCCGCGATTACAACGAGCTGAATGGCGGCATCGAACGCTGGTTCCGCCCCGTGGAGGCCGCCATCGGCACCCACCCGGCGCTGACCGCCGTGCTGCGCCTGATGCGGCGCCTGGTCACGGACCTCACCCCGCCCGACCGGCGCCCCGACGCCTGGCATGTCGAAATCCACCAGTTCCGCATCGAGGCCCGCGCCGAGGAACCCGGCGAGCCGACACCCGAAGGGCTGCATCGCGACGGCGTGGACTGGGTACTGGTCCTGATGGTCCAGCGCGAGAACGTGGCCAGCGGCGAGACGACGATCCACGATCTCCATCGCCGCCCGGTCGGGCATTTCACCCTCACCAAACCGCTGGACGCCGCCCTGGTGGACGATAACCGCGTCTATCACGGCGTCACCGCCGTCCGGCCGCTCGACCCCGCCCGCCCCGCCTGGCGCGACGTGCTGGTCGTGACCTTCCGGCACCAGTAAGGCCGCGTCCCCGGCCATCATGCTGTTCAGCACCCAGGCCTTCCTGCTCGGCTTCCTGCCGCCGACGCTCGCGCTGTTCTATCTGTGCGCCGGCAACCGCGCGGCGCGGCAGACGGTGCTGGTCGCGGCCTCGCTGCTGTTCTACGGGCTGTGGAACTGGCACTTCGTCCCCGCCCTGGCAGTACTGACGCTGGCCAACTGGGCGCTGGGCCGCGCCTGGGCGGCCACCGGGCGCCGGCTCTGGCCGATCGCGGGGATCGTGCTGAACCTCACGATCCTCTTCGTCTTCAAATACGCGCATTTCTTCGCGGACAGCCTGGCCTGGGCGGCAGGCCGGCCCCCGCCGGCCTGGACCATCCTCCTGCCGCTGGGCATCTCGTTCTTCACCTTCCAGAAAATCGCCTACCACGCCGACCTGCTGCGCGGCGCCCGTCCCGTGCGCGGCGCGCTCGATTTCCTGGAATTCGTGACTTTCTTTCCCCAGTTGATCGCCGGCCCCATCGTCCGCCATTCGGAAATCGTGCCCCAGTTCGGCACCGATCCGCGCGGCCCAGCAATGTGGGAGAACCTGTCGCGCGGTGCGATGCTGCTGCTGCTGGGGCTGGCGAAAAAGGCCGGTCTGGCCGACACGCTGGCCCTGACCTGCAATCCGCTCTTCGCCCACGCGGCTGGCGGCGCCACGCCGACTCTCGCCGAAGCCTGGGTCGCCGCCCTCACCTACACGCTGGAAATCTTCTTCGATTTCTCGGGCTATTCCGACATGGCGATCGGCATGGCGCTGATGTTCGGCCTGCGCCTGCCCTTCAATTTCGACGTACCCTACCGCGCCACCAGCATCCGCGCCTTCTGGCAGCGCTGGCACATGACGCTGTCGCGCTTCCTGCGCGATTACGTCTACATCCCACTCGGCGGCAACCGGCGCGGCCCGGCGCGCCAGATGGTCAATCTGGTGGCGACCATGATGCTGGGCGGATTGTGGCACGGCGCGGGCTGGACCTTCGTCGCCTGGGGCGCGCTGCATGGCGCGGGGCTGGCGGTCAATCATGCCTGGACCCGCGCGGGCCTGCGCCTGCCGGCATTGGCGGGGTGGGCGATGACGATGCTGTTCGTCATCATCGGCTGGGTCCTGTTCCGGGCGCCCGATTTCCCGACCGCCGGCCGCGTGCTGGCCGGCATGGCCGGCCTGGGCGGGCCGGGCCATACCAAAATCGTCGATGCGGCGGTGTTCTGGATCGCCCTGGCCGTCGCGCTGGTCGGCCCCTCGTCGCAGGACGCCATGCTGCGGTGGCTGCGCCCCAGCCCGCTGATCGCGGTGCCCGCCGCGATCGCCTTCATCTTCCTGCTGCTGCTGATCGGCGGACGGATTCCCGATGCCTTCATCTATTTCCAGTTCTGACCCCGGCCAGGGCGCGGCCTGGCGCCGCTTCGCCCGCGCACTCGCCCTCACGGCAGCCGGGGTCGGGGCATTCGTCTACCTGTTCGTCACCCTCGTCGATCCATGGGGCATGCTGCCCCTTTCGCCGCCCTGGCACCGGATTCCGATTTCCAGCAACGCGCGCTACAGCATGCCGGCCCTGGCCGTCAGCCCCCGCTTCGATTCCGCGATGGTCGGCACCTCGACCGGCCGCCTGCTGCAGCCGGCCATCCTCGACGCCCCGTTCGGCGCCCATTTCGTCAACATGGCCATGAACAGCGCGACGCCGTGGGAACAGGACCGCATCCTGCGCCTGTTCCTCCGCCACCATCCCGCCCCACGCGTGGTGCTGATCGATATCGACGCCGAATGGTGCTTCGCCGACCGCCACGGCCTGTCCGGCCCCAACCGCCCGATGCCCGACTGGATGTACGAAGGCTCGCCCTGGCGCGGCTATCTGGAAATGATGAACATGTATGCGGTGCAGGAAGCCGCCAACCAGTTCATGTGGCTGACCGGGCACAAGAAACAGCGTTTCGGCTCCGACGGCTATACCAGCTTCGTACCGCCCGACAGTCTCTACGACCCACACCGGGTGGACGAATTGTTCCGCACCTGGGCGTTCGATACGGCCCCGGCAAAGGGGCCGGCGGCACCCCCGGCTTCAATCCCCTTCCTGGCCCGCCTGCTCGACGCCATTCCGGCGGAAACCGCCAAGATCCTGTGGTTCCCCCCCTCGGCGCGCGAACAGCAGGGTGCCCCGGGCACCCAGGTCGCCGCCACGCGCGCCGCCTGCCGCACCGCCATCGCCGCCCTCGCCCGCACCACGCCACACGTTATGGCGATCGACTTCGAAATCCCCGGCCCCCTCGCCGACAGCCGCGCCAATTTCTGGGACCCGATCCATTACCGCCAGGCCGTGGCCCGCATGGTGATGGACGACCTGGCCGCCGCCGCCATGGGTCGAGACGTGGCCCCCACGCAGGCCAGGGTCCTCGTGCCGCCGCATCCCTGATGCGGCCCCCCTTGCCCAACTGCCTCTATCTGATAAGGAAACAGGAGCCGTCAACGCGGCACCCCGTCGCCCGCCCACCCTTTTTCCCAGACCACCCGCCACGGGAATGTCCTGCGATATGGAGAGGCTGTGAACAGTACCGATCGCGGCCAACCGGAATGGTCCCTGCAAGCCGGCGACAATGCCAACGTGATCGTCCTGTCCGGCGACTGGATCGCGCAGCAGGGCCATCTTCCGGAGTTTCCGGCCGATGGCCTGCGGCAGGCGCGCCCCGGCCAGAAGCTGATTTTCCAAACCCATGATCTCGGCCGTTGGGATACCGGGCTGATCGGCTTCCTGTGGGCCCTCAAGCAGGGCGCGGCACAGGCCCAACTCGACATGCGCGCCGAGACCCTGCCGGACGCGGCGCGCAAGCTGCTCGATCTGCTGCCCGACCGTCCCGCGCCGGCTCCGCCCTTGCCTCGCCGTCGCTACGCCCCCCTGGCGGCCATCGGCACCGTCACCATCGACAGCCTGACCGAAATCGGCACCGTGACCGAGCTGGGCATCGAGACCGCCCGCGGCGGCGTGGCCAGCGTGACCGGCCGCGGCCGGATGCGCCTGACCGACCTGATGTCGAACATCCGCGACGCCGGCCCGTCGGCGCTGCTGATCGTCAGCGTCGTGAACTTCCTGGTCGGCGCGATCCTGGCCTTCGTCGGCGCGGTCCAACTGCGCAAATTCGCGGCCGATATCTATGTCGCCAGCCTGGTCGGCATCGCCATGGTGCGCGAGATGTCGGCGGTCATGACGGCGATCATCATGGCCGGCCGCACCGGCGGCGCCTATGCCGCGCGCATCGCCACCATGCAGGGCAACGAGGAAATCGACGCCCTGACCGTCTTCGGTATCCCGGTCTCGAGCTATATCATCCTGCCGTCGATCCTCAGCCTGACCGCCACCATGCCCTTCCTGTATCTGTACGGATGCCTGGTCGGGATGCTCGGCGGCTTCACGGTGGCGATCGGCATGCTGTCCGTCACCGGCGCCGGCTATTTCCACCAGACGCTCAATGCCGTGGCGCTGAACCAGTTCGTGTTCGGGTTCATCAAGAGCATCTTCTTCGCCATCCTGATCGGGCTGACCAGTTGCCGCATCGGCCTGCAGGCCGGGCGCAGCGCCGCCGATGTCGGCGTGGCCGCAACCCGCGCCGTGGTGGTCGGGATCGTGGGCGTCATCGCGCTGGACGCGATCTTCGCCGTCATCGCGACGACGATCGGAATCTGACATGGCGCCACAAACCCCCGCCGCCGATACAAGCGACACGCTGATGTCCCTCCAGGGCATCACGCTCGCCTTCGGGCCGAAAGTGATCCAGAAGGACATTTCCTTCGACATCAAGCGCGGCAGCATCTTCGCCGTCATGGGCGGCTCGGGCTGCGGCAAGAGCACCGTCCTCAAGAGCATGATCGGCCTGTTGCGCCCCACCGCCGGCCATTACCTGGTCGATAGCGAGGATTACTGGACGGCCGACCCAGCCCACCGCCAGACGGTCAGCCGACGCTTCGGCGTGCTGTTTCAGAGTGCCGCGCTATGGAGTTCGCTCACGGTCGGCGAAAACGTCGCCCTGCCGATGCAGATGCTCACGAAGATGGACCCCGCCACCGTCCGCAGCCAGGTGGAACTCAAGCTGGGGCTGGTCGACATGCTGCACGCCATCGACCAATACCCGTCCGAGCTCAGCGGCGGCATGAAGAAGCGCGCCGGCCTGGCCCGTGCCATGGCGCTGGACCCGGACATATTGTTCTTCGACGAGCCCTCCGCCGGGCTCGACCCGATCACGTCGGCCCGGCTGGACGATCTGATCCTGAACCTGCGCGACGGTCTGGGGGCCACCATCGTCATCGTCAGCCACGAACTGCCCAGCCTGTTCAAGATCGCCGATGACGGGATCTTCCTCGACGCCAAGACCAAGACCCCGATCGCCCACGGTGCGCCGTCCTGGCTCCACGATCACTGCGACGAACCGCAAGTCCACGCCTTCATGCACCGCGAACGCGAAACCGAGTCCGGGAGGACCGACTGACCCATGGCAAATCGAGAAACGATCGTTGGCGCCTTTGTCGTCGGGGGTGTGGCCCTGGGCATGGGGGCCCTGATATTCTTCGGAAATTTCAACCTCTTCTCGCCCACAAGGCAAGCTACCGTGGTGTTCCAGGGCTCGACTTCGGGCCTCAGCATCGGCGCGTCGGTCACCTTCCGCGGGGTGCGGGTCGGCGCGGTCGATTCCATCTCGATCACCTATGATGCCCGAACCCATGCCGCCTATATCCCGGTAACGGTCGAACTCCAGCCCAACCGCATCTCGATCGCCGGCAGGTCAGGCAGCCACCACAGCCTGACCCTGCAGAGCATGATCGACCACGGGCTGCGCGCCTCGCTGAACATGCAAAGTTTCGTCACCGGCCAGGCGGAGATCGACCTCGATTTCGACCCCTCCGCCCCTGCGGTCCTGCACCCCGACATCGTATCCGGCAAGCGGGTCGAGATCCCGACCCGCCAGTCCGCGATCCAGAAGGTGCAGGAAACCCTGACCCAGCTTCCCCTGAAGGAACTGGCCGACAACGCCCAGGCAGCGCTCGCCAGCATCAAGCAGTTGAGCGAACGGCTGGATCAGGACCTGCCTCCGCTGGTCGACAGCATCAAAGAGACCTCCGACCATTCGCGCATCGCCGTCGACAGCGCGACCCACGCCATCCAGGACCTGGAGCAACGGCTGGGTACGACGCTGACGGCCATCGACCGGCTGGCCAATACCGGCACCCAGCAGCTCGATGCCCGCGGCGCCGACCTGCACGAAGTGCTGCGCAACGCCAACGACACGGTGATCCAGGCCCGCGAGAGCCTGTCCGCCCTGCACGACATGACATCGCCCCGCTCGGCCGACCGCGCGAACATCGACTCCACCCTGCGCGACCTGTCCGCCGCCGCCGCTGCCCTGCGCGGCTTCGCCAGCGACGTCGAACGCAATCCGCAACTCCTCCTAACAGGACGCCGCCCATGAGAGGCTATTCTCCCAGCCGGTCTGCCGGCGATCCGACGCGCGTTTCTTGCGCTCCGGTGCTCACGGCCATCAAGGCCGCTCCGCTCCGGTGCTCGGAAACACACGCCGGGCGGCCCGCTTCGCGGCCCTCTCGCTCGGCAGACCGGCTGGGAGAACAGCCTCTCCCACGCCGGGATCAACGCGTTCCGGCGTGGCTGGCTGGCCTCGTTCTCCCCGCCCTGCTCGCCGCCTGCGCGTCGCCGCCAGTGCGATTCTACACGCTGGGCGCACCGGCCATCGCAACGGGTGCGGTGCCGGTCGGCGCCGTCACGCCGGCAACGCCGACCGTCGCGGTCGCCCGCGTCACCCTGCCCGATTATCTGGATGGCCAGGACCTGATCGCCCGCGACGGCAACCGGATCGAACGCAGCGCCACCGGCCGCTGGGCCAGCCGCCTGTCCCTGGGCGCCACCGACCTGATCACCGCGCGACTGGCCCAGAGCCGCACCGACCTGTTCGTGACCGACCAGCCACAAATCCTGCCCGCCACCTGGCGGCTGGCGGTCAATATCAGCCGTCTGGACATCGCCCATGACGGCACCGCGTCACTGGCCGCCGACTGGTCGATCATCCCGCATGACGAACACCAGCCGCTGATCCACCAGCGCGCCACCCTGACCCGCCAGGGCCCCGCCACGACCGACGATCAGGTCGCAACACTGACCCAGTCGATTTTGGACGATCTGGCGGAACGCATCGCGGCCGGGTGGCCGCGCTAACGGCCGTCTATTTGCCCTGCATCAGCGGCGTGCCCGGCACATGGTCGGCATACCGGTCCCAATGCAGCGCCAGTTCGCGCACCACGACGCTGCCGACCTGATAGGCGGCAGCGACCGAGGGCAGATAACCTGAATACCCGCCCTCGCTGGCCTCGGATTTCAGCAATTCAGCCGCACTCTCGCCCGGCGGCGGCATGTCGAAATTGCTGCCGGTCCGCAGCACCAGTACCCGCTGCGGGTCCACACGCCCGACCTGCGCCTGAAGCGTCAGCGCCTGCATCAGGCCGATTTCCTCCTCGGCCGTGGTCGCGAAGGTGCCCTTGCCCTCGGTCCAGTAGCCGACCCAGCGCTCCGCCCAGCGGTTCATCCGCTCGCCGACCCAGAAGGTCTCGCTGGACAGCGTGTCGCCCAGCAGCACGGCAGGCGGCTTCTGCGCCTGCGGATACCCGACATAGCGCGCCCGGATCGCCTTCAGCGCCGGCGTGTCGGGCAGTGCCAGCGAACGCGTCAGATTATACGCCCAGCCGACCAGCGCCGGATTGAGCGTATATTCCATGTCGCCCGACAGCGAATGCAAAGGCGGCACCGGCCTGTCGGTCGGCGTGCTGCCCTGGACCGGCGTATAACCATCCGGCCAGTCGGACGGTATCTCCCGCGCATCGATCGCATGCGACAGCCCGCCATTGATGACGCGCGGTGCCCACGCAGCCCCACCGATCGACGAGAAATTGGGATCGATCCCGGCAATGCCCGCCAGCACGAAATAGGTTCGCCGCAGGTCGAAACGCGGGTCCAGCACCAGCGCGGTGATGGCCGAAGCCATATGTTCCGGTCCTTCACCGGTGGCGATGCCCAGCACCTGAAGGTCCGGATTATAGCGCATCACCCCATGCCAGGTGCCCGGCGCCGGCAGTTCCTGCTTCAGCGGCAGCTTTTCCACCCAGGTCTGGAATTCGCCCGGCACGTCACCGGTATCCTTGCCGATCTCGAATGTCGTCACCACCACCACGCGCACGGGGATCTGCGCCGCACGGGCCCCGGCACTCCCACAGGCAGCCATGCCGCCCAGCAGGCAGGCCCCCGCCAGCCACCGGCCCAATCGTTTGCGCGATGCGTGCGTCATCATGCCGGTCCATATCCTTTCGGCCGCGCGGAGCCAGCACCCTGCCCCGCTTCGCGGATCATCATGGTTTCGAAATCATGCAGCCGCGCTTCCAGCGCCCATTGCAGACGCGCCCGGGCACTCGCGGCCAGAAAATCATGGCATGCGCCGCTAGCCGGCATTGCCCCCGTCGGCACGGACGCACAGGCCGCAACCATCCGATACGGCGCCACCCCGCGCCACAGGCTCTCGCCAGGAACAAAGGCATATTCCAGCCCGGCACGCGACAGATCGCGCAAGGCGGCATAATCCAGCGCATAGACCGTCGCCGCCCGCGCATATTCATGCGTCAGGTCGATCCGCGACACCCCCTCGTCATCGGTCGACAGCGCCACCGGCACCCCCGCCGCGCGATAGGCATCGAACGGATGCCCCGCCCCGGCAATGCCGAGAATGACATCGTTGCTGGTCAGGTTGATCTCCACCATCACCCGGCGCCGCGCCATCTCCGCCATCAGCCCGTCCGGATCGTCCTCATGCAGGATATCGACCCCATGGCCGATCCGGCGCGCCCCCGCCACCTCGACCGCCTGCCGGATATGGTCGCGCAACCCCTCGGGCGGCACCATGCCGGGCGCCAGTTCCCCCGCATGCAGCGACAGCTTCACCCCCGGATCGCGCGCGGCCAGCCAGCCGAACATGCGCATATGCAGCCCGTAATCGCGCATCGCCACCGCATCGTCCTCGGGTGCCACGATATTCACACCGACAAAACGCGGATCGGCATGGACGAGCGCATAACCGAAATCAAGCTGCGGAAAGACCATGGCAGGCGGCATGGTGCGGATCGTCTGGTACAGATAGCGCACCGTCACCCCGCATCCCGGCGCAGCCTGCGCCGTTCCGCACCGCAGCACGGCCCGCATCCGCGCCTCCATGGCGTCGACATCCTGCCGCGCCGCCCCAACCAGCGCCGGCAGGTCGGGGCCGATGGCCCGGTCAGCCTCGGCAAACGCCTCGTCATGCAGAGGATGCCGCGCCCCCAGCCCCGCCGCCGCGCCAAGCTGGGGCGAAATCATCAATTCCAGATACAGGACATGATCGCCGGCCGCATGCGTCGCCGCCTCGGCCAGCATGTCGCCGCCATGGGCCGCCTGCGCGGGCATGAAGCGCGCAAAGGTCGCAAAGAAATGGTCATGCCCCGACCGGTCGGACGCGGTCGGCACGAAATCGCGCATCGACAACGCATCGATCATATCCGCCCGCATATCCGGCCGCCCCGACAGATCGGCAGCCCGAACCCCGTCACCACCCGCCACGCAGCCCCCGGCCAGAATACGCCCCTGCACGGGCGAGACGCACAATCCATCCCGCGCCGCCCAGTCCAGCATGCTCTCGGCATAGACGGCACCGGCCAGATGATTATGCAGGTCCGCGCCCTTGGGCATGGCCCGCAGCAGCATATCCAGCCGCGCCGGATCACGGCCCAGCAGCGCGAAAGCGCGCGACGCGGCGTCGGGCGATACGGATTGGGGCGCGGCAAGGGCCTCCCCGGGCAGGATCAGGCCGGCGGCCAGGGCACAGACAACGGAGAATCGCGACATCCCGCGATCGTGCGGCGATCGATTCAAAAAGGCAACAGGCCGCCCGATCAGCCCGTCGCCTCCCGCACGGGGCTGAAACGGGGCACGCCGTCCACCTCCTCGATCCACATGGCCAGCGGCCGCACCCAGTAATCGCCGCGCGCCTCGCTGCGATAGGTCACCAGCCATTCCTCGGTCTCGGAATGCCGGCCGACACAGATCAGCGTGTACAGGCCGCCCTTGTAATGGCGGTACAGACCCGGCTGTGTCCTTTCGGTCTCGTTCATGCGTTACTCCCCTCACGGGGCTCCGGATCGCGGTCCGGAGCCAGCCTTTCCCCAGGCGGCCCCCAGGACCGCCCGCGAACCGACGGACCTCATCGCATGATTCGCCCGCCCCGTCATACAAGCCTGCTCGCCACCCTGGCCGCCGCCATGGCGCTCGCCCCCGCCGCCCTCGCCCTGGCCGCACCCCACCACCCGGCAGCCCCCGCGACCGAGAGCGGCGATCCGGTCATCCTGGCCCAGCAACCCGGCGGCGCGCTGGACCAGGCAGCCCGCACGCTCAATGCAGCCGACCTGGCGGCGGCCACGCGCAAGGGCGATACGCCCGTGGTCCTGGTCGGCTCCGCCCCCCTCTCGACCCGTGCCGGGGACGCGGCCCTGTTCGTGCAACTGCAATCGGCCAATCTGTGCGGCTCGGCCGGCTGCGCCACCTCGGTCTACCTGCGGCGCGGCCGGCGCGACTGGGTCAAGGTGCTGGATTCCGTCAGCGGACCGATCGCCCTCTCACACCGCCTCCATGGCGGCATGCGCGACCTGATCGTGGACGGCACCGACCGCTGGGTCTGGAACGGCACCACCTACCGCGACACCATGCCCGCCGCCCCCGACACCGGCCTGCGCCGCTCGATCGAACGCTTCCAGGCGCAACATCACACGGAACAACCGCCGCAATAACGGGTTGTGCCGGCACCGCCGTCGGGTACCGACCGTGATCAGACCGCCGCAATGACCCGCCGCGTCTCCTCGACCGCGATGGCCCATATGGCGTGCATCTCCGCATCCGCGCGTGCGTAGCGTCCGCCGAAATTGCCGTCGCCCAGGCGAATCCTGACCATTTCGGGCGTCACATCATGCAATTGTTCCAGCATGATGGCCGGCTTCGCCTCATCCGGCTGGGCGATGCCCGCAATACGCGTCCACGGAAAATTCTCCATCCACGACGCATGCATCGCCACTGGATCGGTCGCCGTCACGATACGCCAGGTTTCCGGCGCCCGCCACCAATCATGAAATACGCCTCTGCAATCGATATTTTTCTCGAACCACAATGAGAGTGACGACCAGATCGGACAATTTCCACCGTGCCCGTTCACAAACACAAAGCGACGGAACCCCTGGCCGTGGAGGCTGGTCACGAGGTCCTCAAGAAGGGCAAGATAAGTTTCCGTCCGCAGCGAAATCGTGCCGGGATAGGCAAGAAAACGCGGCGTCATGCCGAACGGCACAACAGGACAGACCGGAATCCCCAGCGGTCCGCAGGCTTCAAGCGCCACGCGCTCGGCCAGGATCGCATCCGTGAACAGGCTCAGATAGGCATGTTGTTCGGTCGAACCGAGCGGGATAACGATGCGATCATCCGCCTCCAGATAGGCCTCGACCTGCATCCAGTTCATCTCGCGTAAATTCATGATGTTTCCTGTGACATGCGCCCCTCACGGCCGCCGTGCGGTCAGCTCGGCGATCAGGCGGCTGACGTCATGGGGATTGGGCGTGTGCTGATATTCAAAATGGATCGATTCGTCGGGGAATTTCAGCCCGAGATCATCCGCGCCGGTGGCGTAGACGATCACATCGGCATTCCTCGTCAGGACCTCGCATTCTGGCGCGTCGATCAGGACGACCACAGGTTCCGCGATATGCGGCGCGAACTGCTGGACACCGGCTTTCATCGACCCCGCGAACTCCGGATTGATGACGACGAGCAGGACGCGACTTCCCGGATCGATCTGCGCCAGTTTCATCCGCGTCTCCATCGACGGAATGAAGGTGATGACCGCCACGCCCAGTCCGGGCAACATACGCGCGACCTCGGTGCGGCGATGTGCAAATGTCACAGCCATCTGACACAAGTCAACACGCTGCCGTTCTGACGGATTCGTCTGCAACTGGGTGATGGTCGTCGGCAGAAACCGTACCTTCCCCTCGCTCAGCCGCTCCATCTGCCGACAATAGGCAATTGTGGTCTGCATGAAATTGCCGACGACCATCACCGATGGCGGGGGCACACCCAGGCCGCCACCTTCCATCCGCGCGCTGACCAGGCCCAGGACCTCGCTCGTGCTCAGCCCCAGCGCCCGGGCACGGGTGACCAACACATCGATCGCGGATTGGATCTCCGAGCCGCGCGCGCCTCGGGCCGACCATCCGGCCATCAGGTCGGCAACGAACGTGCCTGCCCCGGTCCGTCCGCGCAGTACGCCGCCGCGCTTGAGTTCGGCATAGACCTGCCCCACCGTGACCGGGGAAATGCCCAGCCGCTCGGCCAGTTCGCGAACAGGCGGAAGCCGCTGGCCCGGCCTGATGACGCCGAGCCCGATCCCGTATTCGATCTGTCCCTTGAGTTGCGTTCCGATCGGCAGGTCCAGAGTCCTGTCGATCCGAAAGAGGGTCACGTCCAGGCGCTCGCCCCCATCCTGTTCCACCACCTCCGGGTTGGCGCTGTCCTGTCGAATGAGATCCTCCTCCTCCATCGCCGGACCTGTTCGACAACATTCGGGAACGGCGCAACGTGCCTGCTCATATTAGGACGGAAACTTGTTACACACAAGGATGCTAAAATTCGCCAAATCGTCCATTTTGTATCATTGCAGAGTAACATTTTGTGTGCTTAATCCGATAACGGTTCGTTCCGGTCGATGAATGACCTGCCGGCGGACCCGACGACCCGACATGACGCAACGGAGACGCAGGCACGCATATGTTCACCAGAAAGATGAACCCCTTCGGCGCCGCAGCCTTCATGCTGCTGTCCTCGACCGCCCTGGCTGCGACACCGCAGAACGCCACGCCCCATCAGAAGCAGCATGCGAAACCGGAGCGTTCACATGCGGCATCGAGCGCGAAGAACGAAAACGTCATGGTCACCGCGGCACTCCGGGCCGCCCACAGCGCCATCACAGACGTGTCCAGGAAGGACATGGAAAAATTCGTCGCAGGCACAAGCCCGCTCAAGATCCTCGGCAGCCTGACGGGCGCGAACTTCGTGTCCAACGATCCCCTTGGCCTCGATATCTATTCGAAATCGTTCTATGTGCGCGGCTTCAACCAGAGCCAGCTCGGCGCGACGCTCGACGGCATTCCGCTCGGGGACCAGTCTTACAACAAATATAACGGCCTCGACGTCAATTCGGCGATCACACAGGACAATATCGCCCGGATGAATCTCAGCCAGGGCGGCGGCGACGTCACGCTTCCGTCGACCAGCGAACTGGGCGGCGCGATGGAATTCTATTCCGCCGATCCGGCCGACAAGGCAGGCGGCATGATCTCGCAGATGTTCGGCAGCTACAACAGCTATCGCACCTACATAAAGGGCGATACCGGCACCTTCACGCCTTTCGGAACGAAGGCATATGTATCCTATATGCGGGTCGATGCCGATAAATGGAAAGGCTATGGTGACCAGTTCACCCAGCAGGTCAATGCCAAGATCGTCCAGCCCATCGGAAACAACAGCAGTATCAAGGCATTTTTCAACTGGAGCGATCTCGCCCAGTACGAATACCAGGACCTGTCCCTGGAGCTGCTGCACAAGGTAGGCCAGCGCCTGGACAACTACGCGCCCGACTACCGCACCGCCTACCTCGCCGCGCAGGGGATTTATCCCTCGTCCTTCGCCTCGCTGTCCGATCCCGCCGATGCCGCCTACTACAATGGCGGACAGGCCGAACGCGATTATCTGGGCGGCCTGACACTCGATTTCGACATGGGCCACCATATCCGCTGGAAGACGTTGTTCTACGGCCATGGCAGCCAGGAATACTCGACCTGGGCGAACCCCTATGTCGCATCGCCGACCGGCGCCCCGCTATCGTTCATGGTCATCCCCGAGCAGGTCCGGCGCCTGGGTTTCACGACCGAGATGACCCACACCTACGAAAACAACGTGCTGCGCACGGGCGTATGGTTCGAGAATAATTGTTACGATATCGGAAAATATTACTATTCCGAACCCGCCCTCGGGCAGGGCGCTCCGATCGGCGCAGTCGGCCCGTTCAGCACCTATGGCGGCCCGTTCGCCCAGGTCTGGGGCATGGGCTTCAACACCAACACGGTCCAATACCACCTGACCGATACGTACCACATCCTGCCGGGCCTCGCGATCACCGGCGGTTTCAAGTCCCTCGTCGTCACCACGGCCGGCGGTGCGAACGAAAATAACGTCTCCTACACCCATGTCGACCAGTTGCCGAACGGCAGCGTCACCTCATCGGCAGCGTTCCTGCCGCACGTCAATATCGACTGGCATTTCCTCAAAAACCACGAGCTTTATTTCGACGTGGCAGAGAACATGCGCGCCTTCACCTACGAAGGCTACCAGTCGGGTAGCGTGCCGTCCCTGTGGGGCGTCAAAAACCAGGCGGCATTCGATATCGCGCGCCGGACATTGCGTCCGGAACGCAACTGGACCTACGTCGTCGGCTATCATTATTACGGCAAGGTCGTGTCGGCTTCCGTCGACGCCTACCGCTCGAACTTCACCAACCGCCTCGGGCTCATGGCCTCCGGCTCGCTGGTCAATCCGACCTCGACCGTCGGCAATCTCGGCGGCGTAACCATGAACGGCGTGGATGCCGACGTCGTGATCCACCCGATCCGCCATCTCGCAATCGACAACAGCATCAGCTACAATCGCTCGACATACGATAACAACATCACCTCGGCAGGCGTGCTCTATTATCTGCAGGGCAAGAAGGTTCCCGCCTACCCTCAGTTCATGTACAAAACGAGCCTGACCTACAGCTACGAGGGGCTCTCGGCTCATTTCGATGCAAGCTACATTTCACGCCGCTACCTCAGCTACACCAACGATACCAGCGTGCCGGGCTTCTGGATGACGAATGTCGGTGCGCGATACAGCTTCGGCCAGCAGAGCATCTTCCGCGACCTCTCGGTCTCGTTCGATGTCTACAACCTGCTGAACACACCCTACATCTCGACGGTGGGCGAGCAGGGCTTCCCGCTGGTGGGCGACCGCCAGTCCCTGCTGGCAGGCTCGCCCCGCCAGTTCTTCGGCTCCATCAGCGCCAGGTTCTGACATGATGGAGCCCCGCCGACGCACCTTCCTGCGGATCGCCACGCTCGAATTGTGCGAACGGTTCGGCTTCTACGGCCTGCAGAGCGTCTCGGTCCTGTATTTCGTCAGGACCATGGGTCTGTCGGAACAGGGCGCCATCATGCTGTGGGGCGCATTCAGCGCCCTCATGTTCGGCGTGCCCGTTCTGGGCGGCTGGCTTGGCGACAGGATTCTGGGCGCCCGGCGGACGGTCGCCGTCGCGCTCGCACTGCTGGCCATCGGCTATACCGGCCTGGCCAGCGGCATGGGCGGCGCGACCGGTGTCTCGCTGGTGCTGGCCGTCCTGGTCTGCGGCGGCGGCATCTTCAAGCCCAACATCACCAGCCTGCTGCGTCACGCCTTCAGCGGCGCCGACGACCGGCTCGATATCGTTTTCACCATCTACTACATGTCCATCAATATCGGGGCGACAATCGCGGCCCTCGCCATTCCCTTCCTCGCCGTGCATATCGGCTGGCAGGCAAGCTTCGGTATCGCCGCCGCCGTGCTGTGGGCCGGTTTCGCGGTCTCGCTGACGCTGCCGGCCACGGCGCCCCCGCCGGCCGGCGCGCCGGATCGCCGCCTGTGGCTGCTGCTCGGTGCCGGTATCGGCGCGGCCTTTACACTGCTTCACTATCCGGCGCTCGCGAGGGCCTGCATCTGGGTCGCGGCCGCCGCCATCCTGCTGATCTGGATCATGCTCTACCGGCGTTCGAAACCCGCCTGGCGCGCGGGCCTGAAACTATCCTTCGCCCTCCAGTCCGAAGCGATCCTGTTCTTCCTGTTCAACCAGCAGATCGCGACCTCACTGACCGGCTTCGCGCGCGACCACGTCGCGGCCACGATCCGCCTCGAGGGCATGGACTGGGCGCTGCAACCCGGCCAGTTCCAGTCGCTGAACAATCTGTGGATCGTCGCGTTCGCCCCCTGCCTCGCCGCACTCTATTACCGCGCCGAACGGAAGGGGCGCCCGATTTCCGTCCCAATCCGCTTCCTGTCCGGCTTCGTACTGCTGACCGGCTCCTTCGTCCTGTGGCGCGCGGCAGCACTGGCTGGCGCGGCCGGGCCGGTCTCGCCCTGGTGGATGGTCGCGGGATATGCGCTGTTCTCATTGGGCGAACTGCTGATCGCAGCCCTCGGGCTCGCCGTCATCGCCCGCTACGCACCCCCCGACGGCGTCGGCCGCCTGATGGGGTGTTTCTCTGTCCTCGGCGGCCTTGCCAGCTATCTCGGCAGCCTCGTCGCCACCGATGCCACGCGCGGGCCGGCAGGAGGTCTCGGCGCGGCTTCCATCGCCGGATATGCCCATCTGTTCGGCAACCTGGCCGCGCTGGCTGCGCTCGTCGCCCTCGCTTCCGCCCTGTTCATCCCCTTCGCCCGCAAGATGGACGCACACTGGCGCCGCGCGCTTCCGCCACCGCCGGCCGCCAACGAACCAATCCTGGAAACCCTGCCATGACGACGCCTCCCGACACCCCTCTCCCTCCCTGGCAATGGCCCGAGAGTCGCTGGCGCGCAGCCGTCGGACGCGCCAGGGCCGGGCGCTCGCTGCATCCCGCTGCCTGGCCGGACGGCGCACGCTGCGCCTTCGCCATCTCGTTCGACGCCGACCACGACACGATCCCGCTGCGTGACGGCGATGAAAGCCCGATGCGGATCAGCCAGGGCCATTACGGCAACCGTCGCGGCGTGCCGCGTATCCGCGCGCTGCTGCAACGCCATGGCGTGCCCGCAACCTTCTTCTACCCTGCCGTGTCCGCTCTCCTCTATCCCGAGGAAGTGCGCGGCATCGTCGCCGACGGGCATGAAATCGGCATCCATTCGTGGATCCACGAGCGCAACACCCATCTGGACGCAGAAACCGAAAGGGACCTGACCTCCCGCGCGCGGGACGTGCTACAGGATATCAGCCGCAAGCTGGTCGTCGGCATCCGCACGGCAAGCTGGGATTTCTCGCTCAACACGCTGTCCATCATCCGCGAGATGGGCCTGCTATACGACAGCAGCCTGATGGCCGACGATGATCCGTACGAACTGGTACAGGACGGGGGCCCCACCGGTATCGTCGAACTGCCGCCCGAATGGATCCGGGACGACGCCGTCTATTTCAATTTCGACCGCTTTTCGGCGCTCCGCCCCTACACGCCCCCGCGCGACGTACTGGATATCTTTCTGGCAGAATTTCAGGGCGCCCATGACGAAGGCGGGCTGTTTCTGCTGACGCTGCATCCGCATATCAGCGGCCATCGCAGCCGGATCGGCGTGATCGCCGCCCTGCTCGAAGCCGCCCGGCAGAAGGGGGATGTCTGGTTCGCCACACACGAGCAGGTCGCGGCCTGGTGCATGACCCACCCCCAGGGAGATACGCCATGAGCCCCGCGCCGACCCGCCGCCCCGTCATCGCCCTGCATGGCGGCTGCGGTGTCATGTCCCGTTCCCTTCTGTCCGAGGAGGAATGGGCCGACGCGCGAGCCGACATCCGCAAGGCGCTGGAAGCCGGATACGCGATCCTGTCCGAAGGCGGCCCTGCCGTCGCGGCCGTCGAAGCCTGCGTGATGGCCCTGGAGGATTCCCCGCATTTCAACGCCGGGCATGGCGCCGCACTGAACGCCGCGGGAGGGCATGAACTGGACGCCTCGATCATGGACGGCGCGACCGCGCTGGCGGGTGCCGTCGCGGGCGCACGGGCCGTGCGCAACCCGGTGCGGTTGGCCCGACGGCTCATGGAACAGAATATCCCCATGATGCTGGCCGGCCCGGCAGCCGACGAATACGCCGCCGCCCATGGGCTGGAGACGATGCCGCAATCCTATTTCACCACCCCGCGTCGGGCAGAGGCGCTGCAGGCGATGCGCGCGCACGACCGGCTGGGCACCTTCGCCAGCGAGAGCGAGAAGCACGGCACGGTCGGCGCGGTGGCACTGGATTGCGACGGCAACCTCGCCGCTGCCACCTCCACCGGGGGCTTCACCAACAAGGCGGTGGGCCGCGTGGGCGACAGTGCCATCATCGGTGCCGGCACCTATGCGCGGAACGGCATCTGCGCGGTGTCCTGCACGGGACAGGGCGAACAGTTCATCCGCCACGTGGTCGGCCACGAGATCGCTGCACGCGTGCGCTATGCCGGACACTCAGTCGGGGCGGCGATTCGCATGATCCTGGCGGAGTCCTTCACGCCGCAGGGGATCGGCGGCGGCGTCATCGCCATCGACCACGCCGGCACGGTCACGGCGGAATTCAACACAGAAGGCATGTTTCGCGGCTGGATCGACGCAAACGGCGAACTCTTTGTCGCCACTCACAAGGACTGAAACTCAAGCCCGATTGCCCGGAAACCGCTCCCGTCCCAATGCCGCCAGAAGGCATTGGGCGGCCCGCCGCTACCCGGCCAGACGGCCAACTGAGAAATGCGGTCTGATGAGCAAGAGTGCCGCATAGGGCCACGCCGTCACATGCTTCCGGGCGCCGAAGCGCAGAAAACGCACGTCGGATCGCCACCAACCGGAATGTATCAGCAAGTCTGGAGCGGGTGAAGGGAATCGAACCCTCGTATGCAGCTTGGGAAGCTGCCGTTCTACCATTGAACTACACCCGCGTCGCGGCTAGCCCTATACCGCACCGGCCGGCCCGATGCAATCCACCCCCACCCGCCCCACATGGTTGACGAGCAGCCCCGCGATCCGCAATAACCCTGACGTCCAATGGCCCCAGGGGGCTGCGGGGCCCTCGTGATTTGGATCGGCCGGCTTGCGACGAGGTTAAACAGACGCGCTAAAGAGGCCTGACACCGCCAGACTCCGCGGGCGTCACGGTTTCCACGGTCGGATTTCCGCGCCAGGACGCGGGGGCCACGGAGCCGGTTCGCCACCCGGATGCTCCCAGCCTCGGCCTCCTGACGGTTTTGTTCCGGGAACTGACGATGAGCAACGACTCCACCTCCGCCTACCGCCCCGCCACCCGCCTGCTCCATGCGGGCATCGAGCGCACGCCCTTCGGCGAGACGAGCGAAGCGATGTTCCTCACCTCCGGCTTCGTCTACGACAATGCCGAACAGGCCGAGGCCACCTTCACCGGCGACGTGGTCCATTATCAGTACAGCCGTTTCGGCAACCCCACCGTCGCGGCGCTGGAATCCCGCCTGGCGGACTTGGAAGGGGCCGAGGCCTGTATCGCGACCTCCACGGGCATGGGCGCCGTTTCCTCGGCCCTCCTGTCGCACGTCAAGGCCGGCGACCGGGTCGTGGCATCGCGCGCATTGTTCGGGTCCTGCCACTGGATCGTCGCCAACCTGCTGCCCCGCTACGGTGTCGAGACCGAATTCGTCGACGGGCGCGACCTGGACGCCTGGGCCGCCGCCCTCTCCCGCCCCACGGCGGCGGTGCTGCTGGAAAGCCCGTCGAACCCGATGCTCGAGATCCTGGATATCGCCGCGATCTCCGAACTGGCGCACAAGGCCGGCGCGCTGGTGGTGGTCGATAACGTCTTCGCCACCCCGCTGTACCAGAAGCCGCTGGAACTGGGTGCCGACGTGGTCGTCTACTCCTGCACCAAGCATATCGACGGCCAGGGCCGCGTGCTGGGCGGCGCGGTGCTGGGCCGCCGCGACTGGATCACCGACACGCTGCAACCCTTCACCCGCAATACCGGCAACGCCCTGTCGCCCTTCAATGCGTGGGTGATGCTGAAGGGGCTGGAAACACTGTCGCTGCGCGTGCGCGCAATGACCGAAAACGCCGCCGCCGTCGCCGACCATCTGGCCGCCGCCGATTGCGTGACCCGCGTCTTCTACCCCGGCCGCACCGACCATCCGCAATACGAGCTGGCCAAACGCCAGATGAGCGACGCCTCCACCCTGGTGGCGTTCGAGGTCGCAGGCGGCAAGGAGGGTGCGTTCGCCTTCATGAACGCGCTGCGGCTGATCGCGATCTCCAACAATCTGGGCGACGCACGCTCCATGGTCACCCATCCGGCCACCACCACGCACATGAAGATCGGCGCCGAGGAACGGGCCCGCCTGGGCATCAGCGACGGCGCGATCCGCTTCTCGGTCGGGCTGGAAGATATCGCCGATCTGAAAGACGATCTGGATCGCGGCCTCGCGGCCCTGCGGTCGCGCTGAGCCGACAGGGACCACGCCATGGCCATTGACAGACCGCCGCCGCCGGGAATGCCCCCCGACCCGGACGCCGCTCTGGCGGAGGCCATGGACGGCGCCCCCTGCTACGAGGCGACCACGGAATCGATCCGCGTGACCGTGCAGACCTTCTGGCTGGACGACCAGTCCATGCCGGAAGAACACCGCTTTGCCTGGGCCTACCGCATCCGGATCGAGAATCTGGGCCGCGAGACGGTCCAGCTCCTGCGCCGGACGTGGGAGATCATGGATGCCATCGGGCGGGTCGAACATGTCCACGGCGACGGCGTGGTGGGCGAACAGCCGGTGCTGGAGCCCGGCCAGGTCTTCGAATACACATCGGGCACCGGGTTGCAGACACCGACCGGCTTCATGCGCGGCCTCTATCATATGATCGATGCCCGCTCGCACCGGCCGTTCGACGTCCAGGTCCCGCCCTTCAGCCTGGATTGTCCCTACCACCCCGCCATCATCCATTAGCCCATCGCGCACGCTCTTCCCCGAAGACAGGATTCATGACCGAAATGTCCCAGTCCCCCCTTCTCCGCCCCTCTCGCGAGGAGGCGGAAGACGCGATCCGCACCCTGCTGCGCTGGGCGGGCGAGGACCCGTCGCGCGAGGGCCTGCTGGACACGCCCGGCCGGGTCGTGCGCTCCTACGAGGAATTCTTCGAAGGCTATGGCGAAGACCCGTCGGCGATCCTGTCGCGCACCTTCTCCGAGGTCGATGATTACGACGAGATCGTGCTCCTGCGCGACATCCGCTTCGAAAGCCATTGCGAACATCACATGGTGCCGATCATCGGCGTCGCCCATGTGGCCTACCTGCCCAGCAAGCGCGTGGTGGGCATTTCCAAACTGGCCCGCGTGGTCGACGCCTTTTCCCGCCGCCTGCAGATCCAGGAACGCCTGACGGCACAGATCGCCAACACGATCAACGACGTGCTGCAACCGCACGGCGTCGCCGTGATCCTGGAAGCCGGGCATCAGTGCATGACCACGCGCGGCGTCCACCGCCCCGGCGTATCGATGGTCACCAGCCGCATGCTGGGCATCTTCCGCACCAATTCCGACACAAGGCGCGAACTGATGTCCATGCTCAACCGCCCCTCGGTCGCAACCGCCCATCTCTGACGCCATCCTCCGATCCACCCTGCGAGGCACCAGGAGGTAACATGTCGATCTTCCACGGCCTGTCCGCCTTCCCGATCACCCCGGCCGACGAACACGGCGTCGTGGATGCCGAAGGCGTCGCGCGCCTGACGGCGCATCTCTCGGCAGCCGGCGTCGATTCCATCGGCCTGCTGGGCAGCACCGGAATCTATGCCTACCTCACCCGCGCCGAACGGCGCCGGGCCATAGGCGCCGCGGTCAAGAGCGTGGGCGGCCGCACCCCCCTGATCGCCGGCGTGGGGACGCTGCGCACGGACGACGCCCAGGCCCTCGCGCGCGATGCCGAAGCCGAAGGCGCGGACGGGCTGCTCATGGCCCCGGTCTCCTACACCCCGCTGACACAGGAAGAGGCTTACCAGCATTACGTGGCAGTCGCCGGCGCCACGCAATTGCCGCTGTGCATCTACAACAATCCCAGCACCACCCATTTCAGCTTCGGCGCGGAACTGCTCGAACGGCTGGCGGATGTCCCCAACATCGCCGCCATCAAGATGCCGCCCCCGCCCGAAGGCGCCGTCGCCGACGAACTCACCCGCCTCCGCGCCGGCCCGGCGGGCAGGCTGGCCATCGGCTATAGCGGCGACTGGATTGCCGCCGAGGCCCTGCTGGCGGGCTGCGACGGCTGGTTCAGCGTCCTTGGCGGCTTCCTGCCAGAACTGGCCCGCACCCTGGTTACGGCCGCCCGCACGGGTGACGATACCACGGTGCGGCACTGCAACGACCGGCTCCGGCCGATATGGGCCCTCTTCCGCGAATTCGGAAGCCTTCGTGTCGCATACGCAGCCATCCATCACCTGCGATTGTCCGGGGCCAACCCTCCGCGACCGATTCGCCCTCTGCCCGAACGCGATCGCCACCGCGTGGCGGAAGCTCTCCTTGCCTGTTCCGAAGACGAAAGCTGACGGTCGCCTACACGTCCCGGCCACGCCCCCGATACGATTCCACCATCCCTCGGCACGCCTCAGAATTCCGAGACAACCGAGAAATATGCGCCCCGTCTCTGCCCGTATTGCGCCTGGTAGATTCCAACGCCGCTGCCGTTCCTCAACTGGTAACGCTCGTCCAACAGATTGACGATATCGGCACGGATCGTAACATCGTGCCCAAAGCGCACTCTCGTGAAACTGTGCTGATAGCCGATGTTGAACACATCATATTCCGGCTGTTTCTCAAGGTTGGCAAAACCACTGCGCAGGCCATACCCATACACGAAATCGACATAGGCCATGTCCCGCTTCGTGCTCCATGACGCGCCGGCCGTTGCTGTGAATTCTCCTTGATGGTCGAGCTGAATCGCATGAGTTCTAATGTAGGCAAGCTCCGCCGCATCGAACTGGTATTGGGCCGAATTGATATCGCGCGCAGCCGTTTTCACATAAGAGAAATTCCCGAACACCGACCACGGGCCATGCCGCCATGAACTTCCGAACTCCGCGCCATGGACACGCCCGCGCCGATAGCTGAAAGGTGCCAGTATCACCGCCCGGCCAAATTGGCCCAGATCGGTAAGATCATGTGCCCATTTGGCATAGGCATCGAGCGAGATCTGGAAATCCGGCGTAATACGCAGCAGAATCCCCCCATCAACATAGTGCGATCTTTCGACTCGCGTCGCATCGTCAATCATGTTCGCCGCAGCATTGGTCGTTCCCGCGAACCGCGCCAACGTCGAAGGGTAGACATATTGCGGCGAAGGCGGAGCGAAATAGCGCGCATATCCAATATGCAGGGTCGCGATCCGGCCTGGTTTCCAGACCATGTTCGCACGCGGACTCAACTGCCCCTCCCGACCGAAGGATGAGGCAAAACGGTCATAACGCAGACCATAGTTGAACGTCAGATCGCGGGCGATCCTGTACTCATCCTGAAGATAGACCCCGGCTTCGATCGCCCAATTCTCCGTATTGTCGATCAGGCGCACCGGCACATCCGAAATCTGCCGACCATTCGCATCGGCGGGGAATGCCAGCGTATCCGTATCGAGCCGCTCGGACGTATATTGCCCCAGCGCCCCCACCCGCATCGTATGCTGGGGCGCGATTGCATAAGACAGATCGAACTGCACGCCTCCGGTCGTGAAATCATTCACCTCATGTTCGGAAACACCCTGATAGATAAGATCCCGATCGCGATCCGGCGCATAATCGATGCGCCCATAACGAAAATACGGCGACACCTGGACATTCATCCTGTCCGTGCTGCGCTGGTAGGAAAGGACCGCATAATCATTCTGTTCCGTCTGGCTGTCGTCCAGCCCGGCCCAGTTCATGGCGGGATCGTGCGGGTCGACGCCGGCCACATCGTAGAGGGTCGTATAATCCGGGCTGCGCATATCGAACGTCTTGAACGAATTCGGAATCTGGAATCGGGCATAGGACGTACTGGTCAGCAGGGTGACACGGCTGACATCATCGACATGACAGGACAGGTAGGAAAAAGCCTTTTCCTGCATGGTCACGTCGTGAACGGGACGGAAGGTGTCGCTCGGATTCTCGATTCCGATATTGTTCCGCGTGAACGACAGCGTCGTGAAATAGTCCAGTTTTCCGTGCCGGCCGCCAAGCTGCACGGACGGGACGACACTGTCATAGCTCCCCCCATAGAGCGAAACCTGATTGTGCTTCAGACTTTCTCCGGTCTTGGTATTCACATCCACCACCCCGGCCGTACGGAAACCGAACTGCGCCGGCAATGTACCCGTCAGCAGATCCACAGACTGGATGATGCGGGTATCCAGTTCCTGCCCGAACCCATTCAATCCCTCGGGCAACAGCACACCGTTGACACGATAGGCCAGCCCTCCATGTTCGCCCCGCACATGAACCTCGCCATAGCTGTCCAGGACGACGCCGGGCACACGCAGCAGGATCTGATTGAACGCAGCATTCTGCCCCTGGGGCGTGGCCGCGATCTGGCGCTGGTCGATCGTATAATCCACAGCTCCCAGCCCCGGAAAAATACGGGCCCGCTCCCGATTGAGGTGCCCGACCACATCGATACGCTCCCGACCCGCCGCAGGCTCTGCCGCGGCAGCCGCTGCCCCCCTTCCGCCGCTTTCTCCACTCGCCTGATTCCGCCCCGCAACCGCCCCCATGCTCGCGCCCTTCCCCTGCACGGGTGGTGCCCGCACGACACCCGGCGGGGAAAAGGGCGCGTCATCGGTCGCCCCCGCCGATGCAGGCTCCACGGAAAAGCATCCCAATCCGAAAGCCAGGCAGCCGCCCAGCACGCCCAGGTTCCCCGCGCGTGACCACGGGCCGGCGATTTTCGGTCCACATCTGAAATGCATAAGCTTATAAACATAGCATATGCTATATTCGTGCCGTCGCATGAGCGCGTGCTTCCTTTGCATGGAATGTTCCAGACTTGTTCAAACAGCCGGACGCCGGACAATCCCGCCCCGAAACCGGAAACGAGAGCAGGATGCTCTCAGGGCCGGCACACTCAATCGTACCGCCCCAAAATATGCAATATGCTATATTATATTGCATATGGAAATTCATCATCGGCGTTCCCCTCGGCCGGAACGCACGGTACGGGCCACCCGGTTTCCATCCCGATCCCGTCTGCCTATAAATGATTACCAGCCGGATCATCCGGCTTCGCCCGCAGCGCCACACGGCGCCGCCTGTGTTCCAAGGGTTCACTGAATGACACGATTGCTCCGCATCAGCACGCTGGTCGCCACGACCGCGCTGGCCAGCCTTTCCGCCAGTGCAATGGCCGCCTCCAATCCGTTCGCCACCCCGAGCACGCTTCCGCTCCAGGCACCGCGTTTCGACATCATCCATGACGGCGACTACAAGCCGGCCTTCCTCCAGGCCATGGCGATCCAGAAGGCCGAGATCCGCCGCATCGCCGACAATCGCGCCGCGCCGACCTTCGACAACACGATCGTCGCGATGGAACGCTCGGGCCGCATGCTCGACCGCGTGGGCCTGACCTTCTACGGCGTCTATCAGGCCAACACCAATGCCACATTGGACAAGACACAGAGCGACATCGCCCCGCTGCTCTCGCAACATCAGGATTCGATCTATCTCGATGCGAAACTCTTCAAGCGCGTCGAGACCCTGTACAATGACCGGGCCCGTCTGAATCTCACGCCCGAACAGATGCAGGTGCTCACGCTCTACTACCAGCAGTTCGTCCATGCCGGCGCGAAGCTCTCACCCGCCGACCAGGCGAAACTGCGTGCCCTGAACACGCAGATTTCCACATTGGAAACGGCGTTCCAGCAGAAGCTCCTGGCCGCCACCCGTGACGGCGCGCTGACGGTCGACAGCAAGGCTGCCCTCACCGGCCTCGATGACGGCACGATCACCGCATTCGCCAAGGATGCCGGCGATCGCAAGCTGTCCGGAAAATGGCTGATCCCGCTGCAGAACACAACGCAGCAACCCGACCTGGAGAGCATGACCGACCGCGCCACGCGCGAGGCCCTGTTCCAGCAGAGCTGGACCCGCGCCGAAAAGGGCGATGCCAACGACACCCGTGCCACGATCTCGACCCTGGCCCATGCACGGGCGCAGAAAGCAGCCCTGTTCGGCTACCCCGATTTCGCATCCTATGTGCTGTATGACCAGATGGCCGGCACACCCGCCGCCGTGCAGCGCTTTATCGCCCAACTGGCGCCGGCGACCCGCACGCAGCAGGATCACGAAGCCGCCCGCATCCAGGACACGATCCGCAAGGACGGCCAGTCCTTCTCACTGCAACCCTGGGACTGGACGCATTACGCCGAGCAGGTGCGCAAACAGGATTACGCGCTCGACCAAAATCAGGTGAAGCCGTATTTCGAGCTCAATACGGTGCTGCGCGACGGCGTGTTCTTCGCGGCGACGCAGCTCTATGGCATCACCTTCAAGCAGCGGACGGACATCCCCGTCTACAACCCGGACGTGATGGTGTTCGAGGTCCTCGACAAGGACGGCTCGACCCTCGGCCTGATCTATTTCGATTATTTCAAGCGCGACAACAAGAATGGCGGCGCGTGGATGTCGAATTTCGTCGGCCAGTCCAAACTTCTGGGCACGAAGCCGGTCGTCTATAACGTCGCCAACATCGCCAGGCCGGCGGCCGGCCAGCCCGACCTGATCACGTTCGAAGACGTGGTCACGATGTTCCACGAATTCGGCCACGCGCTGCACGGGCTGTTCGCGAGCCAGACCTACCCGCTCGTGTCGGGCACCCAGGTCGCCCGCGACTTCGTCGAATTCCCCTCGCAGTTCAACGAGCACTGGGCGCTCGATCCGACCGTCTTCGCCCATTACGCGCGCCACTACCAGACGGGCGCCGCAATGCCGAAGGAACTGGTCGACAAGATCAAGAAGGCGGCGACATTCAATCGCGGCTACGCCATGGGCGAACTGATCGCGGCGGCCCAGTTGGACATGGCCTGGCACAGCCTGCCCGCCAACGCGGCCCAGCAGGATGTCGACGCGTTCGAAAAGGCGGCCCTGGACAAGACCGGCCTCGACACCGCCCTCGTCCCCACCCGCTACCGCTCCAGCTATTTCCTGCACATCTGGTCCAACGGCTACTCCGCCGGCTACTACGCCTATCTGTGGACCCAGATGCTCGCCGACGATTCCTTCGCCTGGTTCCGCGACCATGGCGGCCTCACCCGCGAAAACGGCCAGCATTTCCGCGACATGATCCTCTCCCAAGGCCACACGCAGGACTACGCCCCCCTATTCCGCGCCTTCTACGGCAAGGACCCCGACATCACCCCCATGCTGAACCACCGCATACTGGGCACAGACCCGAACTGACGCCCACCCCACAACCGCACGCCGGAACCAATCCGGCGTGCGTCCACCACGCTCCTCCGCATCGCAGACAGCATGACAGCCGCACGACCATCCTTAGCCGACGCTCAGATCGCCTCACCAGACCGCCCCTTGGAAACGCGCTGCAAGTATCGCACAGACCGCTCACCCGGCTAAAAATCGTGCACCAAGAGCTGTAAAGAGCGCAACCGGCATGGCTACGGCGCCTATTTTTAGAAACTGTAGAAACCCGACGTCCTCGCCCCCGCGACGGATCACCTGCAACCACAGAATCGTGGCCAGAGATCCTGTTACGGAAAGATTTGGGCCAAGATCCACACCGATCAGGAGGTTATCAGTCACCAGTCGCGGTACATGAGCTTGCGCGACTGCCTCACTGGCGATCAATCCGGCAGGCAGGTTGTTCATGATGTTGGATATGAAGGCCAAAAGGGTGCCCGCGCCCCAGGCAGCGGTTACAGGATTGGCGTTGGCGGTGTGCTGAAGCAGGCGGGCAATCTCCCCGACCAGCCCCGTACTTTCGACGGCGGCCACCAAAACGAACAGCCCACCCACCAGCGGCAGAACACCCCATGAAATATCCCGCACGAGCGCAATTGGTGATCGTCCTGCCAGCGCAGACACGCCCAAAGCTGTCCCAATGCCGGCAATCGCTGTTGGCAAGCCGAGAGGCCGGTCAAATGCGGACACCGTCACAAGCAGGAGCGCGGTCAACACGATCCCGCCAAAAGCCGCCTTGCCTCCCAGTGTCAACGGGATGGTCTCAACCTGAGCGGCACATTCCCGACGCAGGTGTGTCCGTTCCATGCGACGCAAAACCAGATAAGTCGTCACGATCGCCAAGAGCGATGGCAGCGCGAATGATACCATCCATGATCCCAGGGCTGGGAGTGCGCCGTCATACAGAACCAGGTTTGCTGGATTAGAGACGGGCAGGACAAAGCTTGCCGCATTGGCAACGAGTGCACAGGCAAACAACAGTGGAAGTGGATCGGCTTTTGCCTTGGTCGCTGCTGCGAACACTGCAGGTGTCAGTACAACGGCCGTCGCATCATTGGACATGAAAGTCGTCACCACGACACCCGCCAGATAGACCAGTGTGAACAGCTTTACCGTCGAACCCGCGGCATGATTGACCGCCCAGGTTGCTATCCAGTCGAACAGCCCGTTTGCGCGTGCCGTTTCACTGAGCAGCATCATGCCAATCAGAAACAGATAGACATCGCCACCTTTCAGGAGGCCGGCACCTGCCATGGAAAGGGGGATCAGTCCCGTCAGCACGAGGAGTACGGCTCCTATGGCTGCCCATACCCGCTCCGGGACCCGAAACGGCCGGATGATGACTCCAGCTGTCGCCAGGATGGCGATCGCCCAGATCGCTTCATGATGAAAAATCATGCCGGCGCCCGGTCGGCAGAACGCACGGTCGATGCGGATCCTATCCAGAGGCCCAGCGATACGATGGCAAAGCAGCCCAGAATGTAGAATGCCGCAGGGTATCCAAGATCCTCAGCAAGCCATCCTCCCAGCGCAGGAGAAAGGCTTGCTCCAATTCCCTGCGCGGTCATGACCACCCCCTGTCCGATATTGATCCGTCCGGTTCCGTTCAGAAGCCTGGCCACCAGCCCCGGCACGGCGACACTCTGAAGCCCCGCACCGATACCATCGAGGATCTGCACCGGCCACACGCCCCAATGCTGGATGAAGCTACCCGCAATCAGGCCACGAAATGGCAGGGCGGCAAACGATATGAGCAGGACGATCCAGTAGCCACGCCCCCTGATGAAGCGCATCGCCAGAAGACTGACGACGATCATCACGGCCTGTGCGACCATCACGGTCATCGCCGTGAACATGGCCGGATTGCCTTTGCCTGCACTGACGACTGCCATGCCGTATAGGGGCAACATCGCTGCGTTGCCCAGATGGAAGAAGCACAGACAGATCGCCAGGATAAGGAGAGGCTTATGTCGTAGAAATGACTGCAGGCCCTCGGCCTTCCTCTCATCATGGTCTACGGTACCGTCCAGCCCGCGCGCTGCCTTATGATCGATGGATTTTTCCGGGATCATGAGCACGGCAGAAATGGCGAACAAGCCGAAAGCCACTTCGAGGCAGAAGATCGCTGAGAGGCCAAACTGCCACCCCAGCCAGCCGGAAAGTCCGGCCCCGACCATATTGCCGGCATGGTTCCAGGCCTGGTTACGACCGATCTGTGTGTTGAAGCCTTTCTGACGCACGATCCCAAGCGTTATTCCCGCCATCAGAGGGCCGATCCCGGCTCCAGCCAAAGCGGTTGCAAGCTGACTGACCGTTACGACCGGCACCGATTGCGAACTCAGCAAAAGAAGAGAGGCAGAAATCGTGCAGAGCGCCGCCACAATGACGAGCAGCCGCTTTTTCGTCGTGTGATCAATCAGCGCCCCCGCGGGAATGGTGGCGAGCATTCCCGCAATGCCTCCCGCACTCATGACGGTTCCGATCGGCCCCGTTTGCCAGCCATGACGCTGAAGAAAAACGCCCAGAAAAGGACCTATACCCGCCTGAACATCCGCCATGAAGAAATTGAGTACGCATAAGGCGAACAACGCCCGATTGAGTCTGGGGACGTCAAGACTTTCATCAATGCCGGCAGTGGCGAGGGTCTGGATCATCAGGTACTCTTCGTTCAGCAGCTAGCCTTAACCGGGTTCGAGAGAATAAGTTATATAACCCTTTCTGCCGCTCTTTTTGTCGAATTTAATGAATTGGTTATAGATATCCACTCGTTTGGACGAAGTCGCGCAAGCAGGAAAGTGTCCGCTTTGGAGAAAATACATAATAAGCCGAAATGTCTTAAAGGAAGCGAAAGCGGACACGCTCGCAATGCGAACATACCCGCTCCAAACGCAACTCGATCAGCCATTCCGACACCCGATTCTGAGTCCCCCCATATTCCTCATGTATTCTGCGGATCGACGCTCCGAAAGCCATATGTCTCATACCGCGTCGTCACGGCTCCGTTCGCGACGTCCACCACCATGAAGCCTTCCGGGGTCCCGTAGCGCGTGCCATGCCACCAGTTGCCGGAGACGGCACCGCCGGTAATGTAGGGCACGCCGTGCCAGTCGATACGCTCCAGAATATGCGTATGCCCCTGAAATACACCGATGACATTATAGCGGTCGAACAGGGGAAGAACCTCGTAAGCATTGACGACGCTCAGCGCGTGATGCTTCGCAGGCGTCGCAGGCGGGGCCGCATAGTCCTCGACGGCGGTGACGAGCGGAATATGCGTCACCACGATAATCGGCATGCCTTCAGGCTGCGCGGCGAGATCATTGGCCAGCCACGCAATCTGCGGGGCGTCGATCCGTCCCTCATATGAGCGATCCGCCGTGATCCCGATGGAATCGAGCACGACGACATGCACGCCCTTATGGTCGAATGAATAATAAAGACGGCCGAAATTATCCTCGAAATACTTCTTGCCATACATCGGGTCGGTCGGTTCCGCGCCGCTCTTCGTATAGACGCCAAAGCAGTCGTGATTGCCGATCGTATGATGAACCGGCAGCATCAGATCGTCGGCGGTACGCTTGTAAAGGTCCAGCAGCATCGTGGCGCGCGAAGCATTGACGCCAAGTGCGTCGAAAACATGGTCACCGCCCTGAATGGCGAAATCCGCTGGAACACCACGCGCTTTGACGAAGGCCGCATGACATCCAACCTGCGCGTTCAGCTCCGGCTGAAGATGCGTGTCGGTGATGAACAGAAAGGTAAATGGCTCATGCGCACGCATCGGCGGACGATTCGGCGCCGCCGCCCGCGCGCTGGCGGCACCGGCCAATACAAACCCGCCCGTCAGGGAAAGGAAGGAACGTCGGTTGATCTGAAACATGAAAGAGATGCTCCGGGCCAGGATGAACGATCTCGACAGTTTCGCATTCCCGCGCACGGAACGAAGCAGCAGACAGTCAATGTCATAAAGGATTCATAGAACGGGCCTGCCAACGACCCATTCATCCGAACGGCCCTCAAACCAGAGCGTTCAGGCACATTCCATATAGGTATCGGAACGTCTTATGGACGCATAGGCTCATGAACGAGGACCGAGCAACCGCAATGCAAAGAGCCCGTTCAAGAGAAACCGCCCGCCCAAGCCACCGCTCTATCCAAAAAGACGCGGAGCGCGGCCAACAGCCCCGCCCCGCGTCCACCACCTTTATTTCTCGGTAATCTGATACGTCAGCACCACATGGTTATCCCCAGCCGGCTGCGACGGCACCACCTGGATCGCCGCGCCGACACCATGGTCCTGATAAGCCTTCTGCACCGCCTGCTGATCGGCCGCCATCGCCGCCTGATCGATCGTCGAGCCGGGACGCAGCTTCGTCGCAGCCGTCAGGTCGGCAGCCGACAGCTTCTTGTTGCCCTCGAAGACGATCTTGTCGACCACCAGCGCGGTCTGGACCACCTCCGGCGCCTGCTCCTCGATCGCCCATTCGACATAGACGGCGGCACCGGCGAATTTCATTTTCTGGCCGAATTTCAGGCCCACATTCTTTTTCTGATACACGCCCATCACGTCCTGCGCGCCGGCGGCGATCTGGTCCCGGGTCACGGTATCACCCTGATGGAACGGCAGGGCGGCCAGGATCTCGTCGGTCGAGACCAGCTTGTTCCCGGTAATGACCAGCGATTTCAGCTTCAGCGGCGTGGTGGCCGACGGCGGGGAGGCCGCGAACGCCTGCGGGCCGCAGAACGAGGCGGAGGCAAAGCCGGTGGCGATCGCAACGGCCAGCGCCGAGCGGGCCAGAAGATGACGGGTGCGCAAGACGGAATTCTCCCAGACATGACCGGGCGGCCGGAACGCCGCCCTTGCCTGTCCATGATGCACAGCTATCCGCCCATGCCAATGCCGCCAGCCGACATGGGCGGCCCCAAGGCGATCAGATCGTGACGCCCACCCCCAGCACGGCAATAAACTGCGCCAGCCAGCGCGGATGCGCCGGCCAGGCCGGCGCCGTGACCAGCCATCCATCGGTCACCGCGTCATCGACCGCGATATCCGCATAAATCCCGCCCGCCAGCTCAACCTCCGGACGGCACGCCGGATAGGCCGACACGGTACGTCCCTCGATCACCCTTGCGGCAGCCAGCAACTGGGCCCCATGGCACACGGCAGCAACCGGCCGGCCGGCAAAGGCGCGCACCAGGTCGATCACCCGCGCATCCAGCCGCAGATATTCCGGCGCCCGGCCACCCGGAATCACCAGCCCGGCATAATCCGCCGCGTTCACCCCCTCGAAATCCGCCGTCAGGGCGAAACGATGCCCCGGCTTCTCGCTGTAGGTCTGCGCCCCCTCGAAATCGTGAATCGCCGTCAGCACATGCTCGCCCGCTTTCTTGCCCGGACAGACCGCATCGACGGTAAACCCCAGCATCGACAGCGCCTGATACGGGACCATGATCTCGTAATCCTCGACATAGTCGCCCGCCAGCAGCAGCAATTTCTTCGCGCTCATGGATCGCGTTCCCTTTTCCGTGGTCGTCGTTCAGTCGTGCGAAGCCGGCAGATGCTCGCGCAGGCGCGGCATCAGCTCCACGAAGTTGCAGGGCCGATGCCGGCTGTCGAGCTGCCAGACCAGAATGTCGTCCCAGCCATCCTTCACCGCACCGCTCGATCCTGGCAGCGCGAACAGGTAGGTCCCCCCCGCCACCCCGGCCAGCGCCCGCGACTGGATCGTGGAGGTCCCGATCTTCTGGTACGACAGCATGCGGAACAGCTCGCCGAATCCCTCGATGCGCTTCTCCAGCACCTGCTCATAGGCTTCGGGCGTCACGTCGCGCCCGGTCACACCGGTGCCACCGGTCGAGATGATCACGTCGATCTCGGGATCGGCGATCCATTCCTTCAGGCAGCCGGTGATATGGTCCACATCATCCGGCTCGATGCTGCGCGCCGCCAGATGATGCCCGGCAGCAACAATCCGCTCGGCCAGCAACCTGCCGGAGGTATCGGTTTCCAGGGTACGCGTGTCCGACACGGTCATCACCGCGATGCGGACAGGCAGGAAGGGGCGGGTAAGATCCAGCTTTGACATGGCGGCATGTTCTCCATCGCCGGAAGGGGCGTCAACGCCTTATTCAACCCGCAGGCCACGGCGTGATTGACAGACGCTCCGGTACATTTAATTAATGATCCATATGGATCAAAAATGAAGCTGAGGAAGATGGCACGCCCCATAGATCCCGACCTCCGCCCGCGCCTTCTTGAGCAAATCATCGCCTATGTGATCGCCAACGGCGTGGCCGACTTTTCCGTCAGGACCGTGGCCGCCGCGATCGAAACCAGCCATCGCACAATCCTGTATCATTTCGGCTCGCGCGAGCAGTTGCTCTGCACCGTCTTCGATACGATCCGCGAGACCGGAAGCGTAGCGCTGGACGCCGCCCTGCCACAGCAAGGCGATCCGCAACGCATCTTCAAAGCGGCATGGCGTTATCTGGCCCAACCGCGCATGCGGCCGACCCTCTGCCTTTTCTACGAAATGTATGCGATCGCCACCCGCGATCCGGATCGGTTTGGCGATTACGCACGCCGCACGGCGCATTTCTGGCTGACGACGGCCAGTGCCCGCTTCAGCAACGCGGGCGCATCACCCGAGGCCGCGCGCCTACTGGGCGGGATGACGATCGCTATGCTGCGCGGCGCCACACTGGAACTGGCGGCAACCGGCGAGGTGGAGCGGCTGACCGAAGCGGTCGATGCCTTTCTCGACCTCCTGCCCTGTGCCGGGGACATGCCATGACACAACCGGCCCGAATCGCCGGCATGGATGCCGCTCGAGGCGCCATCATGCTCATCATGGCCACGGACCACGTCAACGCGCTGGTCGTACGTCGCCATTCGGCCGAATTCTGGGCCGGATCATGGACGCACTACGGCGATACGCTGGCTGATCGCATCCAGCTCGGCTTTCGCATCTTCTCCGATCTCTGCGCGCCGGGCTTCTTCTTCTGGATGGGCAGCGGGATCGCCCTGCTGGCGGCGCGCCGAACCGACTGGCCCCACGGACGGCTGAGAACGCACACCTTGCTACGTGGCATCCTTCTCATAGCCCTGAGCTGGTTTGTCGAGGTGCCGGCATGGCTGGTCGGCATACACGGCGACCATACCGGTGGGTCGCCGGGCGGATGGCCGGGCGCGGGCCCGGCCATCCGCCTGCCGATCACCGTGCTGACCGCATTGGGACTATGCACCATCCTGCTGGCCCTGTTCCAACCCCTGCTGCGACGACGTATCGCCATGGCGTGCCTCGCCGTGTTCTGCGCGCTGTCCCCTTCCCTCTTCCTACCCGACGACCCGCGATCTCCCACCGGCATGCTGGCCCGGCTGGGACTGGTGGCCGGACAGACCGGGGGGCTCTATGTCGAATATCCGGTGCTGCCATGGCTGGGCGTCACCCTGTTCGGCCATCTTTTCGGTCAATGCCTGGCCCGCCAGCCCGGCAGAACGCTGCAGGCTTCGTTGTGGATCGGTGTCGGGTGCCTCCTGCTGAGCCTTATGCTGCGCTGGCACGGCACATTCGGCAATCTGCGCCCACCTCGTGACGGATCGTGGCGGGAGTTCCTCAATCTCGTCAAATACCCGCCCTCGCCGGTATTCGTGCTGTCGATGCTCGGCGGCACGCTCTGCCTGTTCCGGGCCTTGTCCCACGATCCCGAAAACCGGCTGGCGAGACTGTGCATCGGCTTCGGGCGCGCGCCACTGGCGTTCTACCTGGGGCATCTGTGGCTGTTCGCCATCATCGGCGCCGCGTTCTTCCCATTCGGTACCGACTACGCAACCGGGCTGCTGGTCTGGCTGGTCGGCCTGGGGCCGCTTTACTGGCTCTGCGCCACATTCGCGCGGATCCGGCGCGCCCAGTCCGCCACATCATGGTTTCATCTGTTCTGACTGTCCTCCGAAAACCGCTGGAGACAATCATGTCTTTACGACATCGATATTTTGCACTGTGCGTGTTGGGTGTGGCGACACCCTATGCGTTCTTCGTCCCCTGGTTGCTGGACCATGGATTGGTGCCCGGCGCTTTCATACGCGATCTGGCCGTGAACCGGGTCAGCCTCTTCTTCGCGGCAGATGTCGTGGTGTCCGCGCTGGTACTCTTCCGGTTTGCCTGGACCGAACACCGGGCCGGCAGGCTGTGCCGGGTCTGGCCGGTTTACGCCGCCACTCTTCTGGCAGGCGTATCATGCGGATTTCCACTGATGCTCTTCATGCGGCAGGCTCGGACAGAGCGGGCCACGAACCGCAACACCCCGGATCAGCCAGCCGGCTGATTCTGTTCCCCCACCGGCTCGACCGCCAGCCGCCTTGCCCCCAGCCCGGTAAACAGCTCCGTCCGGCAGGTCAGGATCAGGATCTGCAACCGGCCGGCTGCCTCGGTCAGAATGTCGAACATCCGGTCCAGCCGCCCCGAATCGGCATAGGTCAGGGCATCGTCCAGCACCAGCATCGCCGGCCGCCCCCGCGCCTGCATCAGGTCCGCCAGCCCCAGCCGCGCCAGCACCGCAATCTGCTCGCGCGTTCCGTCCGACAGAGTCGCGAACGGCTCGTCGATCCGCCGCGACAGCGCCGAAATGCTGAAATCCGGCTCCACGGTGGCCACGGCACGCGGAAACAGCGCCGCCAGTGCCGGCTGGATCGCGCGGGCCAGCGGCGCCAGATAACGCTCGGTCGCCGCCCGCTCCGCCGCCGCCACCGCATCGCGCAGGCATTGCAGGATCGCAACCTCCCGCGCGCAGGCCGCATCCTCCGCGGCATGGGCCGCCCGCAGCCGCTCCTGCGCCGCAATGCGCTCGTCCAGCCCATCGCCCTCCGCCGCGCGAATGCGGGCCTCGCGCGCCGCCATTTCCTGCCGCAGCGCCGCCAGGCGCGCATGGCCCTCCTGAATCGTGCGCTCCAGCCGCTGGATCGCCGCATCGGCCAGCGCCTCGGTCCCCTCGGGCCGCGTCTCCTCGATACGCACCAGCGCCTGCTCCGCCCGCTCGGCGGCTTCATGCCCGGCCGCCAGGCGGGCCGACAGCGCCTCATCCGCCTCCACCGCCCGCGCGGCCTCCAGATCGCGCGCCAACTGGGTCGCGCCATCCCGCGCCACCTGCCATTCAGCCCGCAACCGCGCCAGATCCTCCGCCGCCCGACGCATCGTCTCGTCGGGAGAAAGCAGCGCCCGATGCGCGGCATCGTACCGCGCCTCGGCCACGTCCATCGCCTGTCGGGCCGCCTCCAGCATCGCCAGCGGGTCATCCGTCCCGTCGCCGGCCTCACCGATCCGCGCGATGCGCACATCCAGATCCGCCAGCCGCCGCCGGGCCGCTTCCATCGCCGTCGCCGGCACCTGATCGGCGCCGGCCAGCAGGCCGCCCAGCACCGTCCGAGCAGCCTGGAAGGCCAGTTCCGCCTGCCGCCGCACAGCCAGCGCCGCCTCGGCAGCGGGAGTATCGGCACAACCAGCCGCCGCCAGCGCCCGGCGCAGCACCTCTTCCGCTCCCGCCAGTTCCGCGCGCAACGCGTCACGCCCATGGCTGGCCGGTTCGATGCGGATGGTGCCGATCCCCTCGATCCGCAGCACGGCATTGTCCGTCACCACAATGCGGCCGCTCTCCAGCGCCTGCCCATCCAGCACCAGCCGCCCGCGCGCGCCATCGGCCAATGTCACATCCAGCGTCGTCGCCTGTGCCCGGCTGGCAGCGCGCGCCGCATCCAGCGCGCGCTCGGCCTTGCGGATCGCCCCCAGCCGCGCATCGTCGATCGTGCAGGCATCCAGCTCCGCCGCCGCCTGCGTCACAGCCCGCGCCGCCTCGTCCAGCCGGTCCAGCGCCGCCGCCGCCTCGCGCCGCTCACGCACCAGCCGCGCCCGTTCCACCCGGCCCGCCGCCAGGTCCAGCGCCCGGCGTGCCGCCTGGCGCCCGGCATCGGCCATCCGCACCGCCTCCAGCCGCGCGGCATGCGCCGCCCCCGCCGCATCATGCGCCCCCTGCGCCGCCTGCAACGCGCCTTCCAGCTCCGCCACCCGCGCCGTTCCCGCCGCCAGATCGCGCTCCCACGCCGCGCGCCCGGCCAGATCCTGCCGCACGGCAGCCAGTTGCGCCGCCGCATGGTCGCGCACCGCCCGCGCGGCCCGATGCCGGGCATCATAATCCCGCAGCCGGTCACGCACCCGGCCCGCCTCGGCCAGACCGGCGCGCTCCTTTTCCCGCCGGTCGGCATCGTCCTCATGCGCCAGCCGGCGGCGCAGATCCGCCATGGCGTTCAGATCGTCTTCCAGGCCCTGCCGGCGGGTCTCCAACCGCGCCAGTTCGGCCGCCGCCTCCTGCTCGCCCTCCTTCGCGGCACGAAAGCGGCCGCGCGGATTCCCACGCCCGTCCAGCAGCACGGCAAGGTCGGCCGTCACCCGCGCCAGCACCCGGCCCGCCGCGTCCCCGCCGGTCATGGCATCCAGATCGGCTTCCAGGCACGACCGGATGGTGGCCCGCGCCGGGTCCGACAGGTCGGGCTGCACCAGGCTCTGCCCCTGCGTCACCCACAGCGCATTCAGCAGCCCCATCGCCTCGGCGCCGCGCTTGCCCGCCTCCACGCCCAGCAGATCCTGCAACCGCGCCTCGGCCGCGTCGCCATCCAGCCGTTCGCCGCCCCCTTCCAGCCGGGCAAAAGCCCGCTGCATGAAGCGCTTCTCCAGCCGCCAGTCGCCCCCGTCGAGCGTGAAATCGACCGCGATACGCGGCGCCCCCCGCCCGCCATAAGGTTGCAGGTCCGCGATCGGCCGCGCCTTCGACCCGTGCGGCAGCAGAAACACCGCACGCAACGCCGCCAGCAGCGTCGATTTGCCGAATTCGTTCGGCGCCCCCAGCAGGTTGATGCCCGGCCCCAGCCCCGTCAGCCGCACGGCATCGCCGAACCGGCGAACCTGCTCGACCTCCAGCCCCCGCAGAATCATGCCACCGGTCATGCCATCCCCCCGGCCCCGTCGCGCGCCAGCAGATACAGCCGTTGCAGCGCCGCCGCCGCGATCGCCCGCGCCGCCTCGTCGCCCTCGCCGGCCTGCCGCGCCAGCGTCTCGGCGGCGGCCCGCACGGCGCCGCCCGGCCCGAACGCATCCAGATCGTCCGACGACGGCGCCAGCCCCGGCGCGCCATCGATTCGCAGCAACCGCAACGCCGAGCCCAGCCCGTCCACAATCCGCGCCTGCCAGCCTTCCAGCTCCGACAGCCCCAGCGCCCCGCTCACGGCCAGCCACACCAGCACCCGGCTGGGATCATCGGGATCGATCGCGCGCAGCCGCCCCTCCAGCGCCGCGATATCGTCGGCACAGGTCAGCACCGCCTGCGCCCGCGCCCAGCGAAAGCGCCCGACCGCATGGGATTCGACCACCGGTTCGGCCCGAGGCCCATCCAGCGTCACCAGCAGCGCCTGCCCCCCGCCCGCACCGCCGAGGTCGAACCCATCGACCTCCGGCGTGCCCGAATACCAGGTGCGGGCATCGATCCGCTGGGCGCCATGCCAATCGCCAAGCGCGAGATAGGATAGCCCCGCCTGCCGCGCCCGATCGATGGCCAGCAGATTATGCCCCGGCGCCTCCTCCCCGAAACTCCGCACCGAACCATGCGCCAGCCCGACCCGGATCGCCCCCTCGGGCGTGGCCGCGCCATCCATCCAGGCGGTCGGGTCGCCGATGACATGCCGATGCCCCAATCCGGCGGGCAGCAGCCACGCCGTACCCGCCGCATCCAGCGCCGCCGGCGCGTGGGCCAGATGCGGCACGATATGATCCGGCAGGCCGGTCCGCGCCAGCCGTTCCCACAGCCCGTCCCGCTCGTTGAAATCATGGTTGCCGGGAATCAGGTGCCAGCGCAGGTCGGGAAACTGGCGCATCCGCTCCACCGGCTGGCGCAGCGTGCGCTCCGAGGGGCGCAGATGGTCGTAGATATCCCCCGCCACCACGACGCATTCCGCCCCCTGGGCGCGGGCCAGACGGCCGATCCGGCCGATCGCTTCCAGCCGTTCCTGCTGCAGGACGGGCAGGATATCATCGTCGGCGAAGCGGAAGACCTTGCCGATCTGCCAGTCGGACGTGTGAAGCAGGCGCATCCCCCCTTATCGCCCGATCCGGCAAGGACGGCCAGAGGGACATGCCACCGGCGCATACCAGCCATCGTCACCACCCGAAGCCGCAGAGGGCGCATGCGATAACGATATTTCTCATGCACCCATCATGTATTTTTCACATTCGTACATTTCCGATCCCCGCCGCACCCACCCTCTGATACGGTTTGTCGCGACCTGGACATATATGGCGCGTCCGCAACCGCCATAGTCCGCGCCGCGCGAGCAGACGGAGGACCATGAAGGCGATGGAACAGGGCGGAACGGGCATGGCGACGGCCCTCGCGCGCTGGATCTGGCTGCCCGCCACACGCCCGGCCTGGCTGCCGCCGGGCAGCATCGCCTTCTGCCTGCGCAGTTGGGCCGCCGTCATGCTGGCACTGGGCGTGGCCTTCTGGCTGCAGATCGACTCCCCCGCCAGCGCAGGCGTCACGGTCATGATCCTGACCCAGCCCCTGCGCGGGCAGATCCTGTCCAAGGCGCTGTACCGCATGGCCGGCACCCTGGCGGGCGCCACGGTGGCCATCGGGCTGATCGCACTCTTCGGGCAGGACCGCATGATGTTCCTCGGCGGCGCCGCCCTGTGGCTGGGCCTGTGCGTGGTGGTGGGCACGCTGTTGCGCGATTTCCGGGCCTATGGCGCGCTGCTGGCCGGCTACACGGTCGCCATCATCGGCATCGGCTGCATCGACCGCCCGGAGGATGTCTTCACCGTCGCCATCTTCCGCGTCTCGGCCATCATGATCGGCATCGTCTCGGTGGCGGTCGTCAATGACGTGACGGGCTCGCCCACCGCATGGCACCGGCTGGCCACCGGCCTGCGCCACGGCGCCGCCGAGGTGCAGCGGATCGCCCGCGACGCCGTCAACGGGCAGGCTTCGCCCGACGACGTCACCTGGGTGTCGCTGGCGGGGCGCATCATGGCCCTGACCAGCCAGGTCTCCTTCGCCCGCACCGAACTGGCCGACAGCGCCCTGCGCATGACGGGCGCACGCTCGGCCATGGTCGCGATGCTGGACATGATCTCGTGCAGCCGCGCCATCAGCGGCGTCCTGCGCATGGATCAGGAAGTCCGGCCCGCCATCCTCGCCCGCGTGCGCCAACGCTTCGGCGACGGCACCCCCTTCGCCGACGAGGACGAAGCCAGCCGCGCGCTGGAAGACCTGCTGCGCCTCGAACCCGGCGCCCCGCCCCTGACCCCGGCCGAAGCCTATCTGATCGAACGCACGATGGCCCTGCTCTCCTACGGGCGCTGGGTCCGGGACGGCATCCGCACGCTGGAGGAAGGCCACGCCGCCCCCCGTATCGCCCAGGATGTGCGGATCGCCCGCCAGCAGGACCCGGTGCTGGCCCTGCTGAACGGCATGCGGGTCATGGTCGGCTTCACCGTCGCCGCCCTGATCTGCATCCTCAGCGGCCTGCCGGGAACGACGACGACCCTGCTCCAGGTCGCCACCATCCTCACCCTGTCGATCACCACCTTCGACACGCGCGCCTTCGGCATGGGGGCGCTGATCGGCGTGCCGCTCTCCACCGTCTGCGCCCTGGTGCTCGATACCCGCATCCTGCCCTATGGCTCGGGCATGGTCTTCTTCTCGCTGATGCTGGCTCCGGTCATCGTCGCCAGTTGCCTGCTGCTGATCCATCCGCGCCTGATGCCGATAGGACTGAATTTCGGGGTCTTCTTCTTCATCGTGCTGGGCCTGGACAATTTTCACAATTACGACCCGACCCAGTTCGTCGACCGCAATCTCTATTACATGCTCTCTTCGGTGATCCTGTTCTTCGCGCTCACGCTGGCACCCCCATCGGCCCGGCGGCGGCGGTTCCGCATCGCCATGGCGGTGTCCATGACGCTGCGGCGCCAATTCACCGGCCAGGGCGACATCGCCAGCCCCGCCCTGATCAGCCGGCAATATGACCGCCTGCTCCAGGCCCGCACCTGGACCGGCCACCTGCCGCAGAAACCCATCACCCTGCGCGTGTTCGACCGCATCGTGTCGCTGGGCGACCTCAACGGCGCGCTGGCGCGGGCCCGCCGCCACCTGATGCGCGCCGCCACCATCCCGGCCGTGGCCCAGCCGGTCGCCCGGACCCAGGACATGCTGCGCACCCTCAACCTGGCCGAGGCCGGCGCCCCCATCCTGGACCAGGCCGCCCACCTGCTGGCAGCGTCCGACACCCTGCCCCCGGCCGACCGCGAAACGCTGATCGGCGCCGTATCCGGCCTGTTCGGCGCGGCCCGCCTGCTGGACCGCAACGCCCGGGCCCTGCGCCATTACGGCATCCTGCCCGTGCCGGAGGCATCGCGATGACGCCCACTATCTCGATAGCGGGGGTGGAGGTCGCCTCCTTCCTGATCGATGCCGGGCTGGCGGTCCTGACCCTGCTGCTGCTGCGCCCGCTTCTGGCCAGCCGGATGGTGCAGAAACGGGTGTGGAACGTGCCGCTGGTCGAATTCGGCATCCTGATCTGCCTGGTCGGGCTGTATGTGTTTCTTCTGTAAAAGGGTCGGATAGTGTTCGAACGCGCCCGCATGGTCATGCGGATGACCACCACGCTGGCCATCCTGGCCGTCGCCACGATCGTCCTGCTCGGGCTGTGGCAATACTATACCGCCGCCCCCTGGACCCGGAACGGCCAGGTGCGCGTCCAGGTCGCCAACATCGCGCCGCGCGTATCGGGCCAGATCGTGGAGATCCACGTCGCCGACAACCAGTACGTCCATCGCGGCGACGTGCTGTACACCATCGACCCGTTCGATTTCCGCGTCGCGGTCGCCCAGGCCACGGCCCGCGTCAACGAACGGCAGGCCGACATGACCCTCCGCCTGGCACAGCACCAGCGCCGCCAGCAACTCTCCTCGGCCTCCGCCTCGGCCGAGGAAAAGCAGCAGTTCGAAGCCGTGGCCGAACAGGCCAAGGCCCAGTATGCCGAAGCCCTGGCCGCCATGTCGCAGGCACGCATCAACCTGGAACGCACCCAGGTCCACAGCACCGTCAACGGCTACGTCACCAACCTGACGATGCGTGTGGGCGATTTCGCGACCGCCGGCGTGTCCGACATCCAGGTGATCGACGCCGATTCCTTCTGGGTCGACGGGTATTTCGAGGAAACGCGGCTGCGCGGCCTCTATCGCGGCGCCCTGATGCGCATCGACCTGATGGGCGTGCCGACCCCGCTATGGGGCCATGTGGAAAGCATCACGCGCGGCATTTCCTCGACCAATGCCGAGCGCTCGACCCAGGGCCTGCCCTCGGTCAATCCGGTCTATACCTGGGTCAGGCTGGCCCAGCGCATCCCGGTACGCATCCACATCGACACGCTGCCCGCGGGGCTGACGCTCTCGGCGGGCATGACGGCCAGCGTCTCGATGGTCCTGCCCGACGGCCGCCGGCCCCGCCTGTCATGGCGCACCCTGTTCGACGGGCTGAAACGGCTGGTGGCCCACCCCAGACCGCCCAACGCCACGCTGCACACCGCCACCGCAGCCGCCCCCCTGTCGGACACCGACCAGACACAGTAAGGTCCGGCAAAAGACAAGACAGACAACACAGGCAAACCCGGAGACTACGCCATGCCCCGCCTTCACGCCCTTGCCGCCGCGCTGCTGGCCCTGTCCGCGACACAGGCCCATGCCGCCGCCAGCCCGCTCACGGGCCAGTGGGCCGCCATGGGCCTCTCCCCGGTCGTGGTCGGCGCACCCGACGCACACCATCAGGTCCAGGTCACGCTGCCCGACGAGTTGCACACCTACGCGCCGCATCAGGTCACGCTGGCCCCCCACGGCAAGGACGAGCTGCAATCGCTCGGCCATGATCCGCTGGTGACATTCCGCCTGGTCTCGGCCAACAGCGCCAACCTGACCATCAAGGGCACCAAGCCCGGTCAGGTCGCCAACCTCCCCCTCAGCCGCAACGACTGAGAGCGTGGCCGGACATGCGCGCTGGTGGCGATCCGGCGCGCGTTTCCTGCGCTTCGCTGCTCACGGCCATCAAGGCCGCTCCGCTGCGATGCTCGGAAACACACGCCGGGCGCGGCCCTTCGGGCCGCTCTCGCTCACCAGCCCACATGTCCGGCCACGCTCTTCGGGACGTTCCTGAAGCATCACTGCCGGCCGGCTCCTGCTACCCTTCTTCCGGCACGCCCAACAGGGCGGCCAGGCGCGTGCGCAGATCGCCCGCCTGGGGGCGGTCCAGCACCGCGCGCAGATGCAGCATCTGGCGCCGCGCGTCATAGAGCTGGTCCAGCAGGGACAGCACCACCGGCATCCCCTCGTCCCCGATTCCCAGATCCCCCGTCAGTTCGGCAATCAGCCGCGCCCGGGCCACGTCGATATCATGAAAGACATAGGCCCCCGGCTCGCCCTCCGGCCGCAGCCACGCGCTGTCGATCCAGTGCTGGATATCGACCGCGCTGACATTGCCCACCTGCACGCACAGGGTCTCGATCGTGATCATGCGGCACCTCCCCCCTTCGCCTCGCCCGGTGGGGTCCAGGATTTCAGGAAGTCCTCCAGCGCCGCGTCCGTGGGGCCGATCGTGACCTGCAACGTCACGTACAGGTTGCCGGCCTCCTGGCCGCCATGGGCCTTCACGCCCTTGCCGCGCAGGCGCAGCACGCTGCCGCTGTCGGAATGGGCCGGAACGTTCATCGACACCGACCCGCTCGGCGTCGGCACCTTGATCGGCCCGCCCAGCACGGCGGTCTTCACGCCCACGGGCAGCGTCATGCGCACATCGTTGCCGTCACGGGTATAGGTCGGACTGGGGGCAACACTGATGGTGATCAGCGCATCACCGGCCGGCCCGCCCTGATGGCCCTCGCCCCCCTTGCCGCGCAGGCGCATCACCTGCCCGTCCTCGATCCCGGGCGGGATCTTCACATCCAGCGTCCCGCCGCCCGGCAGGGTCACGCGCGACGTGCCGCCATTGACCGCATCCTCGAAACTGACGGTCAGCGAGAAATTCCGGTCGTCGCCCCGCGCCGGCCCCTGCGGCCGGCGGCGAAAACCCCGCTGCCCGAACATCGACCCGAAGACATCGCCCAGATCATCCTCGGAGAACCCGCCGGCGGAATAGCGAAACCCCTGCGCCCCCTCGGCATGGTCGCGATAGCCACCGCCCCCTCCGCCGGGCCAGCCACGCTCCTGGCCCGCCGCATCGATCTCGCCACGGTCGAAACGCGCACGCTGGTCGGCATCCGACAGCAACGCATGAGCCGAGCCGATCGCCTTGAATTTCTCCTCGGCCACCTTGTCACCCGGGTTGAGGTCGGGATGATATTTCTTGGCCAGCTTGCGATAGGCCTTGCGGATGTCGTCCTGGCTGGCCGTGCGCGACAGGCCCAGGATCTCGTACGGATCGGTACTCACGGTTCTGCGTCTTCTCCCTGGCTGGACGCGATGTCGAACGAACGGGCGCGCCGCCCGGCGGCGCCCCGGCGCCCCGTCATGCAGGCGCGCCCCTTACCCGAAATAATGGGGAGCCCCCGCCGGACGGTCAATGTAAGCCGGCGCGCAGGGCTGCTATCCTGCGCGCGCCCTCCCGGCGGAGGCCGCAGAAACAGGGATTTCGACCATGACCCTCCGCATCGACGCAAGCCGCCTGCTTCTGCTGCTGGCCGGAACGGGCATGGGCCTCGCCGGCCCGGCGCAGGCGCACCCGCACAAGGAACATTCGATCTACGGCTCCGTTTCCGGCTACCGCGCGATCATGGACCATGACAGCGACGCCTATCACGCCGCCGACGCCTTCTGCCAGACCGATGCCTCCGTCAACGCGGCCACCAGCGGCACCATGACGGCGATGAGCGGCGGGAGCGGCAATCAGTTCAAGCGCCTGAAGACCCAATACGCCGCCTGCATGGAAAGCCGGGGCGCATGGATACGCATCACCGGCAACGCGGCCGGCGACCGACCCCGACAATGACTGACGCCGGGACAAGCCCCCAGAAATCCCCCGGTTGAGTCGCCCCCGCATCTTGTTATAACAATCGCCGGTCCAAGAACCGAGAAGGCCGGAAACGGCCCATCATGACGGCCCGCACGGGCGGCGGTGCCGAGGGGGGGAAAGCCCGATGCGAATGAAAATAGGCCTGTTCGTGCCCTGCTATATCGATGCCTTCTATCCCGGCGTCGGCATCGCGACGCTCGAATTGCTGGAACGGCTGGGCCAGGACGTCACCTACCCGCAGGAGCAGACCTGCTGCGGCCAGCCGATGACGAACGCCGGCTGCGTGTCGGATTCCGCGGCGTCCGAAGCCCTGTTCGTGCGGCTGTTCGCCGGCTTCGACGCCATCGTGATGCCGTCCGGAAGCTGCACCCATCACGTCCGCGCGCATTTCGACGCCATCGAACAGACCGACGCCGTACGCCACGTCCGCGCCAACACCTACGAGCTGGTCGAATTCCTGCACGACGTGCTCAAGGTGCGCGATTTCCCATGGGCGGAATTTCCCCATACGGTCGGGCTGCACAATAGCTGCTCGTCCCTGCGCGCGCTCCGCACCGCCAGCATGTCGGAACTGGGCGAACCCGCCTTCTCCAAGCCCATGACCCTGCTGTCCGGCGTCAAGGGCATCCGCTTCGCCACCCCTGCCCGGCCCGACGAATGCTGCGGCTTCGGCGGCACCTTCTCCGTCTCCGAGGAAGCCGTGTCCGCCCGCATGGGGCTCGACAAGGTCCGCGACCATCACCAGGCGGGCGCCGAATATATCGTGTCGGCCGATTCCTCCTGCATGATGCACCAGCGCGGCTGCGCCGAGCGCGCCGGCGTCAACATCCGCTTCATCCACATCGCTGAAATCCTCAATGGAGCCCGGCAATGAAGGAAAAGCCCATCAACCACGCCGGCGCCGCCGCCACCTTCATCGCCGACAAACCGCATCTGGACTTCCACGATGCAAGGCTGTGGGACATGCGCCAGAAGCGCGACGCCCAGATGCATGTACTGCCCGAATGGCAGGAACTGCGCAGCCGGGCATCGGCCATCAAGGAACACGCGCTGGCAAACCTCGCGGACTATCTGGAACAATTCGAACGCAACGCCAAACGCAACGGCATCCACGTCCACTGGGCCGCCGACGGCACGGAGCATAACCGCATCGTCGCCGAAATCCTGGCCGCACGCGGCGCCAGGACGCTCATCAAGAGCAAGTCGATGGTGACAGAGGAATGCGACCTCCGCCCCTACCTGGCGGCGCGCGGCGTCACAGTCACCGAGACCGACCTGGGCGAACGCATCCAGCAGCTCGACGACCAGTTGCCCAGCCACATCGTCGTCCCATCGGTCCACAAGCTGACCGAGGACGTGGCCCGGATCTTCGCCCGGCATTACGGCACCGACCCCGACGCCGACGACCCGCACCAACTGGCCGAGGCACAGCGCCTGGCCGCGCGCCCGGTCATCCTGCATGCCGACGCAGGCATGACCGGCGGCAATTTCTTCGTGGCCGAAACCGGCACCTTCGTCGTCTGCACCAACGAGGGCAATGCCGATCTCAGCGCCACCGTGCCGGGCGTGCATATCGCCACCATCGGCATCGAACGCGTCGTGCCCCGCATGGCCGACCTCGGCGTGTTCATCCGCCTGCTGTCGCGCAGCGCCCTGGGCTCGCCCATCACCCAATATACCAGCCATTTCCGCGGCCCGCAGGATGGCGGCGAAATGCACGTCATCCTGGTCGATAACGGCCGCTCCGCCCGGCTGGGCATGGACGATTTCTGGACCTCGCTGAAATGCATCCGCTGCGGCGCGTGCATGAACACCTGCCCGGTCTACCGCCGCTCGGGCGGCCTGTCCTACGGCGCGGTCTATTCCGGCCCGATCGGCGCGATCATCGACCCCACCTTCAACGAGCGCAAATACAGCACCCTGCCCTACGCCTCGACGCTCAACGGCAGTTGCACCAATGTCTGCCCGGTCAAGATCAACATCCACGAACAGCTCTTCAAATGGCGGCAGGTCCTGGTCGAACACCACCAGATGCCGTTCGTGAAGCGCGAGATCATGCACATGGCCGGCAAGCTGATGGGCCAGCCCAAACTCTACCGCGCCGCCATCGCCGGCACCGAAACCGCACTCGGCACCCTGCCCCGCTTCGCGCTGTACAACTGGCTGAACCCCTGGGGCAAAAACCGGGAACTCCCCGAACCGGTCAAGGAAACCTTCCATAGCTGGTACCGCCGCAACCGCCCGGCGGCAAAGCCCGGCCAAACCGACAATGCGGAGAACACGCCATGAGCGCCCGCGACACCATCCTGGCCACCCTGCGCCGCAACAGCCCCGACCCGGCCGCCCACCCGCTGCCGGAGCCGGCCCTGCTGGGCGAATCCGACGCCAGCCCGGAACGCTTCACCGCCAGCCTCATCCCGATGGGCGGCACCATGCTGGACCGCGACCCTGACGAGACACTGGACCAGGCCATCGCCCGCCGCTTCCCCCAACCCGGCCTGATGATCTGCTCCCTGGTCCCCGAAGCCACCGGCACGGTACACATCGAAGACCTGCCCACCCCGCAAGCCGCCGAACCGGTCGACGTCACGATCGTCCGCGCCGCCTTCGGCATCGCGGAGACCGGCTCGATCTTCCTCAGCGAATCCCAGCTCCACCTCAACGCCATCGCCCACCTGACCCAGCACATGGTGGTCCTGCTGGACCCGGCGCAGATCACGGCCAACATGCACACCGCCTACCTGCGCCCCGAATTCCACACCGCCCGCTACGGCGTGCTGATGAGCGGCCCCTCCGCCACCGCCGACATCCAGGGCGTCCTCATCCGCGGCGCCCAGGGCGTCAGGAGCCTCACTGTGTGTTTCGCATCCCAATAGGAGGGATTAGGCAGTCGGACACCGCGCCGATCTGCTCCAGGAACTCGGCACCCGCGTCGTTGTGCCGTTCCTGCCGCCCCACAAAGCCCCGAAACCCGCCAAAGGACTGAATCCGGTCTTCGCGTTCGAGGGGCTGCCCTGGGTGATGATGACCCAGTACCTCGCCGCCGTGCCCGATCGGGAGCTCAAGAAAGTGGTGGCGTCTCTCGCCATCCACCAGGACGATATCACCCGAGCCCTCGACCTGCTCCTGACCGGTTTCTGAACGACAAGCCTCCGATGTGATCAGCCTCAACCGCCCGGCGGCGCCATGAATTCCGGCCCCACCGGATCGGTGATGTGGGCCGCCAGAATACGGTCGATCTCCGCCTTGTCCTCCGCCGACAGCGTCCAGCCGCACGCCTGATCGATCCCGGCGATCTGCTCGGGCTTCCTCGCCCCCCACAACGCGATGGTCGGCCCCTGGTCCAGCACCCAGCGGATCGCCAGCGCCAGCACCGACCGACCGAACCGCTCCTTCGCAAACGCCTCCAGCGCCGCAACCGCCGCCAGATACTGGGCAAAGCGCGGCGCCTGGAATTTCGGATCGGCACTCCGCAGATCGTCACTCCCGAAATGGCTGTCGGCCTTCATCTTGCCCGACAGCAGCCCCCGGCACAGCGGCCCATAGGCCAGCACGGCCAGACCATGCCCGACCGACCAGGGCAGGATATCGGCCTCGATCGCACGTTCGAACAGGTTATAGGGCGGCTGCACGGCCGCCAGCGGCGCCACGGCGCTGAACTGCTCCATCTGCGCGACCGAGAAATTGCTCACCCCCAGCGCCAGCACCTTGCCCTCGCGATGCAGATCCTCCAGCACCCGCGCCGTCTCGTCGATCGCCACCGACGGGTCGGGCCAGTGGATCTGGTAGAGGTCGATCCGGTCGGTGCGCAGCCGGCGCAGCGAATCCTCGATTTCCTGCCGGATGCGCGCGGCGGAGCAGTTGCGGAACGGCTTGCCGTCCTTCCAGTCCAGCCCGACCTTGGTGGCGATGGCCACCTTGTCGCGCCGCCCTTCCAGCGCCTGGCCCACGACCTCCTCCGAATGACCGAACCCATAGACCGGTGCGGTGTCGATCAGGCTGATCCCCAGATCCAGCGCCTCGTGAATCGTGGCGATGGCCTGGCGGTCGTCCGCGCCACCCCACATCCAGCCACCGATCGCCCATGTGCCCAGCGCAATGCGCGAGACCGGAAAGGGAATGCCCGAGACGGCAATGGTTTCCATCGGCATGAAATGCTCCTTCCTGCCCGGCTCTCATCGAGAGCGGACTCAACGATGGGGAGAGAACGCAAAAAGGACCGGAGCGTACGTACGCTCCGGCCAAGTCTTTCCCTCGTATGCAAGCGACGGCCGAGCCGTCGCCTGTCATCGGGCGCCAGAACCGGCCATACGGCAATGAAAAAACATTTCATAATATTGCTGGACTCCAGGAGGACGTCCCCGGTCGCCTGCTCCGGTTCCCCCGACGAGGCCTCTTTTCCTGCCACGCGTCGCGTCCTATGGGTAAGGGGCCGGCGTCGTGCGCGCGACACAGCCGGTCCGCGCTGAATGGAGAAGCGAATCAATGTCGCGCAAGGTCGCAATGACGGCATCCCGCACGATTACCCTCATGGCCCCCCTGGCGCTCCTCGCCGCCTGCGCCCCGCATTATCCCTCCCCGCATCGAGCCCATACGCCATCGGCGCAATACGCGAACGGCCAGGGCGCGCTGGTGGTGGACGAGCACGTCCCCGACTTCGCCAGCCGCAATTTCGAACCCTTCACCCGCCAGGACGTCGCCGCGATCGCGATGCGGGAATGGCGGATGTTCGGGCAGGCGGTCGATGACGACGACCCCGAACAGCGCCCCGAGGCCGCCAGCGCGACCGTCAAGCCGGAACGCATGCCCGGCCTGTGGCAGCGCGTGGGCGAATATTGGTGGATCGGCCAGGACCCGAGCGAACGCGAGGTCGCCTGGACCGGCAAGCACAATACCGAAGGCGCGATTACCGACTATGTCCATGACGGCATGTTCGCCTGGTCGGCGGCCTTCATTTCCTACGTCATGCGGGTAGCCGGCGCGAACGACCGTTTCGTCTATTCGCCGAACCATTCGACGTATATCAACGCCGCCGCCTCCGGCACCGAAAGCGGCGTCCGCGCGCAGGACCCGGCCGCCTACGCCCCGGCACTGGGCGACCTGATCTGCGTCGGCCGGGGTGCGAGCAAATCGGTCCGCTTCGCCGACCTGCCGACGCGATATGGTTTCCCGGCCCATTGCGGCATCGTGGTCGCCACCGGCCAGAACGGACAGCCCTTCGGCCGCCAGATCAGCATCATCGGCGGCAATGTCGACGACACGGTGGCCCTGACCCACGTCCCGGTCGGGCCGGACGGAAAACTGGCCGACGCCACCGGCCACAGCTACGACCCACGCTATCCATGGTGCGTCGTGCTGCAGGTGCTGTACGACGCCGACGCCGAACCAGCCGGGCAAGACTGAACCGCGACACGACCCGGCACGCGCACCGGGTCGCCGCCAGCCGCGTGTCTACGCGCCGACCTGGGCGGCCGCATGCCGGATGGCCCGCGCCATCGCCTCGACCCCGTTGCCGCGATTGGTCGACAGCGCCTGCACCAGCCCCAGATCACGCAGGAAACCGGAATCGGTCGCCAGGATTTCTTCCGCGCTCCGCCCCGAATAAACGCGCAGCAGCAGCGCCACCAAGCCCGAGACGATGGCGGCGTCCGACGCCCCGGCAAAGAACAGCACGCCGTCCCGCGCGGTCATTTCCAGCCACACCTGGCTCTGGCAGCCGGGCACGCGATGGGCATCATCCATCCATTCGGCGGGAAAGGGCGGCATCGTGCGGCCCAGTTCGATGATGTACTGGTAGCGCTGCATCCAGTCATCAAAGAGGTCCAACTCCTCACCGATCGCAGCAATCGCGGCGGCGGCAGTCGCATCCTGGGGCGTGACGAAAGGATCAGTCATCAAGGCTACCTGACACAAAACAATCAAATGGGCGGGCGAAGACTAAAACACATCCCCACCCGCTAGAAGCCCGCGCCAACCGCGCAGTGCAATCCAGTGCAGGCATCGCAGTTTGTGCCGGAAACGTGGGCTGGCGAGCGAGAGTTCCGCAAAGCGGCACGCCCGGCGTGCGTTTGCGAGCACCGAAGCGCAGCGGCCATATGGGTCGTGTGCATCCGAGCACAGGAAACGCGCGCCGGATCGCCGCCAGCGCGCGTCTACAGCATTAATTCTGGCGCCAGGGCAGGCCGTCGGCCTTCCACCCCGCCTTGGCACCCCGATGCCCCTCGGCATCCAGCGGCCCCTCGAATCCCCCCGCCACATTGAACACATGCGCGAATCCCGCCATCCGCGCCGCCATGGCGGCGGAATGGCTGCGCGCGCCGGAGCGGCAGATGAAATGGATCTCATGCTCCGGGGTCAGTCCCGCCGCCTGAAGCTGCTCCACAAAGCGCGGGTTCGGCTGGCCGCCCAGCGTCTGCCACGACACCGGGATCACCTGCTTGCCAACCGACGTCAGGTCGGGCAGGCCCACGAACATCCATTCCGCATCGGTGCGCACGTCGACCAACTGCGCCTGCGGGCGATTGCCCAGCGCGTCCCAGGTTTCGGTGGGGGCTACGTCCTCGATCATCTTGTGTCCCATCGCAAGAATGCACATTGTGCGCCTGAACGGGCGCCCGGCCCCGGCCGGGCGCATTCCGGCGGCACCCAGCCGCCACGCACGTTGCGGAGAAGGTGCTGCGTTATGGGCCAAAGTGCAAATCCCGCCTCGATCGGCTGGACGACCTCGTCCCCCGACATGACTGCCGCGATCGGCCACACGCCGCTGATCCGCCTGCGGCGCGCGTCTGAGCTGACGGGCTGCGAGATCCTGGGCAAGGCGGAATTCATGAATCCCGGCGGCTCGGTAAAAGACCGCGCCGCCCTGGCGATCATCAACGATGCCGAACGGCGCGGCGTGCTCAAGCCCGGCGGCACGGTGGTCGAAGGCACGGCCGGCAATACCGGCATCGGGCTCACGCTGGTCGCCAACGCGCGCGGCTACCGCTCGGTGATCGTGATGCCGGAGACCCAGAGCCAGGAGAAGATCGACTTCCTGCGCATGATCGGCGCCGACCTGCGCCTGGTGCCGGCCAAGCCGTTCCGCGATCCGGGCAATTACGTCCACGTCTCCCGCCGCCTGGCCGAGGAAACGGGCGCGGTCTGGGCCAACCAGTTCGACAATCTCGCCAACCGCGAGGGCCACCGCGTCACCACCGGCCCCGAAATCTGGACCCAGACGGCAGGCAAGATCGACGCCTTCACCTGCTCCTGCGGCACCGGCGGCACCCTGGCCGGCATCGCCCTGGGCCTGGAGGATTCCGCCCGCGCCGAAGGCCGCGCGCGCCCCCGGATCGTGCTGGCCGACCCAGAAGGCTCGGCCCTGTACGGCTGGGTCAAGTCCGGCGACCTCAGCGTCAGCGGCGGTTCGATCACCGAGGGCATCGGCCAGTCGCGCGTCACCGGCAATCTGGAAGGCATCGCCATCGACGACGCCGAACGCATCCCCGACCCCGAGGCGCTGGAGCTGATCTACGACCTGCTGATCCACGAAGGCCTGTCGATCGGCGGCTCGTCGGGCATCAACGTGGCGGCCGCCATCCGCGTCGCACGCAGGATGGGGCCCGGCCACACCATCGTCACCATCCTCTCGGACGGCGGTAGCCGCTACCAGTCCAAGCTCTTCAACCCCGCCTTCCTGCGCGAGAAGAACCTGCCGGTTCCCGCCTGGCTCGACCGATAAGAGACAGTTCGCGCAATCGCCCGATGCCTCCACTCCGCAGGCTGGCGGCGTGGGGGCCTGCCGGCCGCCCGACGGTCAGTCCACCCATTTCAGGAAGCGGGCCGGGCGAACGGAGGCCAGATAATCGCCGACGCCACCCAGTGGCGCCACGCTGTCGCGCGAGACGGTAACGACCATCACCTTGCCCTGAAGGTTCCACAGCGGCAGCAGGCCCACGCCGCCTTCCGCCTGCGGTACACGGCTGTCGGCCGAATTGTCGCGATTGTCCCCCATCACGAACAGATGGCCGGCCGGGATCGTAACCTCCGCCATATCGTCCAGCGGCGTGCCGTCCGGCGTTTTCAGCAACAGATGGCGCGTGCCGCCGGGCAGCGTCTCGGTGAACCGTTCGGCCGGGACGGTGCGGCCGTCGGAGAGTTCCTCCCGCGCCGGCCCTTCATCCTTCCAGGCCAGTTCGCGGCCGTTGAGCCAGACCCGCCCGCCGGAAAGAGCGATCCGGTCACCAGGCAGCCCGATCACACGCTTGACGAAGGTGGTGTCGGTCCGGGCCGGGCTGCGAAACACGATCACGTCGCCGCGTCGCGGCAGGCGCTGGAACAGCCGCCCCCCTTGGGGCAGGCGATTGCCGAACGGCAGATTGGCGGTGCTGATGCCATAGGCCAGCGGCCGGGCCAACAGATAATCGCCGATCAGCAATGTCGGCTGCATGGAGCCTGACGGCACGACATAGGGCGTTGCCAGCGCAACGCGGCTGAGGACGATCAGAACGGCGAAGAAACCCCAGCCCGGAACCCATCCGAACGTCCCACGCGTCGACGGCATGCGTTGCCGTCGCAGCGCGAGATACAGGTGAAGCCGATTCCGGAAATTACGCATGCCGAGTCCTTCCAAAAGCCAACTGGCCAACGCACGTCACGGGAATCGGAACCCGATGCGTGCATGACGATCTGGATGACGCACCCAGAATGCACGGCGCGACGCTCCCTGCCTACATCGCGCGCTGCCGGCCATCATGATGTGATCGCCCGCAGCGAACGGCCGCTACCCTACGCCCCTCCCTCGGCCGCATCCTTCCCTTCGGCCACGGCAGGCACCCCATCCGGGCGCGACGTATCGCCCATCAGCAGCGCCACCAGAATCACGCAGACCAGCCCCGCTGCAGCCAGGATCAGGAAGGCCAGCGAGGCCGAACGGTCGGCCACCGTGCCGGCCAGCGTGGTCGAGAAGCTGGCCCCCGCCCCCATGGCCAGCCCCAGAATGCCCATGCACATGTTGAACCGCCCGCTGATGCGCGTCAGGTCGGCGGCCACCAGCGGCATCATCACGCCGAACGACGACGAGCTGATCCCGTCCAGCAACTGGATCGCGATGATCAGATAGGGGTTGCTCGTCGTCGCCAGCAGGGCGGCCCGCAACGGCAGGGCGGCAAAGGTCACCAGCATCACCGGCCGCCGCCCGATCGTCTCCGCCAGCCGGCCGATGACCGGCGACAGCGCCGCGCCGACCAACTGCGGCAGCAGGATGCACGCCGCGATCACGATCTCGGCGATATTGCCCGCATCCTTGGTCACCTGCCCCGCCGCCAGCGACAGGATACCCGCCGCCGACAGATGGAAGAAGGCGACGCAGATCGCAAAGGCGAACAGCCGCCGGTCGCGCAGCAATTCCCACATCGCTCCCTTGGTGCGGGGCGGCCGCTCGCCCTCGGCCACGGCGGCGGTGTTGATCGAGGCCGACGCTTCGACCGGCTCGATCATCATCAGCGCCATCAGCCCCGGCATCGCCAGCGCGGCACCGAGGAAGAACGTGGCCTGGGGCGACACCCAATAACCCACCGCCCCCATCAGCCCCGAGCCGATGGCGTTGCCGATGGACGCAAAACTGGCATTGCGGCCGAATCGCTCGCCCAGCAGCCCCTTGCCGTCATCGGGCAGGCGCAGCACCTGCGCCGCCACCACCGCCAGGGTGATGGCACCGATCGCCGGCGTCAGCGTGCAGCTCGCCAGCCCGTGCAGAACCTCCGCCAGCGCGACGGGCATCTGCTGCGGGAAGATGGCCAGCAGCAGGCACGAGAAGATCACGGCGAGAATCGAGAGCGCCGCCACGCGATGCTTGTCGCGCAGCCGGTCGACCAGCATCCCGGCCGGAACCTGGCTGACCATGGCGGTGACCGACCCGATGCTCAGGACGTAGCCGATCTGGCCCTGCGTCCAGTGGGCGCCGGTCAGATACACCGCGATGAACGAGCCGAAGGAAGCCTGCAGATTTCCGACGAAGAAATTGAGCAAATCCAGCCCGCGCTGGCTGTTCCTGGGCAGTTTCACGCAGGGCCGTCCCCGCGCTGTCCCTTGCCGCGCCGCCTCATCGCGCCATGAATCCCGACCGGCCGGCGGCAGCATGCCCGGCGGGCGGCTCGTCTCCTCCGCCACCCGGCGCGGGGGGCACCAGCGGCGGCGGCGCGGGCTGGGGTTCGACCGATAGCGGACCGGGCTCGGCCTCGGCGGGAGCCACCGCCGGGGCCACGGGCGCGGGCGGCGGCGCCTGGACTACCGTCACGTCCATCGAGGTCGGGTCATAGGCCGGGGCCGAGCGGACCCCCGCCCCGTCGATGCGCAGCTTGACCGGGCTCTTCTCCGTCAGCCCGCCCATCACGAACGCATCCCACGCAATGGCGATGCGCCGGTTGCCCACCCCCAGAAAACCGCCGACATCCACCACCACGGCCGCCGGACGCCCCTCCTGGTCCAGCAGCACGTCGATCACCTGTCCCACATGGCTGCCATCGGGCGCCACCACGTCGCGGTCGATCAGGCTGCCCAGCCGGTGCGCGGCGGTGGCTGGCGCGGCATGGCCATGCTCGGCCGGCACCGGCGGCGGCGCGGCCAGCACGACCGGCGGCGGCGCCGTCAGCTCCGGCAGGTCGCCCGTCGGCATGTCCCGCGCGGGATTGCCGAGAAAGGACACTCCCGGCCCGCCATCCGGGCCAGGCCCCACCGGGTCGGCCGCGCGAACGGCGCCGGCCGACAGGACAAGAAGGGCCGACAGCGCGCCGGACAGGACCGCCGGACGTACGAAACGGCCGGGCGTACGCGCGACCGGGGACAGGGTGGAATGTTCCATTCCCAATCCTGTGCATGAACCGGGCGCTCCTGTCACAGGCTTCCAGCGGGTCCATCGCGTTTTTTTTCCGGCCCCGCCCCTTCCGGGCCCCGATTGCAACCGAATGAAACACCGGCTGCACGGCGCGAAAAAGCACGTTAGAACGAAGGCATGGAGCCCCTGCCTCATATTCTGGTCGTCGACGACGACCGCGAAATCCGCGATCTTCTCGCCCGTTTCCTCGAACGCAACATGTTCCGCGTCACCACGGCGCGCGACGGGCGCGAAACCCGCAAGGCGTGGCAGGCCGGCCATTACCAGATCGTGGTGCTGGACCTGATGCTGCCCGGCGAAACCGGTCTGGAACTCGCCCGCTGGCTGCGCGAGCAGGCCAATGTGCCCATCATCATGCTGACGGCGATGGGCGAGGAGACCGACCGCATCATCGGCCTGGAAATGGGCGCCGACGATTACCTGCCCAAACCCTTCAACCCGCGCGAACTGCTGGCGCGAATCCGCGCCATCCTGCGCCGGACCAGCGAGGCCGCTCCCCTGCGCGGCGCCGGCGGCGCGGCCCAGTGCCTGCATTTCTCGGGCTGGACGCTGGACGCCACAAGGCGGCGGCTGCTCAACCCCGACGGCACCGAGGTGGCACTGACGGGCGGCGAATACGACCTGCTGACGGCATTGCTCGACCGCGCCAACCGGGTGCTGACCCGCGACATGCTGTTCGACCTGCTGCGCGGCCGCCAGGCCGGCCCCTTCGACCGCGCGATAGACGTCGCCATCAGCCGTCTGCGCCGCAAGCTGGAAGATGACGGCCGCAACGCCCAGCTCATCAAGACCGTCCGCGGGGGCGGCTACGTGCTGGCATCCGATGTCGAACGCAGTTGATGAACGCAGTTGATAAACGCAGTTGATGACCAGAGCTGAAGACCGACGCTGAATGAACGCCGCCGATTCGGGCCAGGCCGCCCGCACGCCCAGCCTGCCCCGCCGCGTGCTCCGCTGGTTCTGGCCCCGCTCGCTGGCAGCCCGCACCAGCCTGCTGCTGATCGTCGGCCTGGGGATCATCGAGGCCATCGGGCTGACCGTCCACGCGCTGGACCGCATCGATTTCGACCGCCGCATGATCCAGCAGGAAAGCCAGAATCATGTCGGCATGATCTATCGCTCGATCGTCGAGACCCAGCCGCAGGACCGCGAGGCCGAACTCGAGGCCCTGCACCCGCCCGCGACCTTCCACATCGCCCTCACCCCCGGCCCCGACCCCGACATGGTCGAACAGACGGCCAACGACCCGCTGGCCCATATGCATATGGGCCAGCCCCCCTTCGGGCACGAGCCCTTCGACCGGCCGCCCTTCGCCCGCTCGCCCCAGGGCCAGCCGCCGCTGCCGCCCCACCTGCGGCCGCGCCAGATCCTGTTCAGCGCGCCGCACGGCTCGCCCCGGCGGGCGGTGGCGTTCCTGCTGCCCGACGAGACACGGTGGCTGACGATCCGCTACACCCTGCCGGCGCCCAATCCGTTCCGCTCTCCCACCTTCCCGACCGCCTTCGCGCTGATGACGGTGGCCGGCGGCGTGCTGATCGTCTGGGGCGTGCGGCGGCTGGTCGCCCCCGTCGGCACCCTGGCGGCAGCGGCCGAGGCCCTGGGCCGTGACGTCAACGCCCCACCGATGTCCGAGGACGGGCCGCTGGAAATCGCCCGCGCGGCGCAGGCCTTCAACACCATGGCCAACCGCATCAGGCGCTTCCTCACCGACCGCACCCTGATGCTGACGGCCATCGGCCACGATTTGCGCACCCCCATCACCCGCCTGAAGCTGCGGGCCGAATTCGTCGAGGACGACGAGCTGCGCGGCAAGTTCCTGGCCGACTTGGACGAGCTTGAGGCCATGGTCTCCGCCACCTTGGCCTTCGGGCGCGATACCTCGCGGCGCGAGCCCATGGGCCGCCTGGACCTGACCGCCCTGCTCCAGACCATCCTGGACGAAGCCGCGGAAACCCACCCCGACCAGGCCGACGCGATCGGCTTCGCCGTCCCCCCGCCGGCGGTGACGATCGAGGCCCGCCCGGTGGCGCTGAAGCGCGCGCTGAACAACCTGATCCAGAACGCCATCCTCTATGGCGGCGGCGCCCGGGTCACGCTGGAAACGCCGCTGCCGGAAAACGAGGGCGAAAGGCTGGTCACGGTCCTGATCGAGGATGACGGCCCCGGCCTCCCCCCCGAGGATCTCAACCGGATGTTCGAACCCTTCGTCCGCGCCGAAATCAGCCGCAACCGCGAAACCGGCGGCACCGGCCTGGGCCTGGCCATCGCCCGCAACATCATCTGGGGCCTCGGCGGCGACATCCGCCTGGGCAACCGCACGCCCCACGGGCTACGCGCCACAGTCACCCTCGTCTGCTGAAGCGCGTGAATATGCGCGCCAACGCCAACCGCCTTTGGCGTTTACATTGAGCAGACATCCGCGCAGACGGGCCATCTTCGTCGAGACGGCGGTTTCGTCCATGAAGACCAGCCGGGCCCGATCAAGGTCAGGCTGACTGTCGAACCAGGCCTCGCGCCGCTCTGCGACGTCGGGCCGTGTCTGCTCGCTGGCGTGCGCCGTTTTTTTTACGATCATGTCGTGACGGTCAAGGCAGCGCCAGATCGTGCTCGGCGCGAAGCGGACCCCATGTTCCGTAGCAAGTTTCTCCGCCAGCGCGATGAGGGAGATGTCTGCCCTGGCTTCAATCGCAGCCAACAAGACGCCCGACCAGGCCTCGATCCGATGGGAGCGACGATCATCACCCTGCCGCGGCGCGTGCTCCCGGCCGCTCGCACGCCATTCCGCCACCCAGCGGATCACGCTGAACTTAAACGCCCGCTGCTCGCCGCGTATAAAAACGCAGAATACCAGACACACTCGTCATCCGCGCCCAGGTCTCCTAAGCATTCGCGTTGTACGGCCTTCAGATTATCCATGCCGCTCGATCTGGCGTGTCAGAGCCCGAATCAGCGCATCTATATTGCCATTATTGCGTTCAATATAGGAGACATAATCCTGTCTTTCCGTTAAGCGTAAACTTACACCTTCAGCTATCATATCCACGACTTTTGGACCACCACTCGCCTGATTGACAATCCACAGGACGTTGGCCCTCGTCTGATTGGGGCGAACAATAACTGTCTCCACGGCCATATCGTCACCGGAGGGTGAAGCGCGACCTATACTGAACGTCACCCCACGATAATCACCAAGCCTGTCGGCGATCGAATTCGTAAACATAGCATGAAACAAATCAAGATAATGCTGCTTCTGTTCGGGTGTCGAAGTTCGCCAATATGTGCCCAAACAGTAACGGGCAACATCATCCACATCCACCATCCTATCCAGGAAAGGACGGATCTGAATCTTCTTTTCTGAAGGCGACATATCGCTGTTAATGATATCCACCAACTGACCGCCAAGCGTCTTCACGAAGACTTTCGCGGCAAGCGCGGAATCAGTTGCGAATGCCGAACGTGTTACCGCCAAACATGCAACGCCAACAACTGCAATGAAAACTTTTCGACGGGAAGAATGTTTCCCCATAACGGTCTCCTCTGAATACAACCTGCATCTACCTACGGAAGAACAATGAGAACCTGTAGGCCGCCTTGCTCGTGATTGAGCAGTTTAATTTCGCCTCCATGGGCATGGACGATGGCGCGAGCCGATGTTAACCCCAATCCGACACCACCCGTTTTTCGGTTGCGCGAAAGTTCGACGCGGTAGAAAGGCGAAAAGACCTTCCCGATATGGTCTTCCGGAATACCCGGACCCCGGTCCCGGACAGAAACCATGGTTCCATGGCCGTTCGCTTCTATGGAAACCACAGCCTCATCTCCATATGCACAAGCATTTTCAATAATATTTCCAAATGCCCTCTTGAGAGCAACTGGTCGGCCGCTATAGACAACAGGCTCCGCTTCATGAAGTTTGGCGTTACGACCCTGGTCGACAAGGTCATCTACAATCACTTGCAGCAACTCCGTAAGTGCGAAGGTCGTGGACTGCTCGGCCAAAGTCTCATCGCGAAAGAAAGCAAGCGCCGAGTCGATCATTGTCTGCATCTCGTCAACATCGCGAAAGAGTCGGTGCCGCTGATCGAGATCGTCGATGAATTCACCTCTCAGCCGCACCCGCGTCAATGGCGTCCGGAGATCATGCGATATAGCGGCAAGCATGTTCGTTCGATCCGTTATAAATCGGCGAATCTGGGTCTGCATCGCGTTGAACGATGCCGTTGCCGCCTGAAGCTCTCTCGGGCCTCGCTCGATCATCGGAGGCGCATTCGGATCTGTACCGAAGCGGCGGGCGGCAATCGTGAATGCCTCGAACGGCCTGACAAGATTCCGGGCACCCAACCACGAGACAGCGCCTGTCGAAACGAGAACAAAGCAGCCTATCAAAGTATAGCGCATCCAGGGTCCCATACCCCACCGTCGCTTCGGCACCTTGAAGATCAGCCACGAGCCATCTGAAAGCGATATGGCCATACCGTAAGCGTCCGTGCCAAAAATCCTGTCATGTGGAACCGTTCGTGCGAAAATAGAGGTTTGATAGAGAACGATTTTTCGGTCGGGATCATTGAGAAGGCGACGCATCGCCGCCTGAACGGACGACGAGGCACCTTCCCTGGGGGATGCGGGAATTTCTGGACGCCACTCCATCCTGAACACATCGTTTGTCGCCGCAGCGGCGATCTGGGCCCGCAGGTCACGCGGAATAACCGAGTATATCCGGACCAGCGTCGCCGCTTGCCCTTCCAGCCCCGTCTCGCTCAGATCCGGCCTAGCCCAAACCCCTGCTGTACTGATGAAGAATATATACAGGCAAACCGAGGCCGACACCGCGAGCAGAACCGTCAGGGCCAGACGTCTTGCGATTGTATCGTAGATGAGCAGGAACTTCATCCTGGCCGCACGTCCAAAGTGAATATATATCCACCACTCCGAACGGTTTTTATAATAGATGGATCTTTCGCATTCGGCTCAAGCTTGCGTCGCAACCGACTGACCTGCGTATCGATGGAACGGTCGAAGGCATCATGACGCTCCCCATGGGCCAGATCGAGAAGTTGATCACGGCTCATGACCTCATGCGGGCGCTCGACGAACGCCAGCAGCAAATCAAACTCCCGCCCGGACAGCGGAATCAGTATGTTTTTTGCCGTCCTCAACTCCCGGCGTGCGATGTCCAAGCGCCAGGAACCAAATAACAGCAAAGGCCGTGTCTGGGTTGTTGGCTGCCGCATCGGCTCTATGCGGCGCAAGACTGCCTTGACTCGCGCCAGCAACTCACGCTGATCGAACGGCTTGGTAATATAGTCGTCGGCTCCAAGTTCAAGCCCGACGATTCTGTCGGTCAGGGCATCAACAGCAGTCAGCATTATGATGGGAACCTGTGATTTCTTTCGAAGTTCCGCGCAAAGTTCGAGACCGTTCTCTCCGGGCATCATAAGGTCAAGAATAACGAGGTTGATCGATGCCGCCTCCAATACGGCGAACATTTCACGTCCGTCGCTAGCGACACTGACCTCATGCCCGTAAGTTTCGAAGAATCGTGTTAGAAGCAACAGGATTTCCTCGTCATCATCTACGATCAGAAGGTGGGTCATGTTCGTCATGCGCCCTTTTAGCAGGAAGTTGTCCCAAAATGATGTCAAGTTGCTTCGGTTTTATGTCAGATCTTACACAATACACCCTTTTTTTGAAAAAAAGCTGACATCAAAAACCGAATGCGATCAGGTAGAGTTCCAAGGATACGACGCACTGGCGCAGACACAATCCGAAGGAACAGGTTCGTCATGCAGGTAACACCAATCAGATCCTCCAAATATATCTTGTTTTTCTTTCCAGTAATGTTCGCCGCCGGGTGCGCGCACAATAAAAATGACATCGTCGCGAATGATCCGGTCGCACCAGCCAATCGTACTGTATTCGACGGGAATCTCTTCGTCGATCATCATGTGCTGCGTCCGGTGGCACGGACATATGCGGCCAATGTGCCTGGCGGCGTCAAACGTGGCATTCATAATTTTTCCACCAATCTCAATGAGCCGAAAGTACTTGTAAATGATGTCCTACAGGGAAACTTCAGCCGCTCCTGGAATACCCTCAAACGGTTTACCATAAACTCGACGGTAGGAGTCCTGGGGATCTTCGATTTTGCCCAGGTATGGGGAATGCCATACCACAACGCCGATTTCGGCCAGACACTTGGTGTCTGGGGCATAGGGCCTGGGCCGGATGTCCAATTGCCTCTTATGGGATTTTCCAATGCACGTGATGCCGCGGGAAGTCTCGCAGGAATTGTCCTGAATCCGACGACTTTCGTCAGCGCGGGCGTGGTGTCCGTGGTCAGGGGCGCATCATCTGGCCTGGATGTCGTGGACGGAAGGGCGAGCACCCTCGCTGTAACCGACGACGTTGAAAGGAACTCTCTCGACGAATATGCAAGCCTGCGCGCAATGACGACTCAACACCGAGCGGCATTCATACAAGAGGGTATCCAGGGAAAAATCAAACCTGATAACCTTGCCGTCGCTGCGAATCAGAATGTCATCTCCATGAAATAATGAATGTTAACAAAATATTTTTATGTATATATCGCAAGATGCCAATGAAATATATAATAAAGAACTCACAATGCAGAGACAATAAATCGTTTAACTGGTCTCACAACGATTCCAGTACATGCCTCCAATGACATAAAGCACCATACCATGGTGAGTGACCTCGATGAGAACTTATCCGACGTCTCTCGTAATGAGGCCACCGCGCGAGACGGGTTTGAATTGCATTCATTGGTGCGGATCCGTCTTCTTTACTCTTGACGTCCTTGAACTCCAACCAAACGAGACAATTGGATGCCGGTCAAGTACCATCTCATATGCGGCAATCATTATGGGTTGCGAAATGTTCAGGAGCGTCTCGCGACGCGTGACCGATCGTGACCTTGACGTGTAACGTCGGCGTCGCCCGGTCGCTACAGAGTTTGCAAGGGCTGGCATTGGGCGGCGCCATTCGCCTGCTCCAATGTTTGGAACCCACGATGTGTTCCCACTTCGGGGCCATTCTCGCACGAACCATCGGTCCTACCCTCGCAGTTTCCCGTGTGGCCCTTAATAATCTTAAAATCGCATTTCCGGAAATGGCCGAATCCCGTCGGCATGCCATCATGCGTGACGCCTGGGATAATCTCGGCCGCCTCGTTGCCGAATTTCCACATCTGCCGAACCTTGTCCGTACACAGGATGGTCCAGGCTGGGAGATCGTCGGTGAAGAGTTCATCGAGCAGGCATGGCGCAAGGGAAATCCACCACTATTCTTTTCAGCGCATTTGGGAAATTGGGAAATGATCCTCCCGATCGCCGGCGCACTTGGCTTACCAGTGGGTGGGGTGTACCGCAGGACCAAGAACCCCGTTGTCGACTGGCTGATTCAGGACATCAGGAAACGTGCCAGCCGGGGAAGAAAAATGTTCCCCAAGGGTCGTCAGGGCGCCAGAGCGATTATCGCACATTTGTCCACCGGTGGTACGGTTGGCTTTCTAGTCGACCAAAAAATGAACGATGGAATAAAGATTCCTTTTTTCGGCAGGCCAGCATGGACCGCGCCCGCCATTGCGCATCTCGCACTACGCTTTGATAGAAACATCGTTCCCGTCAGGGTCGTACGAACCGGTCCTGCACGCTTTCGTCTCATTTGCGAACCCGCGCTCCAGATCAATTTGTCCAATGACCAGAGAGAGGACGAAATCTCAATTATGTCGGCGATCAATCGCCATGTCGAAGGATGGATTCGCAGCTACCCGTCATCGTGGCTATGGTTCCATCGAAGATGGCCAAAGGACGGTGCATAGAGAATCAAGGACGATCGCTCCGCGTCGGGCCGTGCCTGTGCCGCATCGTCTTCATGATCATGGCACTGCTGGCCTGTTTCGGTATCCTGGCGTGGCGGGATATCGCGGTCGAGGCATATCCGACAGCCGGTCCAGCAGCACTTTCGGCCTGTCGTTGATCACCCTGATCTTCCGCGACGGGACAGACGTCTATTCCGCGCGCCAGAGCACGTCCACTGGACTATGAATTGTAGGGGATGACGCGTCCCGGGTTTCCCGGAGGCTATTTGGATTGAGTCACGCAGCCATATCGATGTTCTCAGAGGCTGCATAGTAGTTGGCTTCAGCCTCGGCGGGTGGGAATAGCGACGCTGCGCTGGGTGCAGTTCATGACGAGGTATTGAACGCCCCGGTCGCTATGGTGGATCAGGCCATCCCCGGGTCGCAGCCCATTCCGACCCGTAATCGGCCCGATGCTCCCCAACCATACGGACCGCACGCTCCCGCACCTCAGGCGGAAATCTCTGGCTCATCGTGTTCATCATAGCTCCTTCTCACAGACAGGTGCCTCCGGGAAACCCGGGACGCTTCACCCTCCTTACGATTGCGTCCGCCACCCTTTTTCGGGCGTTGTATCAGACGGCATCCCGACCCCAACCCGGACATGGCGAACCGATACATGCTCGACCGACTCTACGCCCGCACCCTCTCCCTGGCCGCCAGCCGCCACGCCCCGCTGTGGCTGGCCGTGATCGCGTTCGCCGAGGCCAGCGTCTTTCCCCTCCCGCCCGATATCCTGCTGGTGCCGATGGTGCTAGCCCATCGCGACCGCGCCTGGGCGCTGGCGGCACTCTGCACGCTGGCCAGCGTCTGCGGCGGCCTGCTGGGCTGGTATATCGGGGCCGTCCTGCTGCAGCACGTCGCCATGCCGATCATCCATTTCTACCACGCGGAATCCCGGCTGGCCGCCCTGCAGGAGCAGTTCCGCCAATGGGGGGTGGCGATCATCCTCTTCAAGGGCCTGACTCCGATCCCCTTCAAGATCGTCACCATCGCCAGCGGCGCTGCCCATTTCCCGCTGCTGCCCTTCGTCCTGGCCTGCATCGCCACCCGCGGCGCCCGCTTCTTCCTGCTCGCCGCCCTCCTCCGCCGCTACGGCGCGCCGATCCAGTCCTTCATCGAACGCCGCCTGACCCTGGTGGCCGCCCTGTTCGGTGTCGTACTCGTCGGCGGCTTTGCAGCCCTGAAATATCTGTAGGCCGCACGACCGGGCATACCCGCTCCGACTTGCGGCGCGCCTGATCCAAGAGCAAACAGGGCACCAGACAGACTTGCCCAGCGGAGCCCGCCCATGCCTCACCAGATCGCCGTCATTACCGGAGCAGGCGCCGGAATCGGCCGCGCCACCGCGCGCACGCTGGCCCGCGCGGGCTGCGACGTCGCGCTGATCGGCCGCAACACGGCACGGCTGGAAGACGCGGCGGCGGAACTGGCGGAACTGCATATCCGCACCCTCACCATCACCGCCGACGTCACCGACGCCGAGGCGCTGGAACGCGCGGCCGACGAGGTCGAAGCCACGCTGGGCCCGATCACCCTGTGGGTGAACTGCGCGGGCGCCGGCGTCAGCGGCCAGTTCGTGGAACTGTCGCCCAAGGAAATCCAGCGCGCGACCGACGTCACCTATCTGGGCACCGTCTTCGGCACCCGCGCGGCGCTGATCCGCATGCGCAGGCGTGGCTACGGCACCATCGTCAATCTCGACGCCATCTCCCTGCCGCGCCCCCTGCGCAGCATCGAAAGCGGCGCCCGGGCCGCGATCCGGGCCTTCACCGAAAGCCTGCGCCCCGAAATCCTGCATGATGGCGACCGCATCCATTTGTCGCTGGTCAGCCTGCCCGCCATCAACACCCCGCGCTTCGTCTGGACACGCAACCGCACCGGCAAGCGCCTGCGCCCCGCCGGCCCGCTCTTCGAGCCCGAAATCGCGGCCGAGGCCATCAGCCGCGCCGCCTTCGGCCGCCACCGCGACGTCCGCGTCGGCCTGTCGGGCATCGGCCGGCGCGTGGCCGCCTTCCTGGCCCCCACGCTGGTCGACCGGCGCCAGGCCGTCCACGCCTATCACCAGCAACTGGAAAAATACCCCGCCCCCGACGACGCGCCGGACAATCTGTTCGCCCCCGTCGCCGGTGCCCACGGCGCCCACGGTCCCTTCGACCATCTCAGCCGGCGCGGCATGCCGCTCCTGTTGACCACCACCCTGCGGACCATCCTCACCGGCACCGTGCTGGCCGCCGGCGCGGCCGCCCTGGTTACGGCCCTGCGCCGCAAGCGCTGATCCCCACCACCACGGACCATCCGGCCCACGCGCTCCCATCCCCCATGCGGGGCGGGAGCGCGCGGGCTTTTTTTTTCGCTCCCCAGGCATCCTCCACCCCGGGACCGGCGCTTGGCCTTCATGGGGCCGTCCGATCGCGGCAGCCTCACCGCATCGCCTCCCCGCGCCAGGAGACCGCCCGTGGACCAGCCGGCTGAAGCCCTCGACCGGCCCGCCTCCCTGGCGGGCCTGAGCGAACAGCAGGCCCAGGCACGGCTGAAGACGGACGGCTTCAACGAACTCCCCCGCCAGGAACATCGCACCCCGCTGGCCATCGTGGGCGAGGTCCTGCGCGAACCCATGCTCGCCCTGCTGCTGGTCGGCGGCGGCATCTACCTCCTGCTGGGCGACGTGCAGGAGGCGCTGATCCTGCTGGCCTTCGCCTGCGCCTCCATCGCGATCACCACGGTCCAGGAAACGCGGACGGAACGGGTGCTGGACGCGCTGCGCGACCTGACAAGCCCCCGCGCCCTGGTCATCCGCGACGGCACGCGGCGGCGCATCCCGGGCCGCGAGGTCGTCAGGGGCGATCTCATCGTGCTCGGCGAAGGCGACCGGGTCCCGGCCGACGCCGTGCTGGTGCAGGCGCAGGACCTGCTCGCCGACGAATCGCTGCTGACCGGCGAAGCCGTCGCGGTGCGCAAATCCGTCGCGACGACGGTGCCGCCCACGGCCCGGCCGGGCGGCGACGACCTGCCCTTCGTCTATTCCGGCGCGCTCATCGTGCGCGGCAGCGGCCTCGCCGAGGTCCACGCCACCGGTGCCGCCAGCGAGATCGGCCGGATCGGCCAGTCTCTCCGCATGCTGGACACCGAACCACCCCGCCTGCGCGCGCAGATGGCGCGCCTGACCCGCCTCTGCGCCATCGGCGGCAGCGCGGTCAGCGCCCTGGCCCTGATCCTGTACGGAACCTTGCGCGGCGGCTGGCTCGACGCGGTGCTGGCCGCCATCACCATCGGCATGAGCATGCTGCCCGAGGAATTCCCGGTCGTGCTCACCGTGTTCATGGCCATGGGCGCATGGCGCATCTCCCGCGCCCGCGTGCTGACCCGCCGCGCGGCGTCCATCGAAACGCTCGGCTCGGCCACCGTGCTCTGCACCGACAAGACCGGAACCCTGACCGAAAACCGCATGTCGATCGTCGAACTCCGGCCAGCCGACAACGCGACCATCGCCCCGCCCACCCCCTTGACCGCCCTCACCCCCCAGGCCCAGGCGCTGGCCCTCCACGGCCTGCTGGCCAGCGCCCCCCAGCCCTTCGACCCGATGGAAACGGCCTTCCACGCTTTCGCCCGCACCGCCCTGCCCGACACCCAGCTCCCGTCACGCGCGGGCTGGACGCTCGCCCGCACCTACGGGCTGCGGCCCGACCTGCTGGCCGTCACCCAGGCCTGGCGGCCGGACGCCGCGAAGCCCGCCTGCATCATCGCCGCGAAAGGCGCACCGGAAGCCATCGCCGCCCTCTGCCATCTGGACGACACCCGGCGCACGGCCATCAGGCAGGCGCTCGACGCGATGGCCGCCCAGGGGCTCCGCGTCCTCGGCATCGCCAAAGGCGCTTACGAGGGCGAGGATTTCCCCGAGACGCCGCACGGCTTCACGCTCACCTTCCTCGGCCTGGTCGGCATAGCCGATCCGCTGCGGCCCAGCGTGCCGGCAGCGGTGCGCGACTGCCGGACGGCCGGCATCCGCATCATGATGATCACCGGCGATTACCCGGAAACCGCCCGCGCCATCGCCCGCGCGGCCGGGATCGACGCGGGCGCGACCGTCCTGACCGGCGATGCCATCGCAACCCTCTCCCAGCCCGATCTCCAGCAACGCGCCCGCACCGCCACCGTCTGCGCCCGCATCATGCCGGAACAGAAATTGCGGATCGTGCAGGCGCTGAAAGCCGACGACGCAATCGTCGCCATGACGGGCGACGGCGTCAACGACGCACCGTCGCTGAAGGCGGCCCATATCGGCATCGCCATGGGCGGACGCGGCACCGACGTGGCGCGCGAGGCCGCCGCGATCGTGCTGCTCGATGACGATTTCGGCTCCATCGTCACCGCCATCCGGCTGGGCCGGCGCATCTACGACAATCTGCGCAAGGCGATGGGTTTCATCTTCGCCGTCCACGTGCCCATCGCCGGCCTGGCGCTGCTGCCGCTCGTGCTGGGCGACCCCATCATCTTCGCCCCGATCCACATCGCGTTTCTCGAGATGGTCATCGACCCGGTCTGTACCCTGGCCTTCGAGGCCGAGACCGAGGAAGACGACATCATGCGCCGCCCGCCCCGCCCTCCCTCCGAACCGCTCTTCTCGCCGCCGCTGATCGTCTGGAGCCTGCTCCAGGGCCTGCTGGTCTTCATCCTTGTCGGCGGAATCTTCATGTTCGCCACCCTGCGCGCCATGCCGGCCGACGAACTCCGCGCCCTCACCTTCGTCTCGCTGGTGCTCTCGATCGTCAGCCTGATCCTCGTGAACCGCTCGTTCAGCACCTCCCTCGTCACGGCCATCCGGCGGCCCAATGCCACGCTGGTCTGGATTCTCGCGATGGTGGTCGCCGTCCTCGCCGCCAGCGTCCTGGCGCCGCCCATCCGCGGCCTCTTCCGCTTCGGCCCCCTGCACTGGCACGATCTGGCACTGATCCTCGCCGTGGCGGCCACGGTCCTGATCGTGCTGGAAACCGCCAAGATCTTCTGGCGCGATCGTTTAAGGTTCTGAAAACCCGTTTGGAAATGCGCGTCGGCGGCACAGCCGGGAACAGCCTCGCCCCTGCCTCACCATTTGATCCGCATGCCGGCGGTCAGCGCACCGGTGCCCACATTGCTGCCGGTGTTCGTCTGCCGGTGGCCGGCGAACATGTTGATGGTCAGGTCCATTCCCGGCACGCCCTTGACGGGATATGCAGCGGTCACGGTCCGTCCCGTTTCCATCGGAACGGGGCTGGCATTGCCCTGTTCGATAGCGAACGGCCCGACATGGCCGGGCACGCCGGGCGCCCGCGGTGGCGGCGAAAAGGCCGGAGCGGTGACATCATACCCCGATCCCCCCGCGCCGCCGATACCGGCCTTCACCCCGCCCTGCCCGGCACGCAAACCATCCGGCGCGCCATTCCGGGGCACGGCCATTGTGGGCGCCGGAGGCATGAAATAGGATGCGGCCGGAGCACCGGATGCAGGACGCCCGGCCGCCGCCATCGCGACGACCATCCACATCCGGAAGAACGGCCATTGCCCCTCCGACCCGTCATGAGGCGGCCCGACAGGTCGGCCCCGCCCGTCCGGTGGGGATATGTCGCTCATCTGCATGGCTCCGGATTGTAACATGCCAGCAACATGCAGGCGGAAACCGCTGCACCGGAAATCAATAACTGCGACAGTCCACGATCCCGCGACACAAAGCGTTATTCCGGTACAGCGACAATATCGGGCGCGCGGCCAGCCCGGCTTGACAGAAAATCACCCGCCGCTGCAACGTTCTGAAATGTTTTCCGAAGCGCGCACCATGACAGGCCAGGCCACTCCGGATCGCGAGGCCCCCGCTCGCGAAGCCCCCGATCACCAGGCCCCGGTCCAGATCGCCCATCTGCGCAAGATCCTCGGCGGCCGCGCCGTCCTCGACGATCTCAGCCTGACCTTGCGCCCCGGCGAGATCGCGGCCCTTCTCGGCCCCAACGGCGCGGGCAAGACCACGCTGATCGGCTGCCTGCTCGGCCTGCTCTCGCCCGATGCCGGCACGGTGCGGCTGTGGGGCGAGGATGCGTCCGCCCTGCGCGCCGAAACACGGGCGCGCATCGGCTTCGTGCCCCAGACCATGACCGGCTTCACCTGGTTCCGGGTCGGAGAGCTGATGGCCTATCTGGCGCAGTACCGTGCCCGCCCCGACGATATCGAAGACCGGACCTGGCAGGAATGGGCCGGCCTCGACCCCAACGCCCGGATCAGGACCCTCTCGGGCGGCGAGCGCCAGCGGCTGGCCATCGTGCTGGCGCTGCGCTTCCGCCCCGACCTGATCGTGCTGGACGAACCCGTCGCCAGCCTCGACCCGCAGGCCCGCTACGATTTCATGCGCCTGCTGCCGGCCTATGCGCGGCGCACCGGGGCCAGCGTGCTGATCTCCTCGCACATCATCTCCGACCTTCAGGAGATCAGCGACCGGTTCGTCATGATGCGCCACGGGCGGATCATGCTGGACATGACGGCCCCGGAGATCGCGTCCACCGTCCGCCGCCTCTCCGCACCGCCCGTCGCGGCATGGGGCGTGGAGATCATCGCCGACCAGGGGGTGGAGGGCGTATGGGTACGCGGCTGGCACCCGGCGCTGGACGACGCGGCGGCCGGTGCGGGCCACGCCATGCTGCCGGGCGATGTCGAACGGCTGTTCCTGGCCCTGACCCGATAGCCGCGAGATGACCGACACGCTGCGCGCGCTCCGGCTCTATGCCTCGCCGGTCTTCACCCGTGAAAATCCCACCCTGATCTCGGCGGCGATCTATCTCGTCATCACCTTCTCCAGCCTCCATCATCCATCCCCGGGGCATGCCGCCAGCCTCCACGATATCGGCATGTTCTGGTGGCTGGCCCAGCAATCGCTGTTCTCCAGCCTGTGCTGCCAGTACTGGCGCCAGGTGCGCTCGCCGCTGGCACCGATGTTCCCGCGCCTGATCGCGGCGGAATACCGGGCAATCCATATCCTGCTCGCGCTGGGGCTGCTGCTGCTGGCCGTGCCCGCGATCGTGCGCGGCCTGCCGCTGCTCAACGTGCTGGCGCTGGAATCCCTCAACCTCTCCCTCAGCACCGGCAGCGATCTGGTCGGGCCGAAAATCCTGCGGCCACGCCTGCGCAAGGTCCGCACCGCCATCGTGTTCGGCCTGTTCGTGGTGTTCATGATCCCCACGATGCAGGACCTGCTGATGAAGGCCCCCTGGTTCGTCGCCCTGGGGGTGCTGGCCGTCGCCCTGCCCGCGGCACTGGTCGAACTGCATCACAGCCCCTTCGCCCACCCGGGCGACCATGGCCCCGCCCTCCCCGCCACCCGGCCGGCCCGCAGGCCGCCGAATCCCGCCACCCGCACCCTCATCCACGCACTGATGTGGCAGCCGCCGCGCCTGCGTGCGGTGCCGCTGCCCAACGGGCTGGCGTCCGGCGCGCCGCTGGCCCTGCTCGCGCAGTCGGCCGCGATCCTGATGCTGGTCACGGGCTTCGCACTGCTGATCAATATGATCAGCACCCTGCACGCGCCCACATGGCAGGATGCGCGCGACGCCGCCACCGCCACGCTGGGCCAGGTCACCATGTTCGGCGCGGTGGCGCTCCCCCACTGGATGCTGTCGCGCCGCGACTGGCCGTTCCTGCTGTCGCTCGGCCCGTTCGGCGCGCGGGCAGATTTCGCCCACGCGCTCTATCGCGCCCATGCCGGCCGCGCGGTGCTGGCCGGCACGATCCTGGGCCTGTTCACCGCCCTGGCGGCAATCCTGATCGGCACGGTGCCCGTGCCGCGCGCCATCGCGGCGGCACCGGCTCTGGCGGCCGTCATCGTGGGCGGCAGCTACCTGCCCAGCCTGGCCATGTTCTCCCCCCTGACCAACCGTCCCGGATTCATCCTGCTGCTCTCGATGCTGGGCAGCCTGGCCGGCCTGCAGATCTACGCCGACATCCTCTTCAACAAGCCCCCGGTGCCCCCGCTGGCCTGGGCCGTGCCCGTCCTGGCGGCCGCCTTCGCCCTGCTGATGGCCCGCCTGGCCCCCCGGGCCCTGGCCCGCGCCGATTGGCCGATCGAGCCCCCCGCCCTCTGACCTCCGACAGCCTGTTTCCACCCAGGCGTCTCAATACGCCCCACAGGAGGCAGCCGTCAGCTCGGCAGGCCCGTATCGCCCCGGCCGGAATGCATCATCGCCTGATGCCGCGTCAGGGCCTGGGCCACGCGCCGCGCATCCTCGGGCGCCAGGGCCAGGCCGACCGGACCATAGGCCGGATGCTGGAAGGCGATCAGCGACCCCTCGCTCAGCGCCTCGGGCTGGACGGCCCAGTTGGTGCGAAAGACCGGCACCACCGGCGCCCCCTCGATCGGCGGCGGCGGCACGTTCTCCACCATCGCGCTGCGGACGGTACCCAGACTGGCGATCAGTTCGCCCAGTTGCTCCAGCGTAAAGGCAATCGTGCCCTCAATCCCGCTGCCATCCAGAAATGCCAGCGTCGCCGTCTGGCGATCCTCGGACAGACTGACCTGCATGCGCGCGCTCATCGCCACCTCCCCACCCTCTTCGCAGGCCAGGATATCACAGCACGCCACGATCCCGTCAGGCGAAGCGCGCCGATCCGTTCCCACCCCGAAACACGCAGATCATCACCGGACGATTCGAGCCACGAGTGAGCAAGAATGCCGCGCACAGGAAACGCGCGTCGGATCGCCACCCGCCCGCGTTTACGGGCACAACCCCCCGGACCAGACCCACCAGCCGGGCCGCTCAACCGCCGCCTGGGCATCCTGCGCCGCCTGCGGACTGTCGAACAGCGCAAAGCAGGTCGCCCCCGATCCGCTCATGCGCGCCAGGCGGCAGCCCGGCGCGGCCTCCAGCACATCCAGAACGGTGCGGATCGTCGGGCAGACGGCACAGGCCGCATCCTGAAGATCGTTGGTCAGCCCTGAAAGGTCCCGCACCATCGCCGCCACGTCGGGCCAGGCGGCGGGCAGGGAGGCAGCCGGGGTAAAGACCGGCGCGCGCGAACGGAACACGGCGGGCGTCGAGACCGCCTCGCCGCAATTGACCAGCATCATGCCGCAGGGCGGCAGGGCGGGCGCCGGGTCCAGCCGTTCGCCGACGCCGCCCATGCGGGCGGCACGCTGGTCGATGCAGACGGGCACGTCGGCCCCCAGCTCGACCGCCAGCGCCATCAGCCGCTCGCGGGGCACATTGCCCGGCCAGGCCCGCAGCAGCAGGCGCAGCGCCGCCGCCGCATCGGCCGAGCCGCCGCCGATGCCCGAGGCCACCGGCAGCCTCTTGTCCAGAACGATATGCAACGGCTCCAGCCGGTCGGTACCGCCGATTTCCGCCCGCAGCAGCCGCGCGGCCCGCAGGATCAGGTTGCTGTCGGCATCGGCCACCAGCCCGGCGCCGAACGGGCCGGTAATATCCAGCGAGACCGCTCCGGCCCCGCCATGGCCCGGATGCAGCGCCAGCCTGTCGCCCGCGCCGGCAAACACCGCCAGACTGTCCAGCAGATGGTAGCCGTCCGGCCGGCGCCCGGTCACATGCAGATAGAGGTTGATCTTCGCGTGGGCGGATTCGTACAGGGTCCCTGTCACGGGCGGTTCAGTCCTTCTTCTGGCCCGATTGTGCCTGAACGGGCGGCCCGCCCTGATGGACCGAACGCGCGGCGTCCGCAAGGGCGGCGCTGATCCGCTCGGCGTCGCCCGGATCGCTGGCCGGCAGCCCCTGGGCGAAATGCCACTGGTTGACGGCCTCGCGCAGCCGGCCGGACTCCTGATAGGCCACGCCGAGATGGTAATTGACCGCCTGGTCCTCGGGCGTCTGCTCCGCCGCGCGTTCCAGCATTACCACCCCTTCGGCGACATGCCCCTGCCGCACCAGCGCCCACCCCAGACTGTCGCGGATCGCCGCATTCTGCGGCTCCAGCGCCACCGCCCGGCGCAACAGCGACTCGGCGCGGGGCAGGTCGCGCCCCTGCTGCACCAGCGAATAGCCCAGATAATTCAGCAGCAGCACCTCGTCGGGCGCCAGCGCCAGCGCATGCTCCAGGTCGGCCTGCGCCTGCGGCCAGCGCTCCAGCCTGTCATAAGCCACCGCCCGGCCGAACAGCAGCAGCCAGTCCTCGCCCGCCAGCGGCCCCGAAGCCGCGATCGCGCGGCTATAGGAGGCCTCGGCCCCATGCCAGTCCTGCCGGTCCGATTGCAGGTCGCCCAGCATCTGCCAGATGCGCGGCTGGCCGGGCTGGGCGGCGGCCAGCCGGCCGAGCGCCGCATTCGCCTCATCCCACCGCCCGGTGGCGGCATCCAGCCGCGCGCACTGAAGCCGGATCACCGTGGCCAGCGGATCGTCCGCCGCCGCCCCGGCCAGCGTATCGCGCGCCGCCACCGCATGCCCGGCGTCATATTGCAGTGCCGAGAGCATCAGCCGCGCCTGCCCCACCGCCGGGTCCAGCCCCAGCGCGAAGCGCAGCAGCAGCATGCGCATGTCCCGCAGCCCGCCATCATGGGCCAGCCGGCCCGACGGGTCGGGCATGCGCGCCACCTCCTGCCCGACCAGCCCGGACAGGAAGGCAAAGGCCTGCGCGATTCCCTGGCGCGGGGTGGCCGGCGGCGCGCGATCCATCGCCGCCAGGATGCCCTGCCGCGACAGCGACAGGCCGGGCGCGCCGGACAGCAGCGTATCGACCAGATGCGCCGCCTGCGCGCGCTGCCCCTGGCCGATCAGCCAGTGCCCCAGGGCCAACACGGTAAACAGGTCGTGGCCCGCCGCCGGGCTGGCCAGCGCCGCGCGCTCATAGCGGGCCGCCCGGTCGGGCCAGCCGGCCGCCCGCGCGATGAGCGCGGCATGAACGGCATAATATCCCCCCAGGTCGCGGTCGCCCACCAGCGGGTCCAGCGCGGCCAGCGCGCGCTCGCCCTGCCCGGCGCCCAGCAGGCTCCAGGCCTCCAGCAGCGGGCGGACGGTCGCCACCAGCGCGTCCTTGCGCACCCGGTCGTAATGCGCCAGCGCCTCGGCCCACCGCCCCGCCCGCACCGCGTCATTGCCCAGCACCAGTTCGGCCAGCGCCTGGCCCTGCAGCCGCCCGGCCAGCACCACCGCCGAATCGTCGCCGGCCAGCGCACTGTAGAGAAAGGCCCGCCGCAGCAGCGCCGGCTGACCGGGATCGATCTCCGCCGCCTGGCGAAACGCCGCTCCGGCCACCGCATCGTCGCCTTCCAGCGCCGCGACGGTGGCGACCAGATACGGGCCGGCGAGCCCCGCCGGCCACGACGCCGCCGCACTGTCCACGACCGGCGCCGGCCGGGCCGGCACCTCCCGCGCATGGAGAAGACCGGCCGGCACCGCCAGCGCCAGGAAGAACGCGCAAAAAGAGCCAGAACGCTGCATATGGCGGACCCTACCCCGCGTCGGGTAAACTGCCAAACCCTGCCCGCCATTCTCCCCCGGCGGACGGTCCACCCGCGCGGAAGGCCCCGGTAGAGCATGATGGAAGCACTCGCCCTGCTGCGGCTTTATGGCGAATGGGGCGCCGACACGGCGCTGGACGACCGCCCGACCGACTGGCTGTCCCGCCCCGCCCCCTCGGCGCTCCCGCCGGCCGGAACGCACGATGCCGCGCAGGTTTCCATACCGCCGCGCCCGGCATCCCGCCCCCAGCCACCCGCCGCCGCGCCCGCCATGCCCGCCGCGCCGGAGCCACGGCGTACGCCCCGCCCGGCCGCCCCCGGCGCCCCCGCCGGAGCCGAGGACGGGCTGCCCCTGATCGACCGCGCGGTGCCGCCGGCCCCCCAGGCCCCCGCCGCCCCGACCAAGCAGGGCGCACAGCACGCGGCGCGGGCCGGGGTGGACGCCTGCGGCCTGCGCGCCACCGCAACCCACACCGTGGCCGCGGCGGGCGAGGCCCCCGGCCGCCTGCTGCTGATCGGCGAGCCCCCCGACGCCGCCGAGGATCGCGGCGGCACCCCCTTCGCCGGCCCGATGGGCGAATTGCTGGACCGGATGCTGGCCAGCATCGGGCTGGCGCGCGCCGACATGCTGCTGGCCCCGGTCATCCCCTGGCGGCCGCCGGGCGAGCGCCCCCCCTCCGCCGCCGAACTGCGCATCTGCACGCCGTTCCTGCACCGGCTGATCGCGCTGGCCGCCCCCCGGAAGGTGATCGCGATGGGCAACACGCCCGCCCGCCTGCTGACCGGCGAGACCACCGGCATCGCCCGCCTGCGCGGACGCTGGCGCGACATCACGCTCCCCGGGCAAGCGGCGCCGATCGCGCTGCTGCCGATGCGCCATCCCTCCCAGCTCGGGGCCAGCCCCACCGCCCGGCGCGACGCGTGGAAGGACCTTTTGTTGCTCCGCACAACGCTGGATTCCGGCAAGGACACAGACTGAAACAGTAAGTAAATCCGCCCCCGTGGAACTATGTCCGGATTGTGGCAGATACGCGATGCGCAGCACCGCAATACACGTTTTATTCACCCACGAATTGTCACCATAAACCGCAATTTTAACGGCTGTTTAACCACCCCCCGCGGAACGCATACTGTGATCCCGCGTTCGAATAGGGTTGCTTTTCCCCACAACAGCCGGTAGAGGCCCGTCGGCCATGCGAGGGACATCATACTCACCCCCACAGCGTGCGGTCCGTGCCTTCCTGGCCGGCGCCGCTTTTCTGGCCGGTGCGCTCGGTCCGCTGCGCGCGACCGGCGCGACGGCGCAGCCCGGTGACGGCCATCCGTCGGGCGGCGACGAGCGGAACGAGGAAACCGCGATGGCGCTGCCGCGGATCGCACCCCCCGGCGGCGGCTCCGTGGGGCTGGCCCGCCCGCTTGCCCCCGACGACGCCGCACGCGTCCGCCGGATCTTCAGCCTGCAGCATGCCGGCGCGTTCGACGCCGCGATCCAGGAAACCGCCAACCTGCGTGACGACACGCTGCTGGGCGACATCCTGGCCGACCGCTACCTGAACCCCTTCTATCATGCCGCCCCCGGCCAGTTGCGCCTGTGGCTGCACACCTATTCCACGCTGGCCGACGCGCCGGCGATCCACGCGTTGCTGGCCGGCCTGTCGCCGCGCGGTGCCACCCTGCCCCCTCTGCCGGCGTCGATGGCGCTGGCGGCGGGCGTGGGCGCCGCCCCCGTGCGCCTGCCGGAGGAAGACGACCCGGCCAGCCGGGCCTTCACCCGCAACCCGCTGCTGGACCGCACGGTGCGCGAACGGGCGGAACAGGGGGCCAAGGGTGCGCGCAGCGCCCTGCACCTCATCCGCATCACGCCCGGCCTCAGCCCCCTCTATGGCGCGCAGCTCCGCGCCGAGGTCGCCATGGCCCTGTTCAGCGCCGGCGACACCGCCCTGGCCCTCAAGACTGGACAGGACGCCTTCATCGAATCCGGCGGCCGGATCGGCCTGGCGGGCTATGTCGCCGGCCTGGCGGCCTGGCGGCGCGGACGCGCCGACATCGCCGCCCCGCTGTTCGAAGGCGCCTCCCGCGCCGAGCTGACGGCGGCCAGCGTCCGCGCCGGCGCCGCCTTCTGGGCGGCCCGCGCGCACCGCAACACCGGCGATCTCGCGGCATGGCGCCCCTGGCTGCATCGCGCGGCCGCCACCCCCCACACATTCTATGGCCTGCTGGCCGCCCAGCTCCTGGGCCTGCGCCCGGCGCAGACGGCACGGCCGCCGGCCGACGGCGCGCGCCTGGCCGACGACCGGGCGTTCCTGCATGCCGGCGCGCCGGTGATGGGCGAAATCGACGTGGAGGCCGTGGCGGCAACGCCCGCCGGCCGCCGTGCCTTCGCCCTGCTCCAGGTGGGCGAGACCGCCCGCGCCGAGGCCGCCCTGCGGCGGCTCTGGCCCGATATCCAGGGCGATGCCGCCCTGTGCCGCTCGGTCCAGCTCGTGGCCGATGTCGCCGGGCTGAAGGGCCTGTCCACCCAGCTCGCCTCGCTGCTGGCGACGCAGGATGGCGGCCAGGCCAGCCCGACCAGCCGCCTGCCGCTGCCGCGCCTGGTCCCCGGCCACGGGTTCCGCGTCGATCCGGCGCTGGTCTACGCCCTGACCCGGGTGGAATCGAATTTCGACAGCGGGGCGGTCTCCGGCGCCGGCGCCCATGGGCTGATGCAGCTCATGCCGCTCACCGCCAGCTTCGTGACCGGCCAGACCGGCCGCTTCGTCGCCTCCCCCGCCCTGCTGCACAACCCGGCGGTGAATCTCGAGATCGGGCAGCTCTATATCCTCTACCTGGCGCACCTGTCCGAACAGCATGACGCGCATCATCGCACGCCGGGCGGCGACCTGGTGCGCCTGCTGGCCAGCTACAATGCCGGCCCCTCCGCCATCGCCCGCCAGGACGACCCGGACGAGTACAACGACGACCCGCTGCTGTTCATCGAATGCCTGCCCAGCACCGAGACCCGCGACTACGTCCGCCGCTCGCTGACCTATCTGTGGCTCTACGCCGACCGGATGGGCCTCCCCACCCCGTCGCTGGAAACCCTGGCCCGCAACGAATGGCCCGCCTTCGCCTCGGAACGCGACCTCGCCAGCCGCCCGGTCCACACGCTTCACTGAAGCCCGTTTCCACCGCCCTGCTGGCGGGCGGCCTGATACACGGCCCGATCAGCCGATCAGTTTGTGTCCGTCAACGTGGGCTGGTGAGCGAGAGTGCCGCAGAGCGGCACGGCCATCGTGTGTCCGCGAGCACCGGAGCACAGCGGACGCGCGCCGGATCGCCATCAGCGCGCGTTGACGGACACAAACCCTAGTTTTCCGCCAGCACCTGCCGGCTGGCGCGCACTTTCTGCACGCGCCGATGGTCCATCTCCGTCACCTCGAACAGCCAGCCGGAGAAGACGACCTTGTCCCCCACCGCCGGCACCCGGCGCAGCAGGGCCAGGATCAGCCCGGCCAGCGTGTGATAGCTGCCCTCGTCCGGCAGGTCGGCCAGGCCCAGCCGGTCCTTCACCTCGTCGGCGGGCATGAAGCCGTCCAGGATCAGGATATCGTCCTGCGCCAGCCGTTCCTTGGGCGTGCTGCCCGGCTCGTGATGCTCGCCCACAATGGCCTCGAACAGGTCCGAGGCGGTGACGATCCCCTCGAACGACCCGTATTCGTCCAGCACCACGGCAATCCCCAGCGGGATCGAGCGCATCCGCTCCACCATGTCGAAGGCCGAGAGCGTGTCGGGCACCACCACCGGCTTGCGCAGCACCGATTCGATCGAGACCGGCCGCCCGTCGAGCATCCGGTCCAGCATGTCCTTGGCCAGGATCACACCCACCGGATTGTCCACCCCCCCCTCGCAGACCACGATCCGCGAATAGACGGTGTTGCGCAGCGTGCGGCGCAGCTCCTCCTGGCTGGCCCCGCGCTCGATCCAGAACAACTCGTTGCGCGGGGTCATGATCGCCCGCACCGGCCGGTCCGGCATGCGCAGCAGGCGCTCGATCATGTCGCGCTCCTCCTGCTCCAGCACGCCCGACTGCGCGCCCTCGGCGATATAGGCCTTCAGCTCCTCCTCGGTCAGCGCCGCGCGCGTCGCGGCCTCCACGCCCATCAGGCGCAGCACCAGGTTCGACGACCAGCCCAGCAGCCACACGGCCGGCCGCGTCACCCGCGCCAGCCCCTCCAGCGGCAGCGACAGCCGGGCTGCGATGATCTCGGGATGGCGCAGCGCGATCTGCTTGGGCACCAGCTCGCCCAGCACCAGCATCAGGGAGGTAATCGCCACCACCACGATCGTGATCGACAGTTCGCCCGCAAAGGGCCGCAGGATCGCGAACCGCGTCAGCCACGGCGTCAGCGCGCCCTCGATCTGGGTGCCGCCGAACGTCCCTTCCAGGATCGAGACCAGCGTGATGCCGACCTGCACCGTGGGCAGGAAGCTCTGCGGATCGTCGGCCAGGCGCAGGGCGCGCTCACTGCCCTTGACCCCGGCCCGCTGCATGATGCTCAGGCGCGCCCGGCGCGCCGAAATCAGGGCCAGTTCCCCCATGGCAAAGATGCCGTTGACGAGAACCAGGAGAAGAATGACGGCGATGGACGTGATCATGATGCCGCGCACTCTAATGCGCCGGCTTCGAAATTCGTAGGGCCTGCTCGTAAATGCGCGCTGGTGGCGATCCGGCGCACATACCCGGACAGGCCCGGATATGAAAATGGCGGGACCAGCCGGTCCCGCCATTCCTTATCGTACCGCAAAGATGTCCCGATCAGTCGGCGGCGTCGGCCGCCTCGACCGCCGGCGCATCCACCACCGTCACGCGCGGCGGCTTGGCCGGCTTCTTGGCGGCAGCGATTTCGGCCATGCGGGCATCGACATGCTGGGCGAAGACATATTCGGCCGGCCGCTGGTTGGCCAGCGAGATCTCCGGCGCCATCGGCTTCTCGGTCTCGGGCCCGAACAGCGCGACCTTGGCAATGTGCCAGGGGCGGCGCACCGCATCCATCACCGCCGTCGATTCATAGCCCGAATGAACCATGCAGTCGGCGCATTTCTCGTAATTGCCGGTGCCGTAATCATCCCACTTGGTATCGTCCATCAGCTCCTGGAACGTCTTGGCGTAGCCTTCGCCCAGCAGGTAGCACGGGCGCTGCCAGCCGAAGACGTTGCGCAGCGGCTTGCCCCACGGCGTGCAGTGATACTGCTCGTTGCCGGCCAGGAAGTTCAGGAACAGCGGCGACTGCGTGAAGCGCCACTTCTTGCCCTTGCCCAGGCGGAAGACGTCGCGGAAAAGCTGTTTCGTCTTCTGGCGGTTCAGGAAGTGCGCCTGGTCCGGCGCGCGTTCGTAGGCATAGCCCGGCGCGGTCATGATGCCGTCCACGCCCATCGCCATCACCTCGTCGAAGAAGTTGGCAAGGCGCTTGGGGTCGGCCCCGTCGAACACGGTGCAGTTGATCGACAGGCGGAAGCCGCGGGCCTTGGCCTTCTTGATCGCGGCCACCGCACGCTCGTACACCCCGTCCTGGCAGACCGACGAATCGTGCATCGCCTGGTCGCCGTCCAGATGCACGTCCCACGAGAAGAAGGGCGACGGCTCGTAATCGTCCATCTTCTTCTCGAGCAGCAGCGCATTGGTGCAGAGATAGACATATTTCTTGCGCGCGATCAGGCCCCGGATGATCTCCGGCATTTCCTTGTGCAGCAGCGGCTCGCCGCCCGCGACGGCAATGACGGGGGCACCGGCTTCGGTGTCCGCATCCAGGCATTCCTGCACGGTCATGCGCTGGTTCAGGATCGCGGCGGGATAATCGATCTTCCCGCAGCCGGCGCAGGCCAGGTTGCACCTGAACAGCGGTTCGAGCATCAGGACAAGCGGATAACGCTTCCGCCCGGTCACGTGCTGCTTCACGACGTAAGCGCCCACCCGGACAGCCTGCATAATAGGAACGGCCATGAACCCTCTGCTCCTGCGCCGGCATTCGGCCGGCCTCTCAAATCATGTGACCTGTATTATGGACACGCCAACGCGGCAGATAACAACCCGGCACGATCACAGCCGTGCATGAAAGACATAGCGAGGTTGCGGACATGCGACGCCACGCGATCCCGTTCCGGGGGGTATAGGACAGATCGGCTCTTATACTCAATTCCCATCAGATGCACTGTGACCAAATGACCACAGTGGCGAGGGAGAGTCTGTATTTGCTTCCGCGACAGGAGTAGAAACCGAACTGTAACAGACCGAGGGGCGTTAGGCTCGCCCCACTCGGAAACGTCGCAAGAACAGAATGGACCGGACAGGGCCGCCCCCCGGCCGATACCCCGGCAAGCACAACGGACGTAATCGTCATGAACCAGCCCCTTTCCCCCGTTTCCGCCGGCACAGCCGCGACCGCCGGCGCCGGCCAGACCGGCGCCGAGCCCGCGGGACAGCCCGCGGGGCAGGTGCCGACGATGGGCCGCTTTCCGCTTCTGGACCGGGTGAGCGCCCCGCGCGACCTGCGCAACCTGTCGGTGGACCAGCTCCGCCAGTTGGCCGAGGAATTGCGGGCCGAGACGGTGGACGCGGTCTCGACGACCGGCGGCCATCTGGGTGCCTCGCTGGGCGTGGTGGAGCTGACGGTGGCGCTGCACGCGGTGTTCG
>NZ_JABEQD010000008.1 GCF_014174395.1 Gluconacetobacter aggeris
CCATCCGCCCCCAGAAGGGCCAAAGAAACTAGCAGGTCCAAACCACCAGGTCAAGAACCTCAGCCCCGGCGGTGAACAGCGATCTACACCCCACCCCTAATACCGTCAACAGCCGACTTTCATCCGAGGGCATAAAAAATTCACCCCTGCGCCTCCCAGACCGCCGCAAGGCGCAGGAAACCGCGATTTTTCCCGATTCAAAAAAAATCACGCAGATGACTCAGAACTCCCCGGATACGCCCATCCGTGATTCGCCCCACCGCCTTTATCCACGACATTCTACAGTCGGCACGCGGCGCATAGCTGAAGAAAGCAGCGCACCAGGCGATCAGCGGCGCCATGATCCCAATCCGCCAGAATTGCAGGGGAACGATTACGTCAGTTCCAGGAGCAACGTGGTCACCGCATCTGGGGCGGCCGGACGCCGGGCCGCGATGCCATGCACAAGAAGCACGGCCCGATCGTCACTTGCCGCAGCATGCGCGGCCGGCCGGCCTTCTTCGCAGCCCCAGGGCAAACCATTGCGGGACGAACCACCAATCCCGTCCAAAACCATTACGACAGCACCCGAGACTGATCACCGATCGTTACCAGACCAGGCCCCATCAGACTTTGCAGCGCCATAACAGCGATTCGGCGCATGTATCCCCACATCGGCACGGGGCGGCCAGACGGGCCGCAGCCCCGGAAACACAAGAAACACGCGTCGAATCGCCGGCAGAACAGCCTTATCAGCAGTCTCTCAGCCCGCTGGGGCCGCGAGCGTCTTGCTCTCCACCTTGTCACCAACGACGATACCCAGCCTTTCGGTCAGGCCGCCCTGCAATTCCAGCGTTGCGCGCACCGGCCCATGGCTGCTGATCCGCGCCAGACTCTGCGGCACGGCATTCTCGGCAATTGCCGAAATCCGCCCATCCTCACCGATGAAGACGATATCCAGCGAGACCAGCGTATTCTCCATCCACATGTCGCTCTGCTGCGGATAGGGCCAGACGAACAGCATGCCGCGATCGGCCGGCACCGCGGTGCGGAACATCTCGCCGATGCGCTGCTGATCCGGGGTGGTGGCCAGTTCGACGGAGAAGACGTGCTTCGCCCCCTTCGCGCCCGTGATGGTCAGCGTCTCGCGCGGCAGTTCGGACTGCGCCTTGGTCGGGGTGTCATCCTGGGCCCGGGCCGTTCCGAGCATCTGCCCTCCGGCCAGCGCCACGACCAGACCGCACGCAGCGGCACACATGCGCATATCCCACATCATTCATTGCTCTCTTCTGTTTGTCGGCGGCATCAGCGCAGGAACGGGTTGGTCCGCCGTTCGGCACCAATCGTGGTCATGTCACCATGGCCAGGCAGGATCGTCACCTCGTCGCCCAGCGGCAGAAGACGATCGGTAATGGCCTGAAGCAGTTGAGGACCGTTTCCATAGGGAAAATCGGTGCGCCCGACCGATCCACGAAACAACGTATCCCCCACGAAGGCAAAACCGGCCTTCGGGTCGTGGAACACCACATGGCCAGGCGTGTGACCGGGAACATGCAGCACCGCCAGCGACCGGCCCAGCACCGGCAGGATCTCACCATCGGTCACATAACGGTCCACCGTCACGTTGCCCATGCCCGTCAACCCGTACCGGGCCGCCTGCGCCGCGATATCGGACAGCAGGAACGCATCGCGCGCATCCGGCCCGATGATCGGCACCGTTCCACCCTGAAGGCGAACCAGTTCATTGCGCAGCGCATCCGCCCCACCGGCATGGTCCAGATGGCCATGCGTCAGCAGGATGCAATCCACCGTCAGGTCGCGGGCCGCGAGCGCGTGCAGCAGGACAGGAACATCCCCGCCCGGATCGACCACCACCGCATAGCGCGTGGCGGGGTCCCACAGGATCGAACAATTCTGCCCGAAGGCGGTCACCGGCACGACAGCCAGTTCCAGCCCGGCCAGATCCGGCACGGAAGACAAAGACATGACGACGACTCCTGGCCTTACACGCCGCGAAGGCGGGTTCCGGGCTGGTTTCCGACCTCCGGCCCGCACCCGGCACCAAAGGTTTCCGTTGTGTACGAGCCGGCGGCCGGTGGAGCAAGACTACCCTGCCCCGCAGCGGGCACCGCTGGCCTGTCTATATCCGCGCTGATAGAGTGGCCGACATGATGTCGCAGCCCCTCCTTCACGATCCGCTGGACCTGGCCGTCGCCTGGGCCGAAGCCGGACAGCCGGCGGCGCTGGCCACCGTCATCGCCACCTGGGGCAGTTCCCCGCGTCCCTCCGGCAGCATGATGGCGGTCAATGGCGGCGGCCGCATCGAAGGATCGGTCAGCGGCGGCTGCGTCGAGGCGTCCGTCCTCGATGCGGCGATGACCGCTATGTATGATGGCCGGCCCAACCTGCTATCCTATGGCGTGACATCGGAACAGGCATGGACAGTCGGCCTGGCCTGCGGCGGCGAACTGGACGTGCTGGTGGAAGCGATCGGACCAGGCGGCACCCTGCCCATGGCCATATTGCGCACGGCGGTCGCGTTGCGGCACCAGCGGAAACCGGCGCTGCTGGCGACGCGCCTGTCCGACATGCACCACGTCCTGATCACACGCACGGCCGGCGATGAACCCACAAGCGTCGCCGACGGCCCGATCGATCCGCACCTGGCTCCGATGCTGGAGCAGGTGTTCCGCGATGGCCGCAGCCGCCGCGTCACCTGTGCAGACGACGAATCCTGGTTCCTGCACCTGCTGACGGCACCCTATCGGCTGCTGATCGTCGGCGCGGTCCATATCGCCCAGGTCCTGGCCCCGCTGGCGACAACGATGGGCTTCGCGGTGACCGTCATCGACCCGCGCACACAACTGGCCACCCCGGAACGCTTCCCCGGCATCGCACTGGTCACCGAATGGCCGGACGAGGCCCTGGAAACCCTTTCCATCGACACCCATACCGCGATCGTCACCCTGACCCACGACGCCAAGCTGGACGACCCCACCCTGCGGACGGCACTGGACAGTCCTGCCTTCTATATAGGTGCGCTGGGGTCGCGTAAGACGCAGGCATCGCGCCTGGCCCGGCTGGCCGCCGACGGTGTCGGCCCCGAACGAACGGCACGCATCCACGGACCGGTCGGGCTGGCCATCGGCGCGATCGGCGCTGCCGAGATCGCCCTGTCGATCCTGGCCGAAATCGTGGCCGTGCGCCGCGACGCCGCCCTGGGCCGCCACCCCGGCTGGACATGATTCCGGCTCCAGCCCCCATCGCCGCATTGATTCTGGCTGCCGGCCAGTCGTCACGCTCGGCCCCGCACCACAAGCTGCTGGTCGCCGATGCCGCCGGCACACCGATGATCGCCCGCACCCTGCAGGCCGTATGCGCCAGCACGGTCGACCATGTCGTCATCGTGCTGGGCCACCGCGCGGCGGAGCTGCGGGCCGCGATCGACGCCCACGGACCCTATGCCCGGCCCGTGAGCGTCACCGTCGCAGCCGACCATGCGACCGGCCTGTCCGCCAGCCTGCGCGCCGGCCTGCGGGCAATCGCCGGCCGGCCCGCCACAGGCGTGCTGGTCTGCCTGGGCGACATGCCGAACCTTCGCCCGGACCTGATCGACCGGCTGATCACCCGCCACCGGCGCGACACGCCACCCGTCACCATCCCCGTTCATGCCGGACGACAAGGCCATCCCGTCCTGTGGGACCGGACGATGATCCCGGCGTTGATGACCCTGAACGGCGACCGGGGCGGCGGCGCCCTGATCCGCACCCTGGGCGCCCGCGCGGCCATCGTGCCGGGCGACGAGACGATCCACGAGGATTTCGACACGCCCGCCCGGCTGGAACGGTTCGCCGTGACAATGCCGTCCCCTGGGCCATCCCCTGGGCCATCCCCCGGGCCACCCCCTGGACCGCCCCCGGAGCCACTCCAGGGCGGTTGACCGCCCCCGGCCCGGTGTCGGAGAAGGGCAGGCGCGGCCCGGGTGGCCGCCAACATGAAGGACTGGCCCAATGAGCAAGATCATCCGCACGGAACCGAACGCGATCCTGTCCAAGGTCGTGGAATATCACGGCTTCCTGTTTACCCAGGGTTTCGTCGCGCGCGACCTGAAGGGCGACGTCTCCGCCCAGACGCGCGATATTCTGGAGCAGATCGACGAAGCGCTGGAACTGCACGGCACGGACAAGACCCGCCTGCTCCAGGCCCAGATCTGGCTGAAGGACATCGCCGACCGCGACGCCCTGAATGTCCTGTGGTCCGCCTGGCTGCCCAAGGATGGCGCCCCGGCCCGCGCCTGCGTCCAGGCCACGATGGCCAGCCCGGACGTCCTGGTCGAGATCATGCTGATCTGCACCAAGTAAGCCCTCGACCAGCTCGGGAGCGGGACCCGCCAGCCACAAAGGCTGTCGCTTTTATGCAACGGGTCCCGATTCCGATTCTGCTGCCGCCTGCCTCGGACCTTTCGTCCACCCGGCTCCCCGCAATTTCCATTTTTCATTGAAAAACTGCGGTCTGCATTTTTCGATGAGGAATATATTCCTATTTTTTGAATCCAAGCCGCCGGTTTTCTGAAAATGTCATCGATCGCGCATGAGAAATGCGGCGGCGTCTTGTCAGGGTTGCGGCCTCGTTGCTACCCCTGTTTGGGCAACGACAGTGCGTATGAGGTCTTGTGGGATGCGGGCAGGTGGTTTGGGACGTGCGTTCCTCTTTTCTGTAGCAGCGGCGTCCTTGGGCCTCGTCTTCTCCTCCAACGCAGATGCCCGCCGGTCGGTTCATCGCGCCACGCATATCATCCATGCCAATCATACGGCCTACGCCGCGCATCACGGACGCCACGTCGCGTTCCGCACCGGCAGGCATCATGAAGCCGGCCGGGTCATCCAGTGCGTGGCCTTCGCCAAGTCGGCATCCGACGTCATGCTGCGCGGAAACGCCGCCAACTGGTGGTACAATGCCGCCGGCGTCTACGCCCGCGGTGCCGCGCCCGAAGCCGGCAGCATCCTGAATTTCCGCGCCAATCGCCGCATGCCGCTGGGTCATGTCGCGGTCGTCCGCCAGATCGTCGACAGCCGCACCATCGTGATCGACCAGTCGCACTGGGCCCAGCGTGGCATCAGCCGCAACGTGGCGGTGATCGACGTCTCGCCCAACAATGACTGGACGGCGGTTCGCGTCGCGCTGAACCAGAACGGCGCCTATGGCAGCATCTATCCGACCTACGGGTTCATCTACTCCCGTCCGGACACCAGCGGCCGCATCATGACCGCCAGCAGCGAACGCTCGGTCCCGCAGACCCTCAACAGCGCACCGAGCGACCTGCGCCACCCGATGCGCACGACCGAAGTGGCCGAAGCGCCCGAGAGCCTGCCGAGCGTCACCTACGGCCACGCCTTCCGCGAAGACGCCCCGAACCGTTCCATTCGCTAAGCTAGCATGCACTCCAAAAGCCTGCTTGGAAATGCGGGCTGGTGAGCGAGAGTGCCGCATAGCGGCGCGCCCGTCGTGCGTTTCCAAGCAGGCTTTTCAGGGGCGTCCGGCGCGGTGGTAGGGATGGCCTGACGCAATCGCCCGCGCGCGATAAAGCTGCTCGGCCAGCAGGCCCCGCACCAGCATATGCGGCCACGTCATGGGCCCCAGCGACAATGTATCGTCGGCACGCGCCAGCACCGGCCCATCCAGCCCTTCCGCTCCCCCGATCAGGAAACAGACCGGCCGCGACAGGCCCAGCCAGCGCTCGACATGCCGGGCAAAATCCAGGCTGGCATGCGCCCGCCCGCCCTCGTCCATTGCAATGACGAAGGCCCGGTCAGGCAGGGCGGAGAGCAGCGCCTGCCCTTCGCGCCGCTTGATTTCCGCCGCAGCCCCCCTGCCCTCGGCGACCTCGACCATGTCCAGCTTCGGCGTCAGCCGTTCGGCATAACGCTGGAACAGGTCGCGTTCCACCCGGTCCTTCATGCGCCCGACAGCGATCAGCCGCATCATCGGACCGCGTCCTACTCGGCCTCCGGCGCCCCGCCGGGCGGCACGTCGAGATCGGCCCCCCACATGCGTTCCAGGCCGTACTGGGCCCGCGCGTCGGTCTTGAACAGGTGCACGACAATATCCCCGGCATCGATCAGCACCCAGTCCGACCCATTCGCGCCTTCGATCAGCACCCGCTTCAGCCCCGCTTCACCCAGCTTGCGTTCGAGATGCATCGCCATCGCCGAAATCTGGCGGTCGGCAATGCCGGTCGCGATCACCATCCGGTCGGCGAACGACGCGCGCCCCGTCAGGTCCAGCACCACGATATCCTCGCCCTTGTCGTCCGCCAGGCTCTCGGTGATGACCGTCAGATATTTCTCGAGCTTGCTGATTTCCGCGGGCTCGCGGTTCACCGCCTTGCCGGGGCCGGCAACGGCCGCCTTCTTGCGCGGCGTACCCGGCGCCCGTGCGGCACCGGGTACCGCGGCCAATCCGGCCGGAGTCTTCCTGCCGGTCGTGCCGGCTGTCTTCTTGGGTGCCGCGCGACGAGTGGTACCCGTATCGGCCGGAGGCTTCCTGGCGATGACTCTTACTCCTGCTTCATCCTGTGCGGGATCATCTTGCCGCGCCATCGCACTCTTCAACGCGCCAGCACGCAATTCCGTTGCTGATATACCGATCTGCGGGGCAGGAAGAAAGGCCCAGGCGCACGGCGTGCAATCGGCCAGGATCGGCGCCTCCCGCGCCGGCCGCCGCCAGCGGCCGAGCGCCAGCGCCGCCCGCCCCCGCAAAGCCGCCGGATTGTAAGGGGGCCGGGGCAGCACCGCGAACGGAACCGTCGAGACGATCCGCCGCCAGCGCCGCCAGCGGGGCAATTCCGCCAGCCCATCCGCCCCCATCAGCCAGACGAATTCCACATTGGGAAAACGCCTGACCAGCAAAGCCAGCGTGTCGACCGTATAGCGTGTGCCGAGATGCCGCTCGATATCGGTGGCGATGATGCGCCGCCCATCGACCTGTGCCGCCACCGCCGCCAGCCTGGCCGCAAGCGGCGCCATGCCCTTTGCGGGTTTCAGCGGATTGCCCGGCGAGACCATCAGCCAGACCTGGTCGAGCCGCAGCAGCCGCAACGCCCGCCGCGCCAGTTGCAGATGGCCGACATGCACCGGATTGAACGATCCCCCCAGGAGACCGACCCGAATACGCCGCCCGTCTCCCCACACCGGAAGCGCTGTCATGGTCAGGGACGAAGCTGGCCCGTCCCGATGACTTCGTAGCGAAAGGTCGTCAACTGCTCCAGCCCGACCGGACCACGCGCATGGATGCGCCCGGTCGCGATGCCGATTTCCGCCCCGAATCCGAACTCCCCGCCATCGCAGAACTGGGTCGAGGCATTCCACATCACCACCGCGCTGTCGGTGCCGTTCAGGAACCGCGCCGCGACCTCGGCATCCTCGGTCACGATCGCCTCGGTATGCGCGCTGCCGAACCGCGCGATATGCGCCAGCGCATCGTCCACCCCATCGACCACCGCGATAGACAGGATCGCATCCAGCCATTCGGTACCGAAATCGGCCTCACTGGCCGCCGGCAGATCGGGCAGAATCGCCCGCGCCCGTGCATCGGCCTTGAAGGCACATCCTTTCGCCGCCAGATCGGCCACAATGCCCGGCAACAGCGCCGGCGCCACCGCGGCATCGATCAGCAGCGTCTCGGTCGCACCGCAGATCCCCGTCCGGCGCATCTTGGCATTGACCACCAATGCCCGCGCCATCTCCGGATCGGCGGCTTCATGGACATAGGTGTGGCACAGCCCCTCGGCATGCGCGAGCACCGGCACCCGCGCCTCGCGCTGCACGCGCTCGACCAGCGACTTGCCGCCACGCGGAATGATCAGGTCGATCTGCCCGGCCGCCCCCAGCATGTCCGCCACATGGCGCCGGTCGGTATCGGGCGCGATCTGCACCGCCGCCTCCGGCAGGCCGGCGGCACGCAGGCCGGCCACCATCGCCCCATGGATGGCCCGCGCGCTCTGCAGGCTTTCCGACCCGCCGCGCAAAATCACCGCATTGCCCGACTTGATGCACAGGCCCGCCGCGTCGGCCCCGACATTGGGGCGGCTTTCATAGATCATGCCGATCACGCCCACCGGCGTCGCCACCCGGCTGATGCGCAGCCCATTGGGCCGAGTCCACTCCGCCAGCACCCGCCCGACCGGATCAGGCAGTTGCGCGATATCGTCCAGCCCCGCCGCCATCGCCTCCACCCGCGCCGGAGTCAGGGTCAGCCGATCACGGAACGCGGCCGCCGCGGTAGACGCGGCAAGATCAAGCGCATTCGCCGCCAGGATCTCGTCCTGCCGCTCCCGCAGGGCAGCAGCCGCATGGCGCAGGGCGGCATTGCGCGTCTCGGACGAACTCTGCGCCAGAACCCGGGCAGCGGCACGGGCCCGCGCGGCCAGCTCCGGCATGGCCGGGACCCACCGGCCCTCTGCTTCCATGACGGACGTGACTGCGTTCATAGCCGGCCTCCCTGCCTCGATATGCGAACCGATTTTCCGTTCTTTTTTGAAAAAAAGAACCAAAAAACTTTGATTCGGTCAGAAGCCTTGTGCAGGGCACACGATGCCCCTGAACGGATCAAAGTCTTTTTGCTTCTTTTTCTTCAGAAAAAGAAGAAGACGCCCCTACACGTTGAAGCGGAACAGCAGCACGTCTCCATCCTGCACGACATAGTCGCGGCCTTCGATCCGCAGCTTGCCCGCTTCCTTGGCCCCCGCCTCGCCCTGGTAGCGAACGTAATCCTCATAAGCCACGGTCTCGCAGGCAATGAAACCGCGCTCGAAATCATTATGGATCACGGCGGCCGCCTGCGGCGCGCGGGTGCCGGCCGTGATCGTCCAGGCGCGGGTTTCCTTCGGGCCGACGGTGAAATAGGTCCGCAGCCCCAGCAGCCGGTAGCCGGCGGCGATCACGCGATCCAGCCCGCTATCGGCCAGCCCCAGCCCTTCGAGAAACTCCTTGCGGTCCTCGGCGCCCAACTGACTGACCTCGGCCTCGATCGCCGCCGAAACGACGACGGAGGCCGCGCCCTCGGCCTCGGCACGGGCCCGCACGCGCTCGGAGAAATCATTGCCGGTGGCGGCGGAGGCCTCCTCGACATTGCACACATACAGGACCGGCTTGCTGGTCATCAGCTGCAAGCGGCGCACGGCCTCCTCCTGCCCGGCGGGGATCGCGGTGCGCGCCGGCTGCCCTTCGCGCAGGGCGGCGATCAGCGGCTCCATCAGCGCGACCTGGGCGGCGGCCTCGCGATCATTGCCCTTGGCCTTCTTCTGGAGGGCGACGATCCGCTTTTCCAGCGACTCCAGATCGGCCAGCATCAGCTCGGTCTCGATAATCTCCGCATCGCGGATCGGATCGACCCCGCCTTCGACATGCGTGATGTCGTCATCCTCGAAACAGCGCAGCACATGGATGATCGCATCCACCTCGCGGATATTGGCCAGAAACTGGTTGCCCAGCCCTTCCCCGCGCGAGGCGCCGCGCACCAGGCCCGCGATATCGACGAATTCCAGGCTGGTCGGCAGGATCTTCTGCGACTTGCCGATCGCCGCCAGCGACGACAGGCGCGGATCAGGCACCGCCACCCGGCCGACATTCGGCTCGATGGTGCAGAAGGGATAGTTCGCGGCCTGGGCCGAAGCCGTTTCGGTCAGGGCGTTGAACAGGGTCGACTTGCCGACATTCGGCAGGCCCACGATACCGCAATTGAACCCCATCAGCCCTTCTCCCCGGCCAGCATAGCCATTTTGGTCATGAACAGTTCGGGCTTCCCGTCCGCAAGGACCGGCGCCGTGTCGGACAGGCCGTCGAGCATCGGCTCCAGCCAGTCCTGATCGCTTTTCGAGAAATCGCCCAGCACATGGCCCGTCACACGCTCGCGCGCGCCGGGGTGCCCGATGCCGAGGCGTACCCGCCAGTAATCCTGGCTGCCCAGCATCCTGTCCATCGACCGCAGGCCGTTATGGCCCGCCGCCCCGCCGCCCCGCTTCACCCGCACCCGCCCGGGCGCCAGGTCCAGCTCGTCATGGAAGGCGATGATGGACTCGACTGGTATCTTGTAGAAGGCAGCCGCCTGCTGAACGCTTTCGCCCGAAAGGTTCATATAGGTCATGGGTTTGAGCAGCAGCACCTTGTGCATGCCCACCCGCCCCTCGGCCACCTCGCCGCGAAAGCGTTTCCGCCATGGCGTGAAGCCATGGCGGGACGCGATGCGGTCGACGGCCATGAAACCGACATTGTGCCGATGCCGGCTCATTCCCGGCTCAGGATTACCGAGCCCGGTCCAGAGCAGCATTGCACGTTCCTGTCGTCTGGCCGTCTGGCCGTTCTTACTTCTTCGCCGCGCCCTTGCCCGGCGCCGCCTTGGCCGGGGCCGCCGCTGCTTCCGCAGGAGCCGTATCGTCGACGCTCGGCGCCGCGACGGTGGCAATGACGAAGTTCGGGATCTGCAGCAGCGGCGTCACATCCGCGGTGCCCTGCAGATCGTCCCAGCGCACGTTGTCGTGGATGTCGAGCTGCGACAGATCGACCGTGAACGAGGACGGAATGTTCGCCGGATCGACGCTGACTTCCACGCTGTGGCGGACGATGTTCAGCACGCCGCCGCGCTTGATGCCGGGGGACTTGTCTTCACCGGTGAAGATGATGCGCACTTCGACATGCACGTGCTCGCCGGCGGCCAGACGCTGGAAGTCGACATGGACCGGCTGGTCGGTCACCGGGTGAAGCTGCACTTCACGCATCAGCGCGGTGGACGACACACCGTCGACGGTGATGTCGTACACGCGCGAACGCCAGCCGCCCTTGTGCATCTCGCGCAGCACCAGACGCGGGTCCAGCGCGATCAGCGTCGGTTCCTGCTTCGCACCATAGACAACGGCCGGCACCTGACCGGCACGCCTCGTCGCGCGCGCTGCCCCCTTACCAGCCTTCGCGCGCGAAGAAGCCTCGAGTTTCGTAAATTGGGTCACTGTAATGCTCCTGAAAACCTGTTCACGCAGGCCTCCAGGGGTGCCCGCGCGTGGGGGCGTTTAACGGAAAAGCCCGACCGAGGCAAATATTTCGGCACCGACCGGCGCGCACGGAGGTTGTTTCAAAAGCTTCGATGGCGCGTGGAAGCGTGGCGCCAGCCATGCATCTGGCGGTGGTTTTTGAGCATCGGAGCGGAGCGGCCTTGATGGCCGAGAGCACCGAAGCGCAGGAAACCGCCGTCAGGCCGCCGCCAGCGGGGCCTTTGAAACAGCCTCTCAGCCCATCACGTCCAGGCTCCACGCCACAGTGCCATCCGCCGGCGGCTGAACCCACAGCGGCGTGGCATTGGGCAGGCGCACATTGGCCGGCAGGCCCATCGCCGACCGCAGGGCCCGGAACATCGCCCCATGGCAGACGATCAGCACCGTCCCCTCGCCATCCAGCGCGCGGTTCACGGCCGCCACCGCCCGGGCCCGCAGTTCGGCGAACGGTTCGGCGCCCTTCGGCGTATAGTCTCCGGCAATCCAGCTATCGTACCAGTCGCCCATCGGCTGGCCTTCCTGATCGCCGAAGCAGACCTCCTGGAGCCCGTCATCCACCGCAACCGGCAGGGCTTCCGCCCCCGGCCCGACCATCGCCCGCGCCACGATCTGCGCCGTACGCAGGGCACGGCTGAGCGGCGAGGACACGATCCGCGCAACCGGCGCATACGCAGCCTCGTCCCGGGCCAGCAGCGCACCCGCCGCCTCGGCCTGGGCGATTCCGCGCGCGTTCAGCGGAATATCGGACCGCCCCTGGGAGCGCCCCTCGGCGTTCCAGTCCGTCTCGCCATGACGCAGATACCAGTAAGGCCGGGCGATCATCCGGGTCATGTCCGGGGGCTCCTATTCTCGATCCACCCCTCCCGGATAGGTCGCCGGCACCCCACCGGTCAATCCGGCGCGCATCCCCTCAGTCGAACAGCGACGACACCGAGCTTTCGTCCGACACTGCCCGCATGGCGCGCGACAGCAGGTTGGCGGTGCTGATCTGGCGGATATTCTCCGCCTTCGCCACCGCCTCGGTCGCCGCGATGCTGTCGGTCAGCGTCAGCATGCGGATCGGCGACTGCGCGACGCGCGACACCGCGCTGCCGGTCAGCACGCCATGGGTCACATAGGCCTCGACCGCCACCGCGCCCTCGTTCATCAGCGCCACGGCGGCATTGCACAGCGACCCGCCGCTATCGACGATATCGTCGACCAGGATGCAGTACCGGCCGCGCACGTCGCCGATCACGTTCATCACCTCGGACACGCCGGCCCGCTCGCGCCGCTTGTCGATGATCGCCAGGTCCACATTCAGCCGCTGCGCCAGTTGCCGGGCGCGCACCACGCCGCCGACATCGGGCGAGACGATCATCAGGTTCTCGAACCCGCCGGGAATATCCAGCGCCGGCGCCGCATAGGGCAGCGAACCGGGCTCGATCCGCCCCTTGATGTCGCGCGTGAACAGCGGCGCGGCATAGAGATTGTCCACCGGAATGTCGAAGAAGCCCTGGATCTGCATCGCATGCAGGTCCATCGTCAGGATGCGGTTCGCCCCGGCCTCGACCAGCAGGTTCGCCACCAGCTTGGCGCTGATCGGCGTGCGGGGCCCGGATTTGCGATCCTGCCGCGCATAGCCGAAATAGGGCATCACCGCCGTGACCCGACGCGCCGACCCCCGACGCAGCGCGTCGAGCATGATCAGCAGTTCCATCAGATTGTCGTTGGTCGGCGAGCAGGTGCTCTGAATAACGAAGACATCCTCGCCGCGCACATTCTCGTGGATCTCGACGAACACTTCCATGTCCGCGAAGCGCCGGACCGAGACATTGCACAGCGGCATCCGCAATTCCGCCGCGACCTTCTCGGCCAGGGGCAGATTGCTGTTACAGGCGACGATCTTCATCTGGCAACGCTCCCGGACGGCGCACTCATGGCTGGCGCGCGGGTTCTAGCAACCGCGCCCCGTCCTGTCATCCGTCTCGCGTATCGATCGCGCATGTCGGCCATGCCGCGAACGCGGGATCATCCCTGGCGTTGCGCCTTCGCCACAGCAGGCGCCCCGGCCGGCGGCGGCAGCGGCGTGTTGTCACGCCCCGAATAGCGCGAGATCACCTGCCGCACCCCGCCCGCCGCCTCCTGCGCGGCGGCAAGGGCCACCTCGCCCCAATGCCCGTCCAGCGAATGGGCGTCGATGTCATGCAATTGCGTGGCAGCTCCCGATTCCTTGCCCTGCGCATCCACCACCCGCCACACCAGTTGCAGGTGCTGCTGCGGATGGCCGGAGCCCCCGGGAATGACTTCGCTGACACTCACCGCGCAGGAAACGGTGAAATCCGCCTCGCGCGGACTCTCCTGCACCGCATCCTCGGCATCGCGCAGCGACGCCACGAAGGCCTGGGCCAGCGCCACGTCGCCATCGCCCGGCGCCCCCTTCACCCCGGCGAAATAGATCCGCGCGGCCCGGTGTTTCAGGCTGTGCGGGTCCTGCGCCATCTGATCGGCCTGGATACCCGTCAGGGCACCCGCGATCGACAGCGCAAGCTGGCGCGCGGACTGCCGCAGCGCCTCCGCATCGCCGGCCGCCCAGGCGGCGGCGGGAACACCCACCCCTTCCCCGGAGCCGCGCACCGCACCGGCCGGCGTCATGATGCTGTAGGTCGGGACCACCTGCCCGCCCCGCGCCTCGGCTCCCAGCCGCAGCCACCAGTCGCCGGGGCGCACCGGCTGGGCCAGGGCCGGCACCGTCTGCTCCAGCAGGGCGGCCGCCATGTCGCGGCTCCATTCCCGCGCGGCATCGTCACCCAGCAGGGCCGCCGCCGGCAGCGGAATCGCCAGCCGCGCCGGCGGCGCATTGCGCGCCAGCGACCGCCCGACCCGCCCCGGATCGCGGAACGGGTGCGGCACGTCCAGGCATCCGGACAGAAGCAGCAGGCTGGCGGCACCGGCCAGGCCGGCGAGACGACGAACGGGAAGCACGCGAATCATGCCAGACCTGTAGCACCAGCCGCCGCAATGACCGAAATCTGGTGCCCGATCGGCCCGCCCCCGGCCAGCGTCCGCCGCCGATGGCTGAAAAAACGCACCTCGTCGCCCAGCGTGTCGACGCCCAGCGCCACCGCCTGTCCCACGCCCGCACGGCGCAGGCGCGCCACGCAATACCCCGCCAGATCGAACTGGAAATGATCCGCCCGCCGGCCAGCGGCAAAGAACGATGCCGCCGCCGGATCGGCCGCCAGCACCTGGGCGCGCATATCGCCCCCGACCTCGTAACTCTCCTGCGCAATGCACGGACCGACCACCGCCCGCACCGCGGACGCCGCCGCCCCCAGCGCCGCCATGGCCGCCAGCGTCGCCTCCAGCACCCCGCCGACGGCTCCGCGCCAGCCGGCATGCGCCGCCCCAACGACCCTGCCATCCGCCGAGGCGAACAGGACCGGGCCGCAATCGGCGGTAATCACCCCCAGCGCCAGACCCGGCCGGTCGGTCACCATCGCATCGGCGGAAGGTCCCTGCCCCACCGGCCAGGGGGCCGTCACCGTCGCCACCCCGTCCCCATGCACCTGCGTCACGCCCAGCAGGCACTCCGGCGCCACACCCAGGGCCAGCGCCACCCGCCGCCGGTTTTCCGCCAGCGCCGCCGGATCATCGCCCGAGCGGGTCGAGCAGTTGAGGCTGGCATAAGGCCCCTCCGACACGCCGCCCAACCGGGTAAAGAACCCGTGCGGCACACCGCCCAGCAGATCATGGCGCAGGATCGCATCCGAAGGAATCATCCCCTCGATATCATCACGGATCATGGCATCCTCCCTCATCGCCCATCACCCCCGGCCGGCGCGACAGCAAAGCCGGGGGGCACGGGCAGACCCGGCGACGTGATCGCCAGCGCCTTGAACAGGCGCCCCATCCGGTCCGGCGCCGCCAGTCGCTGGGCGGCGTCGCGAATGGCATGGGCTTCCACCGGCGGCCGGTTGCGGGCCAGTTGCTCCGCCCGCGCGAACAGGCCCAGCCCGGCCAGCAGCGCCCCCTGCGTCACGCTGCCGTGGCAGGCCGCCCCCGCCGCCGCACGGGCAAAGGCCGCGAAATCGACATGCGCCGTCAGGTCGGCCAGCCCGGGATCGGCCAGCGGCCAGGCCGGCTGGCCATCCCGCAGGGCCTGCAACGTGTCGCCCCACAGCGCGCCGTCATATCCATAATCGATGAACAGGGCCGTGCCGGGCGACCGGACGAACCGCGCCGCCAGCCCCCGCGCCACCGCCAGCGCCTCCGGGCAGCATTCCAGGATCTCGCCCTCGGGCACCGGCCGGTCGAACGGCCCCTCCGGCATATCCCCCGCCGGCAGGCCCACAAACCCCACCCCCTGCACGAAGCGTTCGCTCCACCCCGCCCCGGTTCGCACGAACTGCCGGATCGGCAACGCATCGAGAAATTCATTGGCCAGCAGGATCACCGGCCCGTCCGGCAGCGCCTCGATCCGGTCATGCCACGCCGCCGGCTGCGCCGTCCGCCCCGCCAGCGCCGCGCGCTGCACGTCGCGCAGCCGGGGCGAGGTCTCGACCAGATGCACCCGGGCCGCCGCATGGCAATCCGGGGCAACCCGCGCCAGCAGCCGCATCATGTCGGCCATCAGCGTACCGCGCCCCGGCCCCGCCTCGGCCAGGATGAACGGGTCCGGCCGCCCCATCCCCTGCCACGCAATGGCCACCCAGGCACCGAGGATCTCACCGAACATCTGCGAGATCTCGGGCGCCGTGACGAAATCGGCGAACGGGTCGCGCCCGGCATAATAGGCCGCATTGGCCCGCGCCATGAACCGGTCCAGCCGCTCCGGCACGGTGCCGCTCATGGGCCCCTCACGGGCGCTCCGCCCCTTCCGTCCCGATTGCGGCCGGCATCAGCACCGGACGCGGCGGCCGCATCATCGCCTGCGCCATCAGTCCCGCCCCCGCGATCGCCATCGGAATGCACAGGATCTGCCCCATCGTGGTCCCGAAGGGCAGGAACCCGATAAACGCATCGGGCTCGCGGAAGAACTCGCAGAAACTGCGCGCCACCGCATAGCCGAACAGGAACAGCCCGGCGAGGAAGCCCGGCCGTTCGCGAATCCGCTCGCTGCGCGCCACCAGCCACATGATCGTAAACAGCACCGCACCTTCCAGCAGCGCCTCATACAGTTCCGAAGGATGGCGCGGCTCCGGCCCAGCCTGCGGAAAGACCATCGCCCAGGGCAGGTCGGCCGGCGCGGCACGGCCCCACAACTCCCCGTTGATGAAGTTCGCGACCCGGCCCAGCCCCAGCCCCATCGGCACCACGATCGTCACCCGGTCGGAAAAGGCCAGGAAGCTCAGCCCATTGCGCCAGGCAAACAGGGCCAGCGCCAACACCACCCCCAGCGCGCCGCCATGGAAGGACATCCCGCCATGCCACACCTGCAAGGCGGCCAGCGGATGCTCCAGATAAAGCTGGGGCTGATAGAACAGGATATAGCCCAGCCGCCCCCCCAGCACGACGCCGAGCGTCGCCCAGGTCAGGAAATCGTCGACCTGCTCCGGCGTGCCGGCCTGCGGCGTCAGCGTGACCAGACGGCGCACCAGCCGCCAGCCGACCACCAGCGCGGTGATATAGGCCATGGCATACCAGCGGATCGCCAGCGGCCCGACATGCACCATGACCGGATCGAATTGCGGAAAGATCAGTACAGGCAGCATGCGGCGTCCTTCGACGTCGAAAAGGGCAGGAACCGGGCGGGCGTCACAGATACGCGTCGTCGGTGGCGAGATAATCGTGAACGTAACGGCGGATGCCATCCTCCAGCGACGTGAAGGGCCTGGTGTATCCCGCCGCCCGCAGCCGCGTCATGTCGGCGCAGGTATAGGATTGATATTGCCCGCGCAGCGCCTCGGGCATGTCGACGAACGCGACCTGCCGGGGCAGCCCGGCGGCATCGCAGACCGCATGGGCCAGGTCCAGATAGGTCCGCGCGACGCCGGTGCCGCAATTGAACAGCCCGCTGACCTGCGGATTGTCCAGCAGCCACAGCATGACGTTCACCACGTCTCCCACCCAGATGAAGTCGCGCGCCTGCGCCCCATCGGCCAGCCCCGGCACGTTCGAGCGGAACAGCGTGGCCGGCTGGCCACGACGCACCTCGTCGTACTTCACCTTCACGACCGAGATCATGCCGCCCTTGTGATACTCGTTGGGGCCGTAGACGTTGAAGAATTTCAGCCCGGCCCATTGCGCGGGCGCCGGCTCCCCCCCGGCGACCCAGCCCTGCACATGACGGTCGAACACATGTTTCGACCAGCCATACAGGTTCAGCGGCCGCAACGCCTCCAGCCGCGCCGGATCGTCGGAAAACAGCTCCGGCCGGTCGGCACCGCCATAGGTCGCGGCCGAGGACGCATAGATGAACCGTGCCCCTTCCCGCGCGCACCACTGCCACAGGCGCGCCGACAGGTCGACATTGGTCCGCCAGACCAGGTCGCCGTCCCGGGCGGTCGTCTCGCTGATCGCACCCATGTGCAGCACGGCCGACACGTCCGGCCGACTGTCCAGGAACGCGTCCAGCGCCTCGGGGGCCACCAGCCGGTCGGGCGCATGGCGCGCCACGTTGCGCCATTTGTCGCCCGTCCCCAGCCAGTCGACGACCACCGTCTCCTCGCCCCGCGCCCGCAGCGCCGCCTGTAGACACGAGCCGATGAAACCGGCCCCTCCGGTGATGATGATCATGCCCTGCTCTATAAAACAGATCGCGCCGCGTTCGAAGAGGCGCCACGTCAGCCACCCACCCATCCGCATTGGCGGATGGCCTTGCGGCGCCGGACTGTCTATATGCTGCGCATGCAATTCCCTGGTCCGTGCCGCCCCGGCGGGTGCGGGCGCAGACCCGGTACCGAACACAGGAGGACCCGCCATGTCCGACAGGCCACGTTTTTTTGACGATCTCGCCGGTGTCGCCGGCGGCGCGCTCTCGGCCCTGGCCGGCGTGCGCGAAGAGGTCGGCGCCATCGTCCGCGCGCGGGTCGACGAAGTGCTGTCGACGCTGAACCTGGTCCGGCGCGAGGAATTCGAGGTCGTGCGCGAACTCGCCGCCCGCGCCCGCGCGGCCCAGGAGGAGTCCGACGCCCGCCTGGAGGCGCTGGAAGCCCGAGTCGCGACGCTGGAAACCGTCATCGCCCCCGACCAGCCCTTCCAGGCACCCGAACCGCCGGGCGGCCCGTTCGGCAATTACGCCTGAAAAATAAATTTTTCGTCTCCATTGTCCGCACGCATGCGCGTGCGCTTGCCAGCATGGCAAGACCGCCCATAGGGTTGGGGTGTGACCGCGTTCCCACCCGTGGCGGGAACGGCACACGGTCCGTTCTGCAGACGTACGGGGTCCGACGCTCGACGCCGGCCCCCTCCCTCCACGGCCTAGGGGAGTCCCACATGCCTGCCCTCTCCATCTCCTCTCCCAAGCATGACGCCAATCCGCTCGACCTGATGGAACAGATCGTCGGCGGGTACGAATGGGCGTTCGAACGCCGCAACGATTCGGAAATGGCCGCCGAGGCCCCCGGGAAATGGTGCGACTACGGTCTGTACTTCTCCTGGTCGCGCGAAGTCAGCGCCATGCATTTCACCTGCACGTTCGACCTCAAGGTCCCGCCCCAGCAGCGCCGGGCCCTGTTCGAACTGGTGGCGCTGGCCAACGAGCGGTTGTGGATCGGTCATTTCGGGATGGACCTGGAAAGCGGGATGCCGCTGTTTCGCCACGCCGTCCTGCTGCGCGGCGCGCCCGGCGCGTCGATGGAAAGCCTGGAAGACATGATCGACATCGCCATCACCGAGTGCGAACGCTTCTACCCCGCCTTCCAGTTCGTGCTGTGGGGCGGCAAGACCCCGGCCGAGGCGCTTGAGGCCGCCATGCTCGACTGCGCGGGCGAGGCGTGACCGAGGGCAAGACCCCGGCGGGTTCGCTTCCCCCGCTGCTGCTCGTCGGATGCGGGCAGATGGGCGGGGCGATGCTGGCCGGCTGGCTGGCGGACGGGCTGGCCCCGTCCGTCATCCTCGACCGGCACCGCGACGATATCCCGGCACCGCACGGCGTGGTCCGGCAGGCCTCCGACCTGCCGGACGATTTCGCGCCCGCCCTGGTCATCCTGGCGACGAAACCGCAGAAGGCGGCCGAGATCCTGCCCTCCATCGCGCATTTCGCCCGCCGCGCGCCCATCCTGTCGGTCATGGCCGGCAAGACGGTCGGCGGCCTCACCGCAGCCCTTGCCGAAGCCGGCACCCCGGGCGCGACCGTCATCCGCGCCATGCCCAACACGCCCAGCGCCGTCGGCCGGGGCATGACCGTCTGCTTCGCCCCTCCCACGGCGACCGAGGCCGATCGCGCACTCTGCACCCGCCTTCTCTCGGCGGTGGGCGACGTGGCCTGGGTGGCGGACGAGGCCCAGATGGATGCCGTCACCGCCGTATCCGGCAGCGGCCCGGCCTATGTCTTCCTGCTGGCCGAGCTGATGGAGCAGGCCGGCATCGCCCAGGGCCTGCCCGCCGACCTGGCCCGGCGGATCGCCCGTCGCACCGTCTCGGGCGCCGGCGCGCTGATGGAGCAGTCCGGCATCGACGCGGCCGAACTGCGCCGCCGCGTCACCAGCCCCGGCGGCACCACCCAGCAGGCGCTGGAGGTGCTGATGGCCCCGCAGGCCTGGCCGGCGACGATGGAGCAGGCCATCGCCGCCGCCACGCGGCGCGCGCGCGAACTCGCATCCTGAGCGGCGAACTTGCACGCGCCTGCGCCGTAATTTAACCGCAATGAAGACCAAGCCTTCCGGATCGGCCGGACCGGGCCACAGACCAGATGACCGTCAGAAAGCTTATGGATAACGATCAGTTCGACGATGCCCTGCTTCGCGCCGCCATGGAGCGTGCCGCCCTCTACGGCTGGGGACGGCTGAGCGTCGTCGATGCCGCGCGCGATGCCGGCGTGCCGCTGGACGAGGCAAGGCGCCGCTTTCCGGTCAAGACCGCCATCCTGCTGAAGCTGGGACGGCTGGCCGACGAATCCGCCCTGGTCGATGACGGCAGCACGGGGGACGTGCGGGAACGGCTGTTCGACGTGCTGATGCGCCGCTTCGACGTCCTGCAGCAATATCGCGAGGGCGTGCGCGCGGTCATGCGCGCCCTGCCCTTCGACCCCGCGCTGGCCCTGTTCCTGGCCGCCACCACGGCCGAGAGCATGCGCTGGATGGCGGGCGCCGCCGGCCTCGACATCTCCGGCCCCGCGGGCGCGCTGCGCATCCAGGGCCTGATCGGCGTCTGGGCCTATACGATGCGCGCGTGGGAACGCGATGACAGCGAGGACATGTCCCGCACCATGGCGGCCCTGGACCAGGCGCTGGACCGCGCCACCCGCCTGGGCAGCATGCTGACCCGCCGCCGCGCGGCCACGCCGGAGATCACGCAGCCCATGGAGCCGATCGATCCGTCGATCGACCTGCCGCTCGACCCGCAGCCCGACCAGTTCTGAACCCGCGAGACAGAACCCCCTTTACGCGGCCCCGTCCTTCCCTCTAGAAGGGCGTGGCCGACACGATCGGGTCCAAATGGGGCGTAGCCAAGCGGTAAGGCAGCGGATTTTGATTCCGCCATGCGGAGGTTCGAATCCTCCCGCCCCAGCCAGTCTCACAATGCGATGCCATGCTCCCCCGCCGCTGCCCCCGCGAACGCAGGGGCCGGGCACGACCGGCCACGCATCCGCAGCGGAGCCCATCCCCATCGCCACCACGGGTCTTCTTCATATTGATTTCGAAAAGAAATAATCTATTGAAGATTTCCGTTGCGCGATCATATCGTCAGCCGGTCACGGCAATTATGCCGGCCGCGCGCAGCCTGCCCGCAACAGACGGTCAGTGGACCCGGATGCCGGAATTTCATAATCAGCAAGACATGCGCAGGATATTTCCGACCTCGATCCTGACAGACCGAAATCGCGGCCATTCCTTGCACTGACGACGCCATGATCGCGTCGGGACCGGGCCCCTGAAGAACGGAACCGGCGCGCCCTCTCCGATCGGGCAGGGAAAGCGGACCTTTTCACACCCGTCACGCAGGCGTGGGCCACGGCCGACAGGCGGCCGTGGCGGGTAGGCTGTTCAGACCGCCTTCTTCAGGTTCGGACTGGCCTTGAAACGAACGGTCTTGCCGGCCTTCACCTTCACCGGCTCGCCGGTGCGCGGGTTCAGCGCCTTGCGCGCCTTGGTCTTCTTGACCGTAAAGGTCCCGAAAGACGGCAGCGTGAACCCGCCTTCCTTCTTCAGTTCCTTGACGATCGCGGCAATCAGATCGGACGCGGCCTGGTTGGCGGCGACCCCCGTGCAGTCGATCGAATCCTGGATGACGGCTGCAATGAAGGCTTTGCTCATGTGTTCTCTCTTCTCCTGCCAGGTCCTGGAAATACATTCGCAACGGGGCGGACCGTTGCGACGCTCTGAATCAGCGGTCGCGGCTTTTAGCGCGCTGTTAAATATTATGCCACAAAATTCTTTGATGCATGCGAATTCTTGCTGACACGCACTGCGAAATAGCCACCCCTTCCCGAAACTGCCCGATTTCGCGGAAAACTGGACAAGAGACGATGAAAGATAACGGCCCCGCACCACTTTTCGTCCGATGACCCGGCCGCGCGTCACCTGCCTGTTCGCCCAATACGACCCGGCAGGCCTGCTGCGCCCACATGTCCGCCATTACCTGGGCGAGTTCGCCGCCAGCGGCATGACGGTCCATCTCGCCCTTTCGGGGGCCCGCGACCTGTCGGCGGACATCGCCCGCTTCTGCGCGGAGCGGGGCATCACGCCGCATCTCCGGCCCAATCGCGGCATGGATTTCGGCGCATGGCAGGATCTTCTGGCCGCCGGCTGCGCCAGGGGCGCCGAACGGATCATCCTTGCCAATGACAGCGTGTTCGGCCCGCTGCGTCCCCTGGCACCGGTCCTGGAGCGCATGATGGCGCGCTCCGCCGATGTCTGGGGCCTCGTCGAATCCCGCTTTCCGGTCTGGCATCTGCAATCCTGGTTCCTGTGTTTCGGCGCCGATGCGCTCGCCCACCCGGCCATCCAGCGCGTCCTCGCCCTGCCATTCGCCGAGATGAACAAGGACGAGATCATCCTGCACGGCGAAATGGGCCTGGGCACCGCCATCCGCGCGGCGGGCCTGCGCGCCGCCTCGGCCTGGGCCGACACCGCACGGGGGCCGCGCCGCCTCGTCCCCGTCAATCCGATGCATATCGACTGGCTGTCGATCGCGCGCGCGCCCGACACCCCCTTCATCAAGATCGAGCTTCTGCGCGACAATCCATGTGGAATCGGCTGGACAGGCGCCTGGCGCGGCCTGCTGGCGCAACGCGATCATTTCCCCGCCGCCTGGATCGACGACATGCTGCGTGGCCGGCCCGACACCGCCTGCATGGCCGGGTGGAAAAGCCGCCTGCTGTTCCTGCTGCTCAGCCGGGACTGGCCGGCGATCCTTCGGGCCATGACCCGGCGGCCCCCCGCAGCAGTTCCAGCAATGTCTCCGCCTGCTGTTGCCAGGTAGCCAACTGGCTCTTGCAGGGATTGACATGGCCCGCCAGACGGTCCGGCCGGTCCAGCAGTTCCGTCACCGCCGCCACAAGCGCGTTCGCATCGGCCGTCAGCCCGATCAGGGTGCCGTTCACGCCGGCCACGATATCCTCCGCCTGCCCCCCCGGCGCCGAGGCAACAACCCATACATCGCGGGCCAGGGCCTCGCGTACGGTCAGGCCATAGCTTTCCGGCCAGCATGACGGAAACAGCAGGACGTCGATGGAATCGAAGAAGGCATCGATCGTCCCGTCATCATAGGCCGGCACCACCTCGACCGTGCCCTGCGCCCGCCAGTCGGCGACGTCGACCGTGTTCATGCCCAGCACCGTCTTGTTGTCGACCAGGCGCAGCACCCAGTCCCCCCGCCCCAGCGCCTCGAACGCGGCACGGATCAGCGGATAACCCTTCACCGCCTCCACACCCCCGACATAGCCGAAACGCAGCGGGCTGCCGGCCGGCCGCCGCGACCTGCGCCCGACCGGCCAGCGAAAGCCGTTGCGATGCACCACGATCCGCGCCGGATCGACACCATTGGCCAGATGCAGGTCGCGATGCGTGGCGCTGGGGCTGAGCAGGAGTGCTGCATCGCGCAGCGCGGCCCCCGCCAGCGCCGCCCGATCCTCCAGATGCCGTGCCTCCGACTGGCAGCGCTGGCAGGCCCGAAGATCGATCCGTTTCTGGCCGCAGAACCGCCCATCCGCGCGCACCATGAACTGCCGGTCGCACAACCACCAGGAATCATGCAGCGTGATGACATAAGGAATGCCCCGCGCCCGGCACACATCTACCAGCCCCACGCCCAGCCCCTGGGTGGCATGAAGATGGACCACATCGGGACGAAACGCCGCGACATGCTGGTCGAACAGCACGGCGGCCGCCGGATGATGAAACATCATGATGCCATCGGCCGTCTCCGGCAGATCGACCGCCACCACCGGCACGCCGCGATGCGTATAGCGCGCCGCCGCCGCCGGACGGTCCGGATCGCCCCCATGACCCGGCCGGGCGGTGAAAACCGACAGCGCGGCCCGCCCGCTGGCCTGCAACCGCTCGACCATTTCCACGGCAACATGCGTCGCCCCGCCGAAAGCCCTCGGCGGGTAATAGACATTCACGCACAACACCCTCAACCGCCCGTCGCGGACCACGGGCGGCGGCGCGCCGAATGCCGCCCGCACCTGCGCCTGCGCCACCCGCGCGGGGGCATAGCGCGCCATGATATCGGCGCGCGCCCGCTCCCCCATGGCGCGCCGCAGCGCCCCATCGCCCGCCAGCGCCAGCAGCGCACGCGTCCAGTCCGCTTCGCGCGCGGCCAGACAACCGGTGTGGCCATCGACGATCACATCGGCAAAAGCCCGCCGGGGCGAACAGACCAGCGGCACCCCGACAGCAGCAGCTTCCAGATATTTGATGTTGCTCTTCGCATCATTGAAGACGCTGTCTTCCAGAGGCGCGATCGCGATATCCGCGCGCGCCATCAGCGCCAGATACTCCGCATAGGGCCGGCCGGGCATCACCACGACCCGCTCACCCAACGCCCGTATCGCGGGCGGCAATGCCAGCTCGCCCACAATCCACAGGACCAGCCGCGCATCTTCCGCCATCGCCGCGATCAGCCCTGGCGCCGCCACAAGAAAATCGGCATCATGCGTGCGCGTGCCCGATCCGTAGATCACGACGACCGGCCCGCCCTCATCGTCCGCCCGGCGCGGCAGGGATGCCAGAGCCGACTCCGCCGCATCCAGCGTTTCCGCATCAAGTGCGTTGTCGATGACGGCCACGTCCACCACGCCGGCATCCAGCATCGCCTGTGCCAGAACGGGGGTGGAGGCAATTCCCTTTTCACACCCCAGCATGCAGGCGCGGAACAGTCCCGCCCCGAACAGAAGCTGCCCACGCTCCTGCTTCGACAGCGTCGCCAGGTTGCCATTCCGGGCATACAGGTCACGGTCGAAGATCAGATCGTCGACCTCCCACCAGGACGGAATGGCGAGACGACGCGCCTCCTCCAGCATCCCCTGCACGGATGCGAAGGCCGGCACGCGATAGAACACCACGCCGGAACAGAATTGCAGCGCGCCGAGCGCCTGGGCGGTATGGCGCCAATCCACCACCCGGCATTCCCAGCCCAGGAGCCGCATCTGTTCGACGCGCTGCCAGACACGATATTTCGCACATTGGGCCAGCCGGATTTCCGCGATGATCAGGATCACGGGCGTCCAGTCGGCCGGCGTCACCACGGGCAGGATCTCTTCCTGCCCCCGGCGCGACGGGGCGCCGGACGCGCGCGGAAACAGCGCGCGCCCGACATGGCCCAATGCCGGCCCGACTCCGTCGCGCCCGACCCGGGCCCACAGGCGCGCCGCCGCCTCGCCCAACGGGCGACCAAACGGATCGCGACCGAGCGTCATCGCCCGGACAATCCGCGCCACACGCATGAGACGACCGGACAATGCCCGATCCTGCAGCGTCACCAGATGGCGCAACCGGTCCAGTTCCGCCCGCAGGTCCGCCGCCCGCGCGGCCTGCAACCGCACGCCGGCCTGCGCAAGGCCAGGATCGTCGGCGGGCAGCAGGCCGGAAGCGGAAGCGGAACCGTCCATGTGCCGCGATCAGCTCAGGGTAAAGTCGCTGGCCTTCAGGTCGGTAATGCCAACGAACGTGATCCGCGTATTGTCGCTCAGCTGGATCGTGCTGTTGCCGCCCGCAACGGTCGCGGCGGACAGAATGCCCTGCAACCCGTTATTGTTCTGGTATCCGTATTGATACAGCGCGACCAGGTTCCCGGCCGAGCTTCCGAAATCGGTAATGATATCGGTCCCCCCGCTGCTGGGCCCGTTGGTGAAGGCGAACAGATTGTCGCCGCTGCCACCCGTCATCGTCGCGCTGCCGGTGCCGCCCACCAGCGTATCGTTGCCCGTCCCGCCGACGAACGTCACATCGCCGCCATTCGCAAAGGCATGGAGCGGGTTGCTGGCCTGCGCGCCGTCCAGCGTCTCGTTGCCCTCATTGGCCACGAACAGGGTCGGGCCGGAGGCCCCCAGCGTCATGCTCAGGCCCGCGGCGCCGAAGATGGTGGACTGGCCGGCCACCACGCTGGTCATGCCGGTGCCGTTCAGGAAGGTCAGGCTGCCGGTCACGCTGATCGTATTGCCGACACCCTGGACAACCTGCAGGTCTCCGGCTGCGGAAATCGTATCGGAAACCGCACCGCCGATGGTGCCCGACGACCCGGTGAACGAAACCCGGTCCTGCGCCCCGCCGGAGACGGTGCTGCCCCCGCCCACCGAGACGATGCTGCCGGCGGCATTGTCGACGACGGTCGCATTCGCCCCCAGCAGGACCAGCGAACTGCCGGCATTGATGGTCACCGACTGGGTACCGAGAGCGCCGACAATGGTATCCGTCCCCATCGAGACGACATCGTTGTTGCCTTCACCGAGGAAGATCCGGTTGTCGCCACTTCCCGCATTGACGGTATCGTTGCCGCCGTCGGTCACGACCAGATCGTTGCCCGCGCCCATATTGATGGTAAAGTTACCTGCCCCGCCGATGAAGACATTGTCGCCGGCCGTCGCCAGAAAACTTCCGCCAGCCGGCCCGCCCAGGAAGGTCGTGCCGCCCAGCGTGCCGGAAATGACATCCACCGGGGTCGTGACCTTGTGGGCGTCGATGGCCACCGGCGCCCTCAGCACGGCATCCGGCGCGCTGCCCGACAGCGCGCCCGCCACGATGTTGACATAGGCCCCATCCAGCGCATAGGCGCCGCCGACCGTGATCACCCCGACCGAACCGGTACTGCCGGCGGTATTGAAGCCATTCTGCAAGGTCGAAAAATTCTTGTTCCCGGCGCTTGCCCGCAGAGCCGCCGCATAGGCATTGGCCAGGGCAAGCGTATCGCCGCCATCGACCGTCACGTTCACATTGGTGCCCGCGGCACCCATCACGGTTACAATCGCCACAGCCCGCTCCCCGACATTGCCTGGCCGGACGACGACATGTCATCAGCCATTCCAAACCGATCCGGAGCCGCATCGCATGAGGATGCCCGCCCGGAATGACGGGGCCATGTAAGCGTGGAGACCTTCCCAAAATATTAACATCCTGTCGTGCAGGATCAAAAAATCATCGGCCACCGCAAGAGGGACGCACGACATTCCGATGGATGCAGACGATTGGCTCCCCATGGCCCACACGCTGCCGGACGCGCCCGGATTGCTCGGATGCGACGCGCTCGATCCCTATTTCCTGACGCCGCCGGACCTGGACCCCGATCCCGCCATCACTATGGTGCTGCCGTTCCTGGCCTGGGTGGTCACCCTCGCCCGCCCCCACAGCATCGGCCTGGCCCCCGGCCGCCCCGCCCTGCACGCGCTCCTGACGGCACAGGCCCAGCGCCTGCGCCTGACGCTGAGCGTCCATGCCATGACCGACCGTCCATGTCCTGGGACCTGCGACCTGCTGTGGGTGGCGTTGCCGCCGGCGGATATCGGCGACCAGACACCGGAACATCTCGCCCCGCTCCTGTCACCGCACGGTGCGTTGCTGCTGTACGGGCTGGATCGCGCAACCGACGGGCATGCCGCATGGTCCCGCTGGCTGGCCGAAATCCCGCACGCCACAATGCCGCTGGGCCGCGGGCTGATATTGGCACTCCCTGGGGCATTCCCTGGGGCATTGCCCGGGCCGGGCGCACCGCTCGCCGGCCTCTGCGACGCCCTGAACCGCGCGCAGGGGGATAGCGTGGCCGCCAACCTGGCCAGCCGCTTCGCCGCCATCGGCACGCATTGGGCAACCCGGCGCGCCCTGGCCGATGCGCGGGCGGAACTGGCCGAGACCCGCGCCTCCCTCAGCCGCGCCCGGCTGGACGCCATGGAATTGCGGCTCGAACGGAACCGGCACGTACCGCCCGCCGATCCGCCGGCCGCCCCTTCTCCCGACGCTCCAACGCCAGCCACCTCCGCGCCACCACCCACGCCCACACCCGCCCTGCGGGCCCGGCTGGCCCGGCTGGCCCGGCGGCTGGCACGCCCGCAGCCCATCCCGGCGGAAACACCGCCTCCCGAACCGGCACGCGCCCGCCGGCCCATCCGCACGGTCCTGTTCATCTCGGGCGAACCGGCGACACCCGGCACGATCTACCGTGTCGACCGCAACGCAGCCGCCTGCCGCGCAGCCGGGTACCAGGCTGAAAGCCGCGACTGCGCCGCCGTCGGCCCCGACGACATTCTCTGGGCCGACCTGATCGTCCTGTGGCGCGTGGAATATAGCGGCCATGTCGATACGCTGATCCGGATGGCGCGCGCGCGCGGCGCCCTGCTGGCCTTCGACGCCGACGATATCGTGTTCAAACCCGAACTGGCCCGCGGCGACCTGATCGACGGCATCCGCACCAGCCCCGCCCCCGTGGCGCGGATCGAACGCATGTATGCCGACATGCAGCGGACCCTCCGCCAGTGCGATCTCGCCATCGCCACCACCGAAACCCTGGGCGACCGGATGCGCCCCTACACCCCCCTGACGGCGATCGTGCCCAACATCCACGACCAGGACACGCTGGAGCGGTCGCGCCGGGCCGCCCGCCGCCGCGCGGCCACCCCATCCGACGGGCTGGTGCGGATCGGCTACGCCACCGGATCGCGCACCCACCAGCGCGATTTCGCCCGCGCCCTGCCGGGGCTGCTGGCGGTCATGGCCCGGCGGCCGGAGGTGCGGCTGGTCCTGTTCCGCGAACCGGGGGGCGGCCGCCCGCTGCTGCTGACCGAGGAATTCCCCGCCCTGCGCGCCCGCGCATCGCAGATCGAATGGCGCGACATGGTCGCGCTGGACGCCCTGCCCGACGAACTGGCGCGGCTGGACATCTCGATCGCCCCCCTGGAAACCGGCAATCCGTTCTGCGAAGCCAAGAGCGAACTGAAATTCTTCGAGGCCGCCCTGGCCGGAACCTGCACCATCGCGTCGCCGACCGCCCCCTTCCGGGCGGCGATCCGCGACGGCGTCACCGGCCTGCTGGCCGACAGCGACGCGGAATGGGAAGAAGCCCTGCTCCGGCTGGTGGACGATCCATCCCTGCGCGCCCACATGGCGCGCGACGCGCTGCATACGGTCCTGTGGGAATACGGCCCCCAGCGCCAGGCCACCCTGCTGGGCCTGACGATCGCGGGCCTGGCGGGCGGCCAGGCCACCGCGCAGGCCGGCGCGCTGGCGCTGGCCTGCGGCACCACCCGCGTGCGCACCGTGCCCGCCATCCCCGACAGCGAGACATTGCTGCACCAGGACCAGTTGCAGGATGCCGCCGTCACAATCGTCATCACCACGTACCAGTATGCCGATCACGTCATCGAGGCCCTGGAATCGGTCCGCCACCAGACGCTCGAACCGCTGGACCTGATCGTGGTGGACGATGCCTCGACCGACGATACGGCGGCCCTGGTCGGCGGCTGGATGGCCCGGCACGGCACGCGCTTCAACCGCCTGCTGCTGCTGCGCGCGCGCCACAATGCCGGGCTGGGCGGCGCCCGCAATATCGGCATGGCCGCCGCCGAAACCCCATATGTCATGCAGCTCGATGCCGACAACCGCCTGCTGCCCGACGCGTGCGCCCGCCTGCTGGATACCATCCGGCAGGCGGATGCGGGCTTCGCCTATCCCATCATCCGCCGCTTCGGCCGGGCGGACGGCGTGATGGGCGATATCCCCTGGCATCCGGGGCGCCTGGTCGGCGGCAATGTCGTCGATGCCATGGCCATGGTCGCAAAATGGGCGTGGGCGGCGGCCGGCGGCTATTACGTCTCCCGCGACGCCATGGGGTGGGAGGATTACGATCTCTGGTGCAGCCTGGCCGAACGGGGCATCGCCGGAGCGCATGTGCCCGAAATCCTGGCCGAATACCGCGTCCACGACGCCGCCATGACCGACGGCGTGACCGAACGCGCGGCCCACAAGCAACGCGTGGTCGCCCTGCTGCGCGCCCGCCATCCCTGGATACGCCTGACCGCGCCGGAGGCGAGAAGCCGGGCCTGACGGGCGCCCGGCTCGCCGTTGGCTGATCCCGCACGGGCGCCATGTCTGCAAGCCGCCACCCCATATACCGGCGCGGCCCCCCAGGAGAACCGTGCCGGTATGGCACCCAAGGTTCCGGCGCCGGCGACCGGCTGAACGCCGCGCGCCGGCATGCCGCGTTCAGCCGGGGCGTACGACCAGAACGTGAAAGCTGCCTGGGATCATGGCCCCGTGCGTCTGCCCGGGCGCGGGGGGCGAGAAACGCGCGGCGGGCAGATACAGCGTGCCGGTCCGGGCGTCCAGGGCGCCGGTGCGTGCGCCCGTTTCGGTCGGAATGCGCTTCACGTCCCCGGGCACGCCGGCACCCGCCAGCGAGATCTGGTCCAGTTCCCCGCTGGCGCCGCACGGGATGTAGGCGCGCCGCCGCATGGCATCGAGGATGACGGCATCCGGCCTGTCGCCGATGGCGACCAGGCCTTCCAGCGTCTTTCGCCCGGCCGAGACGATTGCGGCCTTGCCATTGGCGCAAGCCGCGATCAGCCGGTCCGATGACTTGTCGTACGCCAGGCCGCTGGGCCCGGTGCACGCGCCCAGCGCGATGGCCGGCCCCGCCGCCATGGCGGCGGTGTCGACCGTCTCGATCTCGTTGGCGTCCTCGTTATTGACGTACAGCGTTCCATCCTGGCCCAGCGCGGGGAATTCCAGCCCCGGTTTCAGCGTCACGGTGGCCGTGACCTTCCTGGATGCCAGGTCGATGACCGACACCGTACCGCCTTTGGCGTTCATCACGAATGCCCGTCCGTGTCGCTCGTCGATGACGGCGCCATCCGGCTTGCGGCCGACGGCGACGCGGCCCGTTTCATGTCCGTCTGTCCTGTCGATGAAACGAACGGTATCGTCGTCACCGCTCGTCACCAGCAGATCCGTGCGGCCCTTCAAGGGCAGCACGGCATGGCCATGCTGAATCTGCCCGATGCTGACGGCGGCCTTCCCGTTCTTCAGGTCGTAATCCGTCACGGAGGTCGCCCGCGCGACATACAGGTGGCCCGTCCCGCGATCGAATGCCGCATAGTCGTAATTGCCGTCCGGCCCCGGCAGGTCGCCGGCCCGGGCAGCCGGCGCCGCGCAGGCGCATGCCGCGACCATGCCGGCCACGAAGCCCCATCCGATCGATTTCAATCCACGCTTCATGTCATATTCTCCAGATTTCCGATATACTGTCGTGCCGTGACGCGTCGACCGACGCCCCGGCTCAGAAATGCCCGCGCACGCCGCCCAGCACGGTCTCGTAATAGACCTCGCGCTGGATGGGCCGGCTGTCGCTGGTACCTTCGATGAACTTCAACGGCGTATTGGTCAGATTCTTGACCGAGGCATAGAGCGCCAGGTTTTTCGTGATGGAATAGGACGCCGACATGTCGACGCGCAGGCGGTCCGCCGTCCAGATATCGGTGGCCTGGGAACCGCCGATCGCGAACAGGTTGCGCGAGACATAGTTGACGCCGACGCGGATGCTGAATTTCGGGTCCTCGTAATAGAGCGCCGCATTGATATTGTTGTTCGAGGTGGATGGCAGCGGCGCGTCGATACCGGGATGGACCTGCCCGGTCGAGTTGATCCAGGTATAATTTCCCTCGAACCCCGTATATTTCAGGATGCTCGGCAGGAACGCGAATTTCTGGTTATAGACGGCCTCGAAACCGTAGGCCTGGGCATGAGGAATATTTTTCCAGCTGACGACGTTCACGATGCCGGTCAGGCCGCCGTAATTCACGTAACGATCCTGCCGCGGCATGATGTAGTTGCTGATTTCCTTGTCGAAGGCGCCGACGGAGATCAGCCCTCCATTGCCGGTATAATATTCGAGCGATGCATCGAAGGCGTCGCTCGTCATGGCCGGCAGGCCGGGATTACCGCGCGAGATGGTGCCCGAGCTGGCATCGACGGTCGTGGAGGCGGTATTCTGGTTGAATCCGGGACGCGCCAGCGCGGTGGAATAGGACAGCCGCCCGATCAGGCGCGGCATGAAGGTGTAACGGAATTCGATATCCGGCAGGTAGTTGAAATAATTCTGCCTGACTGTCGCCGGGGAGAGCACTGTATTGCCATTGGCGTCGATCGTCGTCAGAACGCCCTGGTAATGTCCGTTCGTCGCCTCGAAACGCATGCCGGCCATGACATGGAGTGCCTCGGAGATGTTCCCTTCATACTGGAAATAGCCGGCATAGACATTTTCGTGGTCGAGCTGCGTTCCCTGCAGGCTGGAAATCGCGTCGCCCGCCGGGTCGGACTGGGGCAGGGCGGGCGTACCGGCAAGGGCGTAAATCCCGGCGCTGTCCACGAACGGGCCGATATTATATTGGTTCTTGTAATAAAGATTGTCCGGACCGTAGGCGAAGCTGGACAGCGGGATCGTGCCGTCGCCGGTCCAGTGCCTGCTATCCTGGGACGTGGTGCGACGACGCAGACGGACCAGGACGCCGACCTTCAACGAACTCTGATTGCGCAGGACGTCCAGCGGGATCAGGGCGTTGGCACCGCCCGACCATTCATTGTCGGAATTTTTCTGCATATTGTCCGCGAGGCTGGTCAGCCTGTAATCGCGGTTCGCGTAGCCTGTGCCATCCAGTGCGGCAAGCGTCGGCTGGTTGGGAGTGGCCATATTGTTGTAGCCGACGGCGGTCGGGCCGGACATGTCGGTGAAGGTGGCCGTCCGGGCCAGCGGGAAATTGCCGTCGCCATGCGACCAGGCTCCATGATAGTCGATCCTGACCCGGCCGATCGTGTTCCGCCCTCCCCAGGTCGCCATGTCGTTCTGGACCGTGTTCAGGCGCTCGACAGCCTGTTTCTGAAAGGTCGCCTGCGGGGCGACGAATCCGGCCTGGTTCGTACCGGCAAGACAATTATAGGGCGCAGGACAATTGCCGTCCCCGGCGCCCGAATCCAGGCCGTTCGCGATCAGGCTGTACCGGTGATACCCTTCGTGATAGCCCGATTCCGCGAATCGGACGAAGAAATGATTGTCTCGGTTCGGATCGAAATCCAGTTCGCCGCCCCGATTGTAGCGGCGGCGAAAATACTGATAGCGCCGCATGTCGATCGTCGAGAGCAGCTTGTCCGGATAGCCCAGGGATTGCTGGTCGGAATACGCCTCTTCCACATCGTCGACGCCGCGCTGGTCGTTATACATGCCGGCCGTGGCGAAGATGGAAAACGGCCGCGGGTTGGAAACCCAACCCCCACCCACGCCCGACCCGGCCTGGCCATAGGGGCCCGGATGCCCGCCGAAGCCGAAGCTGGCTCCGGCGGTGATCTGGCCGTTGACCACCGGCGTGCCGCGCAGGGGCTCGGCGCCGCCGCCGATGTCAAATTCGACGAACGGCTTGCCGTTGGGTTCCTGCGTGCGGGGCACGAGGTCGATCGTACCGCCCATGGCCTCGCCATCCTGGTCCGGACGCATCGTCTTGGTCAGGACGACCGAGGCCACCATGCCGGCCGGAATCGCATCCAGCGCGACCGCGCGGGCACCGCCGAAGACCGAAGCCTGGTTCGACGGCATCACGCGCACGCCGCCGAACGTAACACCGCTCAAATCCGCGTCGAGACCGCGAATATTGACGAATCGCCCTTCTCCGGTATCGGTCTGGAGCGAGACGCCCGACATGCGCGAAATCGCCTCGGCCATGTTGATATCGGGGAGTTTGCGGATTTCTTCCGCCGTGCGGACGGTGATCGCATTCGGTGCGTTGCGTTCGGACGCATTCGATGCCGCAATGCCGGTCAAGGCGCCGATCACGTCGAATTTCTCGCCCGCCCCCCCATTGTGGGCCGGCGCATCGTCGTGGATGGCGGCGGCCGTGGCTGGAGCAGCGGCAGCAGCGGCGGCGGCGGGTTGGGCCGTGCGGTGGGCATGGCGGGCCACCATGTGCTTGCGCGTCCCGGCCTTGCCGCCCTTCGCCAGCGGGTCCTGGTGACTGGTGCCGTCGCCGGCGCGCGCGGATGCCGGCATGGAAACTCCGGCCATCAAAGTCAAAGAAATGGCGAGACTACCGTACCGACATACCTTGCGATGAGCAGAATACTGCATAAGACACCTTTTAACCGGTAAATATAGAGTGCGGCACTCTCGGACGGCGCCTTACCGGTCTCCGCCAAAACCATATCCGCGAACAGCCAATTACAGTTTTTTACAATATTTGCGCATGAAGATTGGGTTACAGTCCAAAGTGTAGCAATACTTAATCTATGTTGGGCATTGTTAACTTACCAGCCATTCCGGTGCGCGTCCGGTGGTGGCCGGCATGGTCACTTCGCAGCGCAGGCCATGCGGCGCATTGTCCAGCAGCCTGATCTCACCACCATGAAGACGGACGATCGCGCGCACCATGCTCAGCCCCAGGCCCGTTCCCGGCGTGGCACGGCTGCCGTCCAGACGGACCATCTTGCCGAACACACGCTCGCGCTCATGCGCCGGAATGCCCGGGCCGGTATCGGCAACGGCCAGGACGACCTTCCCGCCCGCCCGCCGCGCGGTGACCGTGATCCGGGTTCCCGCGGGGGAATGGTTGATCGCGTTCTCGATCAGGTTCGCCAGCACCTGGGTCAGCAGGACGCGGTTGCCGTCCAGTTCCAGTCCGCCTTCCGGCGGGACCAGGACCAGCGTTTGTCCGTGATCCTCGGCCACCGGGCCGTAGAGACCGGCGAGAGACGCCAGAAGATCGGCGATCGGCAGTCTCTGGGGGTCGGGCGCCCTGTCGTCGGCCTCGATCTGCGCCAGCTTGAGCAGCGTGGAGAAGATCTCCAGCGCCTCGTCGAGACAGGCCATCGACCGCGTGATCGCGCGCACGCGGTCCTGCGGCGCCGTGGCCTCGGCGGCCATGTCCAGTTGCTCGCCCAGGCGCGCCAGCGGACGACGCATGTCGTGCGCGATATCGTTCGTGACCTGGCGGATGCTGGCGATCTGCGCCTCATTCCTGTCGAGCATGGCGTTGAGGCTGCCGGCCAGATGTTCGAATTCGTCGTTCGTCGCGTTCAGGACGATGCGGCGCGAAATGTCGCCGCGCATGATATCGCGCGCAGTCTGGCTGATGGTCTCGATCCGCCGCAACACCAGGCGGCTCAGGACGAAGCCGCCGCCAAGGCCGATCAGGAGGAACCCCCCGCCGCTCCAGACCAGTGTGAGCCATACGTCACGCCGCATGGAGCGCAGGGACGCGCCGTCCATGCCGACGAAGAAATATCCGCCGTCGTCCAGCACCTGTCCCTGGCCAACGACCGGATGTCCGTCCGGCGGCAGCGGAAACCAGGTCCAGGACAGATGACGCGGGCCGTCGATGCGCGGCAGGTCGCGCATGTTGCCGGCCACGGTCCGCCCGTGCGCGTCCTGCAGAAGATAATAGACGGTGGGATCGGACCGGATCGCCGAGCGGATGGCGGACGTGAGATGCGCGACATCACGGCTGGATACACCCGACAGTGCCTCATCCCGTTCATTGGCGACGGCTTCGTGGATCTGCCGGGTCAGCGAATGCAGGCTGCGATAGCCGGACAGCGCGGTGACCGTCATTCCGCAGATAAAGCAGCAAGCGGCGAACAGGGCGACGATGCGGAAGGACGAACTGCGCAGGACGGACAGCTTCCACGGGGTTCCACCCGCCTGCCCGTCCATATCATTGGACTCGCAGCATGTAACCCTGTCCCCGTACTGTATGGATCAGGGATGGAGCGTCCCGGCCCAGCCGGTCCCGAAGACGGCTGACATTCGATTCCAGCAGGTTGGTGCGGATCGGGAAATCGATGTCCCAGACGGCCTGCAACAGCATCTCGTGCGACAGGACAATATTCGGATGGCGCATGAAATATTCTAGGAGTTTCAATTCCTGATCCTGAATGAACAGTTTTTTTCCCGCGCGGTACGCCTGGCGTGCGACAAGATCGACCTCGATATCCGCGAAAATCAGCCGCATCGCCTGGGACGGGGGCCGCAACCGGCGCATCAGGACGTCCAGGCGAGCCGACAATTCGCGGATCGAGAACGGTTTGACAAGATAATCGTCAGCCCCGCGTCGCAGTCCCGTCACACGGTCCTGGATACCGTCCATGGTCGTCAGGATCAGGACGGGCACCAGCATTCCCATAGCGCGCAGGTCGGCCAGGATCGCCAGACCGTCGCCACCAGGCAGGCGGCGATCCAGAATGATGCAGTCCCACCCGCCCGCCAGCGCCAGTGCCCGCCCGCGTTTCCCGTCCTCGGCCACCGTGATCGCGATATGGGCAAGATGCCCGGATCCAATGACATAGGCGACGGTCTGCCGATCATCCTCCACCCAAAGGATTTCCGGAGCGGCAGCGGCCCATTCATTGGTCATGCAGCCGCTCGGCATGGGATGGTCACAATCTGATTTCCGACGTGGCCATAATTATGAACGCGAGGATAAGGGGCACAAGAGGCTCCCGGAAAGATTGGGTATTGTTAATCCGTCGTCCGCGGCATCCCCCGTGCGGGGTGGAACGGCAATATACCGGGTCTGCCGGCAAGATCACCAAATGCCGGATCGGGCTGTTCGTGACCCACGTTTCATTCCCGCGCCAGCTCGGCGCCGCGCCCTCGACGCTGGCCTATGGCGAGGCGATGGAAAACTCAGCGTATCTCCCATGGGTGGGTATGGTTCTCCTGCCAGCCGACGCGGTGCAGCAGGGGCATGTTATCATCGCATTCCGAATGGCCGATACAGAGATAGGCGGAAAACCGCCATTCGGCAGGGCAATCGAAGATCTGCTCCATGACCTTGGGATCGAGAATGGACACCATGCCCAGGCCCAGATTTTCCACTCTTGCGGCCAGCCATAGGGTGTGAATCGCCATGTTCGTCGAGGCGCTCAATGTATCCGGCATGGACCGGCGCCCCAACGCGTGGCCTTCTGCGGGATCGGACACGGTGAAGACCGCGAGTTGCAGCGGCGCATGATCCAGCCCGGCGAGCTTCAGGCGCAGATAATCCTCGTGCTGCCGTCCGCCATAGGCCCTGGCCGCCTCGGCGTTACAGCGGTTGAAATCGGCACGCACGGCGGCACGCAATGCGGGACTGTCGACGCGGATGACACGCCAGGGCCGGGCATTGCCGACCGATGGCGCCAGATCCATCGCCTCGCGGAGCCGCGCGATGACCGGCTCGTCGATCGGGTCGCGGCGAAAATGGCGGACATCTCGGCGCCAGCGCAGGATACGATTCAGGGTGGAGATGTCAGATTCCGTGAATTCCATCGCGTCAGTCTTTCAGGCCGGCGGGCAGGTCTGTCCAGCCCTGCCCGCCCTGATCGTGTATCATGGCAAGCCGTTCAGAAGGATGATGAGGGCCATGAGGGTGGCCGGCATCACCATGACCCGGCAATACAAGGCCAGTCCGCGTGCAAGGTCGGCCGGCCTGCGGATCCGGCGCGGTGCCGTTGAGCCACGGCACGCCGGCCACGCGGCCGGCATAAATGCGCGGCCCGGCCCTTAACCTAGGGTTATTGAGTACGTGTAATTTCGATATCGACATAACTCATCCCCGAATTTACATTTGATATGAAATCACAATGAAATGGTACGCGGTCGCCGTGCGCGTGTGGGGGATATTTTTATGATCGTCACTCGGCGTCTACGCAGAATATCACTTCTCGTCGGAGCAGCCGTTATTTCCCTCAACACGGCCTCTGCCGCGCCCGTGTCGGATACGGAAAACAAGGACACCAGGACCAGGAAAAGCGGAAACGCGAATACTTCATCCAAAGCGCCCATCTCGGGAAAATCGGCGAACGATGAAGTGATCACAGTGACCGGAAGCCGGATTGCCAATGCGCATGCCAAGACTCCGACACCCGTCAGCACCCTGACCCTGAGCGACATCCAGAACCAGTCGCCGACCAACAATCTCGCGGATCTCGTCAACGAGCTTCCCCAGTTCGCCGGCAGCACGACGCCGCAGAATTCCCGCCTGGCGCTCAGTGGCGGGACGGCGGGCATCAATGCCCTCAACCTGCGCAACCTCGGCGCGGTCCGTTCGCTCGTGCTGCTCGACGGCCGGCGTACCGCGCCATCCGCCATCACGGGCATCGTCGATATCAACACGCTTCCGCAACAGCTCGTGAAGCGGGTGGACGTCGTGACGGGCGGCGCATCCGCGCAATACGGCTCGGACGCCGTCGCGGGCGTGACCAACTTCGTACTCGACAAGACCTATACCGGCCTGAAGGTCAATGCCGATTCGGGCGTCTCGACCTACGGCGACGGCACCAACTACGCGACCTCGGTCGCGGGCGGCTTCGGCTTCGCGCACGACAGGGGGCATGTGCTGCTGAGCGGCGACTATGCCCACCAGGACGGCATCTACAGCGTGACCCGCTCATGGAACGAGAACAACAACCGGATCATGGCCAACCCCGCCTATGCGGCAGGCAACGGCCAGCCCTACTATATCGTGCGGGGCCCTGCCGGAACCAACAATGCCCTGCCGGGCGGCATCATCAACGCGTCGGTCGGGCCGGTCGCCAATTCGCTGAGGGGACTCTATTTCGGACAGGGCGGCAGCGTTAACCACTATCGTTACGGCTCGTACTCGACGTCCACCACGTCGCTCGGCGGCGATTATGCCCTGGCGGACAATGGCCGCAACATCGGCCTGTCCCCCGGCAGCGACCGCAAGAACCTCTACGGCCGCGTCAGCTACGATGTGGCCCCGTGGATGACATTGTATGCCGAAGGCGCCTACAACGAGAGCGAGTATGTCTATAACGCCGGCCCGCAATATCTCACCACCGTCAAGCTGAAGGGCGACAATGCCTATCTGATGGATGCGCTGGGCCCGAACGCGCTCCGGGGGGTCTCGTCCGCGACATTGGGCACGACGGCCCATGACATGCCCTATCGCAGGACCGACAACCGGCGGAACGTGCAGCGCTACACGTTCGGGGGCGAAGGCAATTTCACCATGTTCGGCAAGCGCGCATCCTGGAGCGCCTACGCCCAGTACAGCGCCACACGCACGCACGAACAGATCTACAACGTCATGAACACGTCCAGGATCGCGAACGCGACCGACGCCGTCCGCGCGCCCGCGGGCAATGCGGCGGGCATACCGGCCGGCACGGTCGCATGCCGTTCGACGCTGACCAGTCCGGGCAATGGCTGCTCGCCGATCGACTGGCTGGGCACCGGCGTGATGTCGGCATCGTCCATCGACTATGCGCTGGGAAATCCCTGGCGCGACGAAAAATTCGAGGAAATCGTTTCAGGCGTAAACCTGTCCATGACGCCCTTCGCCACCTGGGCCGGCGATGTGAACGTCGCCGTGGGCGGCGAATACAGGGACGAAAGAGTATCCGGCTACGTGCCGACGCAATATCAGTCGGGCTGGTCGGTCGGCAACTTCCTGCCGACCTTCGGCAGCTACGATGTCAAGGAAGCCTATCTCGAAACGAACGTTCCTCTTGCCAAGGGGCTTTCCTTCAACGGCGCGGTGCGCGGCACCGACTACTCCACGTCCGGCTACGTCACGACATGGAAAATCGGCGCCGTCTGGCAGCCCGTCCCGGATATCCTGTTCCGTGCCACCCGATCGCGCGACATCCGCGCCCCGAACATCAACGAGCTGTACCAGGCCGGAACGTCGCGCACGACCTCCGTCCTGGACCCCTGGACCGGAAACACCGACACCGTCCTGGAAACGACGACGGGCAATAGCCAGCTCAAGCCCGAAAAAGCCGATACCACGGTGGTCGGTTCGGTCATCACGCCGCGCTTCGCGCCCGGTCTTTCCATCTCGGTGGACTGGTTCCACACCAGGCTGAAAAACGCCATCCAGCAGTTCTACTCGCAGGATATCATCGATCAGTGCTACCAGGGCAATCAGAGCTTCTGCTCCGCCTTCCGCCCGGACCCCTCGGGACAGCGCGACCTGCTCTTCAGCGCCAGCCCCTTCAACTTCAGCCAGATCACGACCAGCGGCATCGACATCGATGCGACATACCAGTTCCCGGTCCGTCGTATCTTCCCCAAGGCGGACGGACTCTTCACGCTGCACGGCCAGGCCAGCAACTATCTCAGCTATGTCGCCGATTCCGGCCTCAGCCCCGCGATCGATACGGCGGGTGACATCACCACCGGACCGCCGAAATGGATCTATCGCTTCTCGGCGTCCTACGACACGTCCCGCTTCAACGTCACCGCCGTCGCCCGCGGCATCAGCGCCGGCAACTATTCGAACAGCTACGTGCAATGCACCACCAGTTGCCCCGCCTACAACGCCTACTTCCCCACGATCGACGACAATCATGTCAAGGGCACCTTCTATTTCGACATGAACTTCACCTACAAGCTCAAATACAGTAATTTCGGAAACATGCAGGTCTTCCTGAATGTCACCAACCTGGCCAATGCGGGTCCGGTCATCGTGCCCGAAAGCGGCCTCGCCGCCGACAGCACCTACAGCAGCCTCCTCGGACGGACCTTCCGCGGCGGCATTCGCTTCGAACTCCAGTAAGACCAGGGGCAACGGGGCCGATCGGTATCGCCAGCCGGCAGGCAGGGCACGCCCATATCGGCCTATTTCCTGTTTTGTACATTTCCGGATTCGTCGCGGCCCTCATCGAGGCGGCTGGATTTCCAGCCTGCGGGCCGGGAAAGGACACCATGACCCGCGCTCCCGGATATACCCGCCACAGGCCCGGACATGCGGTATCGCCTTACCGCCCGGCCGCATTGCGGCTCTGCCTGCCGCTGCTCCTCTCCGCCTGCACGCTGTCCTCGCCCGGTCTCCCGCCTCCGGGTGGCACACCTGTCCTCGCCAGGCAGGTTCACGCCATTCTCGATGCGCCCGCGCTCGGCGGCACACGCTGGGGACTGCTCGTCACCGACATGGACGGGCAGGAAATCCTGGCCATCGATCCCGACCGGCGGTTCGTCCCGGCATCCAACACCAAGCTGTTCACGACGGCGGCCGCCCTCGCATCCCTGCCGGACCTGTCCGACCCCGACCGCGCGGGAGGCGCCGCGGTGCGGCTGGTGCCCCATGAAGGCGGCGCTCCGGACGTCGCCCTGATCGGCGCGGGCGACGCCAGCCTGTCCGACCGGCCCGATTGCCGGACCGATTGCCTGTCGCGTCTCGCCGATGCCACGGCCGCAGCGGGCATCCGGCGCGTCCATGACGTCATGGGGGACGACAGACTCTTCCCTGACGAACGCTGGGGACCCGGATGGAGTTGGAACACCCTGCAAACCCGTTCGGGCGCGGCGGTCTCCGCACTCACGCTCGACGACAATGTCGCCGCGCTGTCCGTGACGCCGGGCTCCGCCGCGGGTTCTCCGCCATCCGCCACCTGGAAGGACGGAGAAACCTATCTGAAGCTCGACAACCAGGCCGTCACCGTCGGGCAAGGCAAGACCGACCTCCGGATCGAGCGCCAGCCCGGCGCGCGCTGGGTACGGCTTTATGGCACCATCGCGGCCGGGGCACCGCCGGAAATCCTGGGCATCGGCATCGAGGACCCCGCCGACTTCGCGGCCTGGCATTTCCGCCGCCTGCTGGAGGCACGCGGAATCGCGGTGGAGGGCGGCAGTGGCGCGTGGCATCGCCCGCTCACCCTCGGCGATGACGCCAATGCCCCGCCGCCGTCCCCCCTTCCGCCCGCGCCCGTACTCGCCCGCCTGACCCCGCCGCCGCTGGCGGACGATATCCGTCATCTTCTCAAGGTCAGCCAGAATCTCCACGCGGAACTATTGTTGCGACGTCTCGCACTGGCACACGGAACGGGATCGACCGCGCAGGGCATCGCACGGCGCGACGCCATCCTCGCCGCCGCCGGCGTTCCCCGCTCCGGCTTCTCTCTTGCCGATGGCTCGGGCATGTCGACATACGACCGCGTGACGCCCCGTGCCGTGGCGGCCCTGCTCCGCTGGGCGAACCGGCAGCCATGGGGGCCGGCATGGCGCCAGGATTTTCCGGTCGCGGGCGAAGACGGCACGCTGGCAAAACGCTTCGCGGGCACGGCACTGGCCGACAGGCTCTTCGCCAAGACCGGCACGCTCAACGCCACGCACGCGCTGTCCGGCTACATGATGGCCGCCAGCGGGCGGATGCTGATCGTCTCCTTCTTCGCCAACGACGTACCGCCGGATGTCGGCCGGTCCACGGCGGCGATGGACAGGGCGCTCCTGGCCGTGGCAACGGCGGAATGAAGGATCAGGCCCGGGGAACGTTGCGCTCCAGCTCCTCCAGCCACAGAAGCGCATTGCCGTCCGAGGGCGCGCGCCAGTCGCCGCGCGGCGACAACGCGCCGCCGGCCACCACCTTCGGCCCATTGGGCATCGCCGAACGCTTGAACTGACTGAAGCCGAAGAACCGGCTCAGGAACACCGACAGCCAATGCCGGATCGCAGGCAGGTCATAGGCCACGCGCCGATCGGCCGGGAACCCCGGCGGCCAGGAGCCCGCCGCCGGGTCGCGCCAGGCGATTTCCGCCATATAGGCAATGCGCGACGGCCGGAAACCATGGCGCAGCACATGGTAGAGCGTGAAATCCTGCAACGCGTAGGGCCCGATCTTCTCCTCGGTGCTCTGCAAGGCCTGGTCGGAACCGGCCGGGATCAGCTCGGGCGAGATCTCGGTTGCCAGAATCGCCTCCAGCACCCGCGCCGCGTCATCCTCCACCCGGCGCGAGGCGACGACCCAGCGGATCAGATGCTGGATCAGCGTCTTGGGCAGGCCGGCATTGACGTTGTAGTGCGACATCTGGTCGCCGACGCCGTAGGTACACCACCCCAGCGCCAGCTCCGACAGATCCCCGGTACCGATCACGATCCCGCCATGCTGGTTGGCCAGCCGGAACAGGAAATCGGTCCGCAACCCGGCCTGCACGTTCTCGAACGTCACGTCATATTGCGGCACGCCGCTGGCAAAAGGGTGCCCCATCTGTTCCAGCATCATCCGCGCGGTCGGGCGGATATCCAGCTCGGCCGCCGCGACCCCCAGCGCCCGCATCAGCGCCATGGCGTTGGACTGCGTGCCGGGGCTGGTACCGAAGCCGGGCATGGTATAGGCCAGCACCGCATCGCGCCCCAGGCCCAGCTCGTCGGCGGCCCGGATCGCCACCAGCAGCGCCTGGGTGGAATCCAGCCCCCCCGACACGCCGATCACCATGCGCCGCGCCCCGGTGGCCAGCAGGCGCTGCTTCAGGGCCGAAACCTGGATCGTCCAGGCTTCGAAACAATCCTGCTCCAGCCGCGCGGGGTCGCTGGGCACGAACGGAAAACGCTCGATCCGCCGCAACAGCCCCAGATCGCCCGGCGGCGGCGCCAGCGCGAAGCCGATCCGCCGCCATGCCGCATCCCCCCGCGCCCTCCGGCAATCGGCAAACGTCCCCATGCGGCTGCGTTCCTGCCGCAACAGGTCCAGATCGACATCCGCCACCGCGCGGTGCGGCCCCTGCGGAAAACGAACCGTTTCCGCCAGCAGCGCCCCGTTTTCATAGATCGACACCTGCCCGTCCCAGGCCAGGTCGGTGGTCGATTCCCCTTCCCCCGCCGCCGCATAGACATAGGCACACAGCGCGCGCATCGATTGCGAGCGGCAGAGCAGGTCGCGCTGCTCGGCCTTGCCCACCGTGATGTCGCTGGCCGACAGGTTGGCGATCACGGTGGCACCCGCGAGCGCCGCCTCCGTGCTGGGGGGCACGGGCACCCATACGTCCTCGCAGATCTCGACCGCGATCACCAGGCCGGGCAGGTCCTCGGCCTCGAACAGCAGGTCGGTACCGAACGGCGCCGTCTGCCCCGCGACATCGATCGTCCGGCCGCGCAGGCCGGCCCCGGCGACGAAATGCCGGGCTTCGTAGAATTCGCGGTAATTCGGCAGGTAGCTCTTGGGCACCACGCCCAGAATGATCCCGCGATGCAGCACCACCGCGCAATTGTACAGCGCATCGCCATGCCGCAGGGGCGCGCCGGCCACCACCACCGGCATCAGGCCGGCCGTCGCCTCCGCCAGGCTCGCCAGCGCCCGCCCGACCGCGTCGAGCAGCACGTCCTGCTGGCGCAGATCGTCGATCGCGTAGCCCGACACGCCCAGTTCGGGAAAGACCGCCAGCGCCACGCCCTGCTCATGGCACGCCCGCACCATATCGGCCATGCGCGCGACATTGGCCGCCGGGTCCGCCAGCGCCACCGGCAGGGTGCATCCCGCCACCCGCGCGAAACCCTGACGATAGAGAGAGCGAAAATCCGGCACGATAAGTCACCCGCCTGCTGGAAGCCCTGCCCGAAACATGGGGCAGGGAGGTTGAATCGCCCCATCGGGCACGCATGGCGGCAAGCCATCACAACCGCGCCATAACAGGTCGTAGCGCATGAATCCGCCACGCAAAACGCAACCCTGACGACAGCCAGCGATTGAAGCCCTGACGGACCCTGCGGTCCAGACACATGAATCGGAGGATATCCCGATGGACCTCTTACGCTGGACCCTGATCTTTCTTGTCCTCGCCCTGCTGGCCGCGGTCTTCGGCTTCGGCGGGTTCGCGGCCGATTTCGCCTATATCGGCAAGATCCTGTTCTTCATCTTCCTCGTGCTGTTCATCGTCGGCCTGATCTTCGGCCGCGGGCGAGGCAGTACGCTATGACCGCCAGCACACAGGCCGCATACAGCCCGTCCATCCCGGCCATGGACACCGGCAGCGCGCCGACCAGATAGGTCGGCGCGTCGCAGGGCTTCGACGGGCGCAGGGGCATGGCGGCCAGGCGCTCGGCGAAGGTGCCGGGATGAAAGACCGGGGCCTGGCATTCCGGCAGCGGGCTGGGCCACCAGCCCTGCTCCACCCCGACATGAACGGCCGACAGGCCACAGGCCGCCAGCATGACCGGAATGCCCAGCCACAGCAGGCCCCGCGCCACCCGGCCGCGCGACAGGGCGGCGAACAGGCCCAGGACCGCCAGCACGCGCCAGGGCCAGCGTTCCCACAGGCACAATCCGCATGGCACCTCGCCCAGCCCGTGCTCGACCCAGGCGGCAATCCCCAGGGCCGCCAGGCCGGCAACCATCAGCATCGCACCGGGGGCCCATCCCATCCCCCCGTCCCGCCGCCTCATGGCGCGGCGGCCAGGGGCGCCCCGACCGGCGGTGCCGCGTCCAGCGCCTGCAGGAAATCCCGCGCCCAGCAGCCCGCCGTGGTCCGGCGCACATCCTCGTCCAGGCGGGTCCAGCGCCGCTGGCGTTCCTCCAGCCCCATGGTCAGCGCCTGGTGCAGCGCATCGGCGATCTCGTCGGCGTCATAGGGATTGACCAGCACCGCCTCATCCATTTCCGGCGCCGCCCCCGCGAAATGCGACAGGACCAGCACACCGGGGTCGGCCGCGTCCTGCGCCGCGACATATTCCTTCGCCACCAGGTTCATCCCGTCGCGCAGCGGCGTGATCAGCGCCACATCGGCCATGCGGTAGAACCCGGCCAGGATGTCCCGCGCGACCGGCCGCGTCAGGTAGCGGATCGGCGTCCAGTCGAATTCGGCATAGGCGCCGTTGATCCGGCCCGTCAGCTCGTCGAGCTGGCGCCGGAGCTGGCGATATTCCTCCACATCGCCGCGCGACACCGGGGCGACCTGAAGAAACGAAACGCGGCCCCGATGTTCGGGATAGCGGGCCATGAACGCCTCATACCCCCGAAAGCGCTCGGGCAGGCCCTTGGAATAATCCAGCCGGTCTACCCCTAGGATCAGCGCCGTCCCGCGCAGGCTGGCGCGCAGGCGCTCGGCCTCGTCGCGCCTGACCCCGGCCTCGGCCTGTTCGCGGAACTCGTGCGGATCGATGCCGATCGGAAAGGCCCGCGCCCGCTCGGCCAGCCCGTTCTGGCGGAAGGCATGGTTCAGATTGTCCGCATCCTCCTCGGTCTGCACCCCGATCAGGTCATAGGCCTGCATGTCTTCCAGCAGCAGGCGCGCCCCGGGCATCGAGCGCACCAGGCTCCAGGGCGGGACGGGAATATGCAGGAAGAACCCGATCCGCCCTGCGACACCCAGGTCGCGCAGCGCCTGGCCCAGCGGGAACAGGTGATAATCATGGACCCAGATCACGTCGTCCGGCTGCAGCAGCGCGCGCAGGCTGCGCGCGAACATGGCATTGACCTCCAGATAGGTCTGCCAGTCGCGCCGCGAATAGCTCATCAGCCCGACACGGTAATGGAACAGCGGCCACAGGATGCCATTCGAGAAATTCTGGTAGAATCCCTCATGCTGGCGCGCCGTCAGGTCGATCGTGGCATAGGTCACGCCATCGACCTCATCCATCCCCGTGACGGGATCGCCCGCGAACTCGGACTGGTTGCCCGACCAGCCGAACCACAGCGACGACCCGCCGCGCAGCGCATCCTTCAGTCCCACGGTCAGGCCACCCGCCGGCTGAAGACGCTCGCGCGGCGACGGTACCCGGTTGGATACGATGATCAGACGCCCCATGAATCCGCCCCTCCCGCCGCCAGCGTGGCCAGCCATGCCCGGAAGGCCGCGGGGTCGGGGAAATCCCGCGGGATGCGGAACCCGGCCCCGCCCAGCGCCTCGGCCGCGCGTATCCCGTCCTCGTCCGTCACATCGTCGCCGACGAAGATCGGATGCCGCCCCGCGAAGGGCGGCGACTGCATCAGCGCCGCCACCGCATGGCCCTTGTCCACGCCGTGGGGGCGGATTTCCCACGCCATCTTGGCCATCTGGACATGAAAGCGCCCATGGGTCGACGCCACCCACGATTCCGCGACCTCGCGCAGCAGATCCGCAACCTCGGGCGCCGCCCGGTAATGCAGGACGAAACCCGCCGGCTTGCGCTCGATCCGCACGCCGGGATGCTGCGCGGCCAGGGTTTCGGCGGCCGGCAGCCAGGTCGGCGGCAGGGGCGGCTGTTCGGTCCGCACGATCGGGCCACCCGGACGATGCCGCACGGCCAGGCCATGCTCGCCCGCCACGGCAAAGGGCACATCGCCGAGAAAATGGTCGATCTGGTCCACCGCGCGGCCCGAGATCACCGCCAGCGCATCGCCGCACTTCGCCCGCAGCCGCCGCAGCACGTCAGGCAGGCCGGGGGCAACGACAACCGATTCCGGGGTCGGCGCGATATCCACCAGCGTGCCGTCGAAATCCAGCAGCAGGGCCGCCTCGGCTGGGGGCGGCATGAACCGGCCGGCCGGGCCGGCATAATCCGTCGGGCTCATGGGCATTCTCGACTCCTTGGGACCGAAGGCGCGTCATTCATCCCGAACCGACACCGGCGGGACAGGTTGCCTCCCACCCCCGTCAGGGGGGCAGGAGGGATTGCGGCTGACCCGGCTGGGCCTGCGACGCCGGGGGGGCACTCGATGCAGGCGCAGGCCGGGCGGCTGCCGCCGCGCCGGTCTCGAAAGGCACCGGCGGAGGCAGTGGCAGCGGCCGGCCCGCCGGCGGCGCGGCGGCGCCGGCGGGCCGGGGAACGGCGGCCGGCACGGGTGCGGACTCGTCGGGCGGCAACAGGGCTAGCGGCGCCCCGCCAAGATGCGCCCCGCCGAGATGCGCAACGGGCGCGGCGGGTGCCGGAGCGGGCGTGACGGCGGGCTGGCCGGCCGAGGGGGCGGCCGGAACCGTCACGATCCGCGTCCCCGGTACCGGGGCGTCCGCCGCCGGCGCACCGGGTGCCGGCGTGTCCGCCCCCTGCGTGCCCGGCACCGGCTGATCGGCCGACGGAACCGTGGCCGCCGCCAGGGCTGCCAGGGGCGGCGGAACGGGGGCCACCGCGTCGCCCGCGCAGCCAATGAGGCGCACGGCATAGACCGGGTCCTGGAAGACACCCAGGAACGGTTCCCCCGCCAGCATCCACCCGCGAAACCCCGGCCCGTCCTGCCGCGTATCGCGCACCGCCAGCCAGCCCGCCGCGTCCGGGGCCAGCGTCGCCGGCCGGTCGCGGCAGGCACCGACGTGAATCGTCAGCGCCTTGAAGGTCGCATCCTGCCCCACCGGAATGGTCAGCACCTGGACACTGGAATCCAGCGTATCCAGCACCCGCACGGTCGCCACCGTGCGTCCCTGCCAGGTATCGGCGGGATAGATCGCCGGCGGCGGCACGATTTCCTGCGCCCCGGCAGGGATGCCGCCCCAGCCCAGCGCCAGCACGGCGGCCAGGGTCGCGCGGAAAGGCACCGCCCGGCACGATACCGGGCGGACCAGGCGCCAGTCGCAACGCCTCACGATCGCGGGCTTCGCAGCGCGGCCGCGACCTCCATGATCAGACGCCGCATGCCATCCTCGTCGACACCGATCAGCACCGCGTCCTCGAACGTGTCACGCATGACCTCGCAAAGTTCGGCATAATTTTCAGTCAGCACCCTGATCTTGTCCTGGCACGAAACCGGGCTGCCGTCGGACTGGCGCCAGACGGCAGGCGGCGGCGGAAGAGCGCCATCGCTCATGGCAGGTCGCTCCCCCCGGTGTGACCTCCCGGCGCGGGTGTGGCCCCCGGCGGCGCGGCGCCCTGGTTCGCACGCTGCTGGTTGGCCTTGGTCATCGTATCGGTCACCGAGAAGATGAAGCGGCTGAGCAGTTGCTCCAGGCTGATCGCCCCCTGGGTCTCGGTAATCGCGGCCCCCGGCCGCAGCATGGACTCGCTGCCCCCCGGCGACAGGGCCACATACTTGCCGCCCAGCAGGCTGTCGCTGGTGATGATGGCGGCACTGTCGGTCGGCAACTGGACGTCCGGACGCACGGTAAAGGTCACCTGCGCCTTGAAATCGGACGGATTGACCCGCTCGTCGACCACCTGCCCCACCGTGACCCCGGCCAGCCGGACATCGGACCCGACCGACAACCCGTCGATATGGGCGAAGGCGGCATGCAGCCGGTAGCCGGTCTCATGCCGGCGCCCCTTATCGACCACGGCAAGCGCCAAAAGGCCGCCCAGCAGCACAAGAACACCGCACCCGGCGGCGAGCTCGGCCGAATTCCGGCTCATCCGGCCTGCAACCGCACTGACCATTCTGACTCTGTTCCCCAATTCACGGCGATGCGAGAACCTTAACAGGTTCCGCCCGCCGTTTCACCCTTCGGGAATCCAGGCCTCGTAATCGCTGGTCGAGGGGGCACGGCGACCGCCGCGATAGTCGCTTCCCGGCGGAAGATAGGCATCGACCGTCCCGGTCCGGTTGCCCGGATAGGGGATCTGCCACGGCTGGCGTGCACTCTCCGGCAGGGGCGCCTCATCGACATGATGCAGCCATCCCCACCATTCGGGCGGCACGACCGACGCGTCCTCGCCCTTGTGATAGATGACCCAGCGCTCATGCCGCGTCAGACCGCCGCCGGTACGATTCGCGGTACGCGCCTCGTAATAGCACCGGCCATCGGCATCCTTGCCGACCAGCCGGCCCTTGAACCTGGTGTAGATGCGGGTGCCGAGATTTGCCATGTGCCGAGGATAACCCTCTTTCCGGCGGGTGGTCCACCCGCTGCCCGGGGACTCGGCCGTTCACAACTCCGGGATCGGGAAACCACCAACTTATCCCCCATATCCACAATATACAGTGGTCTGTATAGTCCAGGACCCACCATATACGGCTTCCGCCCCGTCCCGAAGCGGGCCTAGAGTGAATGCCATGACAGCCCGAAGCCACTGGAACGGCGTGCGCATGCGTACCACGCAGGCCGCCGCGGACCCGGACGACGCCCTCCGCGCCGTCACCCTGCCCGTCGACTGGGACGACGAGGCGGCGGCGGCCCTGGCACGCCTGGCACCCGGTCGTGGCGCGGCACGCCTGGCGACCGAAGCCGCGCGCTGGGTGGACGATCTGGCGGTCGACTCCCTGGCCACGCAGGCCCGGTCGCTGTCCTGCCTTCTCATGCTGCGCCAGGCGGCCCCGACCGAGTCCCTCTGGACCGGCCAGCACGACCGGCGGCCCGGCTTCGTGGTCAATCTGGCGGCCTTCGTGCAGCCGGGCAGCGGCTTCCTGGCCGAGGATTTCGTGGCCGCGCTGCGCCTGCTCTGCCTGGTGCTGCGCGACGTGGCGGACCGCAAGGCGTCGCTGCGCAATGGCGAGCTGCCCTTCCCCGAGCTGGCGCCGCCCCCGGCGCCGCGCGGACGCAAGGCCAGGACCACCCCCGAACCCCAGCCGACCGGCCCCGCGCCGGTGGCCGGCGACCTGCTGATGACCAATCTCGATGCCTGCCTGGCGGCGCTGGGGCTGGATTATGACGGCGACGCCGGCCGCGACGTGGCCTGCAGCCTGGCATCGCTGGCAACCTCGGTCGCCCATGCCGGATGCGGGGCCGAAACCCTGCTGCTGCCCCCCGCGCGCAGCACCGTCCCCGGCCTCGCGGAAACCGCCCGCGCCGTCTGGCGCGACGCGGCGGTCGAGACCGACACCCCCCTGCCCCGGATCGAGACCGGCTTTTCCGCCCCCGGCCCGATCGACGCGCTGCTGGGGGTGGAGGCCTGCGGCCTCGCGCCCATCTTCTCGCCGCTCCGCCCCGATGGCCGGCTGGCCGCCAGCACCCTGTCGCGCCTGACCGCGCGGGGCCTGACGCCCGAGGCCGCCTTCGCCGCCGCCCTGGCGGGCGAAAGCGTGCTGCCCCTGCCGGATATCGAGGCCCACAAGGCGATGCACCGCGCGCTGGCCGGCTTCGTCGACCGCATGCCGGCCCGGCCGGACCCGACGGCCATGCCCACCCTGCGCGCCCGGCTGGCCCTCGATCGCGGGGTGCGGCGGCATCTGCCCGCCCGTCACGGCGGCTTCACGCAGAAGGCCAGCGTCGGCGGCCACCGCCTGTTCCTGCGCACCGGCGAATATGAGGACGGGTCGCTGGGCGAGGTCACGATCACCCCGGCGCGCGAGGGGCCGATGACGCGCGGCCTGCTGGACGCGCTGGGCCAGGCCGTCAGCATCGGCCTGCAATATGGCGCCCCGCTGAACGAATATGTCGATGCCTTCGCCTATACCCGTTTCGGCCCCGCCGGCACGGTCGAGGGCGATCCGGTCGCCTCCTACGCGACCTCGATGCTGGATTACGCGTTCCGGGCCTTGTCGGATGCCTATCTGGGCCACAGACTGCCCGACGCGCCGCATCAGGACGGGCTGACCGACATCCCGGCGCCGATGCTGCCGCTGGATTTCCCCGAAACGAAGGGGGACAATACCACCCGGCGCGGCAGACTGCGCCTGGTCGGCTGAGAGGCCGTTTGCAAAGCCGCCCGCCCGTTTCGGACAAGGAGCCCCGTTCATGACCGACACACCCGAAACCCGCCTGGACCGGCACGGCATCATCCTGCCCGTGCCCCCCGCCCCCGTCGCCACCTATGTCGCCACCGTGCTCAGCGGGTCGCTGCTGGTCGTCTCCGGCCAGTTGCCGCTGGCCGAAGGCAAGCTGTTCGCCACCGGCAAGCTCGGCGCCGACGTCGCGGTCGAGGTCGGGGTCGAAGCCGCCCGCTACGCCATGATCAACGTGATCGCGCAGGTCCGCGCCGCGGTGGGCGACCTGTCGCGGGTCCGCCGCGTCGTCCGCCTGGGCGGCTTCATTTCCTGCGTGCCCAGCTTTACCCAGCATGCCACGGTGATGAACGGCGCCTCGGACCTCGCGGTCGCGATCTTCGGCGATGCCGGCCGGCACGCACGCTCGACCATCGGCGTGCCGTCCCTGCCGCTCGATGCCGCCGTCGAGGTCGAAGGCCTGTTCGAGATCGCCTGACCCGGGCGGCGCGGACATGACCGCCCTGACCCTGAGCCTGCATCCCGCCATCGCCGACATCCCGGCGACGGAATGGGATGCCTGCGCCGGCCCCGACAATCCATTCGTCAGCCACGCCTTTCTCTCGGCACTGGAAGACAGCGGATCGACCGGCCCGCGCACCGGCTGGCTGCCGCAGCACGCCGCCATCCGCGACGCCGCCGGCCGCCTGCTGGCCGTGGCGCCGATGTACGCCAAATCGCATTCCTACGGCGAATATGTCTTCGACCAGACCTGGGCACGGGCGTTCGAGCAGGCCGGCGGCGATTATTATCCCAAACTGCAGGTCGCGGTGCCGTTCTCGCCGGTGCCGGGCCCCCGGCTGCTGGTGCGTGCCGACGCGGCGGACAGTGCGGGCTTGCGTCAGGCCCTGGCCGGCGCCCTGCGCCAGGCCGCCACCGAACTGGGCGTCTCCTCGGTCCATGTCACCTTCTGCACCGAGGACGAATACACGCTGCTGGGCGAGGCCGGCTGGCTGCAACGGCTGGGGGTCCAGTTCCACTGGGACAATGGCGGCTATGCCAGCTTCGACGATTTCCTGGCCACGCTCGCCTCGCGCAAGCGCAAGGTCCTGAAGCGCGAGCGGCGGGACGCCAATCAGTGCGGCCTGACATTCCGCGCCGTGCAGGGCCGCGCGATCACCCCCGATCTCTGGGCGCATTTCTACCGGTTCTATACCGCAACCGTCGATCGCAAATGGGGCAGCGCCTATCTCACGCCCGAATTCTTCCCCCTGCTGTCGGAACGGCTGGGCGACCGCGTGGTCCTGATGCTGGCCGAACGCGACGGCACGCCGGTCGCGGGCGCGCTGAACCTGATGGGCACGGACACGCTCTACGGGCGCAACTGGGGCTGCGACGGCGACTACCCGTTCCTGCATTTCGAGCTGTGCTATTACCGCGCCATCGATTTCGCCATCGCCCACGGCCTCCGCCGGGTCGAAGCCGGCGCCCAGGGCCAGCACAAGATCCAGCGCGGCTACCGCCCCACCCCCACCTACTCGGCCCACTGGATCGCCCACCCCGGCCTGCGTCGCGCGGTAGCCGATTTCGTGGTCCACGAACGCGAGGCCATGCTGCACGAAATGGCGGAACTGGATGCGCAGTCGCCCTATCGTGCAGTGGGCGAGGACTAAGCATTTCTTCTTTTTCTGAAGAAAAAGAAGCAAAAAGACTTTGATCCGTTCAGGGTCCTCGTATGCCAACAGTATAAAACTCCTGACCGGATCAGACTTTTTACGGATATTCTCTGAAGCCGCCCTCAACCGCAAATTCCCTTGACCTCGCGCGGTTCGGCTCGTCCTTTACCTTCAAGAGCCAACCACGAAAGGAGAAATGCATGTTTTTGTTCGGAATTGGTGCGCTCGTCTCCGCGGTTCTGTTTGGTCTGTGGCTGTGGGTCGACAATCAGGCAGCGACCGAAGAAAGCCCCAAAGGCAGCCGCGATGCCAAAGAGGCCGATGCCGAGTTCGAACGGACGATGAAGGACATCGAGAAAGGAAAATAGGCGGCGCGTCGTGGCGCCGTCAAATTCCTGTCTGCGTTTACGATTTACGGGATTGAATGGTGCCCCGAGGCCGCTCCTGGCGACTTCGTCCCCTTCGACACTGCCGGCAATGCGCCACTGATCGCAGAGATGCCCCATCGCCATTTTCAAAACGGCTGAACCTGCTGCGCAATCAGGAATTTTTCCGGCTCTTCCCTTCAGGAAGAACGTCTGGCAGCGCCATATGGACGTGAACATCAACGGCTATTTCTACATCGTTCGCGCCGCCCTCCCCCATCTCGGCAAGGGCAGCGCCATCATCAACACGTCGTCGATCAATGCGTTCGCCGGCAACAGATCCCTGGTCATGGCGGTCGCGGACGTCACCGGCAATCCGCTCTGGCGTCACCGTGCCATCAGGATCGCCGAGCGCTTCATCCATACCTTCGCCCGCAACGCCGCCTATGCCGTCCCGAAGCATTTCGATCTCGACTGGACGATCCTGAAGGATTTCCACAGGGACAAGCCGACCGACGATCCGGAACAACCGCCCTTCGGCCATGGTCTATGCAGGCAAGGCCGATCTCTACCACGCCTGGCAGGCAACGCTGACGCCGCTCCTGCCCCTGGCGCCGAGCTTCGCCACAGCAGTCGCCATACTCGATCAATAAGAAAGCGGCCGGGCCCGAAAGCCCGGCCGCCTCGGGCATCAGCCGGCCGCGATCGCCTTGCGCAGGTTGGTGTCCAGCACCGCCAGGAAGTCCTGGGTCGTCAGCCACTTCGCGTCCGGCCCGATCAGCAGGGCCAGGTCCTTGGTCATCTGCCCCGCCTCGACCGTCTCGACGCAGACGCGTTCCAGCGTCTCGGCGAAATGGGTCACGTCGGGCGTGTTGTCGAACCGGCCGCGATAGGCCAGGCCGCGCGTCCAGGCGAAGATCGAGGCGATCGGGTTCGTGCTGGTCGGCCGGCCCTTCTGATGCTCGCGATAATGGCGCGTCACCGTGCCGTGCGCGGCCTCGGATTCCACCACGTCGCCGGTCGGGTTCAGCAGGACGGAGGTCATCAGCCCCAGGCTGCCGAAGCCCTGGGCCACGATGTCGCTCTCGACGTCACCGTCATAGTTCTTGCACGCCCAGACATAGCCGCCGCTCCATTTCAGGGCCGAGGCCACCATGTCGTCGATCAGGCGATGCTCGTAGGTCAGGCCCAGCGTCTCGAAATCGGCCTTGAACTCGGCGTCGTAGATCTCCTGGAACACGTCCTTGAACATGCCGTCATAGGCCTTCAGGATCGTATTCTTGGTCGACAGGTAGACCGGCAGCTTGCGGTCGCGGCCATAGGTCAGCGACGCGCGGGCAAAGCCCTCGATCGAGGCGCGGGTATTGTGCATGCCCAGCGCGACGCCGGGGCCCTTGAAATCATGCACGTCCAGCGTAACCGGCGCGCCGCCGTCGGCCGGCGTATAGGTCAGGGTCACCTTGCCGGGGCCCGGGATCTTGGTCTCGGTGGCGCGATAGATGTCGCCATAGGCATGACGGCCGATGACGATCGGCTGCGTCCAGTGCGGCACCAGGCGCGGCACGTTGGAGCAGATGATCGGCTCGCGGAAGATCGTGCCGTCAAGGATGTTGCGGATCGTGCCGTTGGGCGAGCGCCACATCTTCTTCAGCCCGAACTCGGCCACGCGGGCTTCGTCGGGGGTGATCGTCGCGCATTTCACGCCGACCCGGTATGTCTTGATCGCCTCGGCGGCCTCGACGGTCACCTGGTCGTCGGTGGCGTCGCGGTGCTCGATTCCCAGGTCGTAATATTTCAGGTCGATATCGAGATACGGGAGAATCAGCTTCTCCTTGATGAAGCTCCAGATGATCCGCGTCATCTCATCGCCGTCGAGTTCGACGACCGGTTCCTTCACCTTGATCTTGGCCATACGGCTTTTCCTCTTGGTTCTTCCTGCCTACGAGGCGAAACATGTCATTGGGCCCGGAGGAACCTGGCGGTCCCCGGCCTGTCCCCGCCCTGTCCTGGCCGCGCGATGCGCACGCCGCGAAATCCGGGCCCAATGTCATACCGGCCCGCACGAAGGCTGCCTAGCAGTCCTCGCAACTCTGTTATGACAATCGCGGCATTCTACTTGCGAATGATTATCATTCGAATATAATGGACGTCACACCCCACTCGATGGAGTCCCGGATGCAGCGCCACCTCTCGACCGGTTCCACCCTGATCTCCTCCCTGCTGGCCCACGATCGGACCAGTCGGCCATCTCCCCGTCGCGACCGTCCTCTCTCCCCGTCACCCTGGCCCGACCCCACGCGCCCCCCTCTGGAATCACGATCGGGTCATCGCCTGGGCGCGCTGATCCAGATCATAGCGCAGGGCCATGCCGACATGATGGAATGAGCAGGCAATCCCGACCGACGCGCCGGAGACCCGACCATGCATGCGATGAGACTGGATGCCCCGCACTCCCCCCTGCAATGGGTCGAACTGCCCGACCGCCAGCCCGGTCCCGGCCAGATCCGGGTGCGGGTCTGCGCCTGCGGCGTCTGCCGCACCGATCTGCATGTGGTGGACGGCGACCTGCCCTTTCCCGGCCACCCGGTCATACCGGGGCACGAGATCGTGGGGCGGATCGACGCGCTGGGCGAAGGAGTGCAGGGCCTGCAACTGGGGCAGCGGGTCGGTATCCCCTGGCTTGGCCATACCTGCGGCATCTGCCGCTACTGCCACACCGGCCATGAAAATCTCTGCGACCACCCGCTCTTCACCGGCTACACGCGCGATGGCGGCTATGCCACCGCCGCCATCGCCGATGCGCGATATGCCTTTCCACTGGGCGAGGAAGGCGACGATGTCGCGCTGGCCCCCCTGCTGTGCGCGGGCCTGATCGGCTGGCGATCGCTGGTGATGGCGGGCGAGGACGCAAGGACGCTGGGCCTCTACGGCTTCGGCGCCGCCGCCCATATCATCGCCCAGGTGGCCATCTGGCAGGGGCGCAAGGTCTACGGCTTCACCCGCCCGGGCGACCATGCAACGCAGGATTTCGCGCGCGGCCTCGGCGCGGCCTGGGCCGGCGGATCGGACGACCCGCCGCCCGAGAAGCTGGATGCCGCCATCATCTTCGCACCGGTGGGCGCGCTGGTACCCGCCGCCCTGCGCGCGGTGCGCAAGGGCGGGCGCGTCGTCTGCGCCGGCATCCATATGAGCGAGATCCCGGCCTTTTCCTACGATCTGCTGTGGGAGGAACGGCAACTGGTCTCGGTCGCCAACCTGACACGGCAGGACGGGATCGATTTCCTGTCCCTGGCACCGAAAATCGGCATCCGTACCCGCACGACGCGCTATCCCCTGCGCGATGCCAATCGCGCGCTGGACGATCTGCGCGCCGGACGGTTCGAGGGCGCGGCCGTCCTGGTTCCCTGATTCCGCAGGGTCGCCCCCTGCCGGGCGCAGGGCAGGCCCCTGCGACGCGACGGCGCTTTCGCTCTGGTATTTTCGGCTGCGATTCTTTATGGAGCGCGATCCCGCCATTGTGCCCTTGCCTGTCTCGCGCCACGTCGCGACGTGGCTTCTTCTGTCCGGATGATCCGCCCCATGCCTTTTCCCGAAACCCATCCCGCCCTCCGGCGCGCCCTCGACGCGCGCGGCTATGACGAGCCCACGCCGGTCCAGCAGGCCGTGCTGGATGTCGCGGCGGACGGCAGGGACCTGCTGGTGTCGGCCCAGACCGGATCGGGCAAGACGGTGGCGTTCGGGCTGGCCATGGCCGACACGCTGCTGGGCGGGGCGGAGCGGTTCGGGCCGGCCGGCGCGCCGATGGCCGTCATCGTCGCCCCCACGCGCGAACTCGCCATGCAGGTGCAGCGCGAACTGACATGGCTGTACGCGCCGGCGGGCGGGCGCATCGTCTCCTGCATCGGCGGCATGGACGCACGGCGCGAGGCACGGGCACTGGAAATCGGCGCCCATATCGTCGTCGGCACCCCCGGTCGCCTGTGCGACCATCAGAGCCGCGGCCGTCTGGTCCTGTCGGAACTGCGCGTCGTGGTGCTGGACGAAGCCGACGAGATGCTGGACCTCGGCTTCCGCGAGGAACTGGAGCAGTTGCTGGACGCAATGCCCGCCACGCGCCGCACGCTGCTGTTCTCGGCCACCATCGCCAAGGAAATCGCCTCGCTGGCGCGGCGCTACCAGCGCGACGCGCTGCGCATCGACACGCTGTCCGGCGCCCGCCAGCATGCCGACATCACTTACCGCGCCGTGCTGACCGACCCGCGCGAGATCATCCCGGCGGTGGTCAACATCCTGCGCTATACCGACAGCCCCACCTCGATGGTGTTCTGCGCCACCCGCGAACTGGTGCGCCACATGCAGGGCGCGCTGCTCGAACGCGGCTTCGCCTCGGTCGCGCTGTCGGGCGAACTGGGCCAGAACGAGCGCACCCGCGCCATCGACAGCCTGCGCACCGGCCAGGCCAGCGTCTGCGTCGCGACCGACGTTGCGGCGCGCGGCATCGACATTCCGGCACTCGCCCTGGTGGTGCATGCAAGCCTGCCCACCGACAGCGCCACCCTGCTGCACCGTTCGGGCCGCACCGGCCGCGCCGGCCGCAAGGGCGTGTGCGCCCTGGTCGTGCCGGTCTCGATGCGCCGCCGCGCCGAGCGGCTGCTGGCCATGGCCAAGGTCACGGCGGAATGGACCGCCGTCCCCACCGCCGATGCCATCCGCGCCCAGGATTTCGAACGGCTGCTGACCGACCAGAGCCTGACCGAAGCCGCCGCCCCGGGCGACGAGGAACAGGTCGCCCGCCTGGCCGCCGACCGCACCCCCGAACAGTTGGCCACCGCCCTGCTGCAGATGTACCGCGCCCGCCTGCCGGACCCTGAGGACATCCGCCCCCTGCGCGTCGACGCCCCCCGCCCGCCGCGTGACGGCGAACCCGCCGCCCGCCGCGAGCGTCCGGCCCGTGACGACCAGGGCCCGCGCGGCGACGGCGTGTGGTTCTCCATGAGCGTCGGACGGCAGGACAAGGCCGACCCGAAATGGCTGGTGCCGCTGATCTGCCGCCTGGGCGGCGTACGCAAGAACGAGATCGGCTCGATCCGCATCGCCGGCGACCACACGCTGTTCGAAATCGCCACGGCCTCGGCCGAGCGCTTCAGCGCCTGCGTCGCCGCCACCGATTCCGACGAGGTCCAGATCAGCCCGGCACAGGCCCCGGCGGGCGGCGGTGGCCGAGGCGGCGATCGCGGCCCCGGCGGCGCGCCGCGTGGACGTGGCCCGCGTGGCGCCCCCCCGTCCGGCGCCCCCCGGCGTCGTCCGGCGGCCGGCCCGTCATCGTCGCGCAAGCGCGGCGCATAAGGCCGGCAGAACTGTAACCCGCCCGGATCACACGATCCGGGCGGGTCACCGCAGTCTTTTACAGCCCCCCCGTCAGCATGTTGGCTGCGTTCGTCCGCGTCTGCTGACCCAGCGCATTCAGACGGTTCTGTTCGGTCGTGCCGGCGTTGCGCAGACGGTCCATCTGGCGCTGCGGCGTATTGCGCACGGCGTCGACGGCATCGCGGCCGCTTTGTACCCGCTGCTGCACGCCGTTCGTCACCCCATCGCGATAGGCACGGCCACGGCCCGCCAGGCAATCCTCGCGCTGGGCCAGGCGACCGGCGACATCCCATCCCGGTGCCGTCGACTGGTTGCGGGACTGGGTACAGGCATCATCCGCCGCGCGGGCAGCCGGCATGGCGGTGGTCAGCCCACCCGCCAGAACGGTCATGGGCAGGGCAAGAGCAAGTAGGGATTTCCGGATCGTCATCAATCGATTCTCACATTCTGTGACTACAGCGCACCGAACCATGCCGTCATGGCGGGAATAGGTCCATCGTATGGCAGAACCGGGCCAGCCGCATGGGTCGCGCGCCGTCCCCATACGGGCAGTCAACGGCCGGCCATTATCCCCGATTTGATCCCTGAATATCATTTAATATATGCATGGATCGCATAGATAACGGTCAGCAGCAGGCGGAGGAGCAGGGACGGCATGAATATCATCGCGGATTTCGGCGTATTCGTGATGGTTCCATGGCTGGCCTGGCGTCTGTTGGGGCGAACGATTCCGATCGCGGTGCTGCCGATCGTGATGGGTATCCTGATCGCCGTGACAGGCTGGCCCACCGATCGCCTGGGCGTGCCGTCCGCCACAGGCGATATGATCGGCTGGCTGGCTGTCTTGATCCTGGCCTTCACCGCCGGGCTGGAAATGTGGCAGCACCCCGGCGAGGACCCATCGGCTGCCATGCCGGAAACCTCCCTGCCCAGGCTGCTGGGCAGCGCATTCGTCGCCCTGGCCATACCGTTCGGCATCGGCACGCTGCTGGTCCATGCGGTGCTGATGCCCCAGCCGGACTGGCAGGCGCCGGACGGGCAGAACTGGATCGGCGCCATGGCGATCGGCCTGTGCATCGCCGTCAGCGCCCTGCCGGTCCTGATCGGCATCGTCCGCGAACTGGCCCCCACCGAACGGGGGGTGGGGCAATTGGCGCTGCGGCTGGCCGTCGTGGACGACATGGCGCTATGGACCGGGCTGGCGGTGCTGCAATTCGCGGCCAAGGGCTCCTCCGCGCTGCAGGGATGGAGCCATTTCCAGATCCTGGCGGTCCTGCTCCTGGGCGCAATGGTGGCGGTCAGCGGCTGGGCAACCCGCCGTTTTCCCGCACCGCCCCTGTGGCTGATCTGGGGGGTGCTGCCGATATGGCTGGCGGCCGGATCATGGGCCAGCATGCAACTGGGCCTGCATGAGCTGATCGGCGCCTATGCCGCCGGCGCGCTGATGCCCCCAAGCTGGGTACGTCGCCTGCCGGTCGAACAGGTGGGCAGCCTGGCACTGGTCTGGCTCGCGCCCCTCTTCTTCGGCCATAGCGGCATGCATATCGACGGCCGCGCCCTGACCTTTCCCTCGATCCTGGCATCGCTGCTGCTGGTCGGGATCTCGATCGCCAGCAAACTTGGCGCGGTCTGGCTGTATCCGCCGTCACCCAGCCTCCGCGGCCGGCAGGCGCTGGCGGCCGGCGCCCTGCTGCAATGCAAGGGGCTGATGGAAATCGTCGCCGCCACCATCCTGCACCAGCGCGGCATGGTCTCCAACTTCGCCTTTGCCTCGCTCATGCTGCTGGCCGTGATTTCAACGGTGCTGACGGGCCCGATGTTCCGCCTGTTCGACGGCGGCCGGAAGGCATAAGCCCCCCGCTCTCGACGCCATCCGGCAGGCGGTCCAGGATACGGCGAGACGCATCAAGGATGCCCAAGGAGCCGTTGCCCATGTCCACCCCCCTTCTCCATTCCGCCCGATGAGCCTGGACTCCGTCCGCGCCTTCCTGGCCGAGCGCGCGCCCGACCTGGCCATCATCGAACTGGACCAGCCGACCGCAACGGTGGCCGAAGCCGCCGCCGCGCACGGCGCGCATCCCGCGCAGATCGCCAAGACCATCTCGCTGCGACTGGGCGAGGAGGTGGTGCTGGTGGTTGCGGCCGGCACCGCCCGGCTGGACAATCGCAAGACCAAGGATGTCTTCGGTCACAAGCCCCGCATGCTCGACCGGGCGGAGGTCGAGCAATTGACCAGCCACCCGGTGGGCGGCGTCTGTCCGTTCGGACTGCCCGCCCCGCTACCGGTCTATTGCGATGTATCGCTGCGCGCTTTCGAAACGGTCATTCCCGCCGCCGGCGCGATCAACAGCGCCGTGCGCCTGTCGCCCGGCCGGCTGGCCGAACTGACCGAGGCCATCTGGGTCGATATCTGTCAGGCGCCGGCCTGAAGGCACGATCGGAAAAACGGGCCGGGAGCGGCCCGCCGCTTCAGCGGATCGTCAGGCGCGGCTGCGGAATCTCGACCGTCGGCACCGGCTGAAGCTGCACGGAAGGCACCGGCGGGGCGGCTTCGATCTGTGGCGCGGTCTTGACCACCGCCACCGGGATGGCGGTGTAACGCGGCTTGGGCGGCGCCTTGGGATGCCGCGACAGTGTCACGAACAGCACGCCATAAGCCACGGCAAGCACGACCAGCACCCCGAGCTTGAGCTTTTTCGGGTTCGGTAACCGGGGCAAGACAGACGAGGGCGCGAAACGCTGGCGCATGGCGGGGACGATATTCCTGAACGGGCGGTGCGCCGGCACGCGGCTGATGGGGCGATCCTACACCAGACGGACGCACCCTGCCACGGGTAGCCCCGCCTTACGTTTCCACCCCAAAAATGGGCTACGGGAAGAATATTTTAAACTTCGCGTCCGGATAAGCGTCCTGTGACCTCGGGCAGTCGAAGGTTTTGGCATGAATCTGACGATGTGCCGGTATCAGGCAGCGCCGGAAGACGCTCACCTTCATCTCAGGAGCCATGCCGACGTGCCGTGTCGTCTTACGCGTCTCATCCATGCCTGCTCCATTGCCCTGCTTCTGATCGACCATCCCGCCAGGGCGACCGAACCGCCGCAAACCGCCGACCTGCTGCTCGAGGCCCCCTATCGCCGGGCCTATGTCGTCATGCAGCGCTTTCCGGACTGGATCAGTCGCGGACAAGCCACCTCGACGCCCGTGACGCCGGTCGCAACCGGGGGCCACGCCTATCTGCTGGGGCATCTGTGCAAGCCGCACGATTGCGGCAACAACCAGCTCGATATCGTTTTCGCAGCCGATGGCCACGCCGCCTGGGGGGTGCTGCATGTCCGGCCCGACGCGCAGCATCCGTTCCTGCAAAGCTGGCTGGGCAATCCCGATGAGGACATCCAGGCCCTCCTGCTGCGGAACTACGCCGCCCACAATCCATCTTCCCCTTGAAAGCGTCGCGGCGCGCAGGCAGGCGTCGCGCCCGGCGCCCTTTCGTCCACCGGCACTTCCTGCCATAGTCCCGCCGATCCCGCGGCGCCGCCGCCAGACCGGCCCGGCGCCCCCCGGGGAAAGCACGGGATCGCTGTCGAGCAGCACGCGTCGCGTCCCCGGGGCCTCGCGCCAGTGGAATGCCCAGTGTGACGATCACCCATCCCGGCCGGCTGGCCATCCTGTTCCTGTCCGGCATCCTCGCCGCCTCTCCCGCGATCGCGCAGGACGATGAGGAGGGGGCGCCGTCCTCCACCACGGTCGAACTACAGAAACTGGTCGCGGTCCTGCAAAGCGACCCCAACGCCACCAGCCAGCCATGCGTCGACGCCCTGACCGAACTGCACAAGACCCAGGACACGCTGGAAGCCGAACAGAAACGGACCAACGATCCCGATGTCGGGGTCGCGCGTGATGTGCTGGAAACGGATTTCGAAACCGCAGTCCAGTCCTGCAGCCCGGACGCCACCGCATTGTGTGAAAAGAACGGCAACGACCCCAAGCTGGCCCGTGCCTGCATGGCGCTGGACCAGCCCGCCGCCCCGCCGAAGTAAACAACCGTCAGGGGCAGGACGCTGGCGCATCCTGCCCCGTCATTCAGGCGCGCAGCCCACTGCCCCGCAGGGCATCAAGCCGCGCCAGACCATCCGCACTGCCCAGCACCGCAGCCTTTTCCGTCCGCCCCAATCGCGAAGCGGCGCTGTCGGCATCGGGGCTTTCCGCCAGTTTCAGCAAACCCACCAGCAGATCGGGATTGATCGGGTCGCCGGGCCGTCGCGGCGGCGGCAGCATCGCGCGGTGCGCCGCCATCAGCGCCGGGTCGGCCAGCAGCAGATGGATCGCCTCGCCCCCCTCGGCCTCCGGCCGGGCGGCATTGGCGGCGGCGGCGCGGCGCAGGATGTCCGGCGGCGACGTTTCCTCGGGGATCAGCAGCAGCCTGGCTCGCCTCAATGCCTGTCCCGCATCGCGGCTGCTGGTCGCAGCCGCCAGCGGGATGGCAAAGACCAGCCCCAGCAGCACCGGCATCATCCACAGGAACAGCGGGATCGACACGCTCCACGCACATCCGCCCAGAACCAGGCCGAACAGCGTATAGACCCAGTAGCCCCGCACCGTCTCCATGAACGGCACCCCGCCATCGTCACGCCGCTGCGCATTCCAACCCGAATCCCGCCCCAGCAGGATCGACAGCACGCCAGAGGTCTGGATCAGCATCGCCACCGGCGCGACCAGGCCGCCGATCAGCGTCTCGACCAGCACCGACAGCGCCGCCCGCACCGCACCGCCGCAGCCCCGGCGCGCCGCCGGATCGAACAGCAGCGCCACATAGGCCAACAGCTTGGGCGCCAGCAGGATTCCCATGGTGACGATGAACACGTATTTCGCCTGTTGGGGATCGACGTGCGGCCAGTTCGGATACAGGGATTTGGTATCGCCGAAATATTCCGGCTTCTCGAAGCGGGACTGCAGCGAAATCAGGATACCCGCGAGCAGGAACAGCAGCCACATCGGCGAGGTGACGTAGGAGCCGATGCCCATCAGCATATGCATCCGGCTGACCCAGTTCAGGCCGCGCGTTCCCACTACCTTGGCATGCTGCAGATTGCCCTGGCACCAGCGACGGTCGCGGATCGCGATGTCGGTCAGCGAGGGCGGGCTCTCCTCGTACGAACCAGACAGGCCCGGCACCATGTGGATGGCCCAGCCACCCCGGCGCATCAGCGCGGCTTCGACAAAATCGTGGCTGAGGATATGGCCGCCGAAGGGCTTGCGCCCCGGCAGGTGCGGCAGGCCGGCCTGCTCGGCGAAGGCACGGGTGCGGATCACCGCATTATGCCCCCAGTAATTGCCCTCCGCGCCGTGCCACCAGGCAATGCCGTGGGCGATCAGCGGTCCATAGACCCGGCCCGCGAATTGCTGCATGCGCGCGAACAGCGTGGTGCCGTTGACGATTTCCGGCAGGGTCTGGATCAGGCCCACACCCGGATGGCGCTCCATCGCGGCAACGATGCGCACCACCGTTGCGCCCGCCATCAGGCTGTCGGCATCCAGCGTGAGCATCTGCGCGTAGGCCCCGCCGAAGCGGCGCACCCATTCGGCAATGTTGCCCGCCTTGCGCTCGGTATTCACCGGTCGCCGACGGTAGAAAATGCGCGCATCTCCACCCGTCGCGGCCCGCAGGGCCAGAAACGCGGCCTCTTCCTCGACCCACACATCAGGATTGGTGGTGTCGGACAGGATAAAGAAATCGAACGATTCCAGCCGGCCCGTCGCCGCCAGGCTGTCATACATGGCGCGCAGCCCGGCCATCACCCGCCCCGGGCTTTCATTATAGGTCGGCATCAGCAGGGCGGTACGGCTGGACAGCGAAGGCAGCGCCCCCTCCCGCGCAATCCCCAACCCCAGTCCGCCGTGCCGCAACAGCGACACGAAACCGCCCAGGGCGGAGGTAAAGGCCAGCGCAATCCACTGAAACAGCAGCACGAACAGCACCAGCACGACCACGCCCAGCACCGAATAGCCCGCCGAGTTCAGCACCCGGTTCATCTCGTAGGCGCCATAAGCCGTCAGCAGGGTGGCCGAACCGATCACCGCCAGCCGCCGCAGCGCTATCAGCGAAGGTTCAGTTACCGGCGTACGCGGCCGGCCATGCGTCAGGGGCAACGCCGACAGCGATTGTGCCACCATCTCCATCGGGGATTCGTCAGGCAGGGCACGAAAGCCGCCGCCGCCCGGTCCACGCCCGAACCCGCCGTCCGCGCCCGTCCGCGCGCTTTCTCCTAAGGTGTCCATCGATAGGTCCATTGCTCGGATACCGGTCCCGCATCATTGGCCAGAACACAGGTCAGCTCGGCGATCTTGGCATCACCGGGCGCGAATTCGAATGTCGTGCGCCAGCCATGGATGGCCGGATCAGGCTCGACCACAACATTGCGGATCGTGCCGGCCGAACTGCTGGGCACGAGATGGAACCTGGCATCGGGCGGCAGATTGTCGAACGGTGCGCCGCTGAAATCGATCGCGAAGAACCGCGCGGCCGGGTCGTCGGTCACCGCGCCCACGCGGGTGGCGGCAATCCGCGCCAGCCGGGTCGGCCAGGGCGTATCCCACCCCCAGTACATGCGATAGGTAAAGGCATATTCCTTGCCCGCCGCCAGCCCGCCGCCCGGGCGCCAGAACGAGACGATATTGTCGTTCACCTCGTTCGGCGTCGGGATTTCCACCAGATCGACCGCGCCGGCGCCCCAGTCACCGATCGGCTCGATCCACAGCGACGGACGCTTTTCGTAATTCAGCGCCAGATCCTCGAAATCGGCGAAGGCACGCTTGCGCTGCATCAGGCCGAAGCCGCGCACCGAATTGTCCGAAAAAGCCGAGAATTGCAGGTCGCGCGGATTGCGCAGCGGCCGCCACAATTGCTGGCCGCTGCCGGTCCAGATCGACAGCGCCTCGCTGTCATGCGCGGCGGGGCGCCAGTCATCGACATGATTACGGTCGTTGGCGTCGAAATAGAACATGCCCGTCAGCGGCGCGATGCCCGGCTCGTCGATCTTCGTGCGCGGATACACATAGGATTGGACGTCAAAGACGGTCATGTCACCCGGACGGATGGTGAAGCTGAAGGCCCCCGCGACCGACGGGCTGTCCAGCAGCGCATGCACGACCACGGAATCGACGCCCGGCTGCGGCTTCTCCAGCCAGAAAGCGCGGAACAGCGCGAATTCCTCGCCCTTCGGATTACCCGTCCCATCGGCGAAACCCCGCGCCGACAGACCGTAATTCTGTCCCTTCGCCACCGCGCGGAAATAGGACGCGCCGAGAAAGACGCAGAATTCCTCCATCACGCCCGGCGTGTTGATCGCATAACGCAGCCGCAGCCCGGCAAAGCCCACATTATCCGCGACCTTCAGCTTCGGGTCGCCATAAGTGAACAGGTCGGGACTATAGGGCACCGGCGACGATTTGCCGTCCGCGACTTCATAGATCTCGATGCGCGGACGGTAGAGAAAACCGCGCGGGAAGAATTCCACGTCGAAGGCCAGATTCTGGCCGTGCCACAGCGCCTGATCCTCGCGATAGGCGATCGAGCGGTACTGGTCGAAATTCAGCGAATCGATCGCCGAAGGCAGCGTCTGGTCGGGCGCGCGATAGGCGCTGCGCGACAGGCGTTCGGCGATCCGCCGCACCGTGCTGGCATCGAAGGCCCCGGTCGGCGCGGGGGCGCCCGGCGCGTCGGCATGGGCCGCGCGTGCGCCTGCCCCCAGCAGCGACAGCAGCGACACACCCGCCCCGGTCTTCACGAGATCGCGTCTTAACATCCCAACTCCCCGGACGCCGCACCCCGCGGCGCCATCCGTCTATGATCTGCCACCGGACGCCACGGCGCCGGCACTTTCCTGCCATACAGGCAATCTTTTAATTATGACAAAGGCCTGTGGCCATATTGCGGCGCGCCGTTACAATTCCCAAACACGGCATCACCAGCGCGGCGCGAGGCGCGCGGCCAGTTCCCGCAGGGCCGGCAGGGCCGCCTGTGCCGCCCGTTCCTCGACCTCACGATACAGGCGCAGGATTTCAGCCCCCGCCGGCGACAGTTCGGCACCGCCGCCCCCGCCCGGACGGGTCGCGACCAGCGGCTCGACGAAGGCCGCGTTCATGGCTTCGACCAGCAGCCACGCGCGCCGGTAGGACATGCCCATCGCCCGCGCGGCGCCGGAAATCGAGCCGCTTGCACCGATGGCTTCCAGCAGGCGGATCTTGCCATGACCCAGCAACGGCGCGTCATGCGCGTCGATCCGCACCGTCAGACGCGTATCCTCCATCCCGCACCGTCCCCAATCTCGATATATTCCCGACGCTATCCGCCCGCGCGCCGCATGCTATGCTGGAGTTGTCGCCTGCCTGTCGAGAGCGTTTTTACCGCCCATGCCAACCGCCCCCTCTCCACTCGGGCCCCGCCAGGCAAGCTGGCGCGCCATGCGCCCGGACGACCTGCCCGCCGTGCTCAATATCGCGGCACAGGTGCATCCCGCCTATCCCGAGGATGCGGCGGTCTTTACCGAGCGACTGGCGCTATGCCCCTCAGGCTGCCTGGTCCTCGATGGCGGCACGGGGCCCGAGGGCTATGTCCTCAGCCATCCCTGGTGCGCCACCGCCCCGCCGGCGCTGGATTGCGCGCTGGGCGTGCTGCCGACACGTCCGGATTGCTGGTACCTGCATGATATCGCGCTGCTGCCCGGTGCCAGGGGCCGGGGCGCCCCCAGCGCCGCGCTGGCGATCCTGGCCCAGCGCGCGGGACAGGCCGGCCTGTCCCGGATCGCGCTGATCGCCACCGGCAGCGCCGGAGCCTACTGGTTGCGGGTCGGCTTCACCCCGATCGACCTGCCCGAGACCGCCACGATCCTGGCCAGCTATGACTCCAAGGCGCGATTGATGATCCGCGCGGTACATCCCGCCTGACACAGCGCCCGGCAAAGCCATCAGTCCGGCAGGCCGCCATACTGCACCAGCGCCGCCCGCACACCGATGTCACGAATGGCCCGACGCGCGGTGACGATGGCGTCGGTCAGCGCGGGAGACTGAATATCGCGCCAGCCATCGAAGGCGGGAAGGGCCAGGGCCGCCCCCAAATCTTCGGCCTCCGCCAGTTCCAGTTGCGTGGCGTCCAGCGTCGGTTCGGTGGGCGTGTATGGCACGCCCGTTTCGTCCGCCCCACGTAGCGCTTCCAGATAGGCGGCGATGCCGAAGGCGATACGCCGCAGATCTCCACCATCTGACAGCACACACCTTACCGTCTCGGTCCAGAAAACCTGGATCTTGGACGATCCATCGCCGCCGATCCGCAGCAGTTGATCCGCCATCGCCGGGTTGGAAAAGCGCCGCAGCACGCTACGCCGATAATCCTGCGGGTCCAGTCCCGGCGGCGCGTCCAGACGCGGAATCACATCCAGTTCCAGATAGGCATTGACGAGCCGCGCCAGATCGGGGTCGCGCAGCGCCTCATCCACCTGGCGATAGCCCAGCAGGATACCGGGAAAGGCCAGCAGGATATGCGACGCGTTCAGCATCCGCACCTTCACGTGCTCATAACCGGTCACATCGGTGACGAACTGGACGCCAGCCTCTTCCAGCGCCGGCCGGCCGGCGCAGAACCGGTCCTCCACCACCCATTGGGTGAAATCCTCGGTCACCAGCGGCAACGCGTCGTCCAGCCCGCTGGCGGCATTCAGCGCACCGGCAGTCGCATCATCCACCGACGGCGTGATGCGATCGACCATGCCGTTGGGGAAGGAGACATGCGCCTCGATCCAGGCAGCGAGGTCCGGATCGCGCGCCCTGGCAAAACCCAGGAATGCCGTCCGCGCGACATCCCCATTATGGCGCAGATTGTCGCAGGAGAGCACGGTGAACGGCCCCACCCCGGCGGCCCGGCGCCGGGCCAGAGCCTCGACAACATAGCCGAAGATCGTCGTCGGGGCACTGCTGGCCAGATCGGTCCGCACCGCAGCATGATCCAGGCGAAATTCCCCCGTCGTCTCGTCGATATTGTAGCCACCCTCGGTGATCGTCATGCTGACAATGCGCACCGACGGGTCGGCCAGCAGGTCCAGCACCGCCTTCGGGTCGGCAGGGGCCAGCAGGTACCCACGCAGGGCACCGATCACCCGCACCGCGCGCCCACCGTCCGGGGCGGCTTCGGTCAGGGAATAGAGACAATCCTGCGCCGCGAACTGTTCGGCCTTGCGTTCGGAACGTCCACCCGCCGTCAGGCCGACACCGACAATGCCCCACCCTTGCTGTCCCGCCAGCGCCAGGCAGCGATCAACGTAGAAGGCCTCGTGCGCGCGGAAGAAATTGCCAACGCCGAAATGCACGATGCCGGTTCCGATGGTAGCCGGATCATAGGCCGGGGCGGATACACCAGCCGGAAGAGCCTTCAGAATCGTCCGGTTCAGCATGGCGTCTACCCTCCGTTTTTGTTCGCCTCTGGATATGGAAGCGCCGCACCATCAGACCAGACCGCCCGAACCGCGCGCTCCAGATCGTCATGCAGCATCCCCAACGTAAACTGCATGGGCGGGCTCCAGTGCGGGCCTGGCGGGTGCAGCACGGCCAGTACCGTCGCCGCATCCTCCCGCGCGATCAGCCGGCGCCCGCGCGCCGCGCGGGCGCAGCGGCGGGAAAGCTGCGACAACACGCGTGCCAGCGCCCGGCGTTCGGCATCCAGCGCGGCATCCACGGTCGGCAATTCCCCGGCTTCGGTCGCCGCCCGGGCGGCGAAGACGGCGCTGCCACGGAGGCGCCGCAGCAGCCCCGGCAGAACATCCAGCAGTGGATCGGGCCGCCGGCGCAGGACGCGCAGCCCCTCCACCCGGGTTTCGGCCACCGCGCCGTAGATTTCCTGCAGATGGGTGCGGCAGGCCTCGTCGATCGTCTCGATCGTGTCATGGTCCAGTTCGCCGCGCAGCGCCCGATCCAGCAAATCCGCGATATCGGCGATCAGCCGACCCGAGGCGGTCAGCACATCACCCCGCGCCCCATCGTGCAGCACGAACATCGTGACCACCAGCGAGGTCACGACGCCGATCAGGATCGAGGCAATCCTGTCCAGCGGCCGCAGGAACGGGTCGCCGCTGATGGGAAACAGCAGGACAATCATCAGCGTCACGGCGGCAAAGCGCAGGTTCGGCCGCGCCGCCGCCAGCAGCGCCAGCGGTGTCAGCGCCAGCCAGAAGGCCAGCCAGCCCGGCATCGTCCCGGTCTGGACCAGCAAGATGGCGAACAAGCCCGCCCCCGCGCCCACCAGCGTGCCCACGATCTGGTCGCGCCCGGTGGTCAGGGTCTGGGTGATGCGGCTCTGCGTGACGATGACCGAGGTGATCACCGACCACACCGGCTCATGCAGATGCACCGCCCGCGCCAGAAGATCCGACAGCAGAACGGACACCAGTAAGCGCGCCGCCTGGCGGATCTCGGCCCCCCTTGGCTCCAGCAGCCGGCGAATCGCCGCCCAGCGCGCGGGCGGCGGCGCGGCCGGTGCGCCCGCCGTCCTGGCGTCATGCTCCATCATTCGGCCACGGAATTTATTTCGTATCGTCCGCCAGCGACAGGGGCACCCAACGCAGACCGTCGCCGTTCTGGACCAGGAACAGGATCGACCGCCGGTGCTTCGCCCGCGCCGCATCGACCAGGCGCCGCAGGTCAGCGGGTGTGGCAACCTCCGCCTGCTGGACCTGCGTGATCACATCTCCGGCGCGCAAACCACGGTCGGCCGCCGCGCCGTCCTGTGCCACGCTGGTCACGACCACGCCCTTCTGCCCTTCGAGCAGGTTGAATTTCTGACGGGCGACGTCGTCGATTGCCCCCACGGTCAGGCCCAGCCCCTGAAGCTGCACGCTGCCCTGCGCCTTCGTATCAGGCTTGGGTGCCGGCGCTTCCTTGGGGTCTTCCGGCAACGCACCGACCGTGACCGAGGCCGTCACCTCCTGGCCATGCCGCCAGACGCCCAGCTTCACCACCTGTCCGGGGGCGGTATCGGCCATCAGGCGCGGCAGGGCGCGACCGTCGATATCCTTGCCGTTCAGCGTCTGGATCACGTCACCGACCTGCAATTTGGCGGCGGCGGCCGGCCCCTTGGCCTCGACACCGGCGATCAGCGCGCCGTGCGCGGCCTTCAGCCCCAGCCCATCGGCGATATCCTGCGTCACGTCCTGAATCCGCACGCCGATCCAGCCGCGCGAGACCTTGCCGGTGCGGCGCAGCTGATCGATGATTCCCCGCGCCTCGGCCGAGGGGATCGAAAACCCGATGCCGATCGACCCGCCGGACGGCGAATAGATCGCGGTATTGATCCCGATCACCTGCCCCTGCATGTCGAACAGCGGGCCACCCGAATTGCCCTTGTTGATCGGCGCATCGGTCTGGATGAAATCGTCATACGGCCCCTGCTCGATATTGCGGCCACGCGACGAGATGATGCCCGCCGTCACCGTGCCCGACAGGCCGAACGGGTTGCCGATCGCCAACACCCAGTCGCCAACCCGCGCATGATCGCTGTCGCCGAAGGACACGGCCGGCAGCGGGTGAGGCGTCTCGACCTTCAGTACCGCGAGGTCGGTCCGGTCGTCATGGCCCAGCAGCCTGGCCTTGAGCACGGTATTGTCCTGGAGCGTCACCGTGATCTGGTCCGCATGCCGGATGACGTGGTTGTTGGTGACAACGATCCCCGACGCATCGATGATGAAGCCCGATCCCAGGGCCTGCATCTTGCGCGGCGCGGCCTCGGGGCCGTTCTGGTGGCTCATGAAGTCGTGGAAGAATTTCTCGAAGGGTGACCCCTCGGGGAAATTCGGGATCTGCGGCGCGTCCTCGCCATCGCCCTCCGAATCCCCCTCATCGTCCCCCGGCTTGACCGTCTCGGTCGTCGAGACATTGACCACCGCCGGCAGCAGCCGCGCCGCCAGGTCGGCGAAACTGTCAGGGGTACCCCGGCCCGGCGCGGGCAGGCGGATCGACGGCGCGGCATCAACTTGCGGGGATGCCACCATCGCGGGTTCAGCCCGGGCACCCCCCGCCGCGATCAGGGAAAGAGCCGCCGCCAGCCCGACAGCGGCGAACGGACGATGGGAAACCGGAACAGGCAGGGACATGGGGTAAAGCGCTTCCACCAGGCAGGTCGTCGTGATCCGACTATCCTAGAGCATGATCGCGCCCAAATCGGAAGGGCGGACCGTCCCACCGGCAATCACCCGCCATGCGCGAACGCTCCCACCGGCGCCCCCGTCAGCTCCACCAGCCACCGCGCGACCGCCTCCCCCAGCAGCAGGTAGCCTTGGTCACCCATGTGCAGTCCATCGGGCGACAATTCGTCACGCTCCATGCCCAGTTCCGCGCACCAGGATTTCATGCGGGCATAGCGCCCAAAGACCGGGATCCCCAATTCCGCCCCGATGCGGTGCACGGCCGGGACGAAAGGCGGAAAGGCTGCGCATTCCTCAAGCATGCGGCAATATTGCGGGTCGATCAGTGCCAGATCGGCCCCCGTGCCACGGGTGGTCATCAGGTCCTGGCGCGTCAGGTCCTCATAGGTTTCCAGCTTCACGCCCTGCCAGGCGTCGTTGCTGCCCGTCTGCCACATCACAAGGTCCGCCTCGTCGGCCAGCACGCCGGACAGCCGATCATGCATCTCCTGCGCGCCATTGCCGCCGATTCCGCGATTGATCACCGTCAGCCCACCGGTCACGAAAGGGGCGAAAGTCCGTTCAAAAACTGCGGCGAATCCATGTTCCGGACTACTGGCGCCGATCCCTTCGGTGGTTGAAGACCCGAACAGGGTCACATGCACCTTCTGGCCGCGCCGCAGCCGATCGGTCAGGCGCGGCAGGACAGGAGAGGGCGGAAGATCGGTCGCTTCATTCATCAATGGGCTCTTTCCATCACGGTCGCGGCGGGCGCCGGATTGCCGCGCACCTCAGCCGCCGGAGCGCGTCCCGCCTGAAGTTGTTTCTGCCTGACACGGGCCCGGTCGAGAACCGCCGCCAGGCCCCACAGGATCGTGAATCCGATCACATTCACCGCGATCTGCAGCATCCAGCCGGACCCGAAGGAGGTAAAGACCAGCCGGGCATACAGGTCGATCACCGTCCCGACCGAGAAGACTTCCAGCGAATGGCGCCCGAACAGCGCCATGACCCGCCCGATGCGCCCTTCGGCGGCACCGCGCACACCGTGCGAGGACTGGACGAGATAGAAGATCGCCAGCACGTCCAGCAGCCGCAGCGGCGCGAGCACGCTCTTGTCCGGCGCAGTCAGGGCGAAGGGCCGCAGGTCAGGCAGGCCCCATTGCTGCCAGGGAAAGGCCTCCAGCGCGGAAACCGCCAGATAGACGCCGCAGGCCCAGCGCAGCCAGCCCCGGCGCGGCAGGCTGCCGTCATGCCGCCCCGCCACCACGGCGCCGCAGGCCCCCAGAGTGAAGAGGAACTGCCAGGCCAGCGGGTCGAAATACCACCCGTCCGGGTCCAGCCAGTTGGGGAAATTGATCGAGGGGTCGAGATTGATCAACAGCCACAGGCCGCCACTGAGCGCCAGCGTCAGCCGCAGGCTCGTGCGGATCAGCAGGTAGATCAGCGGAAAGACACCCAGCAGCACCATGTAGAGCGGCAGAATGTTCAGATTGCTGGGCAGGGCGTCGAGGAACATGACACGCCAGAAGGAACTCAGCCCATGCGCCAGTTCGGGTTCGAGGAAATCGACCGGCACCGGCCAGAAGGCACGCCAGTAGCGGATGGTCGCCGTTGTCACCACCACCATGACGGCCTGGAAAACATACAGCCGCGCGCAACGCCGCCACACCCGGCCCACACCGGCACGCAACCCCACCCGCTGGAAATTCCGGCCATAGGCCAGCCACGAGGCATAGCCCGCCAGCAGCACGAAGATCTCCGCCGCGTCGGCAAAGCCGACATTGCGCAACGTGAAGCGGTTCAGCACGTTCTGCGGAATATGGTCGACGAACATCATCAGCAGCGCGACGCCGCGCAGTGCATCGATCCGATGGTCGCGCCGGCTCCCGGACGGCCTCACAGACACCGTCGCCCCTTGTCCTGACCCGGACGAAACCTGCGGGCGAGGCCCGGATGCAGTCATATCAGCCGGTTCTCCTCTCCGCCGCAACATGCGGCGTCTTTCGACAAATGGAGCGGAACCGCCCGCCACTCCAGTCCCGTTGCGATTTCTTACATATGCCCCGAACATGCCCGTGCGACCATTCCGATTTGCGCGCAGACGGTTTTCGCCTATGTCCGGGCAACGACGCGACCACGCCCCACGCGGCCGCCAGGGAAGGACTGACCATGACGGAACCCACGCCGGCGCAGATCACCGACATCCTGCGTCAGGTCCGCGACGCGGACGGATCGACGATCCTGGACCATGCGGCCCTGGATACGACAATGTTGCGCGACGGGACATTGCATGTCGCCCTGGCCACCGACCGGGCGGCGGCCGGACGCATCCAGCCCCTGCTCCCGGCGGCCGAACAGGCGCTGCGCGCCCTGCCCGGCGTCAGTGCCGCTAGTGTGATCCTCACCGCCCACCGCCCCGCATCAGCCCCCGCACCCGCACCGGGTGGCGGCCACCGGCCGCTGAATCTGGGCGGCCCCGGCAGTCGCCCCACGCAGGGGCCGATCCTGCCGGAGGTGCGTACCGTCATCGCCGTGGCCTCGGGTAAGGGCGGCGTCGGCAAGTCCACCACCGCCGTGAACCTGGCCGTCGGGCTGGGGATGGAGGGGCTGCGCGTCGGCCTGCTCGATGCCGATATCCACGGCCCTTCCCTGCCGCGCATGATGGGCCTGCACCAACCGCCCCAGATCCGCGAGGGCCGCATGGCGCCACTGGAGGCGTGGGGTATCCGCGCCATGTCCATCGGCCTGCTGGTGGACGAACGGCAGGCGATGATCTGGCGCGGCCCGATGGTGATGGGCGCGCTGGGCCAGCTTCTGGGCGACGTGGAATGGGGCGCGCTGGACGTGCTGGTGGTGGACATGCCCCCCGGCACCGGCGACGCGCAGCTGACGCTGGCGCAGAAGGTCTCGCTGGCGGGCGCGGTCATCGTCTCCACCCCGCAGGATATCGCGCTACTCGACGCCCGGCGCGGAATCGCGATGTTCGAGAAGATGAACGTCCCCGTGCTCGGCGTGGTCGAGAACATGTCCTATTTCTGCTGCCCGAACTGCGGCCACCGCACCGACCTGTTCGGCCATGGCGGCGCCCGGTCGGAGGCCGATGCGCTGGGCGTGCCTTTCCTGGGCGAAATCCCGCTTCTGGCCGATATCCGCGCCAGCGCCGACGCCGGCGCCCCCATCGTCATATCGGCCCCCGACAGCCCCGCCGGCCAAGCCTATCGGGCACTGGCCCATACGGTGGCTGCGACGGTCAGGCGGGCTACAGCTTCCGGTCGCGCTTAACCCGGTCCCACGCCGCATTGATCTGCGCGATCCGCCCGGCCGCGGCCTCCAGTGCCGCCTCGTCGGCACCTCGGGCCGTCATGGCGTCGGGATGATGTTCGCGCACCAGGACACGCCAGGCCGCGCGCACTTCGGTGTCCGTCGCATTGCGGGCCACGCCCAGCACGGCATAGGCGTCGATCTCGCTCACATCGGGCCGGGCGCCACCGGATTCGGCACGGTCCCACGCCCCGGGGCCGAGGCCGAAGGCCTGGTGCACTCGCCGCAGGAAACGGATTTCCGCTGGATGCAGCGCCTCGTCCGGCCCCAGATCGGCGCGGGCGATGCCGAACAGGACGGCGAGCGCCTCTTCCAGCATCTCAGGCTTGTCGTGAAACGCCCGGCCCAACTCGACGGCGAAGGATTCGAAATCATCAACCCGCTGCCGTGCCTGGTCGAACAGGCGGCCCACATCGCTTGCATTTTCGACAGGGATCTGAAACCGGCGCTTAAAGGCGTCGATCTCGGCCCGGTTCACCGGCCCGTCGCATTTGGCGACCTTGGCGCATAACACGACCATCACCAGCCCATAGAGCTGGTCGCGCTTGCCCATCACCGATGCCAGCTTGGCCGCCACGAAAGTGGCTGCCCCATTCGGGTCGGCATTCATTCGGGGGCCCCAGCGGTCGGTCCAGCCGCCGACGGGCGTTTCCAGGATCGATCCGTTATCCGCCGCATGACCAAGCGCCGCGCCCAGCACGGCGCCCATGGGGCCGCCAACCGCGAACCCTGCCACACCGCCGAATAATTTACCCCAGATCGCCATTCTTCCCGCCCAGATGTCCGGACCACCTATGGTCTAGCATGCGTGCGGCGTCCCCCCCAAATCAGCGCGTGCCTGCGCCGCATGCAACGCTGCGACCCGCAGCGCGGACGCCAAAGGCCGCACCGGATCGCGCGCGGTGTCAATACCGGCGATCAGCGCCGGCAGGCCAAGCCCCCGCGCACGTGCCATGCGTTCCAGCGCCGCCCAGAATTCGGGTTCCAGCGCCACGCTGGTCCGATGCCCGGACAGAATCAGGCTGCGCTTGACCAGGCCGCCGCTCATCCGGCCAGTCGCCCGACCGCCCAGCGTGCGGTCTCGGCTACCACGGCGTTCGAATCATCACACAGGTCTCGCGCCACCGGCTCCAGGGCGGCATACCCCGAATTGCCAATAGCCACCAGCACGTTGCGCACGAACCGGTCCCGGCCGATCCGCTTGACGGGCGAGCCCGAGAACAGGGCGCGGAACCCCGCATCGTCCAGACGCGCCAGCTCAGCCAGGCGTGGCGCCGTCAGATCCTCGCGCGCCCGCAGCTTCATGTGACGCGACTCCGTGGCAAAGCGGTTCCAGGGACAGACCGCCAGGCAATCGTCACAACCGTAGATCCGGTTCCCCATCGCCACCCGGAATTGCTCCGGGATCGGTCCGGGATTCTCGATCGTCAGGTACGAAATGCAGCGCCGCGCATCCAATTGGTATGGTGCGGGAAAGGCGTCGGTCGGGCAGGCCTCCAGGCAGCGCTGGCATGACCCGCATCGGCCACCCGAAGCATCGGATGCCGGCAGGACCAGGGTGGTATAGATTTCACCCAGGAACAGCCAGCTTCCATGCCGGCGCGAGACCAGGTTGGTGTGCTTGCCCTGCCAGCCCAGCCCAGCCTGCTCAGCCAGAGGCTTTTCCATCACCGGTGCGGTATCGACGAAGACCTTGACCTCGGGCGCGGCTCCCGCGCGCGCACCTTGAGCCACCACGAACTGGGCCAGATGCTTAAGCATGCCCTTGACCACATCGTGATAGTCGCGATGACGGGCATAGACCGAGATATTCCCCCGGTCCGCCAGGCGCGTCGTCGCCAGCGCGTCGCCGGGCGGGGCGTAGGACAGGCCCAGCGCGATCACGCTCCGGGCCTCGGGCCACAGAACGCGCGGATCGCCGCGCTGTTCCACCCGCTCGGCCAGCCAGCCCATCGCGCCATGATGGCCCGCCGCCAGAAAATCAGCCAGACGCTGCCGGGCGCCATCCCCCAGCGCGGCCTCGCAGAATCCCACCGCATCGAAGCCCAGCGCCAGCGCCTTGTCGCGAATGGCCTCGCGTAGCGCGACAGCTCGGCCGGGCGGCTGGCCGTGCTCCATCAGGGAACCGGTGGAATATCGGGCAGTGGCATCTCGTCCGGGGTCCAGTCCTCCATCGCCCATTGCGCGCGCAGCCACGCCGCGTGCGCCTCCAGCGAGCCCTCGACGATCGCCGACCGGATCCCGCGCATCAGGCGCTGGTAATAGGCCAGATTGTGCCAGGTCAGCAGCATCGGCCCCAGGATCTCGTTCGCACGGAACAGATGATGCAGATAGGCACGGCTATGCCGCGTGCAGGCCAGGCAGTCGCAATGCGGCGAGATCGGGCGCGAATCCACCGCGTGCCGCGCATTGCGCAGGTTCAGCGTGCCGCGCTCGGTATAGGCACGCGCCGTGCGCCCCGCCCTGGTGGGCATGACGCAGTCGAACATGTCCACCCCGCGCTCGACGCTGCCCAGCAGGTCGTCTGGCGTACCCACCCCCATCAGGTAACGCGGGCTGTCCCACGGGATCAGCGGGGTGGTGGCGTCCAGCGTGGAGAACATCAGTTCCTGCCCCTCGCCCACCGCAAGCCCGCCGATGGCATAGCCCTCGAAGCCGATTCCGGTCAGGGCGCGCACGCTTTCGGCCCGCAATTCGGCCTCGGTGCCGCCCTGGATGATGCCGTACTGGGCGTAACCGAGGCGCTGCACGAAGGCTTCGCGGCAGCGTGCGGCCCAACGCATCGACATCCGCATGGACTGCGCGATGACCTCGGGCGCGGCCGGCAGGGCCGGGCATTCGTCGAAGCACATGGTGATTGTGGCATCCAGCGCGTGCTGGATGTCGGTCGAGCGTTCAGGCGTCAGCCGGTGCTTGGAGCCGTCGATATGCGAGCTGAACGTTACCCCGTCCTGGTCCAGCTTGCGCAGCGGGCCCAGCGACATGACCTGGAAGCCGCCCGAATCGGTCAGGATCGGCCCCGGCCAGTCCATGAAGCGATGCAGCCCGCCCAGGGCACGCACCCGCTCCGCTCCCGGCCGCAACATGAGGTGATAGGTGTTACCCAGCACGATACCGGCGCCGGTGGAGCGCACGGCGTCCATCGTCATCGCCTTGACGGTGCCGACCGTGCCCACGGGCATGAAGGTGGGCGTCGGTACCGTGCCATGGGCGGTGTGCAGGTGCCCGGCCCGCGCCCGGCCGGAGCGGGCCTGCTCGACCCAGCGGAATGCGGTGCTCATGCGCCCGTCCCCTCGGGAGTCGGCGCGCGATGCAGAAGGCAGGCGTCGCCATAGGAATAGAAGCGGTATCCCGCGCCGATGGCATGGGCATAGGCGTCGCGCATCCTGTCATATCCGGCAAAGGCGCAGACCAGCATGAACAGGGTCGAGCGCGGCAGGTGGAAATTGGTCATCAGCAGGTCCACCGCCCGGAAGCGGTAGCCGGGGCGGATGAAGATCGCGGTGTCGCCGTCGAAGGGCCGGATCGTGCCGTCGGGGTCGGCGGCGCTTTCCAGCAGGCGCAGCGACGTGGTGCCGACGGCGACGATCCGGCCGCCCGCGCGGCGGGTGCGGTTGAGGCGTTCCGCCGTTTCTTCGGTGATCACGCCGCGTTCGGCATGCATGCGGTGACCGGCGATGCTGTCGCCCCGCACCGGCAGGAAGGTCCCGGCGCCGACATGCAGGGTCAGGGTGCAGCGCTCCACGCCTGCCGCGTCCAGCGCCGCCAAAAGCTGGGGGGTGAAGTGGAGGCCCGCCGTGGGGGCGGCGACGGCACCGCGATGGGCGGCGAAGATGGTGGCGTAGTCCTGCCGGTCCTGTTCGGTGGGTCCTTGGGGGCGGTCGATGTAGGGCGGCAGTGCGAGTACGCCGGCCTTCTGGAGAAAGGCGTCGAAGGCCTCGCCCTCGGTATCGAAACGCAGGATCACCCCGCCCTCGTCATCGCGCGACACAATGCTGGCGGTGTTGGGCGTACCCGGAAAGGTCAGCACGTCGCCGGCGCGCAGCCGGCGGGCGTTGCGGGCCAGCGCGTGCCAGGTCCCGTCCGGCAGGATGCGGTCCAGCGTGATGCCGATCCGTGCTTCGCCCCGCCTTGCGTCGAGCTGCGCCGGGATGACGGCGGTGTCATTGGCCACCAGCAGGTCGCCCGGCCGCAGCAGCGTGGGCAGGTCGCGTACCACCCGGTCATGGAACGGGCCGGTCGGCATGATGTCCAGCAGGCGCGCGGCATCGCGCGGGCGTGCCGGATGTTCGGCGACCAGGGCGGGGGGCAGGTCGAAATCGAAATCGGAGACTTGGTCACTCATCGGACGCACCGTTTACGGAATCCGGCGCCGCGTGGCCAGCATAACGCGCCGGCACGATGCGACGGTTGGACAGTGGCGCCGCCGCCGGTCAGAATGGCAGCCTTTCATTCTGGGGCCTCCCGCCCCCACATTGCAAATCGGAGCCTGAGCCATGTCCTATGCCGCGCTTGATGCCGCCCGTGTCGCCCGCGCCTGCAAATCCGCCCTGAGCGTGCTGGAAGGCAGCGACGAGACGTCCGAAGCCCATGTCCGCAAGACGCTGATGGTCCAGCGCATCGCCGCCCTGGCCGAAGCTGCCGCCCAATCCCCCGCCGGCGGTGCCGTCATTACCCTGACGTCGGAGGAATTCTGGATGGTCAGCAAGAACTGGTAACGTCCCCGCCAACGAAGGACAGACCGAGATGACATTCACCCTGACCAGCCGCGCCTTCAAGGACGGCGAGCGCCTGCCGGACGCGCAGGTCTTCGACGGGATGGGCTATCGCGGCGGCAATATCTCGCCGCCGCTGGCATGGAGCGGCGCGCCCGAGGGCACGCGCAGCTTCGCCGTCACGATGTACGACCCCGACGCCCCCACCGGCTCGGGCTGGTGGCATTGGGTGGCGGTGAACATTCCCGCCAGCGTCACCAGCCTGCCCGCCGGCGCCGGATCGGGCGATGCCGACCTGCCGGACGGCGCGTTCATGACCCGCACCGATTTCGGCGGCAACGTCTATGGCGGCGCCGCCCCGCCGCCGGGCCCCGCGCACCGCTATATCTTTACCGTCCACGCGCTGGATACCGAGACGCTGAGCGTGCCCATAGACGCGTCCGGCGCGATGGTCGGCTTTTTTCTGCACAGCCATGCGCTGGGATCGGCCAGCCTGACGGCCCTGTTCGGGCGGCAGCCCTGAAAACCCTGCTGGCCGGGGATACCCGGCCGGCATCATGGACCTATGCGCCCGTCTGGGCGGGAAACCGTCCTGCGAAGGCCAGTTCGGACAATGGCCGCCGGCCGGACGGCGTTTCGCGGGCGCGCAGCCCTTCGGGCAGGATGTCGGCCGGCCCTTGCCGGCCGATGACGATGGCCGCGTTCAACGCATAATCGTCCGGCAGTTCCAGGCCCGCGCGCGCGACCTCCTTGTCGAACCCGCTGACCGGGTGGGTCGCCCAACCCGCGCGGACGGCCTGGAGCTGCACCAGCACGGCCGCCGCGCCGGCATCGAATGCGTGGGTCGGGGCGGGGACCGGCTCGGCCTTGCCCGCCGTGATGGTGTGCGAGGCGACATAGACCAGCGCCGAGGCGTGCTGGGCCCAGGAATGGTTGAACGGGATCAGCCAGGAGAGGAAGCGTTCCCAATCGGGTGTGTCCCGACGGGCATAGAGAAAGCGCCATGGCTGGGAATTATAGGCGGACGGTGCCCAGCGGCCGGCCTCGAGAAGGGCCAGAAGATCCGCCTCGGAAATCGGCGCGGCGACAAAGGCGCGGGGCGACCAGCGGTCGAGGATCAGCGGCTCGACGGGCGTTTCGGACACGCGCCCGGATGATTCACTCATGGTAATCGGCCTCTTTCAGCATATGCACTCCAGAACGAGTGTGCATCAATCGTCGCGCACGCCAAGCGATTCCAGCAGGACGCCGCGCGATCGCGCCGGTTTGCCCCGTCCTAGGCCCAGCACGGGTTCTGCCAGACGCGTTTCCCGGGCAGCAGCCGCAGCGCCGGCAGGGTGCGCCAGCCGGCATGCCGTCATGACCCAATCGCGGGACCTGACGCTGGACCTGACCGCGCGGGAGATCGCCGACGGCATTCGCCCCGCCCGTTTCAGCATGCAATCGGTGGTCGCGGAATCAATCCGGCGCGCGGAGATCGCGCAGGCCCGACTGAATCCCTTTACGCTGATCCGTGCCGGGCAGGCGATCCTGCCCGGGCCACGCGGCGGCCCGCCCCATGAAGGATGTCAGGCATGCCCATGCGGACATGCTGACGGGCCCCTGGGAGAGGCGTCCGCCGCGCCGTTTCAGTAAGGCCCGGGCCCCATGGGCCCTGCGCCGTAGGCACCGGCGATCACGCTGGCGATGATGCCCGTGGCCACGGCCGTGAGCAGGAACTGATTGCCATACTGGACCCAGTAATAACCCGGCGGCGGGGCGTAGAGGCCGCGATAGCGCCGCCAGTCCTGCACTGCCCACATGCCCGAACGGGGGCCGTCATAGCGATCGCCGCGTCTCCAGACGCGGCCGCCGCCATTCCACGGGCCGCCGCGGTCGTACCCGGGCCCGCCGGGTCCACGGCCGCGATTGTCGCCATAATTGGCGGGCCGGCCACGGTCATAGCCAGGGCCGCCGCCATAACCGCGATTGTCGCCCTGATTGTTCGGGCCGCCACGGTCATAGCCGGGGCCACCACCATGGCCGCGATTGTCGCCCTGGCCGTTCGGGCCGCCACGGTCATAGCCGGGGCCGCCGCCATGGCCGCGATTGTCGCCCTGGCCGTTCGGGCCGCCACGGTCATAGCCGGGGCCGTACGGATCGGCGTAGGCGCCGGAGGCGCCCACGATCGCGCAGCTCATGACCAGGGCCGCAATCAGTCTTGTCTTCACCTGGCTCTCCTCCTGCAGGTGGCGGGATCATGTTGGCCAGTTGTGGCGAAATCCAGACGCGATCCCGCATGGCGAATTACAAAATGTTCGGAAGAGGACGATCTTTCGTGAACGCGGCGTCAATCCGGCCGTGGCCCTTGCCCCGGCCCCGGCGCGTTCATAGCTCCAGGAAAGCGGCAGGGTGCCAGCCCGGGGAGACGCCTATGAAAATCGGCATTATCGGCGCCGGCCATATCGGCGGCACCCTGGCCCGGCGCCTGGCGGCGCTGGGCTATACCGTTCTGGTGGCCAATTCCCGTGGCCCCGAGACGCTGGGCGACCTGGCGGCGGAAACCGGGGCCGCCGCCGTGACGCCACGCGAGGCGGTGAAGGGCGTCGACCTGATCGTGCTGACGATTCCGGAGAAGAACGTCCCGCATCTGCCCCACGACCTGTTCGCGGACGTGCCGCCCGCATTGCCGGTGGTCGATACCGGGAACTATGACCCGCAGCGGCGGGACGGCATGGTCGCGGCGATCGAGGCCGGCCTGCCGGAGAGCCGCTGGGTGGCGCGGACGATCGGGCATCCGGTGATCAAGGCGTTCAACAATATCTATTTCCTGCATCTTCTGGAGAACGGCAAGCCACCGGGAACGCCGGGGCGCATCGCCCTGCCCGTCGCGGGTGACGACCCAATCGCCAAGGGGATCGTGATGGACCTGGTGCATGATCTCGGCTTCGACGCGGTGGATGCCGGCGGGTTGGACGAATCCTGGCGGCAGCAGCCCGGCACGCCGGTCTATGCCACCGACCTGGACATTGCCGGCGTGAAAAAGGCACTGTCCGAGGCCCGTCCCGAACGGACCGACCAGTGGAAGGCCAGATGACCCCGATGCCCGAGCCGATCCGACCGGTCGAGACGATCGCCAGCTATCATGCCCATGTCTATTTCGACGGCGCGGAGGAGCGCGCGGAGGCCGAACGCCTGCGCGCCGCCATCGCCGACCGCTTCGCCGTGCGGCTGGGCCGCTGGCATGAGGCGCCGGTCGGGCCGCACACGCTGCCGATGTACCAGATCGCCTTCGAGACCGCGCTGTTTGCGACCCTGGTGCCGTGGCTGATGCTCAATCATCGGAGCCTCAGCGTGCTGATCCATCCGAATACGCGCTTTCCGCGCCGGGATCACCTTCTGGACAGCGCCTGGCTTGGCGAGCGCCGCGCGTTGCTGGCCGAACGCCTGCCGGAAGAAGCGCCCGAGGCGGATGGAGCCGGGATGGCGAATACGCGGCCGGGCGGCGCGTGAGCCTGCCGACGATAGCGGGCGCGACCTTCGCCGGCTTTCTTATCCCGCCAATTCATCGAGAAGGGCTTCGGCGTGATGCAGCAGCCGATCCGCATCGGCCGTGGTGAACACCAGCGGCGGACGGATCTTGAGCGTATTGGCGTGAAGCCCCGTTGCCGAGATCAGGACGCGCCGGTTCCTGAGGCCGTTGACGATGCGTGCCGCCAGCACGCCGTCCGGCGCCTTGCTCGCCGGGTCCTGGACCATCTCCACCCCGACATACAGGCCGGCACCGCGAATATCGCCGATGACCGGGAAGCGTTTCCGCAATGCGGCGAAGCCGGCGCGGATATAGTCCCCGACGCGATCCGCATGTTCGGGCAGGGCGTCGTCCCGCAGGATGTCGAGCGTGGCCTGGGCGGCGGCGATCGCAACCGAATTGCCGCCGAACGTATTGAAATAGCGCCTGTCGCGTCCGAAACCGGCGACGATGTCGGAGCGGACGGCAAGAGCCGCGACGGGAAAGCCATTGCCCATCGGCTTGCCCATCGTCACCATGTCGGGATCGACGCCATGGCGGCGATAGCCCCAGAATCCCTGGCCGGTCCGGCCGAATCCGGCCTGGACCTCGTCGGCGATGAAGACGCCGCCCCGGCTCCGCACCAGATCGGCCACCGGCGCCAGCAGGTCGACCGGATCGTCGTAGATGCCGTCTGAGGAAAAGATGGAATCGCAGATGAACGCGGCGAGCCCGTTTCCGTGCCGTTCCAGATCGTCGATCTGGCGCGCCACGTGGTCGAGAAACCAGGAAACCATCGTGTCACGCGGAAGACGATAGGAATCGGGGGTGGGGACCTGCCGGACCCATTGGCCCAGTGGCGCGCGGCGCCCGAGCGATGGTGAAAGCCCGGCCGTGAGGCTGGAATTTCCGTGATAGGCCTCGGACGTGATGATGATTCCGTTCCGGCCCGTATGGTGCTGCGCGATGCGCAGCGCCAGGTCGTTGGCTTCCGAACCGGTGCAGGTGAACATGATGTGGCCGTCATCGGCCAGCGTTCCGCCGAAGCTCGGCAGAATCCGCTCCGCATAGCGCAAGATGGGTTCCTGCACGTAGCGCGTGTGCGTACACAGGCGCGCAGCCTGTGCCGCGATCGCCTCCGCGACACGCGGATGCGCATGTCCGACGCCGGCGACATTATTATAGGCGTCGAGATATTCCTCGCCGTTCTGGTCGTAGAGGAATGTGCCGCACCCCCGTTCGATGCGCAGCGGATTTTCGTAGAACAGGCGATAGGCCGGGCCGAGCAGGCGCATGCGCCGCTCGATCATGCCGCGCGTCTCGGCATCGCAGTCCGCCAGGCGGCCGGGGTCGAAGGCGTTGACCATCGCCTCGTCCTGTTTCACGGAAGTCATGCGCAGAGGCCCCGATCGTCGATTCATCCCGAGATCCGAGGGTATAAGGGTCTTGTTTTCCAGACCAGTCCCTTTTCCCTCCTGCTGCCCCGGTCGCCGCCGACGGCCGGAATCGGGCGGCCTTCACCCGTTCCGATGGAATGATGACCGTACCAAAAGTAAGTCAAACGACGGCGTTCGGCGTCTTCCGATCTGCTACGAATTTATGACCGGAAAAATACACGGAAGAATGCAAGCATGGGTCGCTGGACCGAATTTTCCAGATCCGCGAAGCTGAGCGGCATCGGCGTTTCTGAGATTATCCGCATCGGCGCGGAAGCCCGAAAGCTCGCCGAGACGCACAGGGACGTCATCTCCCTCAGCGCGGGCGAGCCCGATTTTCCAACCCCCGACAATGTCAAGCTGGCAGGCATCGGCGCCATATTGACCAACCAGACCCGCTACACCGCCCTTGACGGCACCGCTGAACTCAAGGCCGCGATCCGGCGCAAGTTCAGGCGCGAGAACGGCCTGGATTATGCCGGCGACGAAATCAGTGTCGGCGCCGGAGCCAAGCAGGTGCTTTTCAACATCCTGATGGCGACGCTGAACCCGGGGGACGAGGTGATCGTTCCGTCTCCGTGCTGGACGACCTACCTGGACATGATCCGGCTGGCCGGCGGCACGGCGACCGTGGTGCCGTGCTCGGCGGAAACCGGTTTCCGCCTGTCGCCGGAACAGCTCGCCGCCGCACTGACCCCCCGGACGCGCTGGCTGCTGCTCAATTCCCCGTCCAATCCCACAGGCGCCGTCTATGGCGCGGCGCATCTCGCAGCGCTGGCCGAGGTGCTGCGCACGGCCCCCCGCGTCGGCGTCGTCTCCGACGATATCTATGAACATGTTCTCTATGATTCGGCACCATTCGCCACGATGGCCGCCATCTGCCCGGACATGAAACCCCGCGTGGTCATCGTCAATGGCGTCTCCAAGGCCTATTCGATGACCGGCTGGCGCGTGGGCTATGCCGCCGCCGCGCCGGACATCATCGCCGCCATGGCGGTCGTGCAGAGCCAGAGCTCCTCCAACCCGTGCTCGATCAGCCAGATCGCCGCGATCGAGGCCCTGGACGGTCCGCAGGACATCATAGCGGAACGGCGCGACGCCTTCCGCCGCCGCCGGGACAGGATCGTCGCCGGCCTCAACACGATCCCGCATGTCCATTGCCTACTGCCCGACGGGGCATTCTATGCGTTCGCGGACATGCGCGGGCTCCTTGCTAGACCGGAATTAAAACGGAAGGATATGACCGACGATGCCGCGCTGTGCCGGTATTTCCTGCACGAATGCCATGTCGCGGCCGTGCCGGGATTCTGTTTCGGAGGTCCGGGATATTTGCGGCTTTCCTACGCGGCGTCGGACAAAATGATCGACGAGGCGCTGGAACGCATGAAAGCGGGCGTCGAGCGGTTGCTGAAACGCTAGGAGCGGCGGAAGATGGCGGGCATGATCGCGCGGGGCGGACGAGCCATATATGGGGTACCACTCGGTATCCTGATGCTGGAAGCACGCTTCCCGCGTATTCCGGGCGACATGGGCAATGCCGAGACCTGGCCCTTTCCCGTGCAGCTCTGCGTCGTGGAGGGTGCCACCCCTGAACGGATCGTCCTGGGCGACCCGCGCGAATGGCTGAAGCCTTTCATCCGCGCCGCGCGGCGCCTGATCGACCTGGGTGTGTCGGCCATCACGACGAACTGCGGCTTTCTTGCCCTGTTGCAGCCGCAACTGGCCGCCGCCCTGAATGTTCCGGTCGCGACATCGTCGCTCATGCAGGTTCCATGGGTCAACGCGACACTGCCGCCCGGCCGGCGGGCAGGCATCGTGACGGTCTGCGCCGCGACGCTTACGCAGGCCCACCTTGCCGCCGTGGGGGCGCCCGCGGACACGCCCGTCATGGGCACCGAGGATGGCGCGGAGTTCTTCCGCGTCCTGATCAAGGCGGAAAGCGAGACGATGGACGTCGCCCTGGCGGAGCGCGACGTGGTGGAGGCCGCGCGGGCGCTGGTGCGCCGGCATCCGGATGTTGGCGCCATCGTCCTGGAATGTACCAACATGCCGCCCTATGCCGCCGCCGTCGCCGCAGCGACCGGGCTGCCGGTCTATGACATCTATTCCATGGTCACATGGTTCGTGGCCGGCATGCGGCCGCGCGTCTTTTCCAGCGATTATTCGCGGCTGTAATTTTTCGGGAAGGGAAGCCAGGGCATGGATCTGGGACTGGAGGGGCGCCGCGCGATCGTGTGCGGTGCCAGCCGCGGCATGGGCCGGGCGATCGCCGTGACGCTGGCCACCGAAGGGGCGGCGGTCACGCTGGTGGCGCGCGACCGTACGGCGCTTGAGGAAACCGCGTCGCTGGTGCGTGTGCGGACCGGGCGCGACGCGGCGGTCGTGGCGGCGGACCTGACGCGGGATGAGGACCGGCAGCGGATCTTCGCCGCCTGTCCCCAGCCCGACATCCTGGTGAATAACGGCGGCGGCATGCCGCCAGGCGATTTCCGCGACTGGGACCGGGCGCACTGGATCGCGGGCGTGGACATGATGATGCTGGCCCCGATCGAAATGATCCGCCTGGCAGTGGACGGCATGAGCGAACGCGGCTTCGGCCGCATCGTCAACATCGTCTCGCGCAGCGTGAAGAATCCGCAGGCCGAGATGGGCCTTTCCAATGCCGCGCGATCGGGGCTGGTGGCCTTTTCGTCGGGCCTGGCGCGCCAGTTGGTGGCGCGGAACGTCACGATCAACAATGTCCTGCCGGGCATCATCGATTCGGCGGCGCAGCACGCCCATGTCCATGACCTGTCGCGCATGACGGGGCGCAGCTACGACAGTATCTGGGCGGAGCGCGCCGCCGCCAACCCCGCGAAACGGTTCGGCGATGTCGAGGAGATCGCGGCGGCGGTTGCCTTCTTCTGCTCGCACAAGGCGGGTTTCATGACCGCCCAGAGCCTGCTGGTGGACGGGGGCGACTATCGCGGCCTGTTCTGAAACAGCATCAAACATTCCAAAACGGAATATATGTGGGAGGCGTTTTGCCTTCTCATTCCGAGACAGAAATAAGATAGTGGCCATCAGGACAGAGATGATCATGGGAGGCGGGTTTCGGCCCCTCCTTTTCTCCTGCAACGGATGGACGTGAATCATGACGAAACCCTGGATCGGGGCACAACCCGAAGTCTGCGTCGCGCATGCGCATTACGATCTGAAGGGCGAGATGGAACGCCGCCCCAATCCGCCGCCCTGTGTCCAGGTCAACAACCTGACCGATCTCGAGCGGGTCGTCGCCGATGCCGAGGTGCTGGTCGTTTCCATGCTCTGGAAGAATCATATTCTCGACTGGGCACCGAAACTGAAACTGGTGCAGTCGGTCAGTGCCGGCGTCGACCATTACGACCACGCCCTGTTCCGCGAGCGCGGCGTGCATCTGTGCAGCGCCCAGGGGGTGAATGCGAACGCCGTTTCGGACCACGCGCTGGGCCTGCTGCTGAACCTGTCGCGCCGGCTGTACGAAGCGCGCGACGACCAGAAGAATGCCTATTGGCGCCCGACCAGCAGCAACCCGAAGGACCGGCTGCAGGAACTGGACAGCAAAACCGTCCTGATCGTCGGCTATGGCGGTATCGGGGCCCGTGTCGCCCGGCTGTGCAGGGCCTTCGGCATGAACGTGATCGCGATGCGCCGTTCGGTCCCCGAAACGCAGCCAGAGGGGGTGCGAATCATCTCGAACCGGGATTTCCTGTCCACCCTGCCGCAGGCCGACGTGGTGATCCTGACCTGCCCGCTGACCGAGGAGACGTTCGGGCTGGTGAATGCGGAAGCCTTCGCCGCCATGCGCCCCGATGCGGTGCTGATCAACGTGGCACGCGGCAAGGTCGTCGACGAGGGCGCCATGATCGAGGCGCTGCAATCCGGGCGGATCGCCGGGGCGGCGCTGGACACGTTCGTCGAGGAGCCGCTGCCCGCCGCCTCCCCCCTCTGGTCGATGGACAATGTGGTCGTGACGCCGCACGCGGCGGGCGAGACGCAGTTCTATGAACGGAACGTCGTGGACACGCTGCTGACGAACATCGGCGCGCTCGAAGCCGGTACCCCGCTGAAGAATCAGATCGTCTGACGACAGGCAGGGGCGATTTCGGCTTTACGGTGCCGCCCGCCCCCCTAAACTCGATATGCGTTGTAAACGGTTCGCCTGATGGCGGCGGGGGAGGTCCTAGAGTGACAACACGTCGAGCCTTTGCATCAATCCTGGCCCTGGGCGGCGTCGCGGCCGCAACATCCCTTTCGGGCATGCGCCCGGCACGGGCGCAGGAAGCCGGAGGTACGATCGCGCGCATCAAGGCCTCGGGCAAGCTTCGCACCGCGGCCATTCCGGGAGCCGAACCCTTTTTTCACAAGGATATTCTGGGGGGCGGCTGGAGCGGCGCGTGCGTCGACATGGTCAAGGACATGGCCGCGGCGCTGGGGGTTGTGCCCGATATCATCGAAGCCGAATGGGGAACGTCGGTCATGGACCTCCAGACCGGCAAGATCGACGTCATGTTCGCCCTGAGCCCCACGCCCGCGCGGGCGCTGCAGATCCAGTTCAGCGACATCGCCATCAACAATGCCTTCACGGTGATTGCGAAAAAAGGCCTTTCGGTCGCGAAGTGGGACGATCTGGACAAACCCGAGATCCGCGTCGCCTTCGATACCGGATCGTCGCACGACATCTTCGTCCGGCGCCGGCTGCCCCACTGCACCCCCGTGGCGGTCCAGTCCCCGACCGACGCGATCATGGCGCTTCAGGCCGGACGCGCGGACTGCGTGGTGCAGGTGGTGGTGATCGCGGCCGTGATGCATGCGCGCAATCCGGCGGTGGGGGACCTGGTCCTGCCGCAGCCCGTGGTGCATCAGCCGACCTGTATCGGCGTGCCCGTCTCGCCCGACCCGCGTTTCCTGACCTTCGTCAATAACTGGCTTCTCTACAACCGTTCGGAGGGCATCGTGCAGGACTGGATGTTCAAGGCGCTGCGGGCCGGCAATGTCGACCCGGCATCGCTGCCACCCGGCCTGGAATTCTGACGCGGATGCGGCCCGCATCATGACCTATCAATGGGATTTCGGTCCGATCCTTCAATACTGGTCTCTTTTCAGGATCGGTCTTGAATATACGTTGGGCTTCACCCTAGCCAGCGCGATCGTCGGCATGGCCGCGGGCCTGCTGCTGACGCTGGCGCGGCGCAGCGGCTGGAAGATCCTGTCCATCCCCGCCGGCGCGGTCGTCGAAATCTTCCGCTGCACGCCGGCGCTGGTGCAACTGGTATGGTGCTACTATGCGCTGCCGGTCGTGCTGGGGCTGAGCCTGTCGCCCGCCACGGCGGCGCTGCTGGCACTGTCGCTGTACGGCGCGGCGTTCTACAGCGAAATCTTTCGCGCGGGACTGGATTCGATCGACCGCGGCCAGTGGGACGCCGCCGCCGCGCTGGGCATGACGCCCTTCACGATGATGCGCCGGATCATCATGCCGCAGGCCCTGCGGCGCATGACCGCCCCGCTCGTCAGCCAGGTGGTGCTGCAATTGAAGAACACGTCGCTGATCTCGGTCGTGACCGTTCCCGACCTTGTCTATCAGGGGCAGATGGTCGCCTCCGCCACCTACAAGCCGCTGGAGGTCTATACCACGATCGCCATCATCTATTTCCTGATCCTGTTTCCGATGACGCAGGGCGCGCGGCTGCTGGAGCGTCGGCGTCATGGCTAGGGCACCGCTGATGATCGACATCGTGAACCTGTCCAAGCGTTTCGGCAGGCGCGAGGTGCTCAAGGATATCTCGCTGGGGGTGCCGAAGGGCAATGTGCTTGCCCTGATCGGCCCCAGCGGATCGGGAAAATCCACGCTGCTCCGCTGCGTCAATCTTCTCGAAACCCCCGATTCCGGGTCGGTCACGATCGACAGCCATACGATGCGCTTCGGTGCCACGGCGTCGCGCCACCGTACGAATTCCATGGCGGCGTTCCGTGCGGAAGCCGGCATGGTGTTCCAGTCCTTCAACCTGTTTCCGCACCTGACGGTCCTGGAAAACGTGATGTCCGGCCCGCGTTTCGTGCGGGGCCAGTCGCGCGACGCGGCCGAGCGGATCGCCCGGCCGCTGCTGGAGCGCATGGGGATGGAGAGTTTTGCCGACACCATGCCCGAACGCCTTTCCGGCGGCCAGAAGCAGCGCGTGGCGATTGCCCGCGCCCTGGCGATGGAACCGAAGGTCATGCTGTTCGACGAGGCGACATCCGCGCTCGACCCGCAGCGCGTGGCCGAGATCCTGAGCGTGATGCGCGACCTGGCGCAGGCGGGCATGACCCAGATCGTGGTCACGCATGAAATGTCCTATGCGCGGGACGTGGCCGATACCGTCGTCTTCATGGCGGATGGATATATCGTGGAATCGGGCCCGGCGCGGCAGGTCATCGAGGACCCGCGGGAAGAACGGACCCGGACATTCCTCAAACATTTCCATATGGGAAAAGCCTGATGGACGCCACGTCTTCTCCGCCGGCGCAGGGTGCGCGGACCGTCGTCATCGGGGCGGGGGTCGTGGGCGTGACGATCGCGCTGCGCCTGCGCCGCCTGGGGCATGACGTCACCCTTCTGTCCTCCGACGCACCCGGATCGGACAATGCGACGAGCTATGGCAATGCCGGATGGCTGAGCCCGGGGTCCGTCGTACCGATTTCCATGCCCGGCATGTGGAAGAAGGTACCCGGCTACCTGCTGGATGCCCATGGTCCGTTGCGCCTGCGTCCGTCGTCGCTGCCGCATATCTGGCTGTGGCTGCTGCGCTTCGTCGCCTGTGGCGCCACCCGCGCCCGCGCCCGCGCCATTGCGTCGGCCCTGCGGCCGTTCCTGGCCGATGCGGCGGACCGGCATGCCGCCCTGGCGGCGGAAGCGGGTGTTCCCGAACTGATCCAGCGCAGGGGACTGCTGATCGTCTATCCGGACAAGGCCGCCTATGAGGCCGATGCGTTCGGCTGGCAGCTCCGGCGCGAAAACGGCGTGCGGTGGAATATGCTCGACCGCGCGGCGCTGGAAGCGGCGTGTCCCGGCCTGAGCCCCCGATACGGTTTTGCGGCGCAATTGCCCGATGGCGCCCATTGCGCCGACCCGGGGGGCTATGTGGCGGCCCTGGCCACGCTGGCGCGCGCGCAGGGCGCGCGCTTCGCCGACGGCCATGTCGATGGCTTCGTGATCGAGGGCGGGCAGGTGCGCGGCGTGCGCATGGCGGGCCAGGTCGTGGCCTGCGACAGCGTCATCGTCGCCGCCGGGATGGGCGCGCGCGCGCTGGGCGGGATGCTGGGAGATTCCGTGCCGCTGGTGAGCGAGCGCGGCTATCATGTCCAGGTTCCCGACCTGGCGGACGAACCGCCCGTTCCGGTCATGATGTCGGACCTCAAATTCGGCATCACCCCGATGAAGGGGGGGATGCGCGCCGCCGGGCAGGTGGAATTCGCGCCGGAGGGAGCGGCGCCGGACTGGCGGAGGGCCCGTATCCTGCTGGATTGCCTGCGCGAGGGCCTGCCCCTGGTCAAGATTGGGGGCTTTTCCACGGTCCGGCACTGGATGGGCAATCGGCCGTCGACACCGGACTGCCTACCTGTCATCGGCCCCTCGCCCTCGACGCGGGGCGTGTTCTATGCCACGGGCCATGGGCATCTGGGGCTGGTCAGCGCCCCCTGGACCGCGGAGCTGATCGGACGGATGGTCGGCGGCGATAGCGTCCCCGAGGCCGCGCCCTACGACCCCGCCCGGTTCCTCCGGTTCCGTCTCTGAACGCGGCATGAACGCGATCGCGCCCGAATCACCGGCTGCTGAGAGCCTTTCCGCCATCCGGCAGGGCGCGCTGATGGCGATCCTGCTCTCGGTCCTGCTGGCGGTTCTCGATTACGCGGTCGCCAATATCGCCCTTCCGACGATCGGGGCGGATCTCCACGCCTCCGCTTCGGTCTCGATCTGGGTCGTCAACGCCTATCAGCTCGTCAATTGCATGCTGCTTCTGCCGCTTGCGGCCTTCGCCGAACGGATCGGCGCGAAGAAGGTCTGCCTGGGCGGCCTGGCGGTGCTGATGGCGGGATCATTGCTCTGCGCGCTTTCGCACCATATCGCGACCCTCGCCTTCGCGCGCGGCGTGCAGGGGGCGGGCGGTGCCGCGATCATGGCGGTCAATACCGCGCTCATCCGGATGGTCTGCCCCCCTGCCCGTCTCGGACATTGTCTCGCGCTCAATTCGCTGACCACGGCGCTGAGCGTGGCGCTGGGCCCTTCCGTCGCGGCGGCGATCCTCTATTGCACCGGTTCGTGGCGCTGGCTGTTCCTGTTCAACCTGCCGGCCGGCGCGCTGGTGTTCGCCTTGTGCAAGGCGCGCCTGCCCGCCACGCCGCCACTCCAGCGCATGATCGACCCGCTGTCGATCGTCCTGAACATGGCGGCCTTCTGCCTCATCCTGACCGGCAGCGATTTCGTGGCCCGTAACGAATGGGCATCGGGCGGGACGATCCTGGTCCTGCTGGGGGCGGTGGCGGGCGGGCTGCTGCTGATTCGCCAGAAAGAGCATGCCTCTCCCCTCCTGCCGGTCGACCTGCTGGCGCGCCCCGCTTTCTCGGTCGGCGTCATGACCTGTTTCCTGGGCTATACGGCGGCGAATTTCTTCATGATCTCGATCCCGTTCTCCCTGACCGGCCTGTTCGGCCGCTCGCCGGTCGCAACAGGGCTGCTGATCACGGCATGGCCGGGCGCGATGGTGCTGACGGGGCCGCTTGTCGCCCGGCTCTCGGATCGGATTCCGGCGGGCACGCTGTCTTCGCTGGGGCTGGCGATCAATGGCTTCGGTTTCCTGATGGTCCGGATGACGCCGCTCGATGCCGGCGGTTTCGATATCATGTGGCGCTTCGCGCTGGCGGGCATGGGGTTCGCCATGTTCGTCTCGCCCAACAACCGCGCCATCGTGCTGGCCGCACCGCATGATCGCAACGCCAGTGCCAGCGGCATGATCGCGCTTGCGCGCATCATGGGACAGACCTGCGGCGCGACGCTGGTGGCCATGATCATGGCCCGGGTGGCAGACCGGCCGACGCTGCTATGCCTGGACTACGCGGCTGCCGTTGCCTGGTCGGCAGCCTTGCTGAGCCTGAGCCGCAAGATGAAAAGGAGGTTGCCGTGCTCCTTCCCCGCCGCCTGATGCCGTCGGTGCCCGAACTCGTTGCCTTCGAAGCGGCGGCCCGGCACCAGAATTTCAGCGCCGCCGCCGAGGAGCTGAGCCTCACCCAGGGCGCGATCAGCAAGCAGATCCGAAACATGGAAATGACGCTGGGCGTTTCGCTGTTCGACAGGCGCCGCAAGCGTCTGATCATGACGCGCCAGGCCAAGTCGATCCTGCCGTCCGTGATTTCGATCCTGGAGCAGATCGCCGGCACGACCTATCGCGTCCTGTCCGCGGGAGACGGCGAGAACACGCTGAACCTGCATATGTTCTCGACCTTTTCGTCCCGGTGGCTGATCCCCCGCCTGCCGCGGCTGATCAGGCAATATCCGCAGATCAGGGTCAACATCACCACGGTCTTCGAACCGTTCAGCTTCGACGGGTCCGACTGCGATATCGCGGTACATTACGGCGCGCCGGTCTGGCCGGACGGGCAGCTCCATCATCTGTTCGACGAGACGATCGTCCCGGTATGCAGCCCGGCCTTTCGCGACGCGACGAAACTGGAGACGGCCGAGGATCTTGCACGGGCCAGCCTTATCCAACTGACCACCCGTCCCGCCTTGTGGGATTTCTGGTTCGCACAGGTGAACGTCTCCGGCGCCGCTTCCTTCAAGGGGCATGTCTTCGACCAGTTCAACGCGACGATCGAGGCGGCGATGGCAGGCTTCGGCGTGGCGCTCGTCCCCACGATCTTCGTGGAACGCGAGCTGGCCGATGGCACGCTCTGTGTCGTCTCCAACGAGACGATCCGTTCGCGCGGGGCCTATTACGTCGTGACGCCGGTCGAGAAAGCCCATGACCCCGCCATCTCCGCCTTTATCCGCTGGATCTGCGCGGAAAGCGCCGCCTATGGCGGGCTGGGCGAGGCCGCGCCGGGGACCCTGCATTTCAACGGATATGAAGGAACGAGAAATTGAGCGACATTCTCTACGTCGATACGAATCATCGCCGATCCCGCGCCGTCGTGGCGAATGGCGTGGTTTACGTGGCCGGCCATACCGCCGCCGACCGCAGCCAGGACGCCGCCGGCCAGACACGCCAGATCCTCGCCGCGATCGACCAGATCCTGGCCGAAGCCGGAAGCGGCAAGGACCGGTTGCTGAGCGTCACGATCTGGCTGGCCTCGATGGACGATTTCAAGGCCATGAACGAGGTCTACGATTCCTGGATCGTTCCCGGCCGGGCCCCGGCGCGCTGCTGCGGCGAGGTCAAGCTCGCGCTGCCCGACATCCGCGTTGAAATCATCGCCACCGCGCTGGCCGGCTGACAGGCGCCCCCGCCGCGGCATCACCCGGATCGGGAGGCATCGTCTTTCGAGAAAAGCGGGTGGCTGCCGGGGTCGGAGGCCGAAGGAATCCAGCGGCCGAGCCAGCGCGCGAGGCCCGGCCCGGTGAACAGGACCAGCACGAAACGCACCGTCTGCATCGCCATCACGAAGGACATATCCACCCCAGGCGTGGTGGAGGCGATGATGGCGATCGTATCCTCGCCGCCCGGGCTGCAGGACAGCCAGGCGGAAAGCGGGTCCGTCTGGCCGCACAGGACCAGCAGCCACGCCACCGCGCCCGACGCCGCGATGACCAGCAGGGTCGACAGCACGACCCAGGGCGACGCGCGCAGGGCATGGCGCACGATCCCGGGCGTGAAGCGCAGGCCGATCCCCCACCCCAGCGCCGCATAGGCCGGAACGCGGACCCATCCGGGCAGGGCGATCGTCAGCAGGCCCGTATCCTGCAACGCCGCGCAGACGACCAGCGGTACCATCAGCGCACCCGCGGGAATACGCCATTTCCGGGCAAGGAACGACGACGCGGCAATGGTCAGTAGCGTTTCGGCGATCGCGTCGGCGTCTCCGCCGGTCGCGGGCGCCGGCAGCGGGGCCGGCATCGCCGGAGCCGCGGCGAAAAACCGCGTGACCGCCGCGGCACTGCCCGAGACGAAGATCACGCGCAGATATTGCATGAAGGCGACAAGCCGCATATCGGCGCCGTAACTGGCGGACATGATCGTCATCGGGGTCGCGGCACCCGGCGACGACCCCCATAACGCCGTCGTCCCCGGCAGGACGCCGGTCCGCGCGAGGGCGAAACCTGCGGCGGCGCTGACCAGCACGACGGCCAGGACCCCGGCGAAAAAGACCGGCCCCCTGTCGAGGATGCTGGCCAGGACGGACAAGGGCAGGCTGGTGGCGATCAGGCAGCCGATCACCCCCAGCGCCAGCGGAAAGATCGGGCCGGAAAAGCGCAATTCCTGGCCGGTGACACCGGCGACGATGGCACAGATCATCGGGCCCAGCAGCGCCGATGCCGGCAGGCCGGCGCGGCGCAACAGTTCGGCCAGCACCATCGACCCCGCGACCAGGGCCACCCAGCGCGGCAGCAGCCTGCGCATGGCCATGGAGCCCGAACCGACGTCAGACATGCAACGCCGCCTGTTCCGGCGCGGGGGCCGCCATGCGCCGGGCCGGGTGCCGCTCCGCCGCCAGCCAGCCGGCCCCCGCGGTCGCGACCAGAAGCGCCCCGGCAACGTACAGCCCGCTGGCCAGCGCGGACCCGGTCGCGGCCAGCAGCCATGTCACGGTCGCCTGCGACGTGCCGCCCACCAGCATGACCGTCATATTGTGGACCGTCGCCAGCACCGTGGTCCGCGACCCCGGCTCGAACACCTCGGCGACGACCGTGCTGTAGGCGCCGAAAAACAGGCCGCAGAAAACTGCCAGGCTGAACTGCGTGATCAGCAGCCGCCCGACCGAAGGCTCGGCGTGCCACACGGGCTGGTCGGTCGTGGACAGGTAATGGGCCTTTGGAAAATAGCCTCGGAACAAGGCGAAAATATCCGGATGGCCCATGATGACAATCGTCATGATACCGGCTCCACGCGGGCAGGTACGACCGGATCGCCATAGAAGAGCGTGATGCCGGCCAGTATCCTCAGGTCCTGGCGACGGCGGCCGTGTCGCTCCAGCGCCGCACGCAATTTCTCGGAATAGGCCTGCGCTTCCGCCAGGGAGCGCGGCAGGGCGTAGATCACCTCCGCATTGCGTCCGGCCAGTTCGATACCGGCGTCGCTCGCCCCCGCCTGTACGAGGATGGGCCGGCCCTGGGGGCTGCGCGGCACATCGAGCGGACCACGCACGCGAAAATGCGGCCCCTCGTGATTCAGGACATGGAGGCCGGCCGGGTCGAGAAAGCGCGCCCCCTCCTTGTCGCCGAGCAGCGCATCGGCACTCCATGAATCCCACAATCCCTTGACGACTTCGGCGAATTCGAGCGCCCGGTCATATCGGGTGTCATAGTCGGGATGGCTGTCGCGGCCGAAATTGCGTGCCTCGGCGTCGGACCATGACGTGACGATGTTCCAGCCGGCGCGGCCGCCACTGATCCGGTCCAGCGAGGCATATTTCCGCGCGATGTGGAATGGCTCGTTATAGGTGGTGGAGGCCGTCGCCACCAGGCCGATCCGCTCGGTCACCGCCGACAGCGCGGAGAGAAGCGTCAGCGGTTCGAGATCGGCGACCTGCGAGGACTGGCCGATGGTGCCGGGCGGCGCATCGGTGACCCGCACACCGATGCCGTCTGCAAGAAAAAGCATGTCAAAACAGCTTTCCTCCGCCAGGCGGGCGACCTTGGCAAAATGCCGGAAGCTGGTACTGCCGCCAGGGTCGGCAGCCGAATGTCGCCATCCGGCCGCGTGATAACCCAGGTACCGGATCGAAAGACCGAGGGACATGGTCTTCTGGGGTGCGTTCACCAAGGCGGCCTCTCCTGGTCATGGGGACAATTCCCGGATCGGGTCAGAGGGAGAGGTCCAGTTGCATGTAGTAGTAGCCGCCGAACAGACCCATCTGCTGAACATCCATGTTATAGATTTCGGACCCGAGATATTGCACCGCGTACGGAAGCTTGCGGGGATAGGCGTTGCCGACATTGTTGGCCCCCAGCGTGGCGTGCAGGCGCGGCGTCACCTGGTAGCCTATCGCAAGATCGGTCTGGAAGCGCGGCGTCTGGACCCAGCGCAGGAACTGCGTGACCGAATTGACCATGGACGCCGGCACGTCGTTCCAATAGGTATTGTTCGACGTCGTGCGTCCGTAGCGGGTTTCATGCACCGAGAAATCCAGCTTTCCCCAGGTCCAGCGGCCGCCGAAGATCAGCTTGTTGCGCGGCATGTACGAGGTCAGGAACGACCTTTGCTGCGCGTTCAGCAGCGTGTTTCCGTTCAGGTCGGTCCCGACGGAGCGGATGTTGGTCTGGTTGAAATTGACCGCCGCGTCCCAGTTGATTCTTCCATATCGGCCCAGATTGGTCAGATAGGTGGCCGTGATGTCCATGCCGCGCGTGCGCGTCGATGCGCCGTTCGTCTCATACTGTGCCGTCGCGGTCGCCGACGTGGAAGGGAAGAAGAGCCCGGACAGTTCCATCGCCTGAATGGCCTTGGCACCGCCATAGACGCCGCCGATCACGATACGGTCACGAATGTCGATCTGATAGGCATCCAGAGAGAGATGCATGTTCGTGATGGGATTGAGGATGATGCCGGCGCTGAAACTCGTCGAGCGTTCGGGTTTCAGCGGCCGGGCGCCCAGCAGCCGGGCGCCGGGCGAGTGCACGCCCAGGACACCGGAGGCCGATGTCGGCGATTCCGTCAGACTGGAGAAATTCTGCTCGGCGAGGGTCGGCGCGCGAAAACCGCTGCTGACGGTGCCACGAACGGCAAAATACCTGTTCACGTCATAACGGGTCGAGACCTTGCCGATCTCGGTATCGCCGACATCGGTATAGTGCTCGAACCGTCCGGCGAAATCGGCTTTCCATCCCTTCAGGAATTCCGTCCCGACATCGATATACCCCGCCGTTACGTCGCGGCTCGACGTGCTGGCGAGGCCGGGCGGGATCGCATGCTGGCCCTGGGCGCCCGATATATAATAGGCGTTGTAATCCCCGGCACCGATCTTGTAGGTCTCGTACCGATATTCGGCACCGATCGCGAAGTTGAGCGGGCCCGCCAGAACCCCCGTATCGAAGCTGCGCCGGAAATCGAGGTTGTTCGTCCACTGCGTGGTCGTGTAGGCGGTCTGGTGGAATTCGGTCGGTGTGTAGCCGTAGGTTTGCAGCAAGCTCTGGCTGCCGGTATTGGCGATGTTCACGTCGTTATGGTTGCCGCCATATGTCGTCGACAGATCGAAATCGAAGCCCAGGAACGTCTTCCCCCTGAAGCCGACCGTGACACCGTAATCGGTCTCGTCGGTCTGGATGATGGGAACATAGCCGTTGGGGAAGAGCGTGGGGAAGGTCGCCCCCGGCACGTCCACGCCGGTCCGGAAATTCTGCAACGCGTCGGCGACCTTGTGGCCGAAGGTCGAGAAGGAATAAAGCGTCAGGTCGTTCCTGACATTGTATTCCATGTTGTAGCCGAGCACGACCTGGACCGCGCGTGGCATGCTCATGATCGGATTGTCGTATCTGTTCGTGCGCTTGTCCCATCCGCCACGGATGGCATGATCCTGGAACTTGAAATCCGCACCCAGGTTGAAGAAGCCATTGTTCGGCAATTCGAAGCCGGCCCCGATATAATCCTTCGAGGTAAAACCATCCCCTTTGTAATATCCGCCATTATTGGCCGACATCTGGATACCATGCTTGCGGTGCGTCAGGATGACGTTGATGACCCCCGCGATGGCATCCGACCCGTACTGAGCGGCAGCACCGTCTTCCAGCACTTCGATATGATCGATTTCCGAGACCGGAATCATGTCGATATCGACCGGTGTGGTGCCCTGTTGCGGGCCGGGCGCGTAATAGACGGTCGACGTGGTGTGGCGGCGCTTGCCATCGACCAGAATGAGCGTCTGGTTCGATGTCAGGCCGCGCATGTTGATCGAATCGATTGTATTGGCTGTGCCCGTGCCGACGGTCTGGCGGGTCAGGGACGGAATCAGCGTGGTCAGTGCGTCGCGCAGGTCGGCCTGCCCGGTGGATTTGAGCTGTGCCGCCGAGATGACGACGACAGGACTGATACTGTCGCGGGCTTTCGCATGCGGATCGCGGGTCCCCGTCACGATCACCTGTTCATCGGCTTCCCCAGAGGCAAAATGGCGTGCGGGGGACGCCTTGACGGGCGCCAGGACGGAGGCCGCCATCGGCGCCGGCAGCGAGGCAGGCCGTGGCGCCGGCGCGGACGGACTGCGCGCCGACGCGGCGGCGTGACCCTTCGCCGCACGCGCCGCCTTGGTATTCTGACCGGTCGCCGCGAAACCCTCGGACGCGATCACGGCCGGAAGTACAACGGCGAGAGCCGTCGAGAAAAGTGCCTGACGCTTCATTCTGCTCTGCCTTCTTCGCCTCTTCTGCGCCGCGCGACGCGGCATTCTCCAGACACGGGATCGCTCCGATCGAGAATGGTTGCCTCATTCCGCCAGGCATCGAACCCGATGCATGAGGAAGCCTATCTCAGTTCGGATAAGCAACAAAACATATATAGGTCGCGATCTGATATTGTTTTTACGGTTAAGATGAAAAGAATTCCCGCTTCCGCGTTTCCGGACATCGTCCCTGTTTGGTATCTGCCGCGCAGGATCTGTGCCTCTTGCATGACCGATCCTCGCTCAGAAAATCCGGAATGTATCGATCGCTTTTTATTTCGAAGACGAAAAAAATTCATCGTATGATCACCTCATGGAAAGATTTCGTGCCGTTTCCTCCACCTGGATGAGGCATGAGTCTTCGCTCGCCGCTCTGCGTACGGGCCGTGGCCTCAGCCGCCATCGAGCGGCCGACCGGGATTTTTTATCTCCGCCGGCGCCAGCCACCCTCCCCTCTGGCGATGGAATGGCGTTTGCGGCATGAGGCCGCCCCGCCCATGCCGGTTCACGGCCAGGCACCCGGGCACGGCGCGAGGAGTTCCGATTTCGTAATAATGTGATATCCATGTGTTCCCTGAGAGGAAAATGGAAATGTCGCCTTCCGGGATCGAGAAAATTTCCGGCGGATTGGAGCGGCTGAACGAACGGGTACGGCAGGATCTGCGATGGCTCGATCTTCCGACGCGTCCGTGGGTGCCGCCGCAATCCGTCGATCGGCAGCAGGTCATCGATGTCGCGGTCGTCGGCGCGGGGATGGCCGGCCTGCGCCTGCTGAAAGGCTGAGCAATGCCTGGGAGAGTTCGCGTCCGCTTCCTGGAAGCGGGTGCCTTATGTCGAACCGGTCGACATCGCCCGGGCAGGCCCGCAGCAGCTTGGACATCATCGGCCTTATCCATGCCGTTGCGATCTTCGGCTGGGCTAACCGGTTGATGCACCCGCCCGGCCATGTCGTGCCGGCGGCGCGGAATTGCTGACTCCTCGATCGCGAGAAAAATACCCAACAGTACAGGAGTAAAGCCGATGCTTTTAAAGAGACGACACCTGCTGACGGGCCTGGCCTGCGCGGCGGCCCCCGCGGCCCTGGCCGCGTCGCCCCGCAAATCCGTGGTCGTCGTCGGGGCCGGTATCATCGGCGCGTCGGTCGGCTACCACCTTGCCTCCTACGGCGCTGACGTCACGATTATCAATCGTGCCGGCCCAGGGCAGGAAACCACGGCCAAATCCTTTGCCTGGTTGAATGCATTCAACAAGAAACCCTATTCCTACTATACATTGAACATGCTTGGCATCCTGGGCTGGCGTCGCCTCCAGCAGGAAATCGGCACGGACCTCGCCATCCAATGGGGCGGCGGCGTCTCGTGGCACGCCGACGAACAGAATGCCGTGGAAGAAACACTGGACATCATTCGCAGGCTCGAAGGCTGGGGCTATCCCATCCGCAGGATCGGCAAGGCGGAGGTCGAGGCCCAGTTGCCGGGCGTTCGGACCGGGTCGTGCGCCATTGCCTGGAAATCCGACATCGACGGGACGGTGGACCCGGTCGCCGCGGCGGAAGCCCTGGTCGCGGCCGCGGCCAGGAAGGGCGCGCGTCTTGCCATGGGCACCAATGTACTGGCCCTTGACCGGACGGGCGGGCGTGTCACGGGCGTGCAGACCGGCAAAGGCCTGATCCGCGCGGATCACGTCGTGCTCTGCATGGGCAATGATACACCGGCAATGGCGGCAACGGCGGGACTGAAGACTCCGCTCAAGGAATCAAGAGGCGTTCTGGCCCATACGGAGCCGCTTCGCCCTCTTTTCGGGCGGGTGGTCATGCCGCCGGGCTGCGACATCAAGCAGAATCCCGATGGGCGCCTTGTCACCGGCTCCAATTTCGGCGACAGCGGCGATACGCCGGCCGACGCCGCCACGGGCGCGAGGTTCCTGGCGCAAGTCCGAAAGTTCTTCCCTCACCTGGCCCCCCTGCCGCTCGAATTCATGACCCTCGGCCACAGGGTACTGCCGGTCGACGGGCATCCTATCGTCGGCGCCTCGGCCAGCGATCCGAACGTCTATGCCGCCGTCATGCACAGCGGCATGACGCAGGCTCCGATCATGGGACAATGCATCGCAATGGAAGTCCTGAACGGTGTTCCCGTCGACTGGCTCTCCGATTATCGGCCCAGCCGGTTCGCATAAGCATCGGCGAATCCCCCTGTGGACGAAGACCGCCGGAATCCATGCGTCCCAGGGGGCGCAGACCTATCGGGCAATCGTGCCTCTCGCCGCTTTTGGAGCATGACAATGACGACAGACAGGATGCGGATCGGCATCGCCGGCATCAACGGGCGCGTCGGGCGCCTTCTGCGCGAAGAGGTCGCGGCGGCCGGCGCCACCCTGGCTGGCGGTACCAGCCGCGATCCGCATGCCGACAGGTCCGAGGGCCTGTTCGCCACGCTCGGCGATCTGGCCCCGCTGTGCGATGCGGTGATCGACTTCACCCATGCCGTCACCGTCCGCGCGCACGCCGCCGCCCTGGCGAAATCAGGCGTGGCCTGGGTGCTGGGCACGACCGGCCTGTCGGACATCGACCAGGAAGCCGTCGCCACGGCCGCCCGCACCATCCCCGTGGTGCAGGCCGCGAATTACTCACCGGGCGTCACCCTGGTCACGCGCCTGGCACGCCAGATGGCCGAAGTGCTGCCCGCTGCGGTCTACGATGCCGAAATCCTGGAAATGCACCACCGCCAGAAAGTCGACGCACCATCCGGCACCGCGCTTGCGATCGGCCAGGCGGTGGCCGACGGGCGGGGCATCGACCTGTCCAGCCATATGGAATCCGGGCGCACCGGCCATACCGGCCCGCGCCAGGCCGACGCGATCGGTTTCGCATCCCTGCGCGGCGGGCAGATCGTGGGGGAACATACGCTGACCTTCACCTCGGCCAGCGAACAGATCGCCCTGACGCATCGCGCCTTCGATCGGCGCGTCTTCGCCGCCGGCGCGGTGCGGGCCGCACTGTGGCTGCGGGGCCGCCCGCCGGGCCTGTACACCATGGAAGACGTTCTGGGACTTCGATAAATCTCGGAGAATCCGGACAGTTCCGCGGAGATAGATCAGGCGGGCCAGCGGCCATGCCTATCGTCAGGATAAAACCTTACCTATCGCCCGGTCCATGATTGTCGCACGTTGCTCAATGGCCGTCATTAAACAGCTTGCAGGACGGTCCGGGGCGCAACACGCTCCAAAACGACGAAAGCCGCCTTGCGGCGGCTTTCTCGTATCCGACTGATTTCCTGTGGAAATCTGGAGCGGGCGATGGGATTCGAACCCACGACCCCAACCTTGGCAAGGTTGTGCTCTACCCCTGAGCTACGCCCGCTCACCGTGTCGGTGAACGGGGGTTTAAGGGAAAGCAGATCGGCTGACAAGGGGGGAAAATGCCCTTCCGTGTTTTTTATGTCGGGGGTGCTTTGCCGCTTGTGAGACAGGTGGGCGATGACAATGTTAGAGTCAGCATGAGGCCGGGCATACCCGGCGGTAGAGCACGATAAAAACAGGCAGGATCGGTTTTCATGGAGTACATCATCGGTCAGTCCCGAGCAGCTCAGCGCCCGGCGGGTGGCCTGATTGACGAAGCGGGGGCCCCTGCGATGGCAAGCGCCGCAGCACATAACGACGCCGGGATGATCGTCGATGGCAACCAGGACACGTTCATGCAGGACGTGCTGGAAGCCAGCCGCACCATGCCGGTCCTAGTCGATTTCTGGGCCACTTGGTGCGGGCCCTGCAAACAGTTGACGCCGGTTCTGGAAAAGATCGTCCGGTCGGCCGGTGGCCGGGTCAAGTTGGTCAAGATCGACGTGGATGCCAACCGGGCCCTGGCCCAGCAGTTGGCGCAGGTCGGGCTGCCGCTGCAATCCATTCCGCTGGTCGCGGCCTTCTGGCAGGGGCAGATTCTCGACCTGTTCCAGGGCGCGCAGCCGGAAAGCGAGATCAAGCGTTTCGTCGAAGGCCTGTTGCAGGCGGCAGGGGGCGGCAGCATGCCGGCCGCGGACCTGATTGCCGCCGCCCGCGCCGCACTGGATGCCGGCAGCGCCGAGGAAGCAGCCGGACTCTATTCCCAGACCATCGAAATCGAGCCCGAGAACCCGGCCGCCTGGGGCGGGCTGACGCGGGCCCTGATCGCCATGGGGGACGAGGACGCCGCCGAGGCCGCCCTGGCCGACGTGCCGGCCAAGATCGCCGAACATGCGGAAATCACCGGTGCCCGCGCGGCCCTGGACCTGAAGCGTGAAGGCCGCAAGGCTGCCGAGGCCGCCGAGGAGCTGCGCCAGCGTCTGGCCGCCAACCCGGCCGACCATGAGGCACGCTATGAGCTGGCGGCAGCATTGAACGCGGCGGGCCTGCGGCAGGAAGCCGCCGACGAATTGCTGAGCATCATGCGTCAGGATCGTGGCTGGAATGACGATGCCGCGCGGTTGCAGTTGATCCGGCTGTTCGAAGCCTGGGGGCATGACGACCCCGCGACCTTGCAGGCGCGGCGGCGCATGTCCGCATTGCTGTTTTCGTGACGTGCGCCCCCATGGCCTGCCAGCGTTGATCGACGACGACGTTCCCCGTGCTGTCCCGCGCCTGCGGGACATGACGCTGGCGGACATGCCGGCCGAACTGGGCTTGTTCCCGCTCCGCGAGGTTCTGCTGCTGCCACGGGGCAAGCTGCCGCTGAATGTCTTCGAGCCGCGCTATGTCGCGTTGCTTGAGGACGCGCTGGCCGGGAACCGGCTGATCGGCATGATCCAGCCGCGTGACGATGCCATGGACGACGAGGATGGCGAGAACGGCGAGGATCAGTTCCCGCCCCTGTACGATATCGGCGCCGTCGGGCGTGTGACCTCGTTCACCGAACGGGCCGACGGAACCTATGCCGTGACGCTGACCGGCCTGGCCCGGTTCCGCCTGTTGCGCGAAACCGGCCTGCACCGTGGCTATCGCCGGGCGCGAATCGATGTGTCGTCCTTCGCCAGCGACCTGACGGACAGTGCGGACCTGTTCTTCGATCGCAGCCGCATGCTGACGGCGCTGCGGCGCTATTGCAGCCTGCGGGGATTCGGCACGCGCTGGAACGTGATCGAGCAGATGGATGACGAGACGCTGCTGATCACCCTGCCGATGATCTGCCCCTTCCCCGCCGCCAAAAAACAGGCGCTGCTCGAATCCGCCTCGCTGAACGACCGGGCGCGGACATTGCAGACCCTGCTGGAACTGGCTGGACATGAACCCGGCGACGATGCATCTCACCCACCAGTGTGAGGCCCCATCCACACGACGCCGGATGGGCTGCCTCCGCAACCGGCCATGCGTACAGGAGACCAGCCGATGACCGAAACCGCCCAGCCCCCCCTGGACCCGCGCCTGCTGTCGATCCTGGTCTGTCCCGTCACCAAGGGGCCACTGATCTATGACCGCGAGGCCGGGGAACTGATCAGCCGCCAGGCCGGTCTGGCCTTTCCGATCCGCGACGGCATTCCCATCATGCTGCCGGACGAGGCCCGTTCGCTCGACGCCTGAGACAAGGGCGTTGCCCTTGACCCACCAAAGGGCAGTCGTCCTTTGGAAACCCATTCGTTATCAAATGATCGGGGTGCAGGGCCTCAGGCCCTGCCGGGTCCAGGGCAGAGCCCTGGCCTGACGCAGCCTACATCTTCGCGGGCAGAACCGGCACATTGTCGATCAGCCGCACGCCGGCCAGCCACGCGGCGACCAGCAGGCGCGCCGGCCGGCCGTCGAAGCGGGCCACCGGCGCCAGATCGGCTTCGCGCCGCAGGTCCAGATATTCCACATCGCTGAACCCGGCCGCCAGCAGGCGGTCGCGCGTTGTCGCCATGACCCTGTCCATGGACTGGCCATCGGCGATCGCGCGAGCCGCGTCTTCCAGCGCCCGTGGCAGGGCGCGGGCGCGGTCGCGGTCGCCGGGACCGGTCAGGCGACGGTTGCGCGACGACATCGCCAGCCCGTCGGCCTCACGCACGGTCGGACAGGTTTCCACCCGGATCGGGATGTCCAGATCGGCGGCCATCCGGCGGACGACATGCACCTGCTGGAAATCCTTCTCGCCAAAGAAGGACGCGTCGGCCTGGCTTTGCAGGAACAGTTTGCACACCACGGTCGCCACCCCGTCGAAATGGCCGGGACGATGGGCACCGCACAGGCCATCCGACACGCCGCGCACCGACACGGTGGTGGCGAAGCCGGACGGATACATCTCGGCCACCGTCGGCGCGTAAAGCACATGCGCGCCGGCTTCCGCCAGCAGGCGCGCATCGGCTTCCATGACGCGCGGATAGGTTTCGAGGTCCGCCGGATTATCGAACTGGGTCGGGTTGACGAAGATCGAGACGATCACCCGATCGGTGGCGCGCAGGGCCGCGCGCACCAGGCTGAGATGCCCCTCATGCAGCGCGCCCATCGTCGGCACCAGCCCGACCGTCAGCCCGTCCCGTTTCCAGTCGCGCACCGCCTGCCGCAAGTCGGCGACGGCATGGAGCGTCCGCATGTCGGTGGTAAGCGTTTCCAGCATCTGTCCTGCCGTCCGTGGAGGGTTGCGTCCGGTTATATCGGCCCGTTTCCCCGGCATGGAAAGGCCGGCGCCATCTCTTCCGCGTGAGCCGGAATGTCTGCTATGAACGGCTGCGGCCTGGTATCCCGCATGCGAAATTCATGCATGAATTTCCGAGACCGGCAGGCGACCAGGATATTCTTTTTATCCAGTCTCCGCCGGGCGGAGACCGGGCAGGAGGCCCCCTTTGCTCCAGACGATGCGGTTTATTGGCCTGGCGGCCCTCGTTCTCTCGGTTGCCGCCTGTGGGGGAGGCAAGCACAAACATTCCCCGAAGACCCAGAAGGAAGTCTGGCAGAGCCAAGGCTTCGAAGCCGGGCTGAAGACGTCCGGCGCGCATTGACCCGGCGTCAGGGCGTCTCGTCGACCGGTTCGGCGGGCGAATCTTCCCATTCCTCGGCGGGGACCAGATCGACGCCCACCTTCAGCCTGTCATTGCCGCCGCCCAGGATCAGCCCATGTACCGGGCTGATATCGGCGTAATCGCGCCCCCAGCCCAGGACGACATGCTCGTCGCGCATCACGATGCCATTGGTCGGGTCCAGGCCGATCCAGCCATGGGCCGGGCCCAGCCATGCCCCGACCCAGGCGTGGGACTGGTCCGACCCCAGCCGCCGTGCCTGCCCCGGCGGCGGGCGGGTGCGGATATAGCCGGACATGTAGCGCGCCGGCACGCCAACCCAGCGCAGGGCGCTGATCATGAGATGCGTGAAATCCTGGCATACGCCCTCGCGCCGGGCCAGGACCTGCTCGATCGGGGTGGAGAGCGTGGTGACGCCGGCGCGAAAGCGGAAATCGGTGTAGATCCGCATGTTCAGGTCCAGCAGCGCCGCCAGGACCGACCGGCCGGGGGTGAAGGACAGGGCGGCATAATCGCCCGCCGCCGCGTTGGCCGCGCACATCGGGCTGTCGAACAGGAATTCCGCCGCCTGCCATGCCGGCGCGCCGCCCGCGCGCGCCAGGGCGGCCACATCCTCCCATGACAGGGTGGCGTCTTCGGGCGGCGGCGGGGCGAAGGCGACCTCGACCTCCGATTCCGCCAGCACGTCGAAACTGTCATGGGGGGCTTCGTGATACAGCCAGGCGATCAGGTTGCCGAAATAATCGACGCCATCCACCCGCCGCACCGGGGCCGGCGTAACTTCCAGCCGCGTCCAGTGCACGGCCTGCCCCGGCAGGGCGCGCGGCGTGACATGCACGATATGGGCCGCCAGGTCGACCGGGCTGCCATAGACGTAACGGGTCAGGTGGCGCACGCGATAGATCATGATTCGTCCGTTGCCTCGCCACGATCGACGGTGCGCAAGCCGCCGACCGCGCGCGGAGAGGTCAGCACGACGAAATAACGCCGTGCGATCTGCTGCCCCAGGTCGCGCAGACCAGCATGGATGGCGAGCAATCGCTCCGGCAGCGCCGCCGCCGCGACATCCTGCTGCGGTGCCGACAGCACGTCATTCACCACCCCGCGCAGGCGTTCCATGACCTGGGCCGCCGCGCCGGCCAGGCCCGTCCCGTCGCCGGGTTCCAGATCGGCCAGCGCGTCGGCGACCATCGCCATCTGGCTGGCCACGCCGCGCGGATTGCCGCCATCCAGCAGCAGCAGGTCCAGCACCGGGGCCGGCTGGAACACCGCGAAATAGCGCGACCGATAAGTGATGGCGCAGTCGCTGAGTTCCAGCATCAGCCGCAATGCCCCCTCCATCCGGCCGCGCTGGGCGACATCCTTCTGGCGCAGGATCAGCGCCGTCGAGGTCAGGATCGCGCCGGCCCGTTCGACCCGACGGCCCAGTTCCAGGAACTGGCGGCCGCCGCTGCGCACCATGTTTTCCGCCGTCAGGCCGGAGATGGTCGCGCCATAGCGCAGCAGGCCGTCGGTGACGCGGCCCATCCGTTCCAGCGTGCGCCCGGCATCGCCCGTCACCCGAGCCTCGCGCAACTGGCTGCGCAGCGCATCGGTGCCCTGGACGATGGTCTCGAACGTCTCGACCGTCATCCGGTCGCGCAAGCCCGCCGATACCCGCGCGATTTCGGACAGCAGGCGCTGGGGCATGCCGGTATCGAGCGTGACGGCGGCCAGGGCCCGCACCTGGGTGGCGAAGCCCGCGCCGGCCATGCTTTCGTCCTGCAGCAGGCCGATATGGACCGCCAGGCGCAGCACGGTTTCCAGTTCCGCCCGCTCGCGGGGAGAGCCGTCGATCCGGCCGACCCGGCGCATCAGCACGCGCAGGACGCGGCCGGCATCTTCCAGTTGTTCCAGATAGCGGCCCAGCCAGAAGAAATCGTCGGCCGCCCGGCTGGGCAGGTCCCCCTGCCCGCGACGGATGGCCAGGACCGGCATGGGAGGGGCCGCGATGCCGACCAGGTTCCGGCTGTCCTCGACCGTGACCCAGACATCCTTGGTGATGCTGTGTCCGCCGCGCGCGCGATCCATCGGGCCACCGGGCGGCAGGTCGGAATCGGGCAGCAGGCGCGCCATGCCGCCGGGCATGACCTGCCAGGCACCGCCATCGAACAGCGCGAACAGGCGCAGGACGATGCCGCCGGGTTCGATCCCGGCAGACCCGATCGACGGCATGACCGAGGGGGCCAATGCCTCGACCGCCACGAACCGCTCCGGAGTCCGGCGCAGGGCTGCCAGCATGCTGTCCTTCGCCCGATCGAGGCGGCAGGACGCCCCGCGGGTGCTGACGCTGTCACGCAGCCACCAGCGGCTCCGATCTTCGGACAGCAGGGCAGCGACCCCGTATCGGGCCGGCCAGAGGGCCGGAACGTCGGGCAGTGTCAGATCCTCGCCGATCAACCGGCGGGCCAGGGCGGGCATGAAGGCGGCCAGGCCCGGAGCCTCGACAAGGCCGGATGCCGGGTGGTTCACCAGATGGACCGCGCCGCCGCGCGCGGCGTCCAGCAGGCCGGCGATGCCGGGCGTGCCGCCGCCTTCCAGTTCCAGCGGGTCGACCGTCCATCCGTCCTGGCGCAGCAGCAGCACATCCACCGGGCGGAGGCCGCGCACCGTCTTGAGCCACAGCGCGCCGTCGCGCACCGCCAGGTCGCCGGCCTCGGCCAGCACGCAGCCCAGTTCCCGCGCCAGGATCACATGCTCGGCCCACAGCGTGCCGCGCGGACCCGGCGTCAGCAGCGCCAGGCCGGGATTGCGGTCCGGCAGGCCGGCCAGCCGGTGCAGGCTGTCCTGCCACGCGTCGAAGAAGGGCGACAGAGGCTGGACTTCGCGCCCCGCGAACAGTTCGGGCAGCGTTCGGGTCATCTGCCGCCGGTTTTCCAGCGCCTGGCCGATGCCGTTGGCGCGCGCCACCCGGTCGGCGGCCACGTGCCATGCGCCGTCGGGGCCGCGAATCAGGTCGACGGCATAGAAATTGAGGAAGGCGCCCGAAACCGGACCGCCCATGCGCAGGAAACCGGGCGCCGGGTAGACCAGGGCGGTCGGCAGCACGCCATCCGCCAGCAGGGTGCGCGGCCCGTAGAGGTCGCGCAATGTGGCCTCCAGCACGCGGGCGCGCTGCACCACCCCTTCCGACAGGCGGGCGAATTCCTGCGCCGTCAGCAGCAGCGGGACCGGGTCGCACCCAGCAGCGGCGCCTTCGGCGGGGCCAGCCTGGTCGTGCAGGGCGCGCGCCATCTGCCTGCCGCGTTCGAGCAGTTCACGATGGCCGAGATCGCTGATCGCGCCGAGCAGGCGCCGCCAGTGAGGCCGGACGCCGCCATGACCGTCAACCATCTCGTCAACAGGGATGGGCGCCATGTCCATGATGCATGGTTGTATGGGCGAAGCGGCGCCAACAGTAAACGGTCTTGCGAAGGGTCGCTCCGAAGGGCCCCGTCAGCCCGGCGCAGGGCCGTGGATCAGGTCATGGACATAGGCCAGCTTTTCCAGCGCCGGCGGCGCCAGGACGAACGGGTAGAAATCGATCTGGCCCATCGAGCGGTTCAGGCTGTTGATCGCATAGGTCAGCGGCAACCACGCGTCGGCGATCCGCTGGAACGGGCCGGGGGCGTAGGGGTTGAACGCGACCTGGGTCTGCAAGACCGGATCGTCGGACACATGGATATCGACCGACAGGCCATAGGACCGCGCGGTTTCCAGCGTCGAGACGATGTGCAGGTAGTGTGCCCAGGTCTCGGCGAAATCTTCCCACGGGTGCGTGGTCGCGTAATCGCTGACGAAATTGTCCTGCCAGTTCGGGGGCGCCCCGACCTGATAATGGTGCTGCAACGCCGCCCGGTAGTCGGCGCGCTCGTCCCCGAACAGGGTACGGAAACCGTCCAGATGCCCGCCGTCGCGCACCAGCACGTTCCAGTAGTAATGACCGACCTCGTGCCGGAAATGGCCCAGCAGGGTGCGATACAGCTCCCCCATCTCGATCCGCATCGCCTCGCGCTGGGCATCGTTGGCCTCGCGCAGCGCGATGGTGATCAGCCCGTCCTGATGGCCGGTCAGCACCTTTCCACCATCGGGCGGATCGCCCAGGAAATCGAAGGCCAGCCCGCCCACAGGGTCTTCCAGCCGGTCCACGATCGGCAAATTCAGGCGCAGCAGGGTATAGACCAGCCGGTGCTTCGCCGTTTCCAGCTTGCGCCACTGGTCCAGATGCTCCTGCTCCGTCAGGTCCGGGATCGTCCGGTTCAGGCGGCAGGCCAGGCAGAAGGCATCACCGCCGGCCGGCACCAGCCAGTTGCAGGCATTCTGCCCCGCATTGGCGCAGAACCGGTAGGATGAGCCGGTCGCGGCCTTCGACAACGGGTGCCATGTGCCATCCTCGCCCGCCACCGGTTCCAGCGCGCTGAGGTCATTTTCCTCGGGCAGGTAGCCCAGGCTGTGACCGCACCGCTCGCAGGCCGTGTTCTCGAAGAACAGGACCTGATTGCAGGACTGGCAGGCGAACAGCTTCATGATGCGGGCTCCCGGACCGTTTCAGGTGCCGGCACAACGCATTGATTGGGGCGGTCGTTCCGTTTGTCGGGGCGCCGCCCCGACACCCCGGCAGGAGGCTTGCCTCCTGCACCTCCCGAGGTTGGGGTTGGGACCCATATGTATGTTCGCTATGCGGGGGCCTATCCTGAATTTCGTGTGTTTGGTGTGATGCAGGAGAAGGAGAAGCATCATGGCCCGACGCAAGAAGCCGGTGATTCCTGACGACGTTCTGGACCAGGTTCTGGCTGGTCGCGTGGTCCGCACGATGTCGGACGCGGACGCCCTTCTGGGCGATATGAAGAAAGCCCTGGCGGAGCGGTTGCTCAACGCCGAGTTGGACCACCATCTGGACGGCGAGGCTGTGGCCGGCCGCTCGAACTGCCGCAACGGCTATGGGCAAAAGACGGTGCTGACGGATGTCGGCCGGGTGCGGCTGGACATCCCGCGAGATCGGGCGGGGACGTTCGATCCGCAACTGATCGCCCGCTATCGGCGACGGTTTCCCGGCTTCGACGAGCGGATCATCTCGATGTATGCGCGCGGGATGAGCGTGCGCGAGATCCAGGGCCATCTGCTTGAAATCTATGGGGTGGAAGCCTCGCCGGACCTGATCAGCGTCATCACCGACGCCGTGCTGGACGAAGTGGCCGCGTGGCAGAACCGGCCGCTGGAGGCGGTCTATCCCGTGGTGTTCTTCGATGCCCTGCGGGTGAAGATCCGCGACGAAAGCGTGGTGCGCAACAAGGCGGTGCATATCGCCTTGGGCGTGCGCGCCGACGGCACCAAGGAAGTCCTCGGCCTGTGGATCGAGCAGAATGAGGGTGCCAAATTCTGGCTCCGTGTCATGAACGAACTGCGTCATCGCGGCGTCGAGGACATCCTGCTGGCCGTGGTCGACGGGCTCAAGGGCTTCCCCGATGCCATCCGCGCCGTGTTCCCCGAAGCCCTGGTGCAGACCTGCATCGTTCATCTGCTGCGCCATTCGCTGGATTTCGTCGCCTGGAAAGACCGCAAATCCGTGGCTACGGCATTGAAGGATATCTATCGGGCAGTGGACGCCGAGGCCGGCAAATCAGCCCTGGCTGCCTTTGCCGAAAGCCCCTGGGGCCGGAAATACACGGCGATCGTCCAGTCCTGGGAACGGGTCTGGGAGGAGGTCATTCCCTTCTACGCCTTCCCCGCCGAAGTCCGAAAATTAATCTACACCACCAATGCCATAGAGGCATTGAACGCCAAGCTAAGGCGGGCCGTCCGGGCCAGGGGACATTTTCCCAATGACGACGCGGCCCTCAAGCTCCTCTTCCTGGCCTTGAACCGGGCCGAGAAAGAATGGATTATGCCCCCAAGGGAATGGTCCATGGCAAAGGCACAGTTCGCCATTCTCTTCGGTGAACGCTTCGCTCGCGCCACCGTCTGATCAACAACGTGAACAACGCATCGCACACGAAATTCCTGACAGTCCCCTATGCGGGGATTCCGGCCAGTCCGCTATCGGAAAACACAATCAGAGACCGGCCATTAATTGGTTACCGTTCATGGTGAACGTGTCACTCGGTGATGCGGGACGAGCCCCGCTAGAAAAGAGCGGGTTTTTAAGCTCAGCACGACCCTGCCCCGCAATCAAGGTCACGATGCCGACAAGTTCCGTCATGAGCAGGCTGTGCGTGGCATAACCTCTTGCATACGGTCAAAAGACAACCGCAAGATCCCCATTCCACATGCCGCAGTCTTTATCGCTAGCGTCATCATGTCGGGAGCATGTTCGGTAGACTCAAGAATGGGCACCGCATCCATACCCGCTACGATCGCTGCGCACATACCTCATGTCCGCAATCTATATTGCAGAAACCTTCATCTCCTGGTTATGATCAATGAATCATAAGAGCAGTTGAATTGGCTGGAGATATTTTCATTCATTTGAATGAATTATATAAATAATTTTCCTCTATTTTTTCTGAAAAGAGTATACTATGTTTCTTTGTCATTTAGTAAAAGAAATATCAAGAAGGGTTTCCTTCGATCTTGACGATGAGGATGATATGAATTCCTCGTATACGGAATGGTATTTAACTGAAAGATTTATATCAGACATTAGATATTATGGACACAAGTCAAGCGGTTTAGGACATATATTGCCGCTTATCAAAATTGATCGACCAAGTGAAAAGACGACCGGCGGCGACATGGAGTGGGTCTTTGTAGCCCCCTGTGAAATTCAAGGACCGCAATACATTAGGGTTATAATTCAGTGCAAACGAGTATTTCTTGCGGCTCCCGTTCGTGCGCCACGATGGGAATATAGTGAACTTTATCATTCAAAAGGGACGGGAAGCCAAGTAGTAACATTAACAAATTATGCTAGACGCAGCCCACAGACCGCCGCTTTATATATGTTGTTTAATGCTGGCAAACTGAGTGGCATTTACGGAAGCGACGTAAAAGGAATTAATCTCCTCAACGCTGAATATGTGCGTAGGTGGCGTGATATCGCAATACGCAAAAAGTCAGGAGGAATATGGCCGATAGAAGTCAGTCATTTAAAACCCTATTTTTTCAGCTTGGAGGATATATTCTGCCCCAAAATTCGTATCCCCACACTTCTTCCGAACCCGCGCAAATCATTGGAAGTTAGGACTAATTTAGCAATTCATCCTGCAAGGATCATAACGCTACTAAATTCAAGCGAAAACATCAGAGCCATTGAAGTCGAACAAAACCAAAATATTCCAGATTCCATATCAAAATCCTTAAAAGGATATCTAGAAAAAGAGCCGGGAGTATATCAAAGTATAAATAAACACATCAAAAGAACAAGAATTGTATTTTGTAGCAATATCCGAAATTTCAATGAATATGATGTATAATAATTTATATACTAAATTCTATGAGGCGAAATATATGATATCTGGAGACCTTAGGGCCTGTTAGGCCTTGATATAGTCTGCTGTAGCAGCGATGAGGATGACGGAGAGCAAAGATGCGGCGGTCTTCTCATATCGGGTCGCGACAGCCCACCACTCCTTGAGCCTTGCCTACAGGTTTTCGACCAAGTGCCGGTGTCTGTAAGCCCATCTGGGACAGGCGACTTCTGGATCATTCTTTCTTGGCGGAATGACAGGACGATATCCCCGATCCCGGAGATATTCACGGAATTTGTGCGAGGCATACCCACGGTCACAGACAACACAGGTCGGTGGGTGCGGAGTTCTGCATCGTGGCACTCGGAGATGCGCTGGCGCGCTACGGCGCCCCGGAGATTTTCAACACGGACCAAGGTTCACAATTCGCGACGCCTCGGTTCACCGAACTCCTGGAACGACGAGAGGCTCGCATCAGCATGGATGGGCGCGGTCGATGGCTGGACGTACGTCCTATGAGGCGTATCTTAATGTGTCGACGCCATCTGGTCCGGGGTTAACCCTGGACCAGATGGCCAACAGCAGCACTGTCAGAATGGCGGTATAACGACAACCGGGTATAGCTTATCAAGCCCACAAAACTGTCCGAACGGCCGGGGCCACCTCTACCTACCAGACCCTAGTGTAGCACAAAGTAGCATATCAGAGAGAGACGAGGTTCGACAGGAAATGGGCAACTCAGCGAAAATCTTCCAAAAAATCAAGAATGATCCTGCATTTAAAAGTATGTGTATTGAATTCTTTCAGATGGCCGAACGGGCAAGCAGCATCAATGCTCGGAACGAAGGAAGGCACATGCTCATGCGCAATAGCCAGATGTTTTATGTCGATGATGCATCTAACACGAAATTACACGATCTGCTTCGCGCATCTGTAAAAAAACTTGGTCCGAGCTTCGGAAGCACGAAAGAAGTTGACCGACTATTGTGGAGGATTGTCTGCCATGATTGGTCTTTAAATGCAGACCAGAAAGCTACCAAATTCATAGAATGTCTCGGCGATCGTGCGAAGAGCGAATACACATATATCTGCGCCAACCAACTGTTTCGCATACGTAGCAAGACTAGGCGTGTCGCGGTTGGTCCAGTAGAGATCATCGCCGCTTCGGATCCAGTTCAAGATATTTTTGACGGCCATGTGAATCCAGAATGGACCCTGACTCTTGGACCAGAATATGCATTCTCCTCAACAAATGGCGTCAAAATACAACTTCCCCAGACCTGCTGGAAAGTGCTCGTTCAGGCGTCGCAATCTTATGTCCAGGAAGATGCTCACTGGATGATTGACGTGGCGATAAGCCTTATCCGGCTTTCGCATGAGTACCTACTATTAGAAGCTATACATCGAGGCGGGCCTGCTCTGTATCCTATGGTTGGGAAGACTGAACCCATGCCAATGCGGATTCCTGAATCGGAGACAAATTATCTTCTTTTGACTCCAGATGGTATCTCTACAGGTGGGATGTGGTTACCTCCAAAGTATATAATTGACGATGCAGTCATTTCTGCAATGCAGGCACCCGACTTCACGACGAAGGCACAAGCAATTTTTGCCCCAGATCAAGGAAGTCTTGCCGAACGTGTCGGGCAAGGGCTGGGCTGGTTGACCCGGGGCCGACAATCCGAAGATAGAGCGGAACGATTTCTGTTCTTTTTCACGGCTATCGAAGCATTACTCTCCAGTGACGACAAGAGCGCACCAGTAGTCCAGAATGTTGCTCGTAACGCGGCAGTCATTCTAGGGAATGATGTCTCAGAGAGAGCGGAGAACGCATCAAGGATTAAGGCTTTATATGCTGACCGCTCTGCTTTGGTACATGCGGGAAAACGCAACGTTTCGGAACCTGCTGTCAATGATGCCCAGAAAATTTCCGAAGAACTCTATACGAGAGTTTTGAAGCATATTCCTCTGAACAATTCATTCTCTTCCTTCCAGATTGATCTGGGCCGGGCGACATATGGACTTCCGTGGCCGTTAGCATAACGGAGGTTATCAGCCATTATTGTCAAACCCCTGGTTGCCTTTGATCTTTGGATGAATCGGCACAGTAGTTAAAGTCTGCTTGCGGTATCTTTTATTAGACTCAAAATGTCTGCTATGAAGGGCGAAAGCCGACATGGCTGCACACAATGTAATCGCCTGACGAATGGGGTGAAGGGGACGACTGTCCCCTTCCGGGTGCAGCGCAGCGCCCTGCGTCACCCAAACCGCCGCAGATCCAGCGTCCGCGGCTGTTCCAGCGAGCGCCGCACGACCGGCGTCGGCATGGCACCCACCGTATGGCCGAACGGGAAGAAGCGGATGCGGCGGCGGGCTTCGGCTTCGTTCGCGTTGACTGGCCGGGTTTCGTAGTTGCGGCCGCCGGGGTGGGCGACGTGGTAGGTCAGGCCGCCGATGCTGCGGCCGGTCCAGGTGTCGTAGACGTCGAACACCAGCGGGGATTGTACGCCCACGGTGGGGTGCAGGGCGCTGGGCGGGTTCCAGGCCTTGAAGCGCACGCCGCCGACATATTCGCCCTGGCGTTCAGTGCGGGTCAGCGGCACGCCGACGCCGTTGCAGGCGAGGATATAGCGCTCGTCCACCCAGCCGGTGACGCGGGCCTGGACGCGCTCGGCGGAGCTGTCGACATAGCGCACGGTGCCGCCCGATCCCGGTTCCTCGGCCAGGGTGTGCCAGGGTTCCAGCGCGTTGCGCAGTTCCAGCGTCATGCCCAGCAGCGGCACGGTGCCGATCTCGGGGAAGCGGAAGGCCATGTGCGGGGCGAACCAGTCGGCGTCCAGCGGGGCACCCAGCGCGCGCAGTTCGGCGATGGCGTCGGTGAAATCCTGGCCGACATAATGGGGCAGCATGAAATCGTCATGCAGGCGCGTGCCCCAGCGCACCAGCCGCCGCTCGTAGGGCTTGTTCCAGAAGGCGGCGACGGCCGCGCGCATCAGCAGCATCTGGGCCGCTGCCATCTGGTGATGGGGCGGCATTTCGAAGGCGCGATATTCCACCAGGCCCAGTCGGCCGGTTGAGGATTCCGGCGCGTAGAGCTTGTCGATGCAGAATTCGGTGCGGTGCGTGTTGCCGGTGATGTCGGCCAGCAGGTTGCGGAACAGCCGGTCGGTCAGCCAGGGCGGGGTCGGCTGATCGGGGCGCACCTGGGAGAAGGCGATTTCCAGTTCCGCCACGCTGTCGTCGCGGGCTTCGTCCACGCGGGGATGCTGCGAGGACGGGCCGATGAACAGGCCGCTGAACAGATAGGACAGCGACGGATGGTTGTGCCAGAACCCGACCAGCGATTTCAGCAGGTCCGGCCGGCGCAGGAACGGGCTGTCGGCGGTGCGGGCGGCGCCCATCACCACATGGTTGCCGCCGCCGGTGCCGACATGCCGGCCGTCGACCATGAATTTCTCGGCGATCAGTCCGGTCGCGCGGGCCTCGTCATAAAGCTGCTCGCTGCGGCCGACATGCTCGTCCCAGCTTGCGGCGGGATGGATGTTGACCTCGATCACGCCGGGGTCGGGCGTGATCGAGAAATTCAGCAGGCGCGGGTCGCGCGGCGGCTGATAGCCTTCCAGCACCACCTTGCGGCCGAAGGCGCGGGCCGTGTCCTCGACCGCCGCGCACAGGTCCAGCCAGTCTTCGGCCGCGTAGAGCGGGGGGAGGAAGACATGCAGGAGGCCGCCACGTGCCTCGACCGCCAGGGCGGTACGCACGAGTTCGGGTTCTTCGCGCCCGACTTCCACCAGATGGGAAGCGATGGCGCGATCCAGCGGGATGCGCCCGGTGCCGCCGCCCGGATAGGGCGGCAGGGCCGGCAGGTCCGACAGGGCGGGCTGTTCGCCAGGCTCGGCCGCGCCGGGGCGGGTGGGCACGGCCTGTTCCGACCAGCCGGGGGCGGTGCCGCCGGCCGAGGGGCCGGTGCGGCGCGCCAGGGCGGGATGGGGCGGCAGCGGCGGCACGGGCGCGAACGGATCGCGCTCCATGTCATGGTCGATCGTGTCTTCGCTGGCCCAGAGCAGGCTTTGCAGCGGCAGGCGGAAGCCGACCGGTGCGTCACCGGGGACGAGGAACATCAGGTCGCCCCGGAAGAACCAGCGCCCGGACTGCCAGCGGCGCACGCCGTCGCGCACCACGACGCGCAGCGGCAGCACGCTGCCGACCGGCACGTTCAGCCCGTGGCCGTAGACGCGGGCCAGGCGCTCGCGCTCCAGCGGGTCGCGCAGCTTGGCGTCCTCGACGATCACGTTGGCGGGGAGACGATGCTCGCGCCACAGATAATAATGAATGTCCTCATAGGCCGGGTTGACCAGGCCGGGATCGACCTGCAACCGCTCGGCCAGCGCGCGGCAGAAGGCGGCGGCATCCTGTTCGGTCGCCGTGTCGCTGTCATCGTCCGACGCCAGGAGCGACGGATCGGTCCAGACGGGCTCGCCATCCCGGCGCCAATGGCACAGCAGGGCCCAGCGCGGCAATTGCTCGCCGGGGTAATGCTTGCCCAGCACATGCTGGATCGCCGCCCCTTTCGACCAGAGCGGCAGCAGGCGCCGCAGCAGCCGCCCGGCATAGGCGCGCTTGGTCGGGCCCAGCGCGTCGATGTTCCATTCCGCGGCGTCCATGTCGTCGGCGGCGATGAAGGTGGGCTCGCCGCCCATGGTCAGGCCGACATCGCCTTCTTCCAGCGTCGCATCGACCGCGCGCCCGGCCGCGAGGATCGCCTGCCATTGCGCATCGTTGTACGGACGGGTGGTGCGGGGTGTTTCCAGCACCCGCGTCACCGCCATGGCAAAATCGAATTCGGTCTCGCACTTGCCGATCAGGCCGGAGATCGGCGCGGCGGAGGCGGGCTCGGGCGTCGCGGCCAGGGGGATATGCCCCTCGCCCGTCAGCAGGCCGGAGGTCGCGTCCAGCCCGACCCATCCGGCGCCGGGCAGATAGACTTCGGCCCAGGCATGCAGGTCGGTGAAATCCTCGGTCGGGCCTTCGGGGCCGGTCAGGGGTTTCTGGTCCGCCACGAGCTGGATCAGGTAGCCCGAGACGAAGCGCGCGGCGAAGCCCAGGTTGCGCAGCAACTGGACCAGCAGCCATGCGCTGTCGCGGCACGAGCCCTGACCCTTCTCCAGCGTTTCCTCGGGCGTCCAGACGCCGGGCTCCAGCCGCACCACATAGGCGATGCGCTGCTGGACCCGCTGGTTCAGCGCCACCAGCATGTCCACCGTGCGCTGCCGGCCCGGGTCGACACCGGCCAGCAGCTCGGCCAGCAGCGGCCCCGGCTCCGCGCACACGCGGTAGGGCGCCAGTTCGCCGGCCAGCACGGGGTCGTAGGCGAAGGGCCAGTGTTCGGCCTCGGGCTCAAGGAAAAAGTCGAACGGGTTGATCGTGGCCATGTCGGCCACCAGATCAACGGCGACCTCGAAATGGGTCACGCGTTCGGGGAACACCACCCGGGCCTGATAATTGCCCGACGGGTCCTGCATCCAGTTGATGAAATGGGGTTTGGGCTCGATCCGCAGGGCGTAGGACACGATCGGCGTACGGGCGTGGGGCGCCGGGCGAAGCCGGATGGTCTGTGGACCGAGCGAGACCGGACGGTCGTATTGATAGCGGGTACGATGCGTCAGTGCGACATGCAGGGTCATGCGTCGACCTTGAACCAGAGTGATATTCCGCACCGGGAACGGTAGCCCAGCATGGTCCGCCGCGAACAGGGGGGAAAGCGGAAATTCACGCCGCCCCACTCCCGAATAATAGCAATAAGGCGATCACGCCGATTGGGCCTTGGCGGCGGCGCAAATTCTTGCTTGGCTGTAACGGAACACGGACCAGCAGGTGGGGTGGACATGAATCCTTCGCGCCTGATCTCCTGCCATGCACGGGAGAAAACGGGACAATGAGCGACTCAGGGAGCAACTTTGGAAGCGCCTTCGGGAGCGATCCGGGACAGCACGACGCGCAGCAGGGGCCGGGCCTGTTCGTGTCCTACGATACGCCGGATTTCTATTGCGAACTGATGAACCGGCGGGACCCGGCGCCCGACAGCCTGACGCTGATTCGCGAGAGGCTGGCGCATTTCGGGCTGACGGAACTGCGCCAGAGGGCCCGCGTCGCCGAAGCGGACCTGTATAATCTGGGCATTACCTTTACGGTCTATACCGATCGCGACGCGATCGACCGTATCCTGCCCGTCGATCTGATCCCGCGCGTGCTGACCGCCGCCGAATGGGACCATGTCGAGCGCGGGGTGCAGCAGCGGGTCGCCGCGATCAATCATTTCCTGTGGGATATCTATCACGAGCGCCGCATCCTGAAGGACGGCATCGTTCCCGCCGGGCTGGTACTGGGCAATTCCAATTACCGGCCCGAGATGGAGGGGCTGGACGTTCCCGGAGGGGTCTACGTCCACATCAACGGCACCGACCTGGTCCGGGACGGTGCGGGGAATTTCCTGGTCCTGGAAGACAATGCGCGCACGCCCTCGGGCGTGTCCTATGTCATCGAGAACCGGCACATGATGCTGCGCAGCATGCCGGACCTGGCCGCGGGGCTGGACCTGATGCCGGTGGACGAATACGGGCCGCGCCTGCGCCGCGCGCTGACCGAAACGGCGCCCGGCGGCATCCGCGACGCGCAGGTCGTGCTGCTGTCGCCCGGCATCTACAACTCCGCCTATTTCGAGCATGTCTTCCTGGCGCGCGAAATGGGCGTGCCGCTGGTCGAGGGCCGCGACCTGATGGTCGAGAACGGGCGCGTGTTCATGCGCACCGTGGCGGGGCCGCGCCCGGTCCATTCGATCTATCGCCGCCTGAATGACGATTTTCTCGATCCGCAGGTCTTCAACCCCGACAGCATGCTGGGCGTGCCCGGGCTGGTGGACGCCTATCGCCGGGGCAACGTGACGATCGCGAACGCGATCGGCACCGGCGTTGCGGACGACAAGGCCGTCTATGCCTACATGCCGCGCATCATCCGCTATTATCTGGGCGAGGAGCCGATCCTCTCGAACGTCGAGACCCATATCTGCGCCGAACCGGAGGGGCTGGCCTATACGCTGGCGAACCTGGACAAGCTGGTGGTCAAGCCGGTCGGCGAGTCCGGCGGCTATGGGCTGATCATCGGCCCGCACGCGACCCAGGCCGAGCTGGAGACATTCCGCGCCAGCCTGCTGGCCGATCCGGCCAACTATATCAGCCAGCCGGTCATCGACCTGTCGGTCTGCCCCACCCTGTGCGAGGCCGGGGTCGAAGCACGGCATGTCGATCTGCGGCCCTTCGCGGTCACCGGCGAGTCGACCTGGGTGCTGCCCGGCGGGCTGTCGCGCGTGGCGCTGCGCAAGGGGTCGCTGGTGGTCAATTCCTCGCAGGGCGGCGGGTCGAAGGATACATGGGTGCTGGCATCATGAACCCTCTCATGATCGATATTCCGCCGGGCGGCATCGCTATGCCCAACCTGCTGTCGCGCTATGCCGAATGTACCATCTGGCTGGCGCGCTACATGGAGCGGATCGAGAACCTGGCCCGCCTGATCGACGTGACCGAGACGTTCGTGCGGGCGCGCAGCACCAGTACGGGCTGGCTGTCGATCGTGCAGATCAATGCCGACGACGAGCGGTTCTTCGAGCGGCACGCGGTCGCGTCGGAGGAAAATGTCGTCGGCTTCTATGTCATCGACCGCGAGAATCCGAACTCCATCGTCTCGATCGCGCATGCGGCGCGCGAGAACGCGCGTTCGCTGCGGCCGCTGATCTCGACCGAGATGTGGATGCATCTCAACATGTTCACCAACGCCGTCAGCGCGCTGGGGCCGACCGATATCCGCCCGTCCAACCTGTCGGCCCTGTGCGCGCGGCTGAAGCAGGATTGCCAGACCCATCACGGGATCACCGAGGGCACGTTCTATCGTGATCAGGCCTGGCTGTTCTACCTGATCGGGCGCAACCTGGAGCGGGCGGACCAGATCACGCGGCTGATCGACATCAAATATCACACGCTGCTGCCCAGCGTCGCCGGGGTGGGGTCGGAGGTCGATATCGGCCAGTGGGCCGCCGTGCTGCGCTCGGCCGCCGCCTATCACGCCTACCGCCGCACGGTGCCGGGCGACATGACGCCGGCCCATGTCGCCGGCTTCCTGCTGAAGAATGACGGCTTCCCCCGTTCACTCTCGACCAGCCTGCGCCAGCTGCACTGGGCGGTGGGCCATCTGCGCACCGATTACGGGCTGAAGAACGGCTACGCCGCCGCCGAGCGGATCGAGGAACTGCGCGCCACCCTGGCGGAGCAGACCGTGGAGGACATCATCCTGCGCGGCCTGCACGAATTCCTCGATTGGGTGCAGCGGGAGCTGCACCGGGTGCAGGAAGAAATCGCCCGGGCCTTCTGGCCGCCGGCCATGCCGGCCGCCGCCGATCCGGCCCCTGATCCGGGCCCGAGCCAGGAACAGTCCCAGTCATGATTGCGCCGTTTCATCCCGGCCGCCTGCCCCACGCGACACAATTCTATATCGACGGGGCCTGGGTGGAACCCCTGGCCCCTCGCCTGCTCGATGTCATCGATCCGGCCACCGAAGCCCCCTGCACCGCCATCGCGCTGGGCAGCGCGGGCGATGTCGACCGGGCGGTGGCGGCGGCGCGACGTGCCTTCGCCACATGGTCGGTCTCGACCCGCGCCGAGCGGCTGGATGTGTTCGCGCGGGTCCTGACGGTCTATCGCCGGCGCATGGACGACATGGCCGCCGCGATCTCGCTGGAAATGGGCGCCCCGCTGCCCATGGCGCGCGACGCGCAGGCCTGGGCCGGCATGGCGCACCTGGAGGAAACGGCGCGCGCATTGCGCGACTTTACCTTCGACCAATTGGTCGACGGCATGATGATCACCCGCGAGCCGGTGGGCGTGGTCGGGCTGATCACGCCGTGGAACTGGCCGATGAACCAGATCGCCTGCAAGGTGGGGCCGGCGCTGGCCGCAGGCTGCACCATGGTGCTGAAACCCAGCGAGATCGCGCCATTGAGCGGCCTGCTGTTCGCCGAGATCCTGGACGAGGCCGGGGTGCCGCCCGGCGTGTTCAACCTGGTGAATGGCAACGGCCCCGGCGTGGGCGAGGCGATCGCCCGCCATCCGGATATCGAGATGGTCTCCTTCACCGGCTCCACCCGCGCCGGCACCATCGTCGCCCGGCTGGCGGCCGATACGGTCAAGCGCGTGCATCAGGAGCTGGGCGGCAAATCCCCCAACATCATCCTGCCCGATGCCGATTTCGCCGACGCCGTGCGGCGTGGCGTAGCCGGCTGCTTCGGCAATTCGGGCCAGTCCTGCGACGCGCCGACCCGCATGCTGGTACCGGCTGCAAGGATGGACGAGGCCATGGCGCTGGCCGCGCAGGCGGCGGCAGGTTTCGTCGTCGGGCCGCCGGATGGGGCGGACACGCGGCTGGGCCCGGTGGTCAGCCAGGTGCAGTTCGACAAGATCCAGCGCCTGATCCAGACCGGCATCGACGAGGGCGCGGTCCTGGTGGCCGGCGGAACGGGCCGGCCGGAAGGATTGCCGGTCGGCTATTATGTGCGCCCCACCATATTCGGCCGCGTCACGCCGGACATGACCATCGCGCGCGAGGAAATCTTCGGCCCCGTGCTGTCGATCATCGCCTATGACGATGTCGAGCACGCGATCGCCATCGCCAACGACACGCAATACGGCCTGGCGGCCTATGTGCAGGGCGGCGATCTGGTCCAGGCCCGGGCGGTGGCCCGGCGCCTGCGGGCGGGCAATGTGAACATCAATGGTGCGCCCTGGACCGTGGCGGCCCCCTTCGGCGGCTACAAGCAGTCGGGCAACGGGCGCGAGTGCGGCGCATACGGATTGACCGACTTCCTGGAAATCAAGGCCATCCTGGGATACGGGCCCGACGCGTGAAAGGCCGGCCTGTAGGTAGCACGCTGCCGGCCAGCCTGTATGCCGACACAGCCCGGCCAGCGGTGCCAACACCGCCGCTGGCGGGGGAGACCCGTGCCCAGACCGTGCTGATCGGCGGCGGCTTTACGGCGCTGTCGGCGGCGCTGCATCTGGCCGAAGCCGGCCATGCCGTGGCGGTGCTGGAGACCCATGAGCCCGGCTGGGGCGCCTCGGGGCGCAATGGCGGGCAGGTCAATCCGGGCCTGAAGACCCTGCCATCGGAGGTCGAACGCCATTTCGGCCCGGAGCGCGGGGCGCGGCTGGCCGAGGCGGCCTGGACGGCGCCCGACCTGGTGTTCGATCTGATCGCACGCCACGGCATCGACTGCGCTGCCTTACGCGGTGGTACCGTGCGGGCGGCCACGGCCGACTCCCAGATTCGCGCCCTGCGGCAACTGGCCGAGGAATGCACCGCGCGTGGCGGGGATGTCGCCTGGCTGAACGAGGCGGAGACCGCCGCCCGCACCGGCACGGCCCATTATCGCGCGGCCCTGCTGGACCGGCGGGGTGGGCAGGTGAATCCGCTGGGTCTGGCGCGCGGCATGGCCGAGGCCGCCATGGCCCATGGCGCCGCGATTCATGGTGGCAGCCGCGCCCTGTCGGTGCGCCGCGATGGCGGACGCTGGCGGGTAGGCACGCGGCATGGCGCGGTGCTGGCCGACCGCGTGGTCTTTGCCACCAACGGCTATGCAGACCGGCTGTGGAACCGGTTGCGCCGGACCGTGGTGCCGGTCACCAGCGCCATCATCGCCAGCGCCCCCCTGCCGCCCGAAGCCCGCGCCCGCATCCTGGCGTCGCGCGAGGTGCTGTATGAACTGGGCGAGATCACGACCTATTACCGGATCGACGATGCGGGGCGGCTGCTGATCGGCGGCCGGTCGACGCTGGGCGAGCGCGACGGGCCGGATGCCTTTCCGTTCCTGCGCCGGCAGGCGCTTGCCCTGTGGCCCTTCCTGCGCGATGTGCGCTGGACCCATGGCTGGAACGGCCATGTGGCGGTCACGATGGATCATTACCCGCACTGGCACGAACCGCTGCCGGGCATCATCGCCTGTCTGGGCTATAACGGCCGGGGCGTCGCGATGGCGACGGTGCTGGGACGCGAAGTGGCCCGCCGCGCGCTGGGCGCCGGCACCGAAGACCTCCTGCTGCCGCCGGGACCGATCCGGTCGATCCCGTTCCATGATGCCTGGCCGCTGGGGGTCACGGCGAAGGTGTTGCAGGGGCGGGTTGTCGATGCGTTGGCGCGAAGGGTCTTCTTTTTCTGAAGAAAAAGAAGCAAAAAGACTTTCGATCCGTTCAGGGCCATCGCCTGCTCCAGCAAAAAACGCCTGAACGAATCAAAAAGTTTTTTGGTTCTTTTTTTCAAAAAAGAACGAAGAATCCCGCCTCGCGCACCGCTGAAGAGCAGAGAGAACCGGGCCGCGACATGACCCCTCCCAGGCAGATCCCGACCGCCGACCCGCTTGTGCGCTTCGCGCCCGCGACCCGCGCATGGTTCGGCACGGCGTTCGCCGCTCCAACGGCGGTGCAGACGGCAGCATGGACGGTCATCGGCGGTGGAGAGAATGCGCTGGTGATTGCGCCGACCGGCTCGGGCAAGACCCTGGCCGCGTTCCTGCATGCGATCGACCGGCTGTTCCGCGAGCGCGAAGCGGAGACGACATCCGCGTCGGCAAAACCCCCGACCAAACCTGAAGCCAGGGCGGCGACGCGCATTCTCTATATCTCGCCGGTCAAGGCACTCGGTGCCGATGTGCAGCGCAACCTGCGCATCCCGCTTCATGGTGTCGAAAAGGAGAGGCAACGGCGTGGGGACCCGCCCGTCGCGATCAGTGTGGGCATGCGCACGGGCGATACGCCCTCGGCCGAACGGGCGGGGCTGCTGCGGCGCCCTCCCGACATTCTTATCACCACGCCTGAGTCCCTCTATCTGATGCTGACCTCCAAGGCGCGCGAGACGTTGCGTGGCGTGCAGGCGGTGATCGTCGACGAGGTGCATGCGGTGGCCGGCACCAAGCGGGGCGCGCATCTGGCGTTGAGCCTGGAGCGCCTGGATGCATTGCTGCCGCAGCCCGCCCAGCGGATCGGGCTGTCGGCGACCGTGCGCCCGGCCGAGCGGGTGGCGCAGTTCCTCGGGGGTGCGCGGCCGGTGACGATCGTGAATCCGCCCGCCAGCCGCAGGCTCGACCTGAAGATCGTGGTGCCGGTCGAGGATATGAGCAAGCTGGGGGCAGCGGTCGGCCCGCCCGGCGACGGGGAACGCAGCACGCGCGCGGGCTCGATCTGGCCGCATGTCGAGGCCAGCATCCTCGACAGGGTGCTGGGCCGGCAGGCAACGATCGTCTTCACCAATTCGCGCGGGCTGGCCGAGAAGCTGACTGCCAGACTCAACGAACTCTACGCCGAACGATGGGCGCAAGACGCGCCGGACACCGGGCCGCCCGTCCATTACGCATCGGTCTCCGGCAGCACCGAAAAACGATCGACGGGCGCGCCGCCGCTGATCGCGCGATCGCACCATGGCTCGGTCTCGAAAGAGCAGCGCCGCGAGATCGAGAGCGCCCTCAAATCCGGCGATCTGCGCTGCGTCGTCGCGACATCGAGCCTGGAACTCGGCATCGATATGGGGCTGGTCGACCTGGTGATCCAGGTCGCGGCCCCGCCTTCGGTGGCCAGCGGCCTGCAACGGGTGGGCCGCGCCGGCCATCAGGTCGGGGGGGCCTCGTCCGGGCTGGTCTATCCGCGCACGCGGCGCGACCTGGTCGATGCCACCGTGACCGTCGAATCCATGCTCGCCGGCCGGATCGAAGCGATCGACCCGCCGCGCAATCCGCTCGACGTCCTGGCGCAGCAGACGGTGGCGGCGGTCGCCGTCGCACCCGTGAATGTCGAAGACTGGTACGCGACCGTGCGGCGCGCGGCGCCTTTCGCGTCCCTGTCGCGCGCCGCGTTCGATGCGATGCTCGACATGCTCGCCGGGCGCTATCCGTCGGACGATTTCGCCGCCTTCCGCCCACGTCTGGTCTGGAACCGCGAGACCGGGGTGCTGACGCCGCGTCCCGGCGCCTTGCAGCTTGCCGTCACCAGTGGGGGCACCATTCCCGACCGGGGGCTGTTCACCGTCATCCTTCCCGAAGGCGAGGAACGGGCCGGATCGCGCCGCGTCGGGGAACTCGATGAGGAGATGGTCTACGAATCCCGGGTGAACGACATCATCACCCTCGGCACGACGTCCTGGCGCATCGAACAGATCACCAATGACCAGGTGATCGTGACGCCGGCGCCGGGCCGTTCCGCCCGGCTGCCATTCTGGCACGGCGACGGCACGCGGCGACCCGCCGAACTGGGGGAAGCGATCGGCGCCTTCATGGCCACGCTCGACGCCGCAACGCGCGAAGAAAGCAGAGACGGCGAGACCCTCTCCCGACCGGAAACGCGGCTGCGGGCGGCGGGGCTGGACAGCAACGCCATCACCAACATGCTCGCGCTCATCGGCGAGCAGCGCGCGGCGACCGGCGTACTGCCGACCGACCGCACGCTGGTGATCGAACGCTGCCGCGACGAGGGCGGCGACTGGCGGGTCATCCTGCACTCCCCCTATGGGCGCCGCGTGCATGACCCGTGGGCGCTGGCGATCGCGGCGCGCATCCGGCGCCGGTATGGGATCGACCCTTCGGTGGTGGCCAGCGATGACGGTATCGTCGCCCGCCTGCCCGACACGGATGGACGCGTGCCGGGCGCGGAATTGTTCCTCTTCGATCCGGACAAGCTCCGGGGCATCGTGACGGAGGCCGTGGGCGGCTCGGCGCTGTTCGCCGCCCGCTTTCGGGAATGCGCCTCGCGCGCGCTGCTCCTGCCGCGCCGCGCGCCCGGCCATCGCTCCCCCCTGTGGCAGCAGCGGCTGCGTGCCGGGCAGTTGCTGGACATCGTGCGCGAACACCCGGATTTTCCGATCCTGATCGAGACCGCCCGCGAATGCCTGCGCGACGTCTACGACCTCGCGGCACTCGACATTCTGGCGCGCCGTCTGGCGGACGGCGCTGTCGGGATGGTGGAGGTGACAACTGACATTCCCTCGCCTTTCGCGGCAGACCTGCTGTTCGGTTACGTCGCCGAATTCATGTATGCGACCGACGCGCCGATCGCCGAACGACGCGCCTCCGTCCTGTCGCTGGATAGCGGGCTGCTTGCCGATCTTCTCGGCGAGGTCGATCTCGGAACGCTTCTTGATCCCGTGGTCACCGAGCAGGTCGAAAGCGAGTTGCAGCGGCTGGCACCGACATGGCGGGCGAAGGGGAAAGAGGGCGCGGCCGACCTCCTGCGCGAACTCGGCCCATTATCGGTGGACGCGGTCGCGCAGCGCCTCGCGGAGGGCGATGCGGAAGCGTATCTCACCGCACTCGCGGCCGAGCGCCGCGTCATCCGGGTGACGATCGCAGGCAGATCGTGCTGGGCCGCCATCGAGGACGCCGCCCGGCTGCGCGACGCGCTCGGCGTGACGCTGCCGGCCGATCTGCCCGGGATCTTCCTGCAACCGACAGCCGACCCGCTCCGCGAACTGGTCGCGCGATATGCGCGCACCCATGGGCCTTTCACGACAAACGCGATCGCGGCCCGTTTCGGCCTCGGTGTTGCGGTCGCCGACGCGGCACTGGAACGGCTGCGCGATCAGGGCAAGTTGTTCAAAGGAAATTTCGGTGTCGAGCGCCGGCTGGAAGCGATGGAGGACTCCGCCGGTCCGATCCTGTCCAATCCACCGACGCCCAATCCTCTGGCGCGCCACGAATGGGTGGCCGACGACATATTCCGGCGCCTGCGGCTGCGTTCATTGCAGGCGGCGCGCGAGGCCACCCGCCCGGCAGGCCGTGACGCCTATGCGTGCCTTCTGCTGGAGCGCCACGGTCTGGCCGCGCGTCATCCCATGCATGCGGAAGGAGAGATCCGCACCGGCACCCACGGTATCGCACGAATCATCGAACAGCTCGCCGGCGTGCCGCTGCCGGCCTCGTTATGGGAGAACCAGATCCTGCGTGCCCGCGTGCCTGACTACGCGCCGGCCATGCTGGACGAATTGATCGCCATCGGCAGCGTCCTGTGGTGCGGCCATGGCAAGCTCGGCGGGGAAGACAGTCTGATTTCCCTGCATCCGCGGGAATTCGCCGCCGAAACCCTGCCGCCTCCGCCGGCTGCTGACGACAGGGCGGCCCTCTCGCCACTTCAACGCACGATCCTCGATATTCTCGCCGATGGCGGTGCCTATTTCGCGCGCCAGCTTGCAACATTGGCACCCGCCCGACTGGCAGAGGACCCGGCCGGGACCTGGGACGGCGGCCCCCTGCTGTCCATGCCCGACCTCGACGCGGCCCTGTGGGACCTCGCCCTGGCGGGATATGTCACCAGCGACAGTTGGGCGCCGCTGCGTGCGCGCTCGGGCGCACGCACGCACCGTCCCCGCCCGGTTCACCTGTCGCGGCGGCACAGGGGATTTCATACGTTCGCGCGGCCCAGGACGGGCGGCGCCTCGATATCCGGCATGCCTGGCGAGCCGACCCTGGCGGGGCGTTGGTCGCTGCTGCCCCGCGAAACGGCCAGCGACACGGCCCGCGCGCTGGCACTGGCCGAGGGGATGCTGGACCGGTACGGCATCGTCACGCGCGGCGCCGCCGTCGCGGAAGACGTGCCGGGCGGTTTTCCCGGGCTACAGACGATTTTCCGCAGCATGGAGGATGCCGGGCAGGTCCTGCGTGGGCGCTTCGTCGAAGGGCTGGGGGCTTCGCAGTTCGCGGAACGCGCGACCGTCGACCGGTTGCGCGATCTCGCGGACAGGAGGTCTGTCGACCTTACGCCGGTCGGGCTCTCGGCTGGCGATCCGGCCAGTCCCTTCGGCACGATTCTGCCATGGCCGCCGCACCGGTCCGCGATCCGCCCGACGCGCCGCGCCGGCGCGTTCGTCGTGATCGCCGGCGGGCGCCTCGTGCTCTATCTTACGCAGGGTGGCCGTCATCTGCTGACTTATCTCGATACGGACGATCCTGCTTTCGCCGACCTGCTCGGCACCAGCCTGGCAGCGCTCGCCGCCGCGCTCAGGCGCGAGAAGCATCTCCTGTTCACGCTGGAACTGGTCGACGACCGCCCTGTGCTCACGACGCGCCTGAGCGCGGCCCTGCGCGCCTGCGGTTTCTCGATGGTCCCCAAAGGCCTGGGCTGGCATCAATGATGCGGCAACAGACCGGTGAGGCATCTGGCGCGACTATACGAGCGCCATGTGGCTGAATCGCCCGACGCCGTATCGGCATGGACCTTGCGAAAGCACCCATCGCAGGAGCAGCCGCAGCATTCCCTGACGACTCCGCCCCTTACCTTACGCCGGCCGGCCGGTTTCCTGAGGCTGGCAGGCTGGCGAGCGCGGCCAGTCCCATGGCAATGCCGCCCAGCACGAAAAAGGACGGCGCGATTTTCAGTCCGGTTGCCTGGATCAGCCAGGTGACGATGAACTGCGCGAAGCCGCCGACCAGCAACACGACCAGGTTGTTGATGATCGCCAGCGCCGTGGCGCGCGCCTGGGGCGAGACGAGATCAACCAGAAACGTGCAGTAAGTGCCGAGGAACATGCCACTGGCGACCGACAGGGCGACCTGCAGCACGAGCAACCGCGCGATCGACGGCGCCGCGACCAGCCATATGTAAAGCGGCACGATCATGATGGCATAGGCAAGAAGTGACGCCAGCATGATGGCCCGCCTGTCGCAGCGATCGGACAGATAGCCGCTGAACGGCACGACCAGCATCATCGCGCCCGCGGCAACCAGTTGCACCTGATAGGAATGGACCATCGGCAAATGCAGGACGGTAGCGGCATAAGTCACGACATAGGCGTAGATGACATAGAACGACACCGTGCTGGCCACGACCAGCCCCATGCCCACCAGAATCTGCGGGCGCTGCCCCAGCAGGTGCGCCAGCGTCTCGCCGGTCGAGATGGCGTGGCCGCCGGGCGCGGGCCGATGGCGGGCATGGCGCAGCGTAAAGACCAGCGGCAGGATCATCAGGCCGAACAGGAATGGTATCCGCCACGCATAGGCATAAAGCTGGGCATGGGTGAACAGGCTGGTGACCAGGTATCCCAGTCCCGCCCCCATGATCTGGGCCATGACCTGCCCCGTGATCTGCCACGACCCGAAGAAGCCGCGTTGTCCCGGCGGCGCCAGTTCGATCAGCGCGGTGGTCGAGGTCGCGAATTCGCCACCGACCGAAAAGCCTTGCAGCAGGCGCGCGGCGATGACCATCGCCAGCGACAGCGCCCCGCCGACGCGATAGGGCGGCGCGCATGCCATCAGCGCCATGGCGCCCGCCATGATGCTCATGCCCAGCACCATCGCACGCTGGTGCCCGTACCGGTCGCCATACAGGCCCAGCACGATGCCGCCCAGCGGACGGGTAATGAATCCGGTCCCGAACAGCGCGGTGGTCAACAGCACCGCGTCGGCTTGGCCCAGCCCTTCCGCCGGAAAAAAGAGCGAACTGATCACGGGGGTCATGAATCCGAACACGCCGAAATCGTACCATTCGAACGCATTGCCCAGAATGGCGGCCAGCACCGCCCGGCTTCTGCTTCTCGTATCCATGTCTTGCGGGGCCGGGGTCATGGCGCGGAACCTTATGCCGGCTGCGGCAATGGCGTGTCCCGCCATTCGTCGCCCAGCAGCTCGGGCGTCGCGAAATCCTGCAGATTGCGATAATGGATGGCCCGGTCGGCCACGAACAGGCTTTGCGCCAGATGCCGCGCCAGCCGGTCGGCCCCGTCGCTGATCGCCGGGATGTCGCCGCTGACCTTGCCGTGCGACAGCGTCGCCGGAAAACAGAAACAATGGATCTGGCGCAGGTAAGGGGCGCATCCTTCCTCGCGTTCCTGAAACGCGAATCCCGGCCCCAGGTCGGGCGCGCCGGCCAGTTCGGCATTGATGCGGCCCGAAGGCATGTCGGCGGCATCGGGACGGAAGCGGTCGCCCCATCGTCGCACCTTGTCCGCGAAAGCGGCGAATTCCGGCCGGCGCGTCATGTCGGTGACAAAGCCGGTGGCGGCAATCAGGAAATCCGTATCCAGAACGCCGCGTGATGTCGCGATCCGCAACGCACCATCCTGTTCGGCCACCGATTGCAGCGCGCAACCCAGGTGGAAATACGCATTGTCATGCCGCGACACCCGCAGCGTGCTGGGCCGCGGCGGGGGTGTTTGCGCCCCCAGCGTGTAATCCAGAAACCGCCATTTCCATCCGTCCGGCAGCCCGACAAAACCCTGCACCACGCCGGGACTGCCGATGCCGGTGAATTTGTTCACGCGCGGCAGGTCCTTGCGCCGGATCAGCAGATCGACGCGCGCCGCCCCGGCCTCCAGCGCCGTCGCCGCATTGTCCATCGCCGAGGCCCCGCCGCCCACGACCGCGACCCGCCGTCCCCGCAGCGCCGCGAAGTCGATCCGATCGGACGAATGGGCATACAGTCCGCGCGGCAGGGCGGCGATCGCCGGCGGCACATAGGCGCCGCCCAGCCCGTCACGCCCCGTCGCCAGCACCAGATGGCGACACAGCACCCGTTCCTCGTGCCCCGCGTGCCGCATGGTCAGCGCCAGCAGGCCGTCGTCGCGCGCCGCGACGGCGGTCAGTTCGCTATCGTTCCTGACCGGCAGGTCCAGCACCCGCCGCAGCCAGACCAGGTACTCCATCCATGTCGCGCGCGGAATCCTGACCAGCGCGGCCCAGGCTTCGTCGCCGAAACGTGCCTCGTACCACGCGCGGAAGGTCAGCGACGGCACGCCCAGGCAAGGGCCGGGCAAGCTCTTGGGCGAACGCAGGGTCCGCATCCGGGCATAACCCAGCCACGGCCCCTCGGCCCCGACGCCTTCGCGATCATAGACGACGTGGTTGCGCACGCCGTAGCGCATCAGCGTGCCCGAAACCGCCAGACCGGCCATACCGCCGCCGATCACGACGACATCGCGCACCTGCTGCCCGTCCGACACCCGGCCGGGGACCCAGTTTTCGGCAGGCAGGTCCAACCAGGCCAGGTCCTGGCGAACGCGCGCGTCCAGGCGGGACAATCCGCCGGCAATCTCCGGCGGATCGCACAGGACGACATGCCGGTCCGCCTCGGGGTCCACGATCGGGTGCGTCATGAATATTCTCTATGTCTGCAATGGTTGTTCACCGTACAGCGCGTCTTCCAGCAGGTCCGCGCCCAGCGTCTGATGCAGGCGGAAACCGGGAAGAAGCCGTTCGGCTGCCGCCAGGACGGCGTCGGAAAACACGCTCAGGGCCGGCGGCAGGGCACGCGACGCCCCCACGATGGCCCCGAAGAAAAACGGAATGCGTACATCCAGCGGACGCAGCACCAGGTCGCGGAACGGCATTCCGTACGCAGTAGCCGGATCGACGATCGCAACCCCCAGCCCCTCGCGCGCCAGCGACAACGCGGTCGCACCGGTATTGGTATCCACGATCGCGCGAGGCGCGATCCTCTCTTTTTCGAAAACGTGGTCCACGCGGTAGCGAAGCTTGAAGGGGTTGGACATGGTAATCAGCGTGCAGTCGGCAAACGCGCGCAGCGGGATCAGCGGCTTGGCGGCCAGGGGATGGTCGTGGCGCAATGCCGCCACGCACGGAGCCTCGCCCACCCATTTCACGCCAAGCCCCGGATAGCTGACCGGAAAGCTGGCCAGCCCGAAATCCGACGCCCCGGTCGCCACCGACTGCGCCACCCTGTCCACGACCGCAGCCTGAACATGCAGCGACCTGGGCATCAATTCCCGCGGGATGGCAGCCAGCGCCGGGGGAACCAGGCTGACGGCCAGCGCGGAAATGGCGCTGATTTCGAAAGATGGCGGCTGCCCGCTGCCGATCGCCTCGGCCCGTTCGCGGACATGATGAAAGACATTGACCAGCCTTTCCGCTTCAGGATGGAAACGCAGGGCATGTTCCGTCGGTGAAATGCGCGGCCCGTTGCGCACGAACAGCGCGAAGCCAAGGGTGTTTTCCAGCTCCTGGATCAGGCGCGACACGTTGGGCTGCGAACGATGCAGCAACCGCGCGGCCCCCGTGACCCCTCCCGCCGTCATGACGGCGCAGAATGCCTCGAGCTGCTTGAAATCCAAGGTTTCCACCGTCATGGCCGCCAACCTATGCCGAGCGACCGGCATGCGGCAAGGATAAAATGCGTTTTCGGCATTATAAATATGTTGCCATTACGTTTATGCATGATACATTCCCCAGAACAAATTTACGGAGCCCGATAGAGCCATGACCATTCGGGATTTTGCCTCCACCCTGGCGGGGCGCGCGTTTTCCGGCCCCGTGGCCGACGCGCTCGCGCAACGTGGCGATATCTTACGCCTGTCCGAACGCGCGAACGAAGCCGTGATCGCGCCACGCGATCCCGGACGGCTGGATGGCGTCATTCGCCTGGCACTGGCCACGCGCATGGCCCGCCTTGTCCGCGCCGACGCGGCGGCGGCATCGTACCGCGATCGCCTGATGGCGGTCAGGCCGTCCGCGCGGATGCTGGCGATCGCCGACGGCGCGCCGCCGGACGACGCGTTCTTGTCCCTGATCGTCGCCTATGCCGACCTGGTGACCCAAACCCCACGCCTTGCCACGCGCAAACATGTCGTCACGCTGCAGAAGGCCGGGATGACCGATACCGAAATCGTTCAACTGGCCGAACTGATCGCCTGCGTGAACTACCAGACCCGCCTGGGCCTCGGCCTGGCAGCCTTGCAGGAGACCCAATGAGCACGCCGGTCCATCAATTCACGCTGGCTCCGCTGGACTGGCTGCCCTACGTGCGACCGGTCCGCCTGGCCGACGCCACGGACGCGCAGCGCGAAGCCATGCGGATAACCCCGTCCAATACCAGGGTTTCGGATTATGTGCTGACACTGGCACATGACCCGGAAACGCTGGCCGTGCGGTCGCCGCTTTTCAATGCCATCATGTACGGTCAGCAGCGCCCCACGGGGTCGGACGCCACCCCTGGCGGCCTATCGCGCGCCGGACGCGAAATGGGGGCGATCGGCACATCCGTCTTCAACCGGTGCATCTATTGCGCCAGCATTCACGCGGCGCGCTTCCTGCAACTGACCAAACGCCGCGACCTGGTCGAACAGATCCTGGCCGACGGCCCCGACGCGACGCTGGATGCGGACTGGCAGCCGATCTTCGCCTTTGCCGTGCGCGTGGCCGAAAGCCCGGCGGACCTGTGCAAGGACGATATGGACCGCCTGCACGCGATCGGCCTGGATGACCTGGCGATCGTCGATCTTGTTTTATCGGCCGCCGTCTTCGGCTGGGCCAATCGCCTGATGCACACGCTGGGCGAGGCGATCACCCCGGACGATCCGACTCCCGCCGGGTAGCTTATTTAACTATTTTTTGTCGTTATTTATATTTATAACCAACCTTACGTATTTTATATGGACGCACTTCATCCTGTCGTATAATGCTATTCCCGAATGGTAAGACCATAAGAATATGGGAATGAGATTATGAGCCAGGATGCAGAACTGTCATCGACCGGTCCGCCCGCCCCCGTCCCCACACAAGCGGGGCACACGCGATGGCAGTGCCGTACGGAATGACACGTCATATCGACGCGGCTATATCATTACGATTAACAAATGATATTATCATATCTTCCATTATACATGTAATTATAAATAATTTTGTGCACACCAGTCATATAGTAAAACAACTCACGATGGATGCGGGCATGAAAACGTTATTCGCAGCATTTTCCGTTGCTACATTGACCCTGTGGCCGTTCCCGACCCCGGCCCGCGCCGGGCCCGATACCGCCGCATGGGAACCGCAGGGCGCCGTGGATTTTCCCGATGTCAAAAGCGGCCCATATTCAGATTATGTGACGACCGACCCCGAGCGGCATCGTGTCTTCACGACGATGCAGGCCAGTCATGAGGTCGTGGTTAGCGATTACGAAACGCGGACGGTCATCGCGACCATCCCCGGCTTCGGCAATCCGCACGGCGTCGTCTACCGTGCCGATACCGATCGGCTTTATGTCTCGGACGGCGCGGGGAAGGTCGATATCTTCGACGGGACGCATTTCACGCATCTGAAGAGCATCGCCCTGCGCGCGGGCGTCGATGGCATCGTCGTCGATCCAGGCGACAAAAGACGGATCTATGTCGCCAATGGCGGCGATGATGCGGGCGATCCGCACGCCCATCTGACCGTCATCGATACCGATCGCGACAGCGTGGCCGGCGACATCGTCTTCGACACGCCGGTCCTCGAGCAGGGTGTGATCGACCATGATGGAGGGGCGCTGTACCTGAACCTGCCCCTGAAGGCCTCGGTCGCGATCGTCGATCTGCACAGCTTGCGCGTCACCGGGCAGAGAAAGGTGCCTTCCTGCGCCAAGAATATGTCGATCGCGCTGGCCCGCCCGTGGGGGCGGCTGTTCGTGGCCTGCCGCACCGATTCCATGCACGGCACGATCGTCGCGCTGGACCTGGCGAACAAGGCGCCGCCCACGGTACTGCCCGCCCATGGCTGGATCGACAGCCTGTGGCTGGATAATGGGCGGCGGCGGCTGATCGCTTCGTCGGGCGACGGGTTCGTCGAAACATGGCGATATGCGCCCGACGGCACGTTCCGGAAATATGCCGATACCGACACGTCCATCATGGCGAAGACAAGCTATTTCGACCCCGTGGCCGACCGGTTGTTCGTCTCCGTCCCGCATCTTGGCTTCCCGACCGATTATGCGCGGGTTCTGGTCTTCAGCCCTGCCCGCTAGCGCCCGCACGCCCCGCTTGGGGCCATCAGACCGAGGAATCCGTAATGTATACCAGGATATTACGCATGAAGTGGGTGGCCGCTGCCCTGGCCTGCCTGGCGGCCCTGCCGGCCCGCGCCGATGCCCCTCAACAGGACGGGCCGACGACGCTTGCCATCTTCTACCGCGCGAATCCGGCTGACCGGCCCGCTTTTCGCCAGTATCTTCGCGGCAACGAATTGGACCGCCTGGCCGGCTGGAAAAAAGGCGGCATCCTGAAAGCCTACCAGATTCTGTATAATCCCTATGTCGATGAAAAGACATGGGACGCGGCGCTGCTGCTGGAATTTCCATCCTACAGCCAGGTCGGACAATGGCAAGATATCGAACAGACCAGCCCCGGCGGCCTGGACAGGCGCGGCCTGGCCCTGGCCCGGCCGATCGAGACGTATTCGCTGGATCTGCGCTGGGCCGAAGGCGACGGCGACCCCGACCGGGGTGTCTATTACATCATCAATTATACGGTCGGCAACGATGAGAACTGGAAGAAATGGGACCAGTCCTTCATGGGCTACGGCCTGCCCCAGATGCACGGCTGGATCCGCGACAAGGTCCTTGTCAGCTACAAGATGTTCACGAACCGTTATGATTCCGGCAGTCGCTGGGACCAGCTTCTGCTCCTGCATTATCACGATCTGCCGGCGCTGGGACGGCGCGACGCGGAGATGGCAAAGGTCCGGGCCGAACTGGCGAAAGACCCGAATTTCAAGCCGTTGATCGACCATACGCACGCCTTCCACACCGAAGGTAACGACATCCTGGCAGTTCCAGTCGTCAAATAGCGCGTACCTGCCACTTTCAGAAAACCGGAGTTCTTCCCATGATCGCGCGAAACGATCGAATTCCCAGGGCTGGACGGAACAGCCGCCCCATTCATGTCGTCAATGCCGTTGCGCTCCTGTTGTGGGGGGGCACGGCCTATGCCGCCACGCCGAACGCCGGCGACATGCCCCCGGTGCCGCCGGGGCGCGGCCATGCGACACCGACACATAGCCGGGCATCCGCCGAATCCATATCGGTTACGGGGTCGCACAACGTAACCGGCGGCGGATTGATGGCACGTGAAGTGCTCGCGAAATCCATCAGTTCGGTCGGGCAGGCCTATATCGCCACGCAGAACCCGGGCGCGAACTCGCTTCAGCTTGCCCGCCAGCTTCCCGGCGTCACCGTCGCCAGCGGGTCGCCACTGGGCGGGTCCAACGAAATCCATATGAGTTCGCGCGGGCTGGACCAGCCGGAAATCGGCTATCTTCTCGACGACGTACCGCTGAATTTCGTGCTGACCGGCAATCCGAACATCCAGAGCTGGACCGATTCCGAGAATATCGAACGTATCAGCTTCGCCCAGGGCGCATCGGATATCCAGGACGCATCCTATTCGGAAGTCGGCGGCTCCTTCGTGCTGAAGACGCGCGATCCATCGAAGAGATTCGGTGGCTTTTTCGATGCCTCCTACGGCAGCTACGACACCCATCGCGAATTCATCCGCCTGGATACGGGCGAACTCGGCAATAGCGGCGTCAGTGCCTATGCCTCGTTTTCCGACGTCATGGGCAACAACTGGCGAGGTCCCGGCGGGCTGGAAAGGCGTCATGTCGATGCCAAGCTCAAGAAAGTCTGGAATGACCGTGCCTTTTCGTCGATCGGCCTGACCTATGACAACACGCTTTTATATCCCTATATGAAACCCACGCTGGCCCTATGGAAACAGAATGGGATCAGCAACAATTATTCGGCAACCTATAAGCCTGGTTCAACAAATTATTACAAGACGCTTCCCTACGACTGGGTTCCGCTGGAACTGTCGATGCACAACCAGGTCACGACCGGCTGGGGCGACCGGATCGAGATCAATCCCTATGTGGCGATCAGCCAAGGTTATGGCGATTCGTCACTACTGACCAACCCGTCGCCGAATTATGTCGGTAACCGGCGCTACAATGAAACGCTGTCCGGCCCATCGGAAACCGCGAAGGGGATCAACAGCGCCTCGGTCCAGCGGATCTGGGACGTGTACGAGGGCGCCAACATGTTCGGCGTCATGAAACGGGGCATCAGCACCACCACGGTGGGCTACTGGGTGCAGAACCAGCATGGCAGCTTCGGTTTCCTGACCCAACCCGTGGGCACCAACGGCGTTGCGCTGGACCAGACGGGCCGGGCCTCGTTCGTCTTCAGCGATGGCACCCGCTACTCCACGCAGAATGCCAGTGAAACAACCCTCCTGAACTCCCTTTATATTTCGGAGAAGATTTCCATTCTTCAAAACCACCTGACGATAGAGGGCGGCTTCAAGGAAGTTTTCGTCAACCGCTCGTACCAGAATTACCTGCCCGGTGGCTCCAATGGATCGATGTTCGAGACACGCCACCTGCCGCGCGTGCAGATCCGCTGGGCGCCCAATGAACATCATCAGGTCTTCGTCGACGGCACGACGAATTTCATGCTGCCGCCGGGAAATAGTTTCTTCGAGAACTGGCGCCCCGCATCGGGTACGAAGAGCAAGGCCGTCTCCATCCCGCCCGACGAATATTCGATCGCCGAGGAAATCGGCTACCGTTACACTGGCGCCTTCAATGCCACCGTCACGTTCTTCAATGCCAACATCACCAACCGGCAGGTCACCACCAGCACCGACCCGACCAATCCCAACGCACCGACGCAGACGGTCAGCGGCGGCGGCCAGACCAACCGAGGCATCGACGGCGAAATCGGCACGCGCCGCTATTACGGCTTCAGCGCGTATGTTTCGGGCGAATATCTTCATGCCTCGGAGGACAATAATATCCCGTCGGGCGGCCTGTATCTGCCAACCCGGGGCAAGAGCGCCGTCCGCAGTCCGAAATGGCAGATCGCCTTTACGCTGAACTATGAGCATGGGCCCTTTTTTGCCGATTTCGACATCAAGCATGTCGCCTCGCAATACTCGACCTTCATGAATGACGAGAAAATGCCGGCCTACACGATCGCAGACCTGGGCCTGGGCTACAGGTTCAAAAATATCGGGCCGCTCCGTGTGCCCGAATTCAAGCTGAATTTCTCCAATATCGGCGACAACCACTATCTCGCGGGCATCAACAGCGTGACGGGGAACGCCAGCGGGCACCCGACCTATTTCGTCGGCTCGGGCTTCGGCATGTTCGGCACGATCGCGACGGGCTTCTGACCGCCGAGCCCACATGAGGGGAACAGATCCATGCGGTACGGGATTGGCATTGGACCAGATGACGCGATGATCGATGGAGTGAAACAGCCCGAGCGGGGGCGGAGAACCATCCGTCATTCCGCCCCATTGCGGGCGGTCCATTGGTTGACGGTGGTTCTGGTCGGCTTTCTGTTCGTGTCGAACTGGCTGCGCGAGGCCAGTCCGCACGGCACGGACATTCGGAAATGGTGGTTGCAGAGCCATGAACTGGCGGGCCTGACGGTCTTTGCCTTGACGTTATGGCGGCTGGGGCTGGCCAAGGCGCCCGGGACCGGGCGGCTGGCACAAGGAGGACATGCGGTATTCTATGCATTTCTGCTGATTCTGCCGATATTCGGGTTCCTGTGGGCGTGGTTCGGTGCCTCCACGCGGATTGCCTTCTGGACCCTGTCGGCATCAATGCCGCGCAATATGTTTATGGTCCATGTCGCCAGCATGGTGCATAGCCACCTCGTGGCCTATGTGTTTCTGGCGTTGATTGCAGGGCATGTCCTGGCAGTCTTATGGCATATACTGGTGCGGCGTGACCGGTTGCTGTCTCGGATGTTGTGAACAGCGACGCTTGATGGCCCAAATTCGGGGAGCACGCCAGACAATTCACAGACCTCACTCAAAACTGAGGGCACTTTGGTGGGCATGGTCACGCAGTGTACGGCTATCAATGATCAATGATCGCGGCCGTGGGTTCCTCCGCCCGTCCGGACGCGAGGCGCAGCAACGCCCGCAGATCCTGCGGTGCAGCCTCGGTCATCAGAGTGAGATAAGGAACCACCAGCGACCACTCCTCGTCGCTGACGTCAGACGGATACGGCCTGCGAGGGCAGAACAGGGCTCATCCAGTTCCATTAGACCCAAGCGTCGCAAAAGTACGTAACACCCTCTAGTGGTTCGAGCACCTTTCACCATGTCACCGCGCGACCGGATCAAAAACCTCGACTATATAGTCGGGCAATTCGAACCGGTGCGTGGGTGCGCCGAAGGTAGCCGTGACGGGGGCCACCAGTAGGGCCTGCGCTACAGGGAATTTGTCGACCACCACGAAGAAGGGGCGATCCCGACGGCCGAAGCCTGAGTACCAGTTCTCGTTGCCGATCAGGAAGACGGGGACGATCTTGCCCACCGACTTCCCGCAACCAACGGGGTCCGTGCAGGCGGCGACCGTGCGCACGCGCGCTGCGCCGCGCGTTCCGACGGTGATGATCGAAGCCGACCAGTATGAGGCGTAGCCGTCGGTGAGATGTTGTCGAATGAGGAGATCCGCCAACGCCTGCTGTCTCGGATACAGCAAGGTCGGCGCCGGTCTCGCCATGGCATAGTCATAGCCGAGCAGGGCGATGGTCGCGCCAACGGTGAGGCAACCATAGGCCACGACCGATCGGACGGGCGGCAGGGTTCTTCCCATCAGTATGGCGAGGAAAATGATGGCCGGTATGAAGTATCTCGCCGTATCGATATTCACGAGTAGACTACTGACGGTAGCAGACACAATGTCGATGACGGCGCCCGCCAGCAGGAGTTGATCGATCAGGGTTGGCTCAGGGGCCTCGTCCGCTCCGCGGACGTATCGAACAATACGGCGGAATGCGGTCCAGAGCACCCAAATCATCGCCAGTATCAGGGGGAGCCGCACCAAAAAGAGGGCCGCGCCGCTCAAGCCCCTGCCGAAGAAATTCGTACCGGTCAGCACGAGAAAGCTGTTGAAGGCCAGAGAGAGGTTTCGGGGCAGGTCTTCGACCGAAACGAAGCTCAGAGGGGTGGGCGCGACGCGGATGCCGCCGTGAGCCTGGTTCCACGCCACGAAGTATTTGGCGAGGAGGGCGGCCGCCACGACGGTGGCGAGCACTACGGCTTTCCCCCCGTCCCTGCGCTTCAGAAGGCCGATGGCCATGACCAGGCTTATGGCGCCGACCCCGATGACGAGCGCCAGCGGATCGCCGGCGACGGCGAGGAAGGTGGTAAGGCCGAGCGCGATTGTGGCGATTTTGCTCTTGCGGCCCGCCGTCGAAGCGATGGGAACGAGGAGGAACATGGCAAGTATGTAGATGATCGTTCCGATGTGGATGGGGGATAGGACGATCAGGTTCATCGGCGGGTTGTTGCGCAGGATCGGCAGGGCGACAATCGCTGCGACGGGCAGCAGCGCGAACCGGAACCGGGAGACGCCCGCTCCAGTCGCCACGGCCGCCAGCACGACCACCCCGGCCCAGTCGAAAGCCGAGCTCAGCATCATGATGATTGGGTGGTTGCCGAATAAGGCGATCAGCGCCGCCTCGAAGGCGAGGTCCGAGGTCCAGAACGTGTCGCTGCCCCACCACCAGCCTTCGAGCCGCCAGTTGCCAGCCGCCATATCCGCAGCGGCGAGATAGGCGCCAGCGGTATCGGAATTACCCGGGTATTCGGCGAAAGCCCAATAATAGATCCAAGTGAGCACCAGGGTGGTCAGCAGAAGCAGCGTGAAGACGACCGCCGGGCGAATCCAGCCGGAGGCGCTGCGCGATGTCATGATGCTCTTTTCATAGAGGAATAGTTCTGGCCCGTATCGGCATCTTGCTCCCAACCGAACCGGCTGCGGATCAGGTATAGGGGACGCTGCTTTACTTCCTGGTAGATGCGCGAGACGTATTCGCCGAGCGTGCCTATGGCCAGCATTTGCAGGCCGAACCCGCCGAGGATGAATACCGCGAGCGACGGATAGCCGGCCTGGTCGCGGCCGAACATCAAGGTCCGCAACACGATCACCAGCGCCCAGAGGAAGGCCGCGGCGGCGGCGCCGCCGCCGACATAGCTCCACACGCGGATCGGGGCGCCGGAAAAGGCGGTGACTCCGTCCAACGCAAAATTCCACAGCTTCAAGTAGCGCCAACTGGTTTTGCCGGCGGCACGTTCAGGCCGCGCATAGGGGACGGCCACCTGGCGGAAGCCCACCCATGCGAACAGGCCTTTCATGAAGCGGCTCCGCTCCGGCAGCCGCCGCAGGGCCAATACCACTTCGCGATCCATCAGACGGAAATCGCCAACGTCGCCCGGCATATCGACCGTACTCAAGCTGTTGAAAAGCGAATAGAACAGGCGAGAGGTCAATCGCTTGAACAGGGTGTCGCGGCTACGGTCGACGCGCAGGCCGTACACCACATCATAGCCGTCCTCCCACCGGTCGACGAACTCGGAGATCACGCTCGGCGGATCCTGCAGGTCGACGTCCATGGGCACGATCATGTCGCCCTCGGCGGCGTCCAGCCCTGCGGTGAGGGCAACCTCCTTGCCGAAGTTGCGGCTGAAGTCGATCACCTTGATCCTTGGATTGCGTCGACGGTGAGCCAGCAGGATCGGCAGGGTCGCATCGCGGCTGCCGTCGTTGATGCAGATGATTTCATAGGCGGTGACGCAGGCGTCGAGCACCGGCTCTAGCTGCTCGAAGAACAGGTCGAGCACGGCCGCTTCATTGTAGGATGGGGCTATAACAGACAGACATTTGCCGCACCGGTCACGCCGGGTCGCAGGCGTGACTTCAAGATTTGCGCCCATGCTCCACCGCCCTCGTCCAACGTACTGTGAACGTAGGTTCCCGGAGGCCGGCCAACAGTTCATACCCCCCGAAATCCGCCGCGTTCGCGCCGGGTGATCGGAAGCGGGTCGAGTGCCGGCGTTGTTTTACGCGTTCTTTCTGGGTCGGCGTGTCTCGCCCGATCACAGGCTCCATTGAACCGTCGAGCGCTCGCGCTAACCGAGCCAGAGATCTGATTGACCTTCAGGCAGCTGGATCGTGAACGCTGCAGTTGTTAACCCAAACGCATGACCCCTCCCCCTTCACCCCTTTTTCATCCGGAACAATTTGGTGGATCGAGACTCTGCATTCCTGGAATGCATGGCTGACCGTCGGTCTGGCGACCGGCCACGCCGCCGCCCTCTTTCACCAATTCCTCCTCAGGAACCACGTGTTGGCACGCATGCTGCCTGCTGGAACGCTCCTGCTCCTCATGGCTCGGCAGGCCGAAATGCAGACGCGCCTAACCCTGGCCCAGGCACAATCCGGCCGGCTATCCGATACGGTCGGCCTGTTTCGGGCCCTCGGGGGTGGCTGGTGGAACAGAAAGACCGCAGATCCACGACCGGTTCGTGACCACGTGCCATAACGCGCTTCTGTTCACCCCACGCCTGTCGTCCAAAGTATATCTCTGTCCCATGCTGTTGCCACTTATCTCTATTTTTTTCAAATATGACAGCAGCCCGATATCAGTTACGCCGTATCGGAAATAAGATTCCTGACCTTCATCTTGCAGGAGAATAAGAGTCATGATGCAGAAATTCCTTCCTGCGCTCACGATTGCGGTCATCACCACATGGGTGAACGTGGCACCTGCCGCAGGCGCCCAACTGGCCCGGTCTGTCAGCACGCTCAACCGCGCTGGCGCGCAGTTTGCCCTGCAGGCCGCGATACGTAGCGCGACGCAACTCAACGCCCCTTGCGCCATAGCCATCGTCGACCGCTCTGGTGGCCTGATGGCCTTCGATCGTTTCGACAATGTCCGTGCCGGCAGCCCGGATCTGGCACTCGGGAAAGCACGAACCTCCGCGCTGCTGGAGCGTCCATCCGAGGAAACGGAGGACAATACCAACAAGGGCCGCACCGCCTTCGTCACCGCTGGATTCATGGCATTGCGCGGCGGCATGCCGCTGAAAGTCGGGGATACGGTCGTGGGTGCCATCGGCGTTGCCGGCGTCAAGAAGGAAAACGATGTCCGCGTTGCGACAGACGCCGCCCTGGCGTTCTCGAAAGAAGCAATGGAGCACTGACTTGGTCGATCACCCTCTCCATCCGCCGTTCTACGCCTGCTATGCCTTCCACGTCGCTTCTAACGGCGCAGACGCTGGAGCGGATCGGCGTGCATGCTCTCGACATCGGCCCATGGCTGCATATCCCGCGACCCGGATTATCCCGGATTGCCTGGTTCATTCCGCCTCGCAGGGCAACGCGACCGATACGGTCCGACGCGCGCGATGCCAGAGCCACACTGCGGTCCAGACAGCGAAGATCGTATAGCCGTCGGGGGTGAGGAACACCTGATTATTGGCCGGGAAATAGAACATCATGGTCGTCGTGAGCGCGAACAGTATCGCGGCCGGATCGCTCATGCCCGCGGCTGCCTCGCGCCACCAGATGCCCCACATATAGCCTATGAGCCCCAGCACCAGCGCCGCGCCGGGGAAGCCGACATCGTTGGCAATCCATGTCACCAGCGTCGACCAGTAATATTCCTCCAGCCACTCGTGTTCGCCATTGCGGTACGTGTAGGTGCGTAGATGCGGCGTGCGGTCGCCGGTCAGCGTTTCATACATGGTGAGCGCCACCGGAGAATGACCGACGCCGAACGAGGATTCGAAGGGGTTCCGCAGCGCGAGGTCGAGCCCATAATAACCGGAGCAGGTGGAGAGAATGAACAGCGTGACGCCGAAGCGCTGCTGAGGCGGCATCCAGGTGATCCAGGGATTGGCGAGATCGGCGCAGATATTCGTGGCGTTCGCGCAGACGCTGCTGCGCGGCAGATGCCGCGCATTGAGACGAAGATCCTTGCGCTCGGTATAGAGAGCCTGGGCGGCATACACGAACAACGCCCCCGCCAGGGCCCAGCGCCAGAAGCGGCGCAGGAGGACCGTGCCGCGATGGCCAGCCGCCCAAGCACGGCCGTATAAGACGAACATGGCCGAAACGCCGATCACGAACAGATCGGCGATTTCCTTGTCCGTCCCACGCATGAGGGAAAACACGATCGAGCAGGCGGCGGTTACGGCCACTGAAAGCCGACCACTCCAACCGATATCGCGCCAGCGCAATATGCCAAGCGGCAGCACGGCGTATACGAGCGGCGCAAAAAACGCGCGCGCCAGGGCCATGGCGCTATGATGGCCGGCGGTGGACACCAGATTGGCTTGCAGCCGCCGGTACGCAGCACCCTGGTCGCTCATGGCGTCGAGCAGCTCCCAGGGGCCCCGGCCCGTATAGGTCACGCAGGAGGGCGTCAGTAACAGAGCCGCGGCCAAGGCGCCGGCGACGAGCAGCGACCGAACCCCAGACAGAGGCGCGGTCAGCCTTGTCGGGCCTTTCGAGCCGGTCCATGCGGCGGCGCCGATCACGAGAAGGCAGGTCGAGACGTAGGCGACAAGCCGCTCCCATTCCTCGATATGATAGATCGGCCAATTGATAGGCCAGATCAGGAACAGCAGAAACGTGGCCGCGATCCAGCCGAGCACCAGGAACAGGGGCAGGCGGGGAATGCCGGCGGGCGTAACCACCGGCAGGAAAGCCGGGCACGCGAGCCGCCGGGCAATTCGGGATTGAGGCGAAATCATCATGTCGGGCGAGCGTGGTCGAAAAGACCCAAGGTTCGACGCACGCCCGACTGAAACGACAAATGGCGCTGATAATAGTCGTGGCCGGCGTGCCCCATGGCCTTGCGCGCTTCCTGGGGCATATCCGCCAGGGATGCGATGGCTTCCGCGAGGGCGCACGGGTCGCCGGGCGGCGCAACAATCGCGGCTTTGGATTCGACGAGCAATCGTGCCGCCTCTCCCGCCAGGCCCGCGACGATGGGCCTGCCCATGGCCAGGTAGGCCTGCACCTTCGACGGGACCGTGATGGCGAAGAGCGGATGGTCGGCGAGATGCACCAGCAAAGCATCGGCCTGGGCGAAAATCGCGCCTATCGCATCCTTGCTGATCGGGCCGTGGAACTCCACATTCGTCAAGCTCAGGGCTTCGGCGCGGGCGCGCAGAGGCTCAGCCTCCACGCCACCGCCGTAAAGCCGGATCAGGATATCCGGCTTCCGCTCGCGCAACCGCACCGCAGCGTCCAGCACCGTCCCAAGATCCTGGGCGCGGCCGAGATTGCCCCCATAGACCACCACGAAATGATGCGGCACGAGCCGTGCCTCCCCCTCATTGATCGGAGGCTCGGCCTCCGCCCAGTTCCGGATGGTGACGAGCTTGTCGGCCGGAACACCATGGGCGTTCAGCGCGATTTTCATGCCTTCCGACTGCGCCACGATGGCATCGCTTCGCCGATAGACGAAGCGGCAGAGCAAGCCGACCAGCCGCATGGAGCGCCGTCCGCCCGCCATGCCCGTGGCCGCGAGCGTGTCGGGCCAGAGATCCTGCACGTCGAGGATGAAGGGCAGCCGCCGCCAGAGGCCGGCAACCGCCGCGGCCAGCCCTACGGTGATGGGCGGATGATACACGTAGGCGATATCGAAAGGTGCGCGCCGAAGCAGAAGATAGACGAGCGCGGAGAGAAAGAACGAGAGATAGTTGAAGGACCGCCGTAGCGACGAGGAGTCGTGGCTCGGATAAAGCGGCAGCCTGACGACATTCACGCCGCCTATCACCTCCTTGTGGATCAGCCGCAGCCTGTAGCCCGGATAGAGCCGGCCGGTGGGATAGTTCGGGAAGCCCGTCACCACTGTCACCTCATGCCCGGCCGACTGCAAGGCGCGCACGAATTTCGTTCCCTTGATGACGTGCGTTTCGGGGTCGAACCATTGCGTCAGATAGACAATACGCATTCGGAGCCTCCGCCATCGGCTTTGAACCCGTCGACACGGCAGAGGGACCCAACGAGGGGTTGCCTTGACCTGCTATCCGGTATGGTGCCGGGGAAAGCCGCGTATGTCATCGAAAGAAAGCCCCCGCCTGTCCCGTTTCTCCACCGAAGGGATGCTCTGCGCCAAGCAGGCGGGCGCGCCCCTTCCCCGGCTCCTTAGTGGCACTGCGGGCGCCGTACGGTTCATCCTTCCGGAGTCCTGCGTCGCAGAAATCGAGGATCGGGTGGAAAGCCCAACCGCGCGAAGAGGCCCGAGAACAGGAAATCGTGGCAGGATATGGCTGGCCTGCTTGTCCCCGTCATGCGTCGATGAACCTAAACCTTTTCTCCCCGTTCGGACACAAAGAGAAGATCTGCCGATGGAAGGAGGACAAGGTGACCAAAACCAATCGGATCGATGCACGCCTGAAGACGCGGCTGACCGTAATGGCCGTCGCGACGCTGCTCGCGGCCGTGCCCGCCGCTATCCCCGCCACCGCAGCCGCTCCCGCCGCTCCCGCTCATGCCGGTGGCCACGAATATACCGTGGTCATCGACGATATGGATTTCGGCCCGACACCGGATAATGCGAAAATTGGCGACACTATCGTGTGGGTTAACCACGACAGCGTGACGCATTCGGTGACGGCGCGCAACCACAGCTTCGATATCCGGCTCGGCCCCGGCCAGAGCGCGAAGATGCCTCTCACCTCTTCCGGGCGCATCGCTTTTTTCTGTCTGTTCCACCCGTCCATGCGCGGTGTGTTGAATGTCGCGCCATGATGACGTTTCCGGCCGCCTGATGCGATCTCTACTCCCCTCTGCTCCCATGGAACGCGAGGTCACGGAGAGCTGTCGGCCGGTCCACGATTAATCCGATATCGGAATTCATACTCCGGGGATGCCGGCCGATATCGTCGCCACTCTTTGAATCATTGAACGCTGCAGGGCCCTCCCGGAACACAGATCGCACAAGGTGCGAGAGGCGTCGTGGAGAATGGTCATGGTCGAGAGCCCCGGTTTGGACGCAGCGGCATGACGGTGCTGAACGTGCGGGAGGGTTACCGCCTCTGGGCCGCGACTTATGCCAACGAAAACGCCATCTCCTCGCTCGAAAACAGGCTGGCGGCGGCAATGACGCCGTCCCTCGGCGGCTTGCGGCTGCTCGATGCCGGGTGCGGGGTCGGGCGTCGGCTGCACGAGGCGGGTGCCGCGTCGGCGCTTGGCATTGATATCAGCCCCGAAATGCTGGCGCAGGGGGCCGCGCGATACCCGTCCATCGACACGATGGCGGCGGATATCCGGCAGCTTCCGCTGCCGGACGGCTGCTTTGACGTGATCTGGTGCCGTCTCGTGCTCGGACATCTGGCGGATTGCGCGCCCGCCTATCACGAACTGGCGCGCGTCGCCGGAGCGGGTGCCCGTCTTGTCGTTACGGATTTCCATCCCGATGCACACGCCGCGGGGCACCGCCGCACGTTCAGGAGAGCCGGCGCCGTCCACGAACTTGAACATTATGTCCATGATGTCGCCGCACATCTGAACGCGGCGGAGGCGGCCGGTTGGCGGCTTTCGGCACGCAGAAGCGCGGCCATAGGCCCCGCGGCCCGGCCGTTCTACGAACAGGCCGGCTGTGCCGCGCTCTATCCCGCGCATCAAGGTCTGAACGTCGTGTTGGGCCTCGCCTTTGTGCGAGAGGCGTAGGCATGCGGCTGCTCATCCGTGCCAGGAACCGTCAAATCGCCGTTGACGCCGGCAAAATCAGCGATGTTCGGGGTGATTTCGACCTGGTCCTGAACTTTCCTGATGCCGAGATCCACCCCGGCCTGATCAACGCCCATGACCATCTGCACCGCAACCATTATGGGCGCCTGGGCCATCCGCCCTATCGGAATGCCTATGAGTGGGCGGTCGACATCCAGGCACGGGAGGCAGACCGCATCGCCTTGGGGCGCGCACGTCCCCGCCGTGAAGCATTGCTGGAAGGCGCATGGAAAAATCTGTTTTCCGGCGTGACCACCGCGGTCCACCATGATCCGTGGGAAGCCGATTTCGATGCAGGATTTCCGCTCAAACTGGTCCGCTTGCGAAATGCCGACTCGCTCGGCATGACGCCGGAACTGGCAGGCACGGTCGGGGAAGGTCCATTCTGTCTCCATGTGGCGGAGGGCGTGGACTTCCGTGCGGCGGCCGAAATCGACGCACTTGCCGAACGCGGGGTACTGGGGCCGGAACTCCTGGCCGTGCACGGCGTAGGTATGGACGCCGCGAGCCGCCGCCGCTTCCGCGCATCAGGGGCGGCGCTGGTCTGGTGCCCGAGTTCAAACCTCTTCCTGTTCGGGCGAACCGCGTCCGCGGCTCTCCTCGCGGAGGGGGTGGACGTGCTCCTGGGGAGTGATTCCCGTCTGACGGGTTGTGGGGACCTGCTGGACGAACTTGCCTGCGCACGCCGCCTCGGAATGCTCGGCGATGGCAGGCTGCTTGCAGCGGTCGGCGCCACGGCGGCGTATCGCCTGGGGCTGCCGGTACCGTCACTGGAAACCGGTTCGATGGCGGACCTCGTCATCCTGCGCAGACCTATTCTCGAAGCCTGCGCCGAAGATGTCCTTTTGGTCCTCGTGGATGGTGTTCCCCGCATCGCCCATCCGTCGCTCGGCGCTTCTCTCGCGCCTTTTTTTCAACACGCCGAGGAGCGAACCGCAGGCGGAGTCGTCCGCTGGACGGCCCTCCCCGCGGCAGCGTGGACGCCGTTACAATGAATCATATTCGCGTCTGGACCGTATTGCTCGGCACGATGATCGGAATGCCCGCCCTTGCCGACGAGCCGGCACCGGCAAACGCCACCACGATGTCCCCCTCAACCGCCAGCACAGACTTCGATCTGTTCTCCAAAAACACCGTGTCGGTGCTGGCGGACTGGCGCCTGGCAGTAGCCAACGGCGCAACCTCGTTCGTGAATGGCGGCTTCGGCAAGACCCGTCTGCAGGGCGACGGGAATGGCGGCTTCAGCACGATCTTCGCCCCGTTCGAGGCGGACGTGGTCTGGAACCCCAGGCTCGGCAAAATGTTCAGCGCCAACGTCTCCGGTGCCTGGCAGCGCGGTCATCATGATGGTTTCGACCTGATGGAAGCGTTTCTCAATTTCCTGCCCGACCAGTCCCACAGGTTCCGCTTCTCGGGGAGAATGGGGCTGATGTGGCCCGAGATCTCGCTGGAGCATTCCACCGGCGGCGCCTGGAGCGTCGTCAACACCATTACGCCGTCAGTGATCAACTCCTGGGTCGGGGAGGAAGTCAAGGTTCTCGGTACCGAAATATCGGTGCATACGAATCTGGGGGATCATGATTTCGGCCTCACCGGCGGCGTGTTCGGCTGGGACGACACGTCCGGCACCTTGCTGTCCTTCAGGGGCTGGGCCCTGAATGACATCAAATCCACCGCTCTCGGTTCCTTTCGCCTCCCGCCGCTCAACAATTTCATCACGCTCCTGCAGCAGCACAAGACGGACAACACCATCGAGATCGACCATCAGCCCGGATGGTATGCGCGGCTTGACTGGCACCCGCCGCAGCCCGTCGACGTGGCACTGTTTTATTACGACAATCGCGGGAATCCGCAGGCATTCACAGCCGCTGATCAATGGGGCTGGCGCACGCGGTTCTGGAACCTGAGCGTCAACGTGCGCCTGGGGCGGCGGACCAAGCTCCTGGCGCAGGGCATGACCGGATCGACCATCATGGGCTTTCCCGAAAACGGGCGAAACTGGGTCCACACCGATTTCCGCTCGGCCTATGTGCTGATCGTGCATGATTTCGGGCCATTGGCCCTCACGGGGCGGATCGAGGGATTCCAGACCCGGGAGCATGGCAGCGAAATGCCGCCGTCCAATAACGAGGATGGCTGGGCCGCCACGGTAGCCGCCCGCGTACCCATCGATCGCTACTTCACCGCCTTCATTGAGGCGATGAACGTCAACAGCCGCCGCGGGACGCGCGTTGCCCTGGAAGGGCTCGCCTCGCCCTTCGAAAGTCAGGCCGTGTTCCAGATCTCCCTGCGGGCAAAAATTTGAGCCATCCCCTGCTAACGGAGCGCCGGCGGTGAACAGTATTCCTCCGCATTTTCTGAGTCCCTCGGACCGCCTTGTCACCGTCCCCAAGGGCGACAGCACAGGGGAACCCCACAAAGCCCGGTGGAGGCGGATTCTGCGCCTGGTGATATTCTGGCGCTGGCTGATCGCCGGAGGCGTCATTGGCGGCGCGTTGCTCGGAGGGCTGGTCTCGCTGCTCACCACCCCCCGATACACGGCGACCACCGAGCTGCAAATCGCCCGCGAGACCGCGCAGATCGTGAATCTCGGTGCCACGGCGCACGATGTCTCCATCGGCGACCAGGAATTCTACCAGACCCAATACAGCCTCCTGCGGTCGCAGGCCCTGGCCGAGCGCGTCGCGAGCGATATCGGCGCGCCCGACAGTCCGGACTTCTTCGAGATCTTCGGAAAGCGTGACAAATTTTTCGAAAACGCCGGCGCTTCCAGCAGAGACAGGCGCCGCGAGATCGCCGGCAAGATCCTGCTGAGCCATGTGACAGTGGTGCCGATGCACGGCACCAGCCTGGTGGATATCGACGCCACAACACCGTCGCCGGCGCTCTCGAAAGATATCGCGCGGCTCTGGGGCCAGGATTTTATCGCCGCCAATCTCGATCGCCGCCAAGCGGCGGCCGTCTACGCACGCCGGTTCCTCGGCGAGCAAATTGCCGATCTCCGCGGGAAACTGGATGAAGCCGAACGGCGCGCTCTCCAATACGCGACGAGTCAGGACATGGTGGACCTCACCTTGCCCAATAACGACCAGCGAACGGGCGGCTATGACCCTGCTCAAGCCAGGCTTTTGGCCAGCGAGGCCCTCGTGACGATGAACGCTGCGCGCGTCGCGGCGACTACCGAGCGCATAAACGCCGCCAGCCGCCTCGCCGCCGTGGGCGACCAGCCGGATGCCAGCAGCGACGCGCTTGCCTATCGGGCGCTCGGCCTCTTGCGCAAGGAACGCGCTGATGTCGCGGCCCAGTACGACGCGGCGGCGAGGCAAGGCCCCGGCGACGCATCCGCCAGACAGCTTCGTGCGCGGCTCGATTCCCTGGATACGTCGATACGGGCCGAGGGCAGCCGCGTGCGCACGGCCCTCCGGCAGGCCTATCAGGGGGCGCTCGGGCGTGAGCAAGCCTTGAGCCTGCAGGTGAACGCGATCAAGGAATCGCTCGCCGAGCAACGCAAACGTTCGATCCAATATGCGATCTACCGGCGTGAAGCCGACAGCGACCGAATGCTCTACGAGGCGCTGCTGCAACGCTCCAAGGAAATCGGCGTCGCCGCCGCGCTGGAAAGCAACAACGTGACCCTCGTCGGCGCCCCCCGCTTGCCAGACCGGCCCTCCTCGCCGAATATCGGGGTGAATCTGGCGCTGTTCACCTTGGCAGGCACGCTCGCCAGCGTGATCGCGGCACTGCTGCTGAACGGGATCGACAGGGGGATCAACGAGCCGATCGATTTCGAGGAGAAGCTCGTCCTGCCGCTCCTCGGGGTCGTGCCAAAGCCGGCAGTTCCGGAGGCGGCGAACGGCGGGACCGCGGAGATGCCGTTCGCCCTGGCGGAGGCTTATCTCGAAATTGTCGCGAATCTGGCCCTGTCTTCCGTGCCACCGGAAGTTCCGGCTTCGATCGGCGTCATCTCCACCTGGACGCGCGAAGGCGGTACGGCGACCGCGATCGCCCTGGCCCGGACGCTGGCGCGCGGCAGGCGGAAAGTCGTCCTGGTCGATGCCAATCTCCGAGCCCCTTCGCTTCACCTGCCATTCGCGCTGGAGAATGGCCCCGGTCTCGCCAACCTCCTGGCGGGCGATGCGAAGCTCGACGACGTGCTCCGTATGACCGCGATTGAAGGACTGTCCATCATCCCGGCGGGCGATGCGCCGGATTTCCTGGTCTCCAACGGGCTGGAGCAGCTTCTGGCGGAGTTGCGGACCCGCTTCGATCACGTCATCGTCGATTGCCCGGCGCTCGACGGCCATGCCGAGGCGCCACTGATCGGTGCGGCGAGCGCCGCACTCGTCTACGTGGTCGCAGCCGGGGTTGCGCCGGTAGCCACCATCCGCATGGCGCTTCGCCGCCTGGGCGATACCAGGATATCAGGCGGCATATTCACGATGTATGCCCCGAGAATCCGGCAAGACGGCGTCCTCAAGCTGTGGAAGCAAGCGTGACGTCTTCGCGAAGCCGGAATTGCATACTCCCGCCGCATGATGGGCAAAAGCCCGCGATCCAGCGTTCTGCCATGACCGGCGCGGATTTCGAAAGAGAACGTGGCAGGATATGAGCAACACTCTGGATGGAGCGGCTGTCTGGCGGACACGGTTCGCGAGAGGACTCGAGACGACCGGCCGGGTGGCAACGCTTATGCTGCCGGTTTTCCTGGTTCATTTTCGTGGCGTGGCGGAAGCATTGCTGGATGTCCTCGGTGGGGCTTTTCTGCTTCGAAGCATCCAGACCGGCCAATGGGCCTGGACCCGGTGCGCCTTCGTCCTGCCGGCCTTCGCATGGTGGGGCTGGATTGTGGTATGTTCGATCCCTCATATCCATGCATTGACGCCAGAGGCCATCGGCGCGTTCATCCAGGCTATCGTGGCAATTCGCTTTCCGCTGGCAGCCTTCGCGCTCGCCTTCTGGACCCTGCGCAATCCGTCGACGCGATCCTGGCTGCGCCGGATCATCGTCGTCTCCGTTGCCTATATCGGCGCGCAACTTCTGCTACAGGCCGTCAGCGGGCACAATCTCTTCGGTAATCCGCGCTTCGTAGACGGTAGTTTGACCGGCCCCTATGACAAACCACGCGCTGCGGCACCATTCTCTCGGCTGGCCCTCCCGGTCGCGCTTTGGCTGGGGGCATGGCTTCTCATCCATGCGCGAGCCGGTTTTCTACGCCGTGTGGCGTTCACGGCGATATTGCTGCCGGTCGTCGTGCTGCTCATCCTGGCGGGACAGCGCATGCCGTTTGCAGCCTTTCTGCTCGGCATCGCGGTCGCGACCGTCATATTGCCGCAACTGCGTCTCCAGGCATTGGCGGTGCTTGCTCTGTCCCCTGCGATCGCAGCCGCCACCGCCGTGATCGCGCCCCGGGCGTTCGAACATCTGGTCAGGAAGACCGCTTCGCAACTCGGCGATTTCGCTGCCTCGCATTACGGACTGATCTACAACCGCGCGCTGCTGATGATCGGCGCACATCCATGGCGGGGCCTTGGCTACGATGCGTTCCGGCATCACTGCCGCGACGAGGCGTTCCTGCGCGCGGGCGCGTTCGCATCGGCGGCCGATGGCGGCGGCAGCGAAATTTGCGTGCAACATGTACATAATCACTGGCTTGAGGCGGCGACCAATGGCGGCCTGCCGGGGCTGCTCCTGTTCACCCTGATGATCGCCGGATGGCTATGGGCACTTGCTATTCCCCTGAAGCGGTCCGCCATGCTGAGAAGCGACCTTACGGAACGTGCGTGGCAGGCGGGGCTGTTCGCCGCGTTCTTCGTCCAGGAATGGCCATTCTCGTCGAGCAGTGCGTTTCTCAACATGCCCCTCGGTGGCGTGGCTTTTCTCCTTCTCGGGATCGGACTGCGATACGGGGCGGCGGCAGCGATTCCAGAAACGACCCTCCGCGATCCACGAATGAACGATTTCCTTCACGCCGTTACGGCTTCAACCGCCCTTCGAACATGGAAAACTTCATCCAGACATATCTTGGCGGCATGGCGAACCCCCGGTCCTCCCGCAAGCGCCTCGGCTGCCCGGAGAAAACCATGCGCGTCCCCGAACGGCACGGCACGGCCGACGCCGTAGCGTTCCAGCAGAAGTGCAAATTCGCTTCCCGCCTCGACGGCAGCGACGACGGGCAGTCCGGCGCGCAGATAATCGGTCGTCTTGCTGGGAATGGTGAATGAGGTCACGCCGGGTACGGTCGCGACCATCCCCACTTCGCAAGCCCCCAGCAGCTCAAGATAGGAATCGCGCTCGAGAGGCGGTCGCCACAGCACGTTTCCATGGACCCGGGCCCGAAGCATCGGCGCAAGGCGCCCCTCACCCACGAACAGGAACAGAAGCGGCGAGCCGCTTGTCTGCCCGAGCGCCGCCGCTGCCAACATCTGCTCAAAGCCTCGCCCTTCGACGAGCTGTCCACCAAAGACGGCTATCGGACGGTCCTCGGGAAGATTGTGCAGGCGGCGTATGGCCGCGCGGTCCACGGGGGGAACCGGCGTCGCGTCCGACCAGATCGGAGCAACACGGACCGATTGCTCCGGGCTCACGCGGAATCTCCGGCGCAGGTACTGGGCGTTCTGGGGCAAGGTGCAAATGAGAGCAGTGAACGCCCCCATCAGGCGCTGCTCCCATGCTCGGGCGATCCAGTATGGCGGCCCGCCCGGAACGAGCCCGATTTCACGATGATGGTCGGGAAAGAAATCCCATATGAAAAGAAGCCGGCGCTCGATGCCCGCGCGGCGAATCGTGTCGATGAAGGGAGCGAAAGCCAGTGCCGGCGCCCAGGCAATGAAGACATCGAACCGCGTGAGGTCGAAGCGCGTGCGGACCAGCCGCCCCGCACGCCGGCCGGTCATTACGAACTTGCTTGCATGACGCAGCAGCCGTCCGAACCCTTCCAGAAGGCGTGGCGCACAGCGTACCACCCGTATCCCCTTCCATTCCTCGTCCACGCCGTCCGCGTCCTCCGAGGCCCCGTCCCAATCGACGAGCAACACCTCGACCTCGTGCCCTTCGGCCTTGAGCGCCAGAGCGAGTTCGTTCGTCAGATAGGAAGATCCGGGCCTGGTCGGAAATTTCATGCAGGCCATCAGGAAGCGCATGAGGCCACCGTCATGATTCTTTCCAGACATTCCGGCGGACGTAATCAGTGTAGCTCAGAATGATTCGTACCACCTTCCTCGACACGTCGGTTGCGGCGTAATCGGCAGGGAGAGAGGGCCGCCATGCCGCCTGCCGGTCGAGAACGACGATGCCCCGCAGCACGTTTTCCAGCCGCAGGCCGGTCATCATCACCGCCGCCTGCTCCATCGCCTCCGGCCGCTCATGCGCCTCCCGCAAGTTCAGCGCCGGAAAGCCGAGGATGGACGACTCCTCGCTGATGGTACCGCTATCAGAAAGCACCGCATGCGCCTTGAGCTGCAAGGCATTGTAGTCGAAGAATCCAAAAGGTTTCATCAGCCTGACGCGCCTGTCGAGGTCAAGCCGCGACGCTTCCAGCCGCTTGCGGGTGCGCGGATGCGTGCTGACGAGAACCGGTTCGCCATAAGCGGCCGCGACGCCGCACAGCGTTTCGACCAATCGGGCGATCTGAAGGTCGGACGCGACGTTTTCCTCCCGATGGACGCTGGCGAGAAAATACCGGTGCGGTTGCAGCCCCAGCCGGTCGACCGCATCCGATGCCTCGATTCTCGTGCGATAGTGATTCAGCACTTCCCACATCGGGCTGCCGGTCTTCACAACGCGGTCCGGCGGCAGGCCCTCCGCCAGCAGATAGTCGCGCGCGATTCCCGAATAGGGAAGATTGATATCCGCGGTGTGATCGACGATGCGCCGGTTCAGTTCTTCAGGCACGCGCTGGTCGAAGCAGCGATTGCCCGCTTCCATATGAAAGATCGGAATGTGACGACGCTTGGCTGGAATGACCGTCAGGCAGGAATTGGTGTCGCCGAGCACCAGCATCGCGTCCGGCTTTACCGCTTCGAACACCGCGTCGGCGGCGATGATGGCCTTGCCGATCGTCTCCGCCGCAGAGCCGCCGCCGACACCGAGAAAATGGTCGGGAGGGCGCAGGCCGAGATCGCGAAAGAATATTCCGCTGAGTTCATCGTCGTAATTCTGGCCCGTATGGATCAGCAGATGGTCGGTCGCCTCGTCCAGGGCCGGAATCACGCGGGAGAGACGGATGATTTCCGGCCGCGTCCCAACCACCGTCACGACCTTCAACGCGCCCTTGCTCATACCGGACACGGATATGTATCGGGTCGGAGCGGGTCGAAGGCCTCGTTGGCCCATAATAGGCAGACCAGCATATCCTCGCCTCCATTGGTGACGTCGTGTGTCCATCCCGGGATCGTCTCGACGATCGTGGGCTCTCCAGCGCTCACCTTCACCTCGAACCGTTCGTCGCTCGAAATATTGCGGAATCTGAACCTGGCCTGGCCATGGACGACGAGAAATTTTTCGACTTTCGAATGGTGGTAATGCCCCCCCCGGATCACGCCGGGGCCGGAGGTGAACACCGAGAATTGGCCGGCCGCCTGTGTCCGGAAGACCTCCATGAAGTTCCCGCGCGGATCGGTATGCGCGGTCAGCCCATAGGTAAAGGCCGATTCCGGCAATGCGGCGACGAACGTGGCGTAAAGCGACCGTTCGAGATGCGATTCCATATCGCCGATCCGGCCGAGGCGTCGATCTCCGGCGAAGGCCGACAGAATCGAGGCCACCTCGCCCACGCTCGTCTCATGGACAGGTCCCGCCTCGTGAAAGCCGCTTTCGACCGTTGGCCGCCGCAGCAATCCGCACCAGTGCTCGGTCAGATCGTCGATATACAGCAGCGACAACCGCGCGTTCGGATCGTCTATCCTGATCGGAAGATCGCGCGCGAGGTTGTGGCAGAAGGTGGCCACACACGAATTATAGTTTGGCCTGGCCCATTTCCCGAAGACGTTCGGCAGGCGATAGGCGGCCACCACGGCCTCGCCGCGCCTGTCGAGCTGGAACAGGGCTTCCTCGGAAGCCTTCGTCGCGCTGCCGAAAGCCCCCGGCGTGGTGATCCTGCGCGACGAACTGTAGACCACGAGCGGGCACCGTCCCGCCTTCGCGATTTCGGCCGCCAGGGCATGGGTGAAGCGCACGGACCGGTCGAACTCATCGGGCTCGCGCGGCCTGATGGCGGCAGCCAGATGGAAGACCGTGTCCGCATGCGCCAGCGCGGCCGCGATCTCCGCCTGTGTGCAGCCCCGCATGAGAATCCGCACATCATAGCCCGCTTCCCGCAGGCGCCAGACGAGATTGCGGCCTATGAAACCGCCGGCGCCGGTTACCGCAACGACCCGCGCTTCAGAACGCATCAGGCTCACCACCGGCAAGAAAGGCCTGCACGTAAGGCAGGTTCCTCAGCATCGCGGCCATTTCCGAAACATCCATAAGGCGGGCATTGAGTGAGTTGAAATCATCCAGCCGCGCAGCCGATGGTTTGCCGCTTCTGAAATGCACGTCGTAATTCAGGTTGCGGTTATCCGGCGGGACACAGAAATATGTCTCCCGGTCCTGCGCGACCGCCATCTCCTCGCGGCTTAGCAGCGTTTCGAAATGCTTCTCGCCATGACGCGGACCGATGATGCGGATCGGGTGATCCGGCCGTCCCATGACCTCCAGAACCGCCTGGGCTAATTTCTCGATCGTCACGGCAGGAACTTTGCGGACGAGAATCTCGCCGTTTCCGCCAAACTGAAAGGCATCCAGGCAGAGTTCCACCGCTTCATCGAGCGTCATGACAAAGCGCGTCATATTCGGATCGGTGATGGTGATCGGCTGGCCGCGCCGCACCTGATCCATGAAAAGCGGCACCACGGAGCCACGCGAGGCAAGCACATTGCCGTAACGGGTGCCGGTTATCACCGTCCGCTTGCCCGATGCCTCGCGCGACTTCGCGACCATTACCTTTTCCATAAGGGCCTTCGACATTCCCATCGCGTTGATCGGGTAGACCGCCTTGTCGGTCGAGAGGCAGACGACGCGCTGCACGCCCGCGCGAATGGCGGCGTCCAGCACGTTCTGCGTCCCGGTCACATTGGTGTTTACGGCCTCGATCGGGTGGAACTCGCAGGACGGCACCTGCTTCAGCGCCGCGGCATGGTAGATGAAATCCACATCCCGACAGATGCCTTCCATCGCGCGGAAGTCGCGCACATCCCCGACATAATGTCTGATCCTGCCGTCGGCGAAGCGCCGGCGCTGCTCATCCTGCTTCTTTTCATCCCGGCTCACCACCCGCACTTCCGCCACCGACAACGCAAGGAAATGCTTCAGAATCGTCGAACCGAATGAGCCTGTGCCGCCGGTGATCATGATCGTAGCGCCCGAGAAGTTCCTCGGTTCCGGGAGCTCGGCGTGAAGCTGCGCGCCGCCCGGAACGCACTGAAGGTCCACGTCGCCAAGGTTCGTTTCAGGGGCGATCGGCGTACGCATCCAGTCCATTCAATGCCTGCCTTCCCTCAATCTTGGGATGAGTTCCTTCCCGGCGCCCCCGCGTTCATCGCAACCGTCCGATTCCTGCACGCGGCACGCACAGCCCTCGACCGATGAGGACAGAATACCCGGCACGCAGGCCTTTGCCGGCCGTCCGAATTGAACTTTCCCCGGCACTGAAGCCACTCACGTCATCATGGACGCACCAAGCAATCCCGGACTCTTCCCAGCCCCGGCCTCCGACGCATGACGCGCGCGGCACCGATCCGCGCACTCGTCGTGGGCGCCGGGGTAACGTCATGCCTGCTCCACCTGCCCAGGCTCGCGCAGTTGCGCGACGCCGGGCGGCTCGCCCTTGTCGAGATCTGCGACGTGATGGAAGAGCGCGCCGTCGCGGCGCGGCAGAAATTCGGCTTTTCCCGATGCAGCGGCGATGCCCTGTCCGGCTTTGAACGCGCGGATATCGATGCCGTCTACCTTTTCGGTGACGCGCGGATGCACTACACGCTGGGCATGGCGGCGCTGGAACGGGGCAAACACCTCTTCGCCGAGAAGCCGATCGCCCCGAACTACGCCGCGGCCTGCCGGTTGGCCGAAATGGCGCAAGCGCGGGGGCTGGTCGCCTGTGGCGGACACAACCGCCGCTTCTACCGCTCCATGGGCGAAGTGCGGCGCCTGGGCGGCAAGGCAGGCTGGCACTCCCTCGAAGCCGTATTCCACAAACCATCTCACGGCGTTGCCCCACCCTTCGGCGCAAGCAGCTGGCTGACCGCCAATGGCATTCATGCCCTCGACGCCCTGCTGTTCATAAACGGCAGCCTCCCCGATCATATCGCCACCAGCGTCAGGCCCAACGCCTACGCCGCGCTCCTGCAATGGCCCGACGGCGCGCGGGGCAGCTTCCTCTGCGACAACAACGCAGGCGAGCGGCGGGAGGCATATGCCTTCCATGCGGCCGGCCTGACCTGCCGCATCGACGAGGAGGCGTTGCACGTCGCCAGGGCGGGCCAGACGCACACCACGTCCATGCCGGGCCTCGATGACGGGTTCGCGGCCGAGCATGCCGCGTTTCTGGACGCAATCGCGCAGCGCACGGAGCCGCCGCACGGCATCGCGGCGCTCGCCCCGTCGCTCAGGCTCGCCGAACTGATCGAGGCCGGTTTCAGCGGTAAGGTGGACTGGCCGGAGACATCCCCGGCCCGGCCAGTTGCCGTCCCCCGATGGTTCGACGAAGGCCCGTCCGATGACGGGTCTCCCGAAGACGGACCTGTCGGCGACGGGCTTTCCGGCACCGGGTCCATGCTGGTCGTCAATGCGCGCGGTCTCTCGCTGGGCCGCGTCACGACATCCATCGACCGGCCGATCGTGGCGATCGAGGACGTGCTGCGGTCGGCCCGGCCGCGTCCGGATATCGTGGCGGCGCTCATCGGAACCGGACCGCGGGTGATGACGGACGCGCTCCTCGATCTGATGCCCAACCTGCGGGTTGCCGGCCTCGTCGGGCTCTCCTTCGCGCGGCACAACCCCGAAGCGCTTCTCGCGCGGGAGGTGGCGCTCGTGAACGCCAGCCGCGCCTATGCCGAGAATGTCGCCGAATTCGTCCTGGGCCTCGCGATCCTCGGTCGCCGTCGCGGCTTCGCCTCGCATCAACTCATGCGCAACGGAGGCTGGGGAAGCGCGGTACAGCCAGATGGCTGGCGGGGACGCGCCCTGAAGGCGGCACGGGCGGTCCGCCCCGTCGCGGCCCGCATGGGGCTGGAGCCGCTGCTGCGCAGGGGCTGGCGGCAGGCCCGGCCACTCCACGGCATCGCGCCGGCCGCCTCCACGCCCACGCGGGCGCTGCATGGTGCGACCACGGGACTGATCGGCTGGGGCGAGAACGCACGAGCACTTGCCGTGCGCCTCGTCGCTGCGGGCGCGAAGGTCCTCGTATTTTCCGAACACGCTCCGGTCGGGGATATCCGGGCGGTGGGTGCCACCCCCGTCGCCCTGGGCGAGGCCCTGGCGGCGGACATCGTCTCCCTGCATCGCGGCCTCACGCCCGCGACCCGGCATTTCCTCGGCAGCGCGGAACTGGCGCGGCTCAGGCCCGGTGCGGTCCTGATCAACGTGGCCCGCGCGGAGCTGATCGAGCCCGGCGCGCTGCTCGCCCGCCTGAAAGCCGGTGACATCTTTGCATGTATCGACGTGTTCGATCGCGAGCCTCTGGCCGCGCGCGATCCGCTCCGGCGCCTGCCGAACGTGTTCCTCACCTCGCACATAGCGGGGAGCGCGGAGGAACTGCGAGCCGGGGCGCTTGCCGAGGTGCTGAACAAGATGGAGCGGCATCTGAGCGGGGCGCCCGTCAGACTGGTCACTCCGACCCGCCTGCGGACGATGACATGAGGCCCTCCATCCCGGCCGCGCTGCGGCCTCTCGCCGCCGCCATGCGCCGCCGCCTGCGCAAGCCGGTCGCCGGGCGCTTCCAGCCCTATTCCTTCACGCTTCCAGACCGCTATCCCTGGCTGTTCGACTTCGCGGCGGAAGCCCTCGCGGGCAAGCCGGCCCCGCGCCTGCTGTCTTTCGGATGCTCGCGCGGCGATGAGGTGTTCAGCCTCCGCCAGCGCTTTCCGGACGCGCCGATCAGAGGAATCGACATCAACCCGGCGAATATCGACACCTGCATCGCCCGATCGCGGAGCCTGAACGACGATCGGCTGAGTTTTCAGGCCGCGCCGGACACCGGCGCCGAGCCTTCCGGCCATTACGACGCGATTTTCTGCCTCGCCGTCCTGTGCCATGGCGACCTGACCGTAAGGCGCGCCCGCCGGAGCGGAAGGCTCATGCGTTTCGCCGATTTCGAGCGCACCGTGGACGGCTTCTCGCGCTGCCTCGCGCCCGGCGGCCTGCTTTTCCTCCACACCACGAATTTCCGCTTTTCCGACACGGCGGCCGCCACGGCGTTCGACGCCGTGCTCGAAGCTCGGCCGGATCAGATGGCGACAGACCTGCTCTACGACCGGAACGGTCTGCTCGTTCCGAACGGGCGCTATTATCCTGTCGGGTTCCGGAAACGGGGCACCGGCGCGTGACACGTCAGATGAATGCCGTCCAGCAAAGCCATCGCCGCCTCGTCGGGGAGATCGAGGCGCGTTTCGACGTGGCCCGGTGGCGGGGCGGAGACGTCGATCTCTGGCCGCTTGCCGCGACGGACCTGTTCCTCGACATGTTCGGTGCCGCGGGCGGCAACACCGCGCCGCCGCCCCGGCCTTTCCTCCACCGCGCCGCCGCGAGCCTCGCCATCCCGCTCACCAATGTCTGGAAGAGCCGGAAGGACCTGCGCCACTGGCAGCCGCGACCGGTGCCGGCCGATGCGATCCTGCTCGGCGACGGTGTTTCGCTGGACAGGATCGCGGGCTCCTGGCGCGACCGCTACGGCGAACCGGTGATGGCAACCCTCGATGAGCAGGGGCTTGGAACCTTCCTCATGCAGCCGGGCGGGCTGAACCGCCTGCCCTGGCTGCGCCCGACCTATGCCGCCAATACGGTGGCGGTCCGCGCCGCCCTCACGGCGGCTCTCACGGGCGCTCTCCGGCCGGCACGATCTCTCGATCTGCCGGATCATGCCCCGGTTCTCGAATTCCTGCACCAGGAAGGCGTGCGTGCGCCTTCGCTCCATGCCGAGCGGCTGAACAGGCGATTTCGCACCGTCTTTGCCGCAGCCACGCTCTTTCAGCGCATTCTTCGCAGGGTCAGGCCCCGGATCGCCTTCGTGGTCACGTATTATGCGGGCCTCGGCCACGCTTTCGCCCTCGCCTGCCGGCGAGAGGGCATCCTGTGCGTCGATCTCCAGCACTGCCCGCAGGAAGGGCACCGCGCCTATAGCTGGCACGGCCTTCCGGCATCGGGCTATTCCACGCTCCCCGCGATGTTCTGGTGCTGGAGTGCCGAGGATGTGGCGCGGATCGCGGATTGGGCGCGGGCCCCGTGGCACGGGGCGATCCATGGCGGCCACACGCAGCACGCCGCCCATGCGGAGGTGCCGGCTCCGGGTCCGCATCTGGCCTTCGATCGGGAAATCCTGGTGGCATTGCAGCCGATCGGCGGATATCGCGCGGTGTGGCAGAAGCTGGCGCGCCATATCGAGGCGTCGCCCGCAGGCTGGCGCTGGTGGATACGCCGCCATCCGTCCGCCTCCGCGTCGCAGGATGCCGAATACAGCGATCTCCTGGCTCTCCGCAGACCCAATGTCGTCGTCGAGGAAGCCTGCCTTCTGCCCCTCACCGCGCTGCTCGGACGCGTGAACGTACTGGTCTCGCTCGCCTCCGGCGCCGCCGTGGAGGCGGCGGCCTTCGGCATTCCCGCCCTGTTTCTCGACCCGGCGGCAGCCGGCGCCTTCCCTGGCCTGATCGAACGGCGGCAGGCGGTGCTGGCGGATGTGGACGGGTTGCTGCCGCAGATCGCGGCTTTATCCGGCCGGAGAGAACGGGCGCTTTTGGACACGATGCCGCCCATCGCCGAGACCCTGCAGCAATTGCACGGCATGGCCGCGGACTATGCCCGCCGGCGCATGACGTGACCAGTCTATTGCATCGCATCCTGCGCCAGCCGCCCGATCAGCGCGTCCATCGCCGCATCCGGGTCCCGGGCTAGCGTCAATCGCCATGCGCCCCTGGCCACGATTGCGCCTGCCGCGCTCGCGGACGCATGGGCCAGCAGATCGAAACCCGGTTCCAGCCGCGACAGCGCGGCCGCCGCGATCGCGGGTTCGATAGGGTCCATCCGGATAGTCTGGCCCCGTTCCAGCACCACGACAACCGGGTGGTCCGCTACGGGTGGCTCGGCCGGAAACGGCGCGGGGATCGCCGCCTTCAATTTCCCTCCCCTCAACCGGGTTGCCGCGATGAACCCTGGCGCATCGTCGGGGAACACATGAACCGGGCGCGGAAAGCCCCAAATCCGCAAGCGAGGCTGCAATTGGATGTACACGGTGTCGTCGGAAAGAATGCGAAGATCCCGCCTCATTGCAGCGAGGGTGAGCGTGCTCTTCCCACTCCCGCTCGCGCCCGTCAGTAGAATCGCCCTGTTTCCCAGGACGATTCCGGCCGCATGGAGCGGTGTCCGTCCCGAGCGGGTCAGCAGGAATAGCAGCAATGTGTCGGTCAGTTCCTCCGCAAGCTGCCCGGGCCGCCCGATCAGATATTTCGGAACCTTGCAGGTCGCGAAAAGAATTCCGGCATCGGCCCATCCGTCGATCCCATCTCCGCTCATGCTCAGAAAGGGCCCGTCGACATCGATGCGATGGGAAAGGCCGGCGTCCGTATCCATGATGTGCAGGTCGATCGTGATGGGCGCCCCGTCCGTGCGGGTTGCCGGACGCCAGGCTGCATATGCCTCTTCCATCGTCGCCAGAAGATCCGGGTCCGATGTCAATATCCTCACTGGCCGTTCCATGATCGACAGATGCAGGATAAAAATTTCGTTTGGCATGCGACAATTTTATACTGAATCGCACCCGATGAACAATATGCGGCATCGTGGGAGTCTCGGACATTGATCCTGCTCGCCCATTCGTATTTTTTGCAGCACGACCCAAAACAATTTTCAAGGATGAAGCCCTATTCCCCGTTGTCCACCCTGATACTCGCCGCGCTGCTGCGCGAAGGCGGGCATGACGTGGCACTGTTTGACGCCACGTTCGCCCACGGGATTGAGGATTTCGAGAAGGCACTGGATGATTACGAACCGCGCATTGTCGTTCTCATGGAAGACAATTTCAATTTCCTGACCAAGATGTGCACCACCAATCGCCGCGAGAGCGCGCTGGCGATCATCGGAGCGGCGCGTGCGCGCGGCTGCCGGGTGGCCGTGAATGGGCCCGATGCCGCCGACATGCCCGCCGCCTATCTGGCCGCCGGCGCGTCGGCCGTGGCACTCGGCGAGGGAGAGATGGCGCTGGCCGAACTCGTCGGCCGCTGGAACGGGGGAGATAACAACGCGTCTTCCGTCGCCGGGTTGCTCCTGCCAGGGGCCGGCAAGCCGGTTTCCACACCAGCTCGCCCTCCCCTGCGTGACATCGACCGCCTGCCGTGCCCGGCGTGGGACCTGCTCGACATCGATGCCTACCGCCGCGCCTGGACGGGCGCGCATGGCGTATTTTCATGGAATATGGCGACTTCGCGCGGCTGTCCCTATACGTGCAACTGGTGCGCGAAACCGACATTCGGCCGGCGCTATGAAGTTCGGTCGCCAACCCACGTCGCGAACGAAATGCTTCGCCTGAAGGCGGAAGTGGCGCCCGACCAGGTCTGGTTTGCCGACGACATCTTCGGCCTCGACACAGACTGGACGACCGGCTTCGCGCGTGAGGTCACGAACGGCGATTGCCGGATTCCGTTCACCATGCAGTCGCGCGTCAACCTCATGACCGAAAGCATGGTCGACGCGCTGGCACGGGCGGGTGCGAGAGAAGTCTGGCTTGGTGTCGAGAGCGGCTCACAAAGGGTCGTCGACGCCATGGACAAGGGCGCGAGCGTGGCGGCCGCGCGAACGGCGACGCGCGTGCTCAAGGCACATGGCGTGCGCGCCTGCTGGTTCATCCAGCTCGGCTATCCGCCCGAAAGCTGGCCGGACATCCTTGCCACCCGCGACCTGATCCGGGAGGAAAACCCGGACGAAATCGGCGTGTCGGTCGCTTATCCGCTGCCGGGCACGGCCTTTCATGCGCGCGTGCAGGCCCAGCTCGGGCGGCAGCGCAACTGGACGACCACGGGCGAACTGGCGATGCTGTTTCAGGGGACCTATTCCACCGAATTCTACCGCAAGGTGCGCGACCTGCTGCATGCGGAAAACGAGACCGGTATCTGGAACGACGAGGCGTGGAACGGGCTGGAGGCCGAAGCCTTCCACCATCGGTCGCCTCACCCGTTCCAGCATCCGCTCGAGGCCTGACGTTGAGCGGGATGCAAGGCCTGCCGCCGGCCGCAGCGGCTTTCGACGCGATCGCGGAAGGTTTCGACGCGCGCTTCACGCCATGGCTCAGCGTGGCCGCACAACGGCGCGCGGTCCGGATGGCCCTGGCGCGCGCTTTTCCACCGGGCGCCAGGGTGATCGAGATCGGCGGCGGCACCGGCGAAGACGCATTGTGGCTTCTCGAGCGCGGGCGAGAGGTGCTTCTGACCGATGCCTCTCCCGCGATGGTGCGCCTGTCCGGCAGGAAATTCGCGGGCCGCGCCGGTGCGCGAACGGCGCTTTGCGCCGCCGAGGACCTTGCCGGACTGGCCACCCGGATCAGCCTCCCGCTGGACGGTGCTTTCTCAAATTTCGCCGCCTTGAACTGCGTCGGCGATCTCCGTCCCTTTGCGGCCGGGCTGGCGACGCTCCTGCGCGAGGGGGCGCCGGCGATATTGGTGATGTTCGGCCGTTCCTGCCCCGGCGAATGGGTAACCGAGATGGCGCGCGGCCGCCCCGCCGAAGCCTTCCGGCGACTTGGTACGGGCAACCGGCCCGCGCGGCTGGGCGGGCGCACGTTCAACGTCCGCTATCACGGGCGGCGCGACATCGAAGGCGCCATGGCGCCGTGGTTTCGCCCTGATGGCCGGTTGGGCGTGGGCGTCTTCGTGCCGCCCAGCGCGGCCGAGCCTTGGATATCGGGCCATCCGAGACTCCTGGATGCGTTCGAGAGGCTCGACCGCGTGTTCGCCGGGCCGCTCGCGCGATTGGGGGACCATATTCTCTACCGTTTCGTGCGCAACGGGGCCGAAGCCCGATGAGCCGCGACGCGCTGCGGGATTTCGCCCGGGATTACGCGGCCCACCGCGCGGCGGAAGGCCGCCTCTATGCCGAGGACGCGCTGCTCGGCCTGCCCTATCTGCGCCATGGCCCCCTCGCGCGCCAATGGGGTGTGCGGGCACGCAGCTTCGAGGCGCTGCTTGGTCGGATCATCCGGCCCCTCGCCGCATCGCTCGGCCGCGGGTTGCAGTTGCTTGACCTGGGGGCGGGCAATGGCTGGCTGAGCTACCGCGTTGCGCTGGAAGGGCATGACACGACGGCACTCGACATCCGCAGCGACAAGGTCGACGGACTAGGCGCCGCAGCCCCTTTTCTGGAGCGGAGCGGCGGCAGGATGCAGACCCTGGATGCTTCTTTCGACGCCATCCCCATGCCGGATGCCAGCTTCGATATCGCGGTCTTCAATGCCTCGCTGCATTACGCGACGAATCTCGGCGCCGTCCTGGCAGAGGCAGCCCGCGCCGTGCGGCCCGGCGGCCGGCTCGTGATCCTGGATTCGCCCTTCTACCGCCACGAGGCCGACGGGCTTGCCATGGTGGCGGAGAAACTGGCCGACGCGCCATGCCGCTTCGGCGCGCATGCCGAAACGCTGATGTCCCTCCCCTTCATCGAATTCCTGACACGCGAACGCCTGTCGGCGGCATCGGCGCCGATCGGCTGCGCGTGGCGCCGGTCGCGCGTGCGCTATCCGCTCTGGTATGAAATCCGCCCCGTCGTCGCCAGACTGCGGCGCGCGCGCGCGCCCTCCCGTTTCGATCTCTGGAGTGCCACGCGCCCGTGATTATCCTCGTGAACCCGCGCGCCACGCGCCCGGAAAACCGCCGCTTCCCGCTCTCGATCATGGCCATCGGCGCGGCACTTCCCTCCGACGTCAACTGGAAGATCGTCGACGGGAACCTGCCCGGCATCGACGCGTTCTCCGTCATAGCCGGGCATATCGAACAGGCAGCGGCGGAAGGCGACCCGGTGCGCAGCGTCGCCATGACCGTCATGCCAGGCCCGCAACTCGTAAGCGCCGTGCCCCTCGCCAAGGCGATAAAGCAGCGCTATCCGGACATTCCGATCATCTGGGGCGGCAATTTCGGCAGCCTGTATCCGCAGCCGGTGCTGAATGCGCCTTATGTCGACTGGGTCGTGCAGGGACAGGGCGAGGAGACGTTCCTGGAGCTGCTCGAAGCCATCGCTGGCCGGCGCGATCCGAAAACCGTCGCCGGCATCGCCTTCCGGCAGAAGGACGGATCGCACTGGATCGGGCCGGAGCGCATCTGGAAGGGACCGGGCGAGCTGCCCGCGCCGCCATATCACAGGATCGATGTCGGCCAGTATCTTCGGCCAACCATACTCGGCCATCGGTCCGGCGTCTATCAGGCCTCGATCGGATGCCCATATGGCTGTAATTTCTGCGGCGTGATCAGCGTCTTCGGCCGTCGCGAGAAAGTACAGCAGCCCGAACGCACTGCCGAGCACCTCCGCTATCTCGTGCAGCATCACGGCATGGATTCGGTGCATTTCTACGACAATAATTTCTTCCTCAACGAAGCGCACGCCCGGGAGGTCGCTCGTACGATGAAGCCGCTGGGCCTGCGGTGGTGGTGTGAAGCGAGGGTCGACGCGCTCTGCCGCTTTTCCGATGCGACCTGGCGGGCCCTGCGGGAGGCCGGCCTTTTCATGGTGTTCTGCGGAGCCGAATCCGGTTCGGACGAAGTGCTGGAGCGGATGAACAAGGGCATCACGACCGAGCAGATACTCATGACGGCGGCGAAGACGCGGGAACACGGCATCATCCCCGAATTTTCCTTCATCTTCGGCGATCCGGAAAAGCCGGAGCAGGAAATGGAGAACACGTTCTCCTTCATTCGCAGGCTGAAGGCGATCAATCCGGATATGGAGCTGATCAGCTATTTCTTCACGCCTACGCCCCAGCGCCGCCGGACCTATGGCGGCGTAGATGCCCATGCGGGCACCCCCGACACGCTTGAGGAATGGATCGAGCCGGAATGGGTGGCGTGGATGACGCACGAAGACCCGCGCCTGCCCTGGTTCGCACAGAAACTGCGTACGCGCGCACAGGACTTTGATCTGGTGCTGAAAAGCCGTTTCCCCTCGGTTCATGACCGAAAGACGCGGGAATGGGGAAAGCTGCTCGGCAAGGCTGCCGCGTGGTGGCGCTGGAGGCAGGAGATCTACGACGATCCGCGGCTCCTGCGGCAGATCCGCAGGTTCGCCCGCATTACACCGGACGATTCCCAGGCCTATGGCCATTTGCGCCCCGCAAGCGCGCCGAAGCCGCGGAGATCGCCCAGGATCGTCCTTACCGGCTGATCGTGCCACGGATGAGGCGCCAAGCGCGGGCTTCGTAGATTCGGCGGCGATCCGACCAATGGCGGTCGTCGGGAAGCAGGTCCGCTGCGAGCATCCGCAACCGTCCGCGCCATCCCTGGGCCCACATGAAATGCTCGGCGAGCGAGTTGCGCCCGATACGCTGGGCCGATGCCGGGTTCAAGCGCGCGAGCCTGCGCCGCACGGTGCGCGGAACCCATCCGGCACACTCTTCGAGAACGTTCGCCGGCACCGTGCCCGGCAGAAGCCGCTCGGCCAACCGGAGGGCTGGATAGGCATAGCCGAGCGCCGTCGTGAGCCGACCCGTCGCGAGGAATTCATCCCAGCACAGGCGGCGCGAGGCGACCTCCCGCCGTACGACCAGAACCAGTTCGACCTGACGCAACAAGGTCAGGTTCTGCCAGCCGACTCCCGCATGGGCCGCCAGATGCAGCAGCAACGGCGCTGGCTCCAGTACGCGGGCCCGCGCATCGACAGCCCAACGCTCCCTGCCCGCGAACGGAGCCGCCAGGTCGAAACAGCCCAGCGGCGTGCCGCGCCCCGCCGATATATTGAGCGAAATATGCAGGTCGATCGACCAGGGATCGTCGGCATGGACATAAGTAAGCGTTCGCGGCTCACCGCTCGCCGCCGGCAGGAACCAGCTACTCTCCCATCGGCTACGCTTCTGTAGCGAAAACCCAAGATGCGCCAGCACAGCCTCGGCGCGGTGCCCATCCCCATGCGCCACCAACAGGTCGATATCCGATGCCGGCCGCACGCCAGGCTCGGGAAAATAGACCGTGCTCGTGTGCGCGCCCTTGAGTATCAGAACCTCGATTCCAAGTTCGACCAGCCTGCCGACAAGCGCGGCGGCTACCGCCTCCATCCGCTTCGCCCGCCGCCTATTATGCCTCAGTTGGCGCTCAAGCTCCACGACGACGGACGAACCAGCCCGCAGCCGCCCCTGTTCGATCCAGAAGCCGAGAAGCGGCCCCATGCCGGACGTGTAGCCGGCCAGACCCAGAGATTCGGCGCCACCGTCAAGATCCGTGGCCGCCTCTCCGCCAAGACACGCAACAGCCGCCTCCTGAATGGTTCCGAGTGCGGCACCCCATGATTCGACCGACACGTCAGGCCACAGCCAGGCCGGTCGTCCCTGCCTGCGGGCCCAGGCGAAACGCCGACGTACCTCCTCGGCGGAGAGTCCGGCCTCGACATCCCATTCGCAGTCCATTCACGATACCTTGTCGTTGCACACATCATTGTGTGCTTTCCCCACAGCTTAGTTCCATCCGGCCGCTGAAACGTTCGATCGCGGAGAGAGGTCGTTATTAGTGGTGGTGCCCATGAAAATTTTCGCGAATAGATTGAATCTTGAACCTAGGGCGCGTTCCAGGGCACCAAAAGGGATAAGCATGGGGGATCAGGATTTGGGCGACCGCAGCCTGGAAGCTGCGCGGCGCCAGCCAGTTGCCCGAAACGACAACGATGCGCTGTTGGTGGAGCGCATCCGGGCGCGAGACATGGTTGCCTTTGAAGAACTCTATCGCGGCTATTATGATCGTCTCGCACGCTTTGTGCTTAAACGCGTTCATCGTCCCCATCTTGTTGAAGAGGTTGTAAATGACACGCTGATGGTGGTTTGGGACCACACGGATTCGTTCAAGGGCGACAGCAGGCTATCGACCTGGATATTCGGCATCGCCTATCGCAAGTCCATGAAGGCGCTCCGAAATCACCAGGACCCGATGGAAGACGAGAACGCGGAGTCGCATGTAAGCCCCGAACTCAGCCCGGAAGACAATCTCGGCCGCCGGCGCAACCGGGAGCTTCTCCTGGAAGCGATGGAAGGACTCTCTGTCGAGCACCGCGAGGTTCTCGAACTCACTTATTTTCAGGAATTTGGCTATCAGGAGATCGCTGACATCATGTCATGCCCAGTCGGTACCGTGAAGACCCGCATGTTCCATGCGCGGCGTCAGCTGCGTCGCCTGTTGGACGGCACTCTGCCGGATTGGATCTAGGAGTCCATTATGGTGGACATTATCGAGTCCATTAAGATGGGCATCAGCCGTTTCGACGACTCTCCGCACAGCCAAACCAAATTATTGTTGCCTTGGTTTGTGACCGGCACGCTCGGCGATACCGACAGGGCGCTCGTTCAGCGGCATCTCGCTGAATGTGCGGAATGCCGTGAGGATTTGCGGATGGAGCAGGCCCAGGCGCGGAAGATCAGGGCGCTTCCGGGCGATGTCGATCAGGGGTGGGCCGCGATGAAGGCGCGTATCGAAGCCGGTCAGGCAGATATGAAGCGGCCGCAGCCGAGACAGCATGCTCGCAGTAGCCGAAGATTGGTCTTCGGAGCGGTGGCTTTTGCAGCGGCGGCTTCGGTCGCGATTTTCTTGCTGGTGAAACCGCCGCCACTCTACCGAACCCTTGGTGCGTCACCTCACCCCGGCATCGGCAATGTCATTGTGAAATTCAAGCCAGACACGTCCGAAGCCATCCTGCGCACGGTGCTGACGCAGAACCATGCCAGGATTGTGGATGGCCCCACCACGTCTGACGCCTATGTGCTACACGTGGCCGATGACCAGCGTGCAGCGGCCCTGTACCGGCTCCGAAGCAACAGCAGCGTCACCGTCGCGGAACCGATCGACGGTGATATGCGATGAGTGACGCGTAAAGTGGCTGCCTTGGCCTGGCGCCGCGGTTCAGACCTTTTTGTTCTGCTTCTGGGTTTAGAGTCTGTCAGATCTTGATCCAATCTGCGGCGGCTGCGAGGTGAAGGATAGCGAGGAACGAGGTGGCGGTCTTTTCGTATCGGGTTGCGACGGTGCGCCATTCCTTCAGACGGGCCCAGAGGTTTTCCACCAGATGCCGGTTTCGATAAACCCATTGTGGACAGGCAACGGCAGCGTCCCGGCGCTTGGGCGGGATCGCTGGTCGCGCGCCCATGGCCCAGACATGGTCCCGGAAGGCATTGGAAGCATATCCCTTGTCACCGACGACCCATAATGGCGCGCGTGGCAGGCGGTCGAGCATGGCGGGTGCCAGCGGCAGTTCGTGCGCCTGACCGGGCGCCAGGGTGAAGGTGACGGCACGGCCACGTCCGTCAGCGACTACGCAGACCTTGGTTCCATAGCCACCACGAGAACGGCCAAGCGCTTCACGATGGTCTCGCTGTCGGCTGTCGTCTCCTTTTTTTGGGCTCCCGCCGCCTTGTGATGGGCACGAATGTTGGTGCCATCGAGAAAGGCCATGCCCAGAGTATCCGTTGTGGTCAAGCGGCTTTTGGCGTCCAGAGACGGTTGTCCCGCAACAGCGCGTTGGCGAGCACGATGAATTTTCGCATGACGGCGGTAATGGCAACTTTGGCGTGTTTTCCCATGGTGGTCAGTCGGTCATAGACACGCTTGAGATCGGGGTTGAAACGCATGGCGACGATGGCTGGCATGTAGAGTGCCTGCCGGAGGGCAGCCCTGCCGCCCTGGATGGAACGTCTTCCCCGCCATGTTCCGGACTGGCGGGTGATCGGGGCGAGGCCGGCAAGAGCGGCAGCCTGGCCTTCCTCCATTGTGCCGAGTTCCGGCATGCCGGCCAGCAGGGCGTGGGCCGTGATCAGGCCAAGACCTGGGATGCTGGCCAGCACGTCCCGCCGGCGAGCCAGGTGTGGGTCTTCTGCCACCAACGCTGCGATGGCGGCATCGAGAGAAGCGATCTGCACTTCAATCTGCCGCAAACGATGCCGGCCATGGCGTTTCAGCAAATCGATCGTCAGGGTTTTGAGGCGATTGATCGTTGCAGTCCGGTCTCGCATCAGGCTGCGGCGGGCTGCGACCAGTTCGGCCAGGCGGTTCTGCAGGTCTGAACGGACCGGGGGCTCCAGCAGCGCGCCATAGCGCGCCAGCATCAATGCATCGATACGATCGGTCTTGGCGAGCCTGCCGGTGGCTTCGGCGAAGCGGCGCGCCTGACGACGCGTGGCACGGTGCGCGGGGGCGCCTGACGGTCGCATCGTTGCGAACAGCCATAGCGGACATCGCCAGGTGCCATGTACGCATCTGCGGCCCCGTCGCGATGGCGGCCGCGACGCAGGCATTGCTCGGCGAGCTCGAAATCCCGCCGTCGCGGATCGCCTGTGAAGCGTTCGGCGGAACGTCGCCGACCACGGACGAGCCGCTGGATACGAACGACTATCCGCTTCGCTTTCTGCCCTCCGGCACGACCTGTGTCGCACGCGGAACGCAGACTGTACTCGACGCCGCACTCCGATCGGGTGTCACGTTCGATCAGGGCTGTCTGGCGGGCGTGTGCGGCCGCTGCAGGATCAGGCTTGTAGAAGGTGAGGTCGCGACCGGCTGTGAGGCTGGACTGTCTGCGGCCGACAAGAAAGCTGGCTACGTGCTCGCCTGCCAGACGAAGCCTCGCGGGACGGTGGTATTGGCGGATGAATGAAATGCACACAGTAAAACACGGCACGCGCTTGCCGCTCATCGGCACGTATGATCCGCACCTGGATTTCCTCACGGCTTCCGTTATCGCCAGGCGTGTCAGGTCGGGAGAACTGTGTCCGGTTGCGTATCTCGAGCATCTGTTCAGCCGGATCGAGACCGTCGATCCGCAGATCGGGGCTTTTCTCGTCGTCGGCATGAAGCCGGCCTTCGGTACCCTGCCGACCGACGGCGTATTCCCCCTTGCGCCGTCGCTGGACCATGTCGGTGTCATCACGCGTACGGTGACGGATAATGCCTTCGTAGTGATAGATGGCCACGAACGCGTGTATCTGGACTGGTTCCTGCGACGCAAGACCGCCAATCCCTGGAGCTTCAGCGACGAGGACCTCGATGAATATATCCGCATCTTCAGTCAGCCCGGCGCGCTGCGAGCGGGCCTCGCCTTCTACCGTTCGGTTAACCTGTCAGCCGAACAGAATCGTGTGCTGGTCCGTGATGCCAAGCTCGCCATGCCAGTACTGGCGGTCAGCGCGGACCATGGCTCGATCCCTGACATGGCGGGTCCGCTGCGGCCTTTTGCTGCTGACCTTCGTGGCGAAACGATCACTCGGCGCGGCCACTTCATTCCTGAAGAGCAGCCAGAAGCTCTTGCCAGGCTATTCAGCGATTTTTTCATGTAAAACTGACGTGGCGCCACGGCTCCCTCTATTGGCCCCACTCCACTATGCTGAAAACAATGCGTCCCTTTCGGCGCGCTTTCTCCCGCCTATCCAGAGAAAATCCTTGTCGACAAGGCGGGCCGCTGCCGAGCGTCATCGGGCTTGTCGAATCGCGCTATGGATCCGCTTGTTCCGCAGGCTGCATTGTCCGAATGAAATCGACGAACACGCGCAGCGGCGGGGGCAACTGGCGGCGGCCGGAATAATAGAGCATCGGCCCGGTGAAGGGTGTCGCCCAGTCTTCGAGCACAGTTTCCAGCGCACCTCTGCGGATGTGCGGGGCCAGCCAGTCCTCGAACAGGCAGACGATACCAAGACCAGCCAGCGCGGCATCGATCAGAAGATCGCTGGCCGATCCGGGCTGGATCAACAGCGGGCCTTGCGGATCGAGACGCACCGTCTCGCCGGCCTTCTCGAACTCCCAGGTGGCGAGCGCGCCGCTGGAGAAGCGCAGGCGCAGGCAAGAATGTTCCAGCAGGTCGCGCGGATGCGCGGGTCGGCCCCGCGCGGCGAGATAGGATGGCGCGGCAGCGGCCAGGATGCGCTGTGCGCGCGGCCCGATCGGCACCGCGATCATGTCCTGCTCCAGCCGTTCCTCGTAGCGGATACCGGCATCGGCACCGGACGCGAGGATATCGACGAAGCTGTCCTCCACCGTCACCTCCACACGGATCAGCGGACAGGCGCGCAGGAACCGGGGCAGGATAGCGGGCAGCACGGTCCGGGCGACATTGGCCGGCACGTTCAGCCGCAAGGTGCCCGCCGGTTCATCGGTTCGCGCATGAACGGCATCGAGGGCTGCGCCAATTTCGGCCAGGGCGGGCGAAAGCCGCTCGAACAGTTGGGCACCCGCTTCGGTAGGCGAGACGCTGCGCGTACTGCGATGGAGCAGCCGCGCGCCCAGCCGTGTCTCCAGCCGCCGCACGGCTGCGCTGAGTCCTGACGCCGAAAGGCCCGAAACGCGTGCCGCCTCGCGAAAGCCGCCCGTCCGCGCGACGGTGACGAAGGCTGAGAGGTCATCGAGTTCCTGCGGCATGGTGCGGTTTTCCGTACGACCTGTTCCAAATCAAACAGCTTATCGATCATTCCCGCGGCGTCCATGTTCGACGCACATTCTTTGCAGGAGAAACCGATGATCGACCTTGCCAGCGCAGGCACCTTCCAACTCGGCGACACTCGACGTCTCAAGGCGTCTGATATCATTGGGCGCAGTGCATACATGTACTACTCGGCCCCAAGATTTGCTGCGAATAGTCATTTAACCGATTGCAACGCAATTCCGCTCACGGCGGATGGGATGATTTGCGATGTGGAATATTATCGATTTGCATTTATATCAATTTTTGACAAAATATTTTCGAATTTATGCATGTCAGATTTTATGTTCCGGAATATTTTTTGAAGTAATTGCGTGTTTTCATGAAGAAGACGCAAGGTTGTTTGCTCCCCTTTGGGCGTAAGGGCGACAAGAACCTGCCGTCGATCCTGCGGATCTTCGGCGACTTCTACGTAAGCTTGAGCCAAAAGAGCCTCGACCAGACCAGAAACGGTGGCGCGACTGACCTTGAGCGCCTGGACGATCACGCGATGCGGGATTGGGCCATCCGCAGCCCATAGAATGACAAGGACTTGCCATCGCCCCGGCGTCAGTTCGTCCTTTTCCAGCCATCGCGTAAAGACGTTATCCAACCCCTGCACGACGGAACGGAGAGCGAACATAAGCTCGATCGCCGACATGGCATCGGCGTTGAGGACCGTCGCCATTTTATGGCGGATTTCAGCCGACGCTACGTCTCTATCGCCAGGTGCCCGCATTTTGTCCCTTGACTCTGTTAGGTGCCTTACAAATAGTCCGTAGGCTATGTAGACCTAACGGGTAATCCGCCGATGGAAAAGCGTCTTGATATCTGTCGACCGACCAAGGGGATAAATGCCTTTCCTGGCGAGCATGGATCATGAGTGAGACGACCAATGTCGACAAGGGGACCTGGCGCCCCGCAGCCAATCCGTGGCTGATCGCGGTAACCGTCACATTGGCTGCGTTCATGGAGATTCTGGATGGCACCATCATCAATGTGGCACTCCCGCACATCTCCGGCGCGCTGGGCAGTTCCTACGACGACGCAACCTGGGCTCTTACCTCCTATCTGGTCGCGAACGGCATTGTGCTGACGATTTCGGCGTGGTTCGGCAAGCTTTTCGGCCGCAAACGATATTTCATGATTTGTATCATCATGTTCACAGTCTGCTCCTTCCTGTGTGGCCTGTCGACTTCCCTGCCGATGCTGATCGTCTTCCGCCTGATGCAGGGTTTCTTCGGCGGCGGGCTACAGCCAAACCAGCAATCCATCATTCTCGACACCTTTCCGCCGGACAAGCGCGGTGCCGCCTTCGGGTTGACCGCGATCGCGACGATCATCGGCCCGATCATGGGGCCGTTGCTCGGCGGCTATCTCGTCGATAATTTCTCGTGGCGCTGGATTTTCTACGTCAACGTACCCTTCGGCATCCTGGCCACGATCGGTGTCGCACTGCTCGTGGAAGACCCGCCATGGGAGCGGCCGGCGCGCCAGCCCGTCGATATCATCGGGATCGCCCTGATCTCGCTGGGTCTCGGCGGACTGGAGATCATGTGCGATCGCGGCGAGGATGACGACTGGTTCGCCTCGCCCTTCGTCACCACAATGGCCGTCTGCGGGGTTGCCGGGACGATCGGGGCCGTTCTCTGGCTCCGAAAGGCTCGGCATCCCCTGGTCAATCTCGACATCTTCAAGGATCGGGCACGCAACTATGTCGGCTCACTGTCCATCTCCCTGGCCACGGCGACCATCATACAGACGCAGCAAAGGCAACAAGCCGCTCTCGTGGACAGAATGTCGCCCTTCAGGCCGGAATATCAGCACTATCTGGCCACAGCGAAACAGGCCGCGCTCGATGTCGGCATGCCATCCGCGCTAGCAACTCGATATGCGCTCTACCGGTTTTATCGGACATTCACGACCCAGGTCTCGATTCTCGCCTATAACGAGGTCTTCATGCTGATCGGGCTTCTGGCCTTTTGCATCGTTCCACTCTGCTTCCTCCTGTCGCCAGATCGAAACCGTCCGGACAGTCGCCCTTCGGCCACTCACTGACGACCGATACAGACGGTACCGCGGTGAACGAACTGCTCAATGGTCCTCCCTCGCGATCACACAGAAAATCACCGCGCAAAAAGCGGCATCCACATTTCACCAACATCCGGCCGGTCGGCACCTGATGCAGATAGAATTCGAACGATCGCATATATAACTATAAAATTCCAAAATATCGTCCGCTACACCTCGGGCACCTTGAAAAAATATGAGTCGCACGCCATTATTGTTAGGCGCCTTACAAGTTTGGTGCGCCTGTAGGAGAACGAGCATGACACGTTCCATTCCAGCGAAGATCACGTCCATCGCGGAATTTCCGATGCACACCATGCCGGAAAATCTGGTTGTCCGCGCCGACGGATCCATATTGGTCGTCGCATCGCCCCAGAGGGAAGTGTGGTACGTACCCGTCCCGACTGGTGATCTGCCAGTCAAACCCATCCTGCTCCATACCTTCGCCGAGAAGCAGCTGGCCCAAAGCTTCGTCGAGGCGGCGCCCGACATCTTCTACGTCTTCACCTACGGCGACGCCGTCCTGCATCGCTTTGACCTGCGCGGCTGGACACCGGGCGAGCCGGTGAGCCCGACGAAGGTTCTCCAGTTCGAGCCCCCCGCCGGTCCGAACGGCTCCTGTCTGCTGGCCCCAGGGGTGATGCTTGTCGCCGACTGCGTCGAAGGCCTGATCTGGCGCATTGATCTGACGGATGGCGGCGCCGGTGCCACGGCCCGGGTGTGGCTGAAGCATGACACGATGAGCGCGGGCGGCGGGCATCCCCCGGTGAAATTCTCGGACACCCAGCAGGTTCCGTTTCCTGGCATCAATGGTCTGCGCTACGGGCCGAAGACCCGGCACGTGTATTACACGACATCGTCGCTGAGCCTCTTCATGCGCGTAGCCGTCGATCAACAGACGCTTGAGCCTGCTGGAGAACCCGAGCATCTGGCGGATATCGAAAATGTCGATGATCTATGCCTTGATGAAAATCTGGGCGTCGCCTACATTACCCGGCATCCGGACCACATGATCGCCCGCGCGTCGCTTGAACCCGGTTCCTCGGGCCCGATATCGGCAGCCGGCGACCCGTTTACCGATGCGTTGATCGGCCCGACAAGCATCGACTGGGGCCATGGACCCAACGATTACGGGCGTGTCGCGTACGTTCCGACCGACGGTGGTGTAATCAAACTCCCGCCGGACAAGCGTCTCCGCCCCGCCAGACTGATACGTATTGAATTCGATATAGATGCCGACACATCACACTGACGGTCGATCAGATCATGCGGACGCATGTGAACACGAACCCGAAGCAGGAACAGCCACGATGACCAAATCGGAACAGGGCCTGGGTGGGCGGCTACCGCTCCCCGAGACGGCGACCCTGAACAGCGCGCAACGCGCGCTTTACGACTCCTTGCAGAAAAGTTGGGTGGTATTCGCCGATAAGATAGGGGTCAAGGCGACGACCGAAGACGGCCGCCTGATCGGCCCGTTCAATTTCTTCCTTCTGCACCCCGAGGTGACAAAGACGCTATGGGATTTCCAGAGCACCGAAGAGAGCAACACGACACTTCCAAAGCGCGTCCGTGAAGTGGTGATTATTACAGTGGGCGCGGTCTGGGGAGCCGACTACGAGCTATATGCCCGTGGCCATGTGGCGCGCGAGGCGGGCCTGTCCCAGGAAGCGCTTGCCACCATTGCAGCGGGTGGCATTCCCGAAGATCTGAGCGACGACGAAAAGATCGCCGCGCGTCTCGCGCGCAACCTCCTGACCGGACACCGCGTCGAGGACAAACTGTATCACGAGGCCGAACAGGCTTTCGGCAGGACAGGACTGTTCGATATCGTCGCCGTGATGGGTGTGTACCAGACGGTATGCGCGGGACTTGCATTATTCGAGGTCCCCGCGCCTAGCACTGCCGCGGCAGATTAGGAGACTTGTGCGCAGGTGATGGACGGCGCAGCTGATTGATGATTCTCTTGAGCTCGGTCCAGGCGTTGGAGATGGTGATGTCGCACCGGTCGATTGGTCAGGACTATCTTGAATTCTCCCGCATGGATCGTGGGCCGTCATCGCTGGACCAAATCGCGGCCTTGCTCGACTGGTAGCCCATATGCTCAATCAAGGACCGGAAAGCGATGCCGCGCTCCCGAAAATCCGCGATAATATCGAGATGATACGGCGGGGAGTGCCCCAGACGGTCGAGTTTCCAGACCACCAGCGTATCCCCTCCTTGAAGCCGGGTGCGGTTCCCGTTATTTAACTCCAACCGGGACGGACGGGACCAGTCGTCGCGTGACCCGTTAGCGTATATCCGTGCCCATTCTATGTGATGCCCCCATGTTGTCGCGAAGGACGCCATGCTCGTTGCTGTCGATGTCGATGTCGATGTCGACGACGGTCGCCAAGATCTTGTGCGACTTGCGCGGCCAGTCTTCATCGTCGAGTTCGACGTTGTCGATCTTGGTGCGGCCGATGATCTCTTCCTGACGCGGCGGCGGAACCTTTGCCCAAGCATCGAAATCGTGAAGATACCTCTGAACGACGACATAACTGCCGCCGACGCACCAACAAATGTGCAAAGCGCAGGCATTTATCTCGAATTGGAAGCGCGCGTCGCGGCTACCTGGCGATCGGCGTAACCCGTGTGATCGTAATCTCGGAAGCGCCGCCTGCCCATCAAGTCAACGCAAGCCGGGTTCGAATGTCGTTCAACAGCCATGCACCTGCCCGACCGAGCGGCCGCTGGCGCATATGTGCGGCGTATATCGTCAGCGGTCCATAGGCTTGTGCTGGATCATCCTGAATCGCGAGGCGAACGAGTCGTCCTCCGGCCAGCAACGGCGCTGCAAGGTCCTCCGGCAAGCGGCACCATCCGAGGCCCGCCAGTAGAAAATCGAGCCTGCGCCCGAGTTCGACAAATCGCCACACTTTCGTTCCCATAACACCATAGCTCGGGCCGTCCGGCGCAGACGGGTCGGACAAGACGAGCTGGACATGCGATTCCAGGTCTGCCGTTGTCGCAGCTCGATCAAGCAGCGCCAGTGCATGATCGGGAGCGACGACCGGGATCAGGTCAACACCAAGCAAAGGGTGGGCAGAGACATCTTCGGGCGGAGCCGGAAGCAGGAGGCAGAGAGCCAGCGCGGCCTCACCGCGGCGTAGCCGCCGTTCGGCGCCACCTAGCCCCTCGGTCGAAAAGCTCACCGGAAGATGGGGAAAGGCCGCACGCAATGCGCGCAAGCTGTCGATGAAGGCGGCCGTCGGCACCAGGGGATCGATGGCGACCGCCAACTCGGGTTCGATCCCTTCACGGATGCCGGCAGCCAACGCCTGGAAGCGGGCGGCGCCTGAAAGGACGACCTTCGCCTGATCGACCAGCGCGCGGCCGACATCGGTCAGGAGCGGACGATGGGGGGTCCGGTCGAACAAGGTCACGCCCTGCACGTCTTCGAGCGTCGCAACCGCCTGGCTGATGGCCGATTGAGCGCGACCGAGCTTACGGCCGGCGGCCGAGAAACTGCCCGTTTCGGCGATCGTCACCAGCACGCGAAGCTGGTCCAGCGTCAAATTGCCAATCATCCATCACCCCAGCCGATAAAGACGATCGGTTTTTTATCTCTCCCGCAAATAGGATCAAGAGGCTAAATGGTTGGTTATGCAACCGACCTTCTTCATCAACCACGGCGGCGGCCCCTGCTTCTTCCTCGAGCCGGGACCGATGCGCGCTGCGTGGCACGACCTCGAAGCTTATCTCCACGATTTCACGGAGACGCTCACGGAGCGGCCGCGTGCCATCCTCATCGTGTCAGGGCACTGGGAGGAGGCGGTTCCGACCGTCAATGCCGGCGCACATCCACCGCTGCTCTTCGACTATAGCGGCTTCCCCGACTACACCTACAGGCTGACCTGGCCCGCGCCGGGCGAGCCCGCAATGGCGACCCGCGTTCGTGACCTGCTCTCGGCCGCAGGCATCTCGAGCAACAGCGAGCTGGCGCGCGGATGGGACCACGGCGTCTTCGTGCCGCTGAAGGTGATGTATCCGGAAGCCAACATTCCGCTGGTGCAGCTCTCGCTTCAACGCGGCCTCGATCCCGCCGCGCATCTCGCGATCGGACGCGCGCTCAAGCCGTTGCGCGATGAAGGGGTGCTGATACTCGGCAGCGGGCAAAGCTATCACAACATGCGCGGCTTCTTCGGGCGTGGCACGGTCGACCCCAAGGCAGAGGCGTTCGACGCGTGGCTGCGCGCGGCGATGGTTGATCACGGCACTCGCGACGATGCGCTCGTCCGCTGGGAAGACGCCCCCAGCGCACGCGACGCGCAACCGCACGAGGATCACCTGCTGCCGCTCATGGTCGTGGCAGGCGCCGCGTCCGGTGAGCCCGGCGCCATTCACTTCCATGGTCACGCTCTCGGCAAGCCAATCTCCGGCTTCCGTTTCGGCTGACCCCATTCCAAAGGAGAACAATGCATGCCCAAGCTTCTCGTCGTCGAAACCAGCCCGCGCGGGGACTATTCGATCTCGCGCAACCTCACCCGTCGCTTCGTTGCCGCGTGGCAGGCGGAGCACCCGGAGGGCACGGTCGTCGAGCGCGACCTGATGGAGACCGACCTGCCGTTCGTGAATGCGCCGTGGCTCCAGGCTTACTTCACGTCGCCGGAGCAGCACTCGGCCGAGATGAAGGATGTGCTACGCCTATCCGACGCGCTCGTAGCGGAGCTTTTGGCGGCCGACCATCTCGTGATCGCCACGCCGGTCTACAACTACAACGTACCTGCCGCACTGAAGGCATGGGTGGATCACATAGTACGCAAAGGGCTGACGCTGGGGATGGACGGTAGCGGCCTTGTGAAAGGCAAAAAGGCCACCGTGCTGCTCGCTTCCGGCGGCGTCTATACCGAGGGATCGCCGATCCGTAACCGCGATATCGCCACCCAGTATCTGCGGTTGATCCTGGGGGTGATCGGCATCACCGACGTGACCTTCATCGCGGCCGGGGGCGCAAAAGCGGTCGATCTGGGCGAGGCGACAATGGACGGGTTCCTGAACAAGTTTCAGGGCGAGATTGCGGCTGAGGTCGTCTGATCAATTCCGTGTGGGCAGGAGCGGCTTCGGTTGAGAGGCCGCTCACCTCCGTCGAGCTCCTCCGCAGCCGTCATCACGATGCTGGTGACGGTGGGTTTCGCGACGCGGGCTTTTCAGATGCCTCTCCCAACCGAAAGCTCTGCACCCAAGCGCTGGTACGACCTAGTTTCGACTCGACCAAGCATGTTGGCAGAAGAGCGGCAACACGAGTCCTGACGCCGAAAGGCCCGAAAGGCGTGCCGCCTCGCGAAAGCCCCCGTCCGCGCGACGGCGACGAAGGCTGAGAGGTCATCGAGTTCCTGCGGCATTGTGCGGTTTTCCGTACGACCTGTTCCGAATCAACCAGCTTATCGATCATTCCTGCGGCGTCCATGTTCGACGCACATTCTTTGCAGGAGAAACCGATGATCGACCTTGCCAGCGCAGGCACCTTCCAACTCGGCGACCGCGTCGTGAACCGCATGGGCTATGGCGCGATGCAACTTGCCGGCCCCGGCGTGTTCGGGCCGCCACGGGACCGCCAGGCCGCCATTGCCGTGCTGCACGCCGCCATGGACGCCGGCGTCAATCATATCGACACCAGCGATCTCTACGGTCCGCACGTGACCAACCAGGTCATCCGCGAGGCGCTTCATCCTTATGCCGATGACCTCGTGATCGTCACCAAGGTCGGTGCGGTACGCGGCGCGGATGCTTCGTGGCTGCCGGCCCAGAGCGCAGACGACCTGACCCGGGCCGTGCATGACAATCTGCGCAACCTGGGGCTCGATCGGCTCGATGTGGTCAATCTGCGGCTGATGGGTGACATCCACGCCCCGAGCGAAGGCTCGCTGGAAGCTCCCTTCTCGGCGCTGGCCAAGCTGCGCGAGCAGGGCCTGATCCGTCACCTCGGCCTCAGCAATGCGACCGCCGCGCAAATCGCCGAAGCACAAGCCATCGCACCGGTCGTTTGCGTGCAGAACCAGTATAACCTCGTCCACAGGGACGATGACGCGCTGCTCGACGCCCTGGCCACGCAGGGCATCGCCTATGTGCCGTTCTTCCCGCTAGGCGGCTTCAACCCGATCCAGTCCAATACCTTGTCCGCAATCGCGCTCGATATCGGGGCGAGTCCGATGCAGGTGGCACTCGCCTGGCTCCTGACCCGGTCGCCCAACCTGCTCCTCATCCCGGGCACGTCCGGTACGGCACACCTGACGGAAAATCTGGCCGCGGCGACACTGGCACTACCGCTCGAGGTCAAGGCACGGCTTGATGCGATCGCTGTCGTTCAGCCGGCGGGCGACCGTTGACGTTCGTCGGATGCCGCGCCAGATATTCTCGCGGCGTTACCGCAACGTTCGAAGCTGTCCCCTCGTCCCGCCCGGTGCGACATTGCCCCAGGTGATCGGTATTCGCCTGAGATACGCAGGCGGATATCACCGAGCCATGAAGGAGGCGGGAATGATTACGCGATTACCGTGCCTTGTCATTGCCGCGACGTCGCGATGTTCGATGCCGGCACGATCCTGCGTGCGTATCGCTCCAGGTGACCGCGCTCCCGGCCATGTGGGCACCCTCTCGATTTTTTCGAAAGAGCATGTTCATCTTACATAATGACCACAGGATGACAGAAAGATCGGCATGACAATCTTCGTACGCTTTGGCGACATCGCACGCTCGCTTCTTGCACTAGGTACCCTGATGGCCGTGACATCGGCGTGCCAGGCCGCACCAACGACCGACATGTCAGAGTGGCAAACCAACGACTTCAAAAGCCGAATTGCCGCGACGACGGATGCGGCAACGCGTGATTGCCTTACCGGCATTTTGCTGAGCCGTCAGGCACGGCCGGAGGAGGCCGTCCCGATACTCGAACGCGTTTCACCGGCTCTATCCCATGATAATTCCAGGAATAGGGCCCTCAGCCTGTATGCCTTGACGTATGATTATGTGCTGGTCGGTCGTTATGGGGATGCAGCGCGAACGGCTGATGCATTGATTGCTCAAGGCAGTGAATGGCTCGCTCCCGCGGAACGCCAGGGACTGCATGACGACGCCGAGATCTGGCACATTCTTGCACAGTCTCCGGCAATGAGAGCCGAATTTCATGGTGGCGTTCATTTACCCATGAAACAGACGATGGTCGGACATTTCACGATTCCGGCAACGGTCCATGATATCTCAATGGACTGGATTGTGGATACCGGCGCCAATCTTTCCGTTTTGAACGCCTCCACCGCGGAGCGTCTCGGGGTCAGGATTCTTCCGGGCATCGCCCATACTCAGGCTGGCACAACGGGTATCGAAAACACACTCCGCATCGGGATGATCGATGAAATACACATCGGTTCAGCCATGATTTACAACGTTCCCGTCCTGGTGTTCGACGACCAGGCACTGAGCATTCCCACACCGAAAGGGCTTTACGTGATGAAAGCCACGATCGGTTACCCGGTTCAGAGGAGTCTGGAGAATATTCAGTTCTCAAAGGCGCATGGGTTTATGGCGCATAATCCCCTGCCTTCGTCCTTGGGCCATGGTGCGCCGCTGGGATTATCAGAACTGACACCGACAATCTCCGTGTCATACCATGGACACCCTATCAGCGGATCGGTGGATACCGGAGCAACAGGGACGATCATGGGCGCACGTTTTCATGCCCTGTTGGATCACGACGCGATTCCTTATACTGACACCACGCGTCATAATGGTGGCGCGGGAGGCTACCTGATGTCCGCCGGCGCCATGGTGCCAAATGCCGAATTTCAGGTCGGCACAAGAGATGTGACCTTGACGAAGCTTTTCGTGCTGGCAAAGCCCAACAACTCCTTGCTCGACACGCTGTATGGAAATTTCGGTCAGGATCTGTGGAAAAAAGGTGACGGCGCGATTTTCGATTTTACAAATGGTCGCTTTTACCTGTTGTAGATCACCCACCTGTCCAGACCTGCGTCCGATCAGTCCCGAATCAAGCAGGGGACTGACACGCGGCACACAATCCACGCCGTCTTCGATCAGGTTGACTGCCCGATCGATGGCCCGGCGAGTTCGATATCGATGCCGAAATAAGGTTTCTGGAAGGCCAGCCAAGCCGGGGTGACGATCAGGCCGGCTCCAACATCGCGCTTAGCAAGTCGCGCCGATGGCGATCAGTGCCTGCACCACGAACTCTATCCATGGGGTCATATGCAGATCCGGGCACTCCCCGCGCTGCTGCGGTCGCAGGGAGGTGGCCTGACAGCCGATCCGAAAGAGAACCCGCCCTCTTTCCGTAACATCCGGCCGCCGGTGAACGGCGGCACGGCATGAGGGTCCAATTTCATATAATGACAGCACGATGTAGCCTCGTCCGGTCTTGGGGACACACGAAACGCTTTCGAATGACGAACATGAGGCAGCAGCTGCCGAGCGAACCTTACTGAACTGGTCTTCCGGAACGAGTGGAATCAGCAGGCTGCGTCACTGTGTATGATGGTCTGATAGTGGACCGCTGCAGCCAGCGTCGGGGGCGACTGCCCTGAAAATTCCGGCAATCCCCACCGAAACACGCCGCCTTGCCATCGCTTCATCGTCGCCGAACCGGTCGACCGCCCAGGACAACGCCACGACGAGTTCAAATACTTCTGCTGCGGTCACGGTGTCCACAGTGTCCCCAGACAGGGCTGCCTGGTGGAGAAAGACCGCCGTTCTGTCGACCAGCGCGGCGCACGCCGTCGCCATGGACGACTGCGGATCTCCCTGGGCGGAGGCAACACAAGTTGGCAGGTCGTGCCAGATGCGTAATCTCCAGGCGAGCCGTATCAGCCATTCCGCCAGTGCTTCCTTCGGGGCGAGCGATCCGGACAGCTCATCGGCTTCGGCCAGCGCAGCTTCGATGCTGACCGAAGCCACGGCGGCAAGCAGATCGTCCCGCGTCGGGAAATTCCGATACAGCGTTGCATTTCCCACGCCAGCGCGCAGGGCGATACCGTCAAGGGAAGCGAGAACCCCCTCCTCCTCGAATGTCGCGCGTGCGGCCGCAAGGATCGCGTCCCGGTTGCGCCGCGCATCGGCACGCATGGGACGCGCAGCGGCTGAACTTATCTCCTGGTCGGCGGTCACGAATATCCTCCCTTGACGAAATGGGGATATTCCCCGGATAGTGTTTCGGGGAGTGTCCCCACTTGATGGAGAACTATAGGATGACGCAGCCAATCGACAAGACCAATCGCACGCTGGAGGATCGGGTCGTGCTCGTGACCGGCGCCAATGGCGGCCTCGGGGACGAATTCGTCAGGCAGGCCGTTCAGCGGGGCGCGCGCCGCGTCTATGCCGCGGCCCGGAAACCCAAGGCCTGGGATGATACCCGCATCGTGCCGCTGACGCTCGACATCACGAGTACCGATGACATCGCTCGGGCTGTCGCCACCGCGCCTGACTGTGACCTGCTCATCAACAACGCGGCCATCGCGCCGGAAGCCGATGTCCTGCTCCAGCCCGAGGACGAGACACGGCGCATCTTCGACACGAATTTCTTCGGCACACTGAACGTCGCCAACGCCTTTGCGCCGGTCCTCGGTGCCCATGGCGGCGGGACGATGCTCAATATCCTGTCCGTTGCGGCATGGGTCAGCATGCCGACGGCCTATGCGGCCTCGAAGGCGGCGCTGTGGTCCGCGACCAACGGCTTGCGCATGGCGCTGGAGGGGCAGAACACGCAGGTCGTCGGGCTTCTGGTCGGCATGATCGACACGCCGATGACGAAGAACTGGCATGTGCCGAAGAGCAGCGCGACGAGTGTCGTGACACAGGCCTATGACGGCATTACCGCAGGGGCTGTCGAAATTCTGGCCGACGATGTAACGCGCGACCTGAAATCAAGGCTCAACACGAAAGGCGAGGAATTGTACCCTTGGATGCATGCGCAGATCCGGGCGCTCATAGCTTCGTAAGCGCGCTATCATAATAGCAGGGAGATGAGTTGATGGCCGGTCCAGGAGAACACGTCCGCTTTTCGTCCGCCTTCGACCGCCGATGATGTCGGATATGACGCGGTCGCTTCCTGTCGGTTCCCACCTTCCAAGCTGACAGGAAGGTCTAGTGTCCTGATTCCTAAATTTCTATCCACATTTTTGCTGGACGGCGACGGTTCGTTGGCAGAAGCGTTGGATTGACGCCAGGATGTCGTCAGCGGACTTTGTCCATCGGAAAGGCTTGGGATCCGCGTTCCGGGCGTCGATGTAGGCATTGATCGCCGTCTCGAGCTCTCGAACGGAACGATGCGTCCCACGCCTG
>NZ_JABEQD010000009.1 GCF_014174395.1 Gluconacetobacter aggeris
CGCCATCTGGTTCGGCGCGGTAAACTGCGCCCTGGGATCGGCGCGCAGCAATTCCACCGGCGAGGTTCCCGGCCCGTTCAGCACCGAATTGGCCAGGTCGAGGCTGCCATGCACGTCCGTCGCCTGCCCCTTCCAGCCAAGGTCCGCATACAGGCTCTGGATGTCGGTGCTTTGCAGGTCCCGCCAGCCCTCCTCATGCACCTCCCGGCCGGCGACATAAAAACCCCAATCGCCCCGGCGCGCGGCATAATCGCCCTGGGCCACGATGCGCCCGAACGAACCGCCGGACAGATCGGCCTCGCCGCCGGCGGCGGTATTGAATGCGTTCTTCATCCGCACATTCAGCGCACCGCCCAGCGCGTTCAGGCCGAAGACAGGGTTCGGCCCCTCCACCGCCACCCGCTCGATCGCCAGATCCGGGATCAGGTCCCAGTTCACCGTGTCGCCAAAGGCCTGGTTGAAGCGCACACCATCAAGATAGACCGCAACACCCTGCGACGTGCCCTGCAACGGCGACGCCTGGAAGCCGTTCATGACGATGGTGGGCTGATACGGATTCCCCGCCGGCGCATTGAGGCTGACACCCGCCAGACGGCTGTCCAGCGCATGCAGCATGTCGGCGGTGCCGGTCCCTTGCAGGTCATGCGCGGTCAGGATGGCGGTCGCGGCCGGCAGACGGTCACGGTCGATGCCGGAACCCGGCAGTGGCGAGGTTCCGATGACGGTAATGTCCTCCGCCTGCATACCGGCGGACACGCCACCCCGGGCCACTTCCGGCGCCGTCTGCGCCAGCACCGCGCGGGCGGGCAGAAAGCAGAGCGTGACCGAGGCCAGATACAGGGCCCTCCGTCCAGTCGTCTTCTCAAACATGCGTTTATTCTTCTTTTTTGATTGGCATGCCACGCGGTTCATCAGATCGAACGGGGCCAGGGAAGTCGATGGGACATTTTCCCGAAAATCATAAAAATCATCCGCCCGGCACTGCATTCTTCCCGTTCCGCCCCATCGGTGCGCGCCTGCGGCTGCTGGAGCGCCTGCTGCTGGCACTCATAGTGGCCACGATGATCGGCCTGGTGGCCGGCTCCGGCCTCGCGGCGTGGCAGGCCGCCCGCTCGATCCGGGTGGAGCTGGTCGCCGCCCTGGCCAATGCCCGCGCCGATATCAGCGCGATGCCCCCACCATCGGCCCCGTCCGCCGCCCGCTGGCTGGCGGAACTGTGCGACAGTTTCGACGGCAATCGCCACATCCAGGCCCGCATCACGGATCAGGCCGGGCGCGTGCTGCGCCAGTCCCAACTGGCTGCCGGGCCCCGCCCGCCCGCCTGGTTCCTGCACGCCACCACGCCGCCCATGGCCCCGGTCACGCTCGCCCCGGCCAGCCTGCCCGCCGGATGGCGGCTGCACCTGCAAGCGGATGCGACCAACGAGGCGGCGGAACGCTGGGGCGAACTCCGGGTGCAGATCGCCACCATCACGCTGCTGGTCCTGCTGATCGCCGGATCATGCTGCGTCATCATGGTGCGCGGCCTGCGCCCGCTGGCCACCCTGTCCAACGGCTATGCCCGGATCGCGGCGGGCGACGAGGGGGTGGAACTCCCCGAAAGCGGCCCGGCCGATATCGCCGCACAGGCCGCGTCCTTCAATCGCATGGCCCAGGCGCTGCGCACGGCCACCGCCCAGAATCGCCACCTTCAGGACCAGCTCGCACGCGTCGCGGAGGAAGAACGCGCCGACATCGCGCGCGACCTGCATGACGAGGTCGGCCCCCTGCTGTTTGGAATCACGACCTTCGCGGCCACCCTCGCCCGCTCCGCCGCCGAAGGCCGCCACGACGCCATCCCCGCGCAGGTGCGCGCCATACAGGACGCCACCGGCTCCATCCAGCGCACCCTGCGCGCGATCCTGCAACGGCTGCACGGCACGCCGGGACGCGGGCTGCCCGAAGCCCTGGAGGCGATCGTCCTGTTCTGGAACAATGTCGCCCCGCACATCATCTTCACGCTTTCCTGCGATCCATCGCTCGGCACCCTGGACGGAGCAGAACGCGACGCCCTGTTTCACGTGGCACAGGAAGCTGTCTGCAACGCCGCCCGCCACGGACATCCTTCGCGCATCGCGCTGCGGGCCGGACGCGATGGCGGGCGGATCATCCTCTCGGTCCGTGACGACGGCACCACCGGCCCCAGCGCACCGGGTCTCGGGCTCGCCGGCATGTGCCGCCGCCTCTCGGATCTGGGCGGCCATCTGGACATCAGGCGCGACCAAGGCTGGACCGTCACCGCCAGCCTACCCGATCCGGACGCCCTTCCCCCATCGGCCAACACCCGCACCATGGCGCCGGAGGCGCACAACGCATGAAAATCCTGCTGGTGGACGACCATACGGTGGTGCGCGCCGGCCTGGGGCAACTGCTTTCAACGGCCCTGGGCGCCACGATCCTGGAAGCCGCCGACACCCCGACCGCCCATGACCTCGCCCTGCGCACGCGGCCGGATCTGGTGGTGCTGGATCTGGGCCTGCCCGGCGCCGGCGGCCTGTGGCTGCTGCCCCGCCTGCACGATGCCGGCCTGCGCGTGCTGGTCCTGAGCATGCACGCCGACCCGATCTATGCCCGCCGCGCACTGGATGCCGGGGCCACAGGCTATGTCTCGAAGACGATCGGCCCCGACGACCTGCTGGACGCCATCCGGCAGGCCATGGACGGACAATGCTATGTCGAATCCGGAATCGCCTCCATGCTCAGCGAACATCGCGACGTGCTGGGCCGCGATTTCGGGCGCCTGACGGCCCGCGACCTGGATATCATGCGGTTTCTGGGCGAGGGACGCAGCCTGTCCGACATCGCGGCGACACTGGGCGTCAGCTACAAGACGGTGGCCAACACCGCCGGCATGATCAAGACCAAGCTGGGCGTCGCACGCACCGCCGACCTGGTCCGTCTGGCCATTGCCATGCCGGTGGGCTGGACCATCGGCGGGCGGGAAAACCGGGAAACGGTTTGACGCCTGCGGCAGGGTTCGGAGTCTTCTTTTTCTGAAGAAAAAGAAGCAAAAAGACTTTTATTCGTTTTGGCCATCGTCTGGGTGGCGGCCATCCACAAGACCGTGCGGAACGATCCGGGGGCACGAATGCCCCCGGACGAAAACATCAGAAGAACAGGATCGCGCCGCCCGAGACGGTATTGTCACTGGCCGAATTGCCGTTATGCGCCGCTGCTTGCGTATGGGCATATTCCGCCACCAGCTTCAGCCAGTCGGTCAGATCGTAATAGGCCGCACCAACCTCGGACTGGTTGCGACGCACCAGCCCGGTCGCGGTATCCCCCGACGCCAGATAAAGGTTGCTGACGCCATAACTGCCCACCAGCTTGAAGCGCTTGGTGAAGTTGTAGGCGCCCTGCACGTAATACCCTTCCGAATCACGCTTGTGCCCGTTCGGCGCAATGCCGTCGAAGAACAGGCCCGTCGTGCCTAGGCCGCTGCCGCGATAGTAATAGACCACGGCCTGAGCGGGGCCATAGGTCAGCTTGGCACCGATTTCGCCGGCCTCGGCCATGGCACCACGCCGGTCCGTTTCCGCCAGCAGGCCGCTCGTCAGACCCTGCTGATGCTGGATCAGGAAGCTGGACCAGATCCGGGTACTCAGCTCGCCGATCTTGAAATCGTACGTGATCTTGCCCTGGACCATCGGCGAACTGTGCTGCGTCGACTGCGCCGACAGGCCACCACCGGCAAAATTGAACGCATCCAGCGGCTGGAAGACACCAACCGACCCCTGGAAGCCGGCAATGACCGGCGACGCATAGGAAATCTGCGGAATCCAGTCGGCATAGACATAGCCCAGGCCGATCCGGCCCAACGAGGTATTGGCCGGAGCCGTATTGCTGCCCGTCGTGCCGACGCTGAGCAGCGTCGCATCGTTCAGGATCGCGTCGGAACCGAACAGCGCCAGATCGCGGCCGAGCTTGACGGTGCCGAAGCTCTTCGTTCCCGCCGTCAGATAGACCTGACGCAGATCGATGCCCGCCGTGCCCAACCCGACCGAACTGCCGCCGGAATTGGCATTGAACGCGCCCGGATTGGCGTTGTTGAGGCCGGGATACAGGCCCAGCACCGCCGACAGGTCGATCCCCGACTGCGTCGTCGACAGTTTGAGGACGAAACCGGCCGGCAGCAGCCCGTTGCGCACCGCCGACGAATCGAATCCGCTGCCCCCGCTCGACAGCCCGCCCGCCACCGGCAGGCCGTGCCCTGGCGAATTGTAGCTGTAGAACCCGTTCACGAAACCGGAGAAATTGATATCGATCTGGCCGGCCTTGAAGGTCAGCCCCTTGCCCGCGACATAAGGGGCAACCCGGACCACGCTGGGGCTGTCGATCGTGCTGCGTGCCGCCAGCATCGAGGCCTCGGCGGCGCGGGCGCTGGCCGCGGCACTGTCGGCTGCCCGCTGGGCGGCGAGCACCGCCGGCATCACCGCGCCATCCGCGGCGGCCTCGGTCGTGACCGCGCCATGGCGTGCCGCCGCACCCCGCCCCCGTCGCGGAGCCTGGGCCGAGGCCGGCTCCACCGCATGATGGCGATGCTTGGCCAGCAGGGTCGAATATTCGACCTGCGTCAACGCACCCTTGGCCCGCAGGATATCTAGAAGATCGCTGTAATCGTCAGCCCTGGCGCAGCGGGCCGACAGCATGGACACGCCGCCAGCGGCCAGAACGGCCGTCAAACCCACCTGTGCCCAATGTCTTGCCGACATCTGACAAACTCCGTTGTTTCTTGTTTTTATTATAACGCGTTCGCCTATGGCGCGAACTACCAATTACGCCGCGCCTGTACAGGCTCCGGTAACGTTCTGGAGGGCACGCAGCCGCATCTGTTCACGGTCCGGTCCGGCCTGCAACCTGGCCGGACCGGGTCCCCGCTTCCTAATCCCCGCTATAGACCAGCGGCACCGTCGATGATTTGGCCCCGTCGAACGTCAGTTCGGCCGAACCGGCAGGCATGCCGTTCTGCTGCAGCAGAAACGCCATGATGTTCACATAGACATCGTGCGGCAGGCTGGCCGGCTGGGTCGCCGGCATATTCTGCGACACGATCGTGAACACGTCGCCAACATGGAAATTCGCCTTGGGCGAGGCGAAATTCTTGCCCTTGAGCGCGGGGCCGGCCATCCCCTCCAGATTGTCGCCATGGCATTGCGCGCAATTATCGGCATAGGCCTTCTTGCCTGCATCGGCCTGCGCCGCCGTAAAGAGCGCCGGCTTCGCCCCACCAGCAGCAGGCGTTGCCGGAGCGGCCGCCGGGGCCGCCGGCGCTTCCGCCGCCGCGAGGACGATCGGGTTGGCCGGCGACATGGCATAAGGGCGCAGCAGCGCCGCCAATTGGCCGGACCGCCGCAGCGCCGCGATGCTCTTCTGGAAAGACGCCGCCGCAGCAGCACCCTGCGGGCCATACAGCGCCACCACGTCCCAGTCGGCATGGGGTTCGCTCAGCGCGTGCATGCAATAGTCACGCGCCTTTTCCCCACCGGGCAGATAGGCCACCGCACTGGCGCGCCAGACCATCGCCGCCCGATCCGTGCGATGGACCACGCTCGCAATGGTCTGCGCATCGGTCGGATAGATATCGGCGTGGACATTGGGATGTTTCACGAAATACAGGTTCGGCGCCGTCAGGTAGGTCACCGCCACATCCGTCCCGTTCGGCAGGGCCGCCAGCGTTTCGGCCTCGTGGCCGCGCGGCGTCACCAGCACGAATCCCATCCGTGCATAGGGCGCCGTCGCCCGCATCCCCTCTGGCACCGCGCCATGCGTGGCATCGACGGGAAAGCCCAGCACCAGCGCACAGCGCGAGGCCGCGAGCGTGCTGAATTTCCGGACATCGAATCCGTCATCGTCCCCCGCGCCACTGCCGTCGAACGTATAGATCGCGGCATCGGTGCCCTGCTGGCGGGCCACCGCCTGGACAACCCGGCGATCCATCGCATGGGCCGGGTTGGAGGAATCGATGCAGACCGAAACCGTGGCCCCGGCCGGCCGCGCGGCAAGCACGGCACCGACGGCTACGGCGCAGGCCAGGGCGCGGCGCGACAGGCGGGCAATATTCATGCGCATGCGGTCCTCCTTACAGCGCGAAGACATAGAGATGGCCACCCAGCGGAATCGAGCGGACACGCGGGTCCTTCGCCATGTCGCCGCCCCAGATCGGCACACCGCCGCCCCAACCGGCATAGACGCCGACATATTGCCTGTCGCCGACCTTCCAGGTGCTGGGCACGCCAAGGACACCCGACGACATTTTCGGACTCTTCCACAGCACGGAACCCGTTTTCGCGTCGAAGGCATACAGATAGCCGTCGGCGCTGCCCGAGAAGACCAGCCCGCCCGCCGTCGCCAGCATTCCCCCGTTCCACGGCAGCGCGGATTTGAACGACCAGGCCTGCTTGCCGGAATTCAGGTCGATGGCCTGGACCGAACCCCATTCATCGGGATGTTCCGGATCGCGCATGACGGTAAAGGTCTCGCCCAGGAACGGCAGGCCGGCCTTGTACGAAACCGAGGCCCCCTTCATCTTCATGCAGGTGTGCAGTGTCGGCACATAAGCGAAATGGGTCTGCGGATCGACGGCGATCGGCCACCAGTTCTTGCCGCCCAGGAAGCTGGGGCAGGTAAAGATCTCCTTGTCCACGTCCGGCCGCATGGCGGGGTCGGTCATCGGCCTGCCATCCTTGAAGCCGGAAACCGACGTCGCATGCGCGAATTTTTCAGCGTAGATCAGTTTCCCGTTCGTACGGTCGACCGCATAGAACCAGCCATTGCGGCTGGCGCTGACCAGCGCCTTGTACGCCTTGCCCTGGTAGGTCAGGTCGGTCAGGACCGGCTCGTTCGTGCCGTCATAATCCCATGTATCGTTCGGCGTGTACTGGTAATGCCACTTGATCTTGCCGGTCGCCGGGTTCAGCGCGATCACGCTGTCGGTATAGAGATTGTCGCCCGGCCGCAGCACCGCCAGCCACGGCCCCGGATTGCCCACGCCCCAGATCAGCGAGTCGGTCTGCGGGTCGTAACTGCCGGTCAGCCAGGTGGCGCCACCACCGGTCTTGTAGGCCCCCTTGGGCCAGGTATCGCCGCCCGGTTCGCCCGGAGCCGGAATCGTCGACTGCCGCCAGATCTGCTTGCCGGTCTTGGCATCCAGCGACGCAATGAAGCCCCGCCCGCCATACTCGCCACCCGAGACGCCGACAATGACATGGCCCTTGACCACCAGCGGCGCCAGCGTCATCGCATAGCCCAGGTCCGGCGCCTCCAGCGCCTGGTCCCACACCACCTTGCCGGTCGTGGCATCCAGCGCCAGCACATGATTGTCCAGCGTGGCCATGTAGACATTGCTGCCATACAGCGCGACGCCACGGTTCACCACGTCGCAGCAGATCGTCTTCAGCCCCACATCGGACAGGTCGCGCTGATATTTCCACAGCAGCTTGCCGGTGCTGGCCTGAAAGGCCAGCAGCCCGTTCTTCGGCGTGGTGATGAACATGTAATCGCCATTGACGATCGGCGGCGCCTCATGCCCGCTCTTCGAGCCCGTCTCATAATCCCAGGCGGGCTTGAGCTGGGCGACATTGCCCGCGTTGATGCCGTCCAGGACCGAATAGCCCGTGCTGGAATAATCATGCCGGTACATCAGCCAGCCATTGTCCTGCGCCGCGTGGCCCAGCCGCTCGCTCGTCACCGGCTGATAGGGGCCGGCCGGGTCTTCCGCCCGGACGGGGGATGTAACCGTCAGCGCGGTCGCACAGGCCAGTGCGACCGGCAGGGCCAGCACCGCATTGCGCAGGGGCCGCCTGGTGACGCTGGTACGGTAAGCAAACTTCATCTTGGATCTCCCGCAACACTCTTCCGGTAGGAATCGTCCGCACGGCATTTCAGCTTCCGGGAAATGAAAGTCGCGCCCAACCGTCCGCAACGCCGTCCGGCCGAGGGCCGGATAAGCGTAACGACAGGAACATGGCGCAAGATCCGTAAGTAATCCCCGACAAAACCGTTCATGACGATGCTCCACCTGCACGTTCGTCGTTCTTATGTGTCAGGCCCCTCAGCATTTGCCGGTCCAGGCGTTTCTGTCACGACAGCGAAAAGGCATGGGGCCGGCGGACTGTCGCAAAACTGCGACAAGTCCGGAGCCGGTCGCGCAAGAACAGGGCCGGAAAACCATGGTGCAACGCAGAAAATCGCGGACGGCGCTTTTATTCCCCCGCGGCATCGATACGGATTGACTATAATCACGTTTCAGAGATTATGGCCGGCACGATGAAAGCGCCCCTGTTCCTGTCTCTCTATTGCGTGGCCTGACCGGAAATGTGGGCTGGTGCGCCAGGGCGCCGCGCAAGCGGCACGTCCACCATGTGCTTCCGAGCCTCGGCGCGGACCGGATTTCCATCCCCTGATCGCGCGCGCCTGTCTCAATTCTGCGACAGGTCACGTATCCGGATCGAAACCACCCCCGTGACAGGCCAGCGGCAACATCGGAAAGTCGCAGCCGAAGAGCGAGCGGGCCAATAAGCAAGAATACCAGGAACCGCGATGCAGGGGGATTGCGGGCGATGCCCGGTTTCCGGCAATCGCCTGTAGCTTATCATATCGGCAAGACACCCGAACGGGAGAAAGGCATGCACCAGGCGGCGGAAAGCATCATCCGTCCAGGCCGGCGACGGGCTGGCGTATTGACGCTCTTGGGACTCACCCTGCTGGCCGCGCAACCGTCCCGCGCGGCCGATACCCCCGATCCGGCGGCGGGGCGGACAATCGCGGAAAGCGGCGTCCTGACCGGCCATGTCGGCTGCTCGGCCTGCCACCTGATGAACGGTGCCGGACAGCCCGAGATGGGCATACCGCGCCTGGCAGGCTTCTCGGCCGCCTATCTGGAGCAGCAGCTGGGCTTCTTCGCGTCCGACAAGCGCAGCAACAACTGGATGGCCCCCTATGCGCGGATGCTGACCCGGAAGCAGATGCAGGACGTCGCCGCCTATTATGCCAGCCTGCCCGAACCGCCCCCGGCCGAGAACGACCCGGCCGGCGACACATTGCGCGCGCGCGGCAAGGAGATCTTCCAGAAAGGGGACATGCCCCACGGCGTGATGCCATGCGGCGGCTGTCATGGCCCGGCGGGCCAGGGCATGGGCAGCTTCGCCCCGCATCTGGCCGGGCAGTCCGCCCCCTATCTGCTGGAACAGTTGCGGCAATGGCAGCAGGGCAGGGATCGCGACCCGATGGGCAAGATAATGGTGAAGGAAACCCACGCGATGGCCGACACCGACATGCAGGCCGTCGCGGCCTACCTGCAAAGCCTGCCGGCACCGGACACGGGAGCCACGAAATGAGCACACCGACCACACATGATGACGGGAATGACGGCATCGCCCCGCCCGTGATGGAGGTCCGGCCGGTCGGCACCTGGGTTGTCAGCTTCGTGCTGCTGGCGGCGACGCTGACGGTCTGGGTCCTGGTCTCGGTGATCTTCCTGCATCGCGCGTGACGGGAGAGGAACGGTTATGGACAACAAAACGGGCATGAGCCCATTCGAAGCCGCCTTCCATGCCTCGGCCGAACGGCACGAGCGGTTCTGGATCTTCGGCGTGCTGGTCATGCTGGTACTGCTGACGATCGGGACGATGTTCTACGTCGTCCATGATTACGGCCTGGTAACCGGCACCCATTCCTACGCGGCCGACCCGCAGGCCCCGGCGCGCGAAGCCGCGTTCCAGGACGGCAAGGTGGTCCGCACCGGCCCGAATAGCTATGCGGTCTATATGGTCGGCCGCGCCTGGCACTGGGCGCCGGACGTGATCCATGTGCCCGAAGGGGCCGAAATCACCTTCTACGTCACCAGCGCCGACGTGCTGCATGGTTTCGAGATCCAGGGCACGCCGGTCAACCTGACGGCGGTACCGGGCGTGGTCGGCACGGTGAAATACACGTTCCGCCATGCCGGACTGTTCCGCATCATCTGCAACGAATATTGCGGCATGTTCCACCACGCCATGGTGGCCCGCATCATCGTCGATCCGGCAGGCACACCATGAGCATGGAAATCACAGCCGACACACTCCCGTCCGCCCTGGCCCGGTCCGACTCCGACCGCGCCGCCGCCAGCATGCACCGGCTGATGCTGGCCTTCCTGATCACGGGCTTCTCCGCCCTGCTGATCGGGGCGACCATCGGCCCGCTCCAGGCATTGAATTACGGTGGGGTCGACGCCTATCCCGCCCTGCGCCCGCTGCTGCAGAGCTATTACCAGGGCCTGACCATCCATGGAGTGATGAACGGGTACGTCTTCACCTTCTTCATCACCTGCGGGCTGCTGGTCTACCTGCCGGCCCGCGAACTGGGCGTGGCGCCCAATCTCGTGATGTGGCGCACCTGTTTCGCGATCATGGCGGTGGGTGCGCTGTGCGTACTCTATGCCATGGCCGACAATTCCTCGTCGGTGCTGTGGACATTCTATCCGCCGCTGAAGGGCAGCCCGTTCTTCTATATCGGCATCACGCTCCTGGCCCTGGGCAGCACCATGCCGCTGCCGATCCTGCTGGAGATGCGCGCGACCTGGCGCCGGCACCGCCCCGGCGAAATCACGCCGCTGGTCACGTACATGTCGCTCACCACCATGCTGATGTGGGGCCTGGCCGGCGTGGGCGTGATGGCCGAACTGGTGCTCCAGCTCGACCCGTGGTCGCTGGGGCTGATCGGCACCGTCGACCCGATCATCAACCGCACGCTGTTCTGGCTGACGGGCCACCCGATCGTCTATTTCTGGCTGATGCCGGCCTATGTCTCATGGTACGGCCTGCTGTCGCGCCAGGTCGGCGGCAAGCTGATCTCCGATCCGATGGCGCGGATCACCTTCGCCCTCCTGATGATCTTCGCGCTGCCCGTGGGCACGCACCATCAATTCTCCGATCCGGGCTTCTCGTCGATCTGGCGCGGCATCCTGGTGGTGCTGACCATGTCGGTGGCCACCCCCAGCCTGGTCACCGCCTTCACCATCGGGCTGAGCCTGGAATATGCCGGCCGCCTGCGCGGCGGACAGGGCTGGTTCGGCTGGTTCCGCGCCCTGCCCTGGGGCGATCCCAGCGTGGCGGCACAGCTCCTCGCGGCGATCACCTTCATCCTTGGCGGCGCCACGGGCATCGTCAACGGCAGCTGGCAGCTCAACGCCATCGTCCATAACACCACCTTCATCCCCGGCCATTTCCACGTCACCGTCGGCAGCGTCACCGCCATGACCCTCATGGCGATCAGCTTCTGGATGGTGCCCCATCTGACCGGCCGCCAACTGATCAGCCGCCGGCTGGCGCTGTTCTCCGTCTGGACCTGGTTCGTCGGCATGACGATCTTCGCCATCGGCATGACATGGGCCGGCCTCTACGGCGTGCCGCGCCGGGCATGGGTCTCGGCCCTCCCCCACGACACCTATCACGCGCTCTATGGTGCGGCATCGGTCCCGCTGGCACTGGTGGCGGCAGGCGGTGTCCTGCTGTGGGTGGCCAGCTATGCGTTCTTCGCCGTCTTTTTCGGCAGCATCCTGTTCGGCCGGCGCGCGGCCCCTCCGCCCGTTCCCTTCGCCCAGTCCTTCGGCGGCCCGGCCAGCTCCACCATCGACTCGCCGCCCAACCCGGCCCAGTCGGCCTCGCCCCTGATCCGCGCGCTGGATCATGTGTGGCTGTTGACCGGCATCACGGTCCTGGCGACCCTCGCCGCCTATATCCCGATCCTCTGGCCGTTCCTGCATCATGTGACGCGGGCACCGGGCTGGATTCTCTGGTAGGCCACGCGGCGTGACGGCACTTGCGCCACCGCTCCGCCAGTCCCTGCGGCGCGCCGCCTGCGCGGTGGCCGCCATCCTGGCCCTCCTGGTGCTCCATGCCGGCTGGAGCGGCGGCTTCGGCCGGTTCGGCTCCCCGGTCGCACCGGCCCCGGCCCCGAGCCTCGCATTGCGCGACGATCTGGGCCGCCCGTTCGACCCGGCAACGCTGCACGACCGGGCAACGCTGGTCTATTTCGGCTATGTACGCTGCCCCGATGTCTGCCCGACCGTGCTGGGGGCGCTGGAACCCGTCTTCGCCCGACTGGGCCCAGACGCGGCGCGGACAGCCATCCTGTTCGTCACGCTGGACCCGGCGCATGACACGCCCGCCGTACTGCACGGCTTCCTCTCCCAGTTCCAGCCGGCCCCGACCGGCCTGACCGGCCCCCCCGCCGATGTGGCCGCGATAGCCCGCGCCTGGGGAATCGGCTGGACGGGAACCGACGGCCATATCAACCACAATTCAGTCCTCATGCTGGTCGGCCCCGACGGGCGGATGCGTGCCCGCTACGGCATGACCCAGTTGAACGATCCGGATGCGATGGCCGCCGACATCCGCGCGGTTCTCCCCCGATGAGGGGCTGGAGCCCCCTGCTTCAGGCCGGCTGGGTCGCCGCCGGGCTGCTCATGGGCACCGCGATCCTGCTGCTGGCCGCCCGGCACCGCCGGCCGGCATGGCGGCTGACGGCGGGCGGCACCGGCACGCTGCTGCTGGCGGCCTCCTGCCTGGGGCTGCGTGACCCCCTCGCATCGATGACGCAGTACACCACTGCCCTCATGGTCATGGGTCAGGTCGTTCCCCCCTTCCTGCTGCTGGCCCTCGCCGGCCCCACGACCAGGCAGGCCGCCCCCGTCCGGGTCGCGGGCTGGACGCGCGACCCCGGGGTGGCGGCGGCGCTGTTCGGCGGCCTGGCTGTAGCGACCGGCCTGCCATCAATCCTGGACCGCTCGCTGGCCAACGCCCTGTTCAGCGCGCCCCTGGGCCTGCTGGACCTGCTGGCCGGCCTGCTGTTCTGGGCCCAGTTGATGCCGGGCAGCCGCGTGATCCGGCACGATCCGATGGCCGGCGCCTACGCGCTGCTGGGCAGCCTGCCGATGACGGTCGTGGCCGTGATATGGATGACGGCGCCGCGCGTGCTCTACGCCCCCTATCTCGACGTACTGTGCCGATGGGACCTGACCCCGCTTCAGGATCAGCACTGGGCGGGTTTCGTCATGCTGGTGGCGGGCCTGCCGCTCCAGGTCGTGGGCGCATGGCTGCTGGTCGCGACCCAGGGGCAGAAACCCCCGCCGGCCTTGACCGGCCCCGCCGAATGATTTTATCTGCGCGCATGATCACCCCGTCCTTCCTGTCCGGACTGTATTACGCGCCGCATTCATAGCGGCGGGGGCTTGTCATGTGTTCAACCGCTGCGTCGTCAGCGGTCGAACAATCGAGATTCCTCCCGACAACGCAGCTTCCCGAAAGCAGTGTCATGTCAGACGGATCTCTTCCCTCTTCTCCCCAGATCGGCCTGTTCGGCTTCGGCGCCTTCGGGCGGCTGATCGCCCCCCACCTGGCCGCCCACTGCCCCGTCCGCGTCCACGATCCCCTTCTGCCGCCGGGCCCCCTCATGCCGGGGATGGCGGCGACGAATCTGGAAGATGCCGCCGCCTGCCCGATCGTGATCCTGGCGGTTCCGGTCGCGCGGATGCAGGCGGTCGCGCGCGCGATCGCTCCCCACCTGCCCCGCCACGCGCTGGTGGCCGATGTCGGCTCGGTCAAGATCCTGCCGGCGGAGATCCTGTGCCGGGAACTGCCGGACCATGTCCGCATCATCGCGACCCATCCCCTGTTCGGCCCCCAGAGCGCGCGGGACGGCATCGCCGGCCACCGCATCGTGCTCTGCCCGCTCCGGCGGACCAGGCCCGGCGCCGTGGCCGCGTTCCTGCGCCGGACCCTGGGGCTGGACGTCATCCTGACCACGCCCGACGCCCATGACCGCGACGCCGCGATGGCGCAGGGCCTGACCCACCTGCTGGCGCGCATCCTCTCCGAGATGGGCCCGATGCCCGAACGGATCAGCACCAGCAGCTTCGACCTGATCCGCGCCGCCACCGCCATGGTGCGGGACGACGCGCCGGACGTCTCTCACGCCATCGCGCACCTCAATCCCCACGCAGGCGCGGTGCGCCGGCGCTTCCTCGCCATCGCCGGCCGAATCGCGGAAAGTGATGACGCGAAGGACGCAGCCCCCTTCCCCGAAAGGGCGTTCGGGTGAAAGATGATACGGTCTTGGACAGGGAGAAGAAGATCATGGCAACGATCGACCCCGTGACCTATGTCGTCGCCGACGCGCACACGGCGCGCCTGCTCCGCCACGAAGGACCCGCGCTGCACACCATCCGGCACATCGCGACCACCGAACAGTTCGCCACCACGATCGCCGCGACGCTGAACCACGGCGTGACCGACGGCACGATCAGCCGCTTCGTCCTGGCCGCGCCGGGCCATCTCCTGCACGCCATCCGCGCCGACCTGACCGCCGCCGCCCAGGACAGGCTGATCCTGGCCGTGTCCAAGGAACTGGCACAACTGCCGGACCACGAACTGATCGATCATTTCGACATACCGGCGACCGGCTGGCCATAACCCACGCAATGGACCGCCGGGGCTAAGCTTCGGCGCCCACGCCCTCCGCGCCCGACCCGTTCAGGCCGGAGCGCTTGGCCCATGCATCCAGATCGAGAAAGGCCTCGATCATCCGTTCCAGCGCGATCGCGCGGTTCGGCAGGTCCGGCTGCCGTGCCTGCCAGTCCTCGACACGCCGGAGAACGGAACCGTTGAGCGTAACCGTCACGATCTCACTGTCTGCGACCACCCGCGACGACGAGGGCACATGGACGGTCCGTACCGTCTGCAAGGCCACCTGCAATCCCGAAACCTGGGCACGCAGTGCGGTCAGGTGCGACAGGATCTCGATGGCGGTCAGATCACGCATGACCGTTTCCTCCGAACCAGACAGGGAGCAAAAAAGGGGGCCGTCAACCGATTTCGTAGCGCGCCGTGCCCACGATGGTTGCATCTGCCGCCCAGCGCCGGCATGGCGCCCCTTCTGGACAGCCACGGACGTTCCCGGTCATATGCGCCATCGGCGGGCCAGCGCCCGGACAAAAGCCTGATGGATTCGACCAGTGAGACAGAGCGGCCATGCCGGAAACCCGGATGCGGGGATCGGAATCCTTTTCGCATTCGAAAATCCGCTCCCCAGTGCCGAGGCCGACGCCGAAGTCTTCATCACCACCGCCCGCTACCTGGCCCGCCTGGCGCCCCGCGCGCGGCTGCACGTCCCCATGCGCGACCAGGCGGCCTGCGCGGCCATGGGCAAGGCCACGGGGCTGGCGGTGGTACGGGCCTGGGCACCGCTGGGCCCGGCCGTCCTGCGCCATCTGATGTGCGGCCTGACCATCGTCTGCCGCCGGGCCTTCCGTCAGGCGGACCTGGTCTATACCCGCAACCTGTGGATCGCCTGGATGGCCATCCGGTTCGGCCAGCGCGTGGTCTTCGACCATTACCGCCCCTGGCCCGACCAGATCCCGCCGCTGCGCCGCTGGCTCCACCGGCTGATGAGCCATCCGCGCTTCATCCTCAATATCTGCCATTCGGACTATACGCGGCGGAAATATCTGGAACTCGGCGTGCCCGCCGCCAAATTGCGCTGCATCCATAATGGCTTCGAGCCCGAGCGGCTGGATGCGCGCCCCACGCCGGAAGCCGCGCGACAGGCCCTGTCCATCCCTCCCGCCGCCCGGACGGTCGTCTATACGGGCCGGATCAACCGGCGAAAGGGGCTGGACGTGGTCATCGAGGCGGCGCGCCTGCTGCCCGACCGGCTGTTCATCCTGGTCGGCTCCTACGGCGACGGCCCGATCGAAGAGAAGGCCCGCCCCCTGCCCAACGTGCGGATCGTGCCGTTCCAGCAGCCCGAGACCCTGGGCCTGTATGTCGCCGCCGCCGATGTCCTGCTGATCCCGCCTTCGCTCCAGCCCCTGACGCGCTTCGGCTCGACCGTCCTGCCGCTCAAGCTGTTCTTCTATATGGCATCGGGCCGCCCCATCCTGGCCGGGGACACGCCAGACGTGCGGGAAATCCTGCGCCACGGGGTCAATGCCTGTCTCTGCCAGCCAGACTCCCCCTCCGCCCTCGCGGAAGCGGTGCGGCAGATGACCGACGACCCCATGCTCTGCGCCCGCCTCGCCGAGGCCGCGCTGGCGGAAAGCCGCACCCTGACCTGGGAGGCCCGCGCCACCCGGATCATGACCGCGATCTCCGAACGCCTGGATGCCCCGGCCGATCCGGTCATACCCTGGCAAGCGCCCCAATGGCGCCTCTATCGGCGCCAGTGCTGGTGCTGGCTGAAACATCTGCTGCGCACCGGGTCGCCCATCCTCCCGCCCTCCGGCACATGACCCGGCCGGGGCAACGGGTTTGACGAAAGCAGGCCGCTCTTTTATTCTTGGGCAATCAGGGGTGCGTTCACACGCGGCACAGGCCGCGCCCGTCCGGCGTGACAGGACGGAGGGACCGGTTCGTGCGCCCCGGCGCGACGCGTGTCCCCGACAGACGGTTTTCATACCTTGATCATTCGCAACTATCTTCTGCGCGAAATCGGGAAGCCCCTGGCGGCCATGCTGGTGGTATGCATGGCCCTGTTCGCCGGCTACAGCGCCGCCGATTTCCTGTCGGACGCCGTAAACGGCCTGCTGTCCACCAACACGATCGTGGAGCTGATCGTGCTCAAGCTCCTGATCAGCCTGGAAGTGCTGGTGCCGGTGGCGCTGTACCTGTCGATCGTGCTGGCGCTGGGCACGCTGTACGGCAATTCCGAAATCACGGCGCTGCATGCCCTGCGGGTCACCCCCACCATGCTGCTGCGCCATGTCATGGTCCTGGCCGGATGCGTCGCCATCGGGGTCGGCCTTCTGTCACTGATCGTGCGCCCCTGGGCCTATGAGCGGCTGCATGCCCTCTCGCGCAGCGCCGAACTGACGCTGGACGTCGACGCGATGCAGCCCGGCACCTTCTATGTCGTACAGAATGGCGCGCGCGTCATCTTCCTCACCCGGCGCCAGGGCCCCAACGGCCCGGCCCAGGATATCTTCGTCCAGTTGCGCCGCCCCACGGACATACGGATCATCCATGCCGAACTCGGCTATCCGGTGGCCGAAGAGGGCAATGGCCGCACCGATCTCTATGTACGGCTGAAGAACGCCCATATCTACGATATCGGCACCAGCCCCGGGGCACACGATCAGGTCCTGACCGCGCGCGAAATCACCCAGGACCCGAATCGCCATGTCGTGGAAGCGCCGAACGACAGTTCGGTCACCGCCGGCAGCCTGCGCATCGCCACCTCGCACAAACCGGCGGACGTGGCGGAATTCCAGTGGCGCCTGTCCACCCCCCTGACCACCATGCTGCTGGCGATGCTGGCCGTGCCGCTGGCCCGGGGGCGCCCCCGGCAGAATCGCTACGGCAAACTGGGGACCGCGATCCTGATCTTCTTCGTCTATTACCTGCTCTATACCTCCGCCCGAACCTGGGTCCAGCACGGCATGGTCGCCCCCGTTCCCGGCATCTGGTGGGCGCCCGCCCTGCTGGCGGCCCTGACGGGGTTCATGCTGCGCGGCCAGATCGCCGAGCTGCTGTCACGGCGGGATGACGCGGCATGAGAATGAGACGTTTCGATCGCTATATCCAGCTCGTCACGCTGCGGGCCTTCGTCCTGGTCGCCGTCGGGCTGACGGCGCTGTTCAGCCTGCTGGAATTCGTGGACCAGCTCTCCTTCGTCGGCCAGGGGCATTATCACCTGGCCGACGCCGCCGCCTATACCGCCCTGCTGGCTCCGGCACGGTTCATGCAGGTCACCCCCATCGCCATGCTGCTGGCCTGCCTGCTGGGCCTGGGCGGCCTTGCCAAACATTCGGAACTGACTGCCCTGCAGGGGATCGGCCTGTCGGAAATGCAGATCATCGGCGCGGTGCTGCGCCTGATCGTGCCGACGATCGTGCTGCTGTTCCTGGTCGGGCAGTTCATCGTCCCCTCGGCCCGCCACATGGCCCAGGTAGGCCGGACCGCCGCCCTGACGGCGGGCACGGCGAATGCCGCGGACGACAGCGCCTTCTGGGCCCATGGCGACCAACAGTTCCTCGGCGTCCACCGCTTCATGAACGAAACGCTGGGCGAGGATATCGACATCTACCGTTTCGACGATCAGGGCGCGCTGACGCAATATCTGCACGCGGCCCGCGCCACCATCGGCGCGGACGATGACTGGGTCCTGGCGGACGTCACACGCAAGGACATCGTCGCCGACCAGTTCCACACCAGCCATCAGGACAGCATGATCTGGCATGCCTTCCTGTCGTCGCGGCAGATCCGTTTCCTCAGCCTGCCGCCCGAGAGCGTGCCGCCCATCGCGCTGTATCGCTACATCCAGGACCTGAAGCGACACCACCTGCCGGCCACGCGCTATGAGCAGGAACTCTGGTCGCGCATCAGCACGCCATTCGCCATGATCGCGCTGATCGCCTGCGCGGCCCCCTTCGTCTTCGGACCGCCCCGCTCGCAGAATCTCGGCTATCGCATGGCGATCGGCATCGCGATCGCCATCGTGTTCTCACTGGGACAGGAAATCACCAGCCGGCTGGGCCTGCTGCTGGATCTGAACCCGGCCATCACGGCCCTGACGCCCCCGATCCTGCTGATGCTGTCCGCGGCCTTCCTCTTCATCCACACCAGGGAATAAGAGGCCCTTTCAAAAACCCCGCAGCGCCGTCAGGGCGCGGCGGGCGCCTTGGCCTCGACCACAAAGGCCGCCTGGTCGCGGCGGCGGCCGGCCGGGCCCGGCAGATCGGTGTCCAGCCCATCCAGCCCGGCCGTGAACGCGGCATCACACGCGCGCTGCCGGGCCAGCAATATCATCAGGATCGCCGTAAAACCCACGATCTCGAACATGAAATAGGCCAGCGGCACACGGCAGAAAACGCACAGGAAGATGCCGATCGTCCGATAATTGGCCGACAGGATCGACCAGCCGCGCAACAGCGGCGCAAAGGCCTCGCGATAGGCGGTGCGGATCACCGGCGCGCGGTCGGGATGCGCCGCCAGCAGGCCGGTCAGGCGCTGGTTCAGCCCCGCCTCTCCGCCCGCGGCGGTCAGCGCCTCGAGCCGATTATAGAGCCCGAACAGCAGGTCGCCCATGCGCCGGCCCGAACGAACCTTCGCCCGCGCCATAGGTGCCACGCCACGGGCCCAGCCCCAGAAATTATAATCCTGCCGCTGCCGTTCATAGGCGGCGGACTGCACCGCATGGCACAGGCCGGCCAGCACGACCAGCGCCCACACCCACGCCCCGTAAAGGGCGGAAAGAGCCAGCGCCAGCCCGACATAGACCGACACGAACGTCACATAATCGCAGATGCCATCCAGAATCTTGCCGATCTGCGACTGCTTGCCCGTCAGCCGCGCCAACTGGCCGTCCGCGCCGTCCATGACATGCCAGATGATCATGAGCAGGAACCCGCCGACCGCGTAACGCGGATCGCCGACATGGTGATAGGCCACCCCCGCCAGCACACCCGCCGCCATGCCGCAGAGCGACACCGCATTGGGCGCCACCCCCATGCGGGCAAAATGCCGCGTCAGCCACCCCGAGACCGGATGGATGACATACAAATTGGTCAGTTCTTCGATTTCCGACGTGCGCCGCACGGGATCTGTCTGCTGCAACACGACTGGCGCCCTTGTTTCCTCGTCCCCCTGACCCCGTGGGGGGCCAGGGCAATGCCTGTCAAAGCAGCCCTTGGGCCATCAGGCGTTCGGCCTTGTCATAGGCCACCGGGTCATCGACGTCGATCCACAGACGCTCGCCGATATCGAGGACATAGGCCTTGTGCCAGCGGGCCAGCGTGTTCATGGCGCCGGAAATACTGTCCTCGCCCTCGGCCTGGCTGCTCTCCAGGGCATCGAACATGGAAGGCGTGCACCGGAAGATCCCGGTGTCGAACGCATTGAATTCCGTCAGCGACTTGCCGATGCGCCCGATCCGACCGTCCCGGCACAATACCCGCGTCACATCGTCCGGATCGTTCAGCATGCGCTCGACATTGCTGTCGATACCCAGCGTCACCCCGTCCCGGCCGGCCGGAATCGACGCCATCAGGCGATTGATGTCCGGGTCCAGCACGTGGTCGCACATCGTCAGCAGAAACGGCCCGTCAAGGAACGGCCGGGCACAGAGGACGGAAACCCCGTTGGCGCGGTCCCACGCCGGATTATGGACATGGGTGACACGCACCCCGTCACATTCCGCCATGCCGTCCAGGGCCGCGCACAATTCGTCGCCGCGATAGCCATTGATGATGACGAATTCATCGACCCCGCCACGGCGGGCGCGGTCGATGACCTCGGCGATCAGGGGTCGCCCCCGGATCGGGACCAGGGGCTTGAGCGGCCCCTTGTCACGCAGGCGACTGCCCTGCCCGGCGGCGACGATCAGGCACTTCATCAGGCGGGAACGGCCTCGGTCGAATGGGTGGCGATGAACGCCTCGACCATCTTGTGCGCCTCGTCATCCGTGTACTGGACCAGCGGATGCTTGCAGAAATAGGCGCTGGGCGCCGCCAGGACCCCACCCACGCCGGAATCCAGCGCCAGCTTGCAGCAGCGGATCATGTCGATGGCGACACCGGCCGAGTTCGGCGAATCCTGCACCGACAGGCGCAGCTCCAGCTCCAGCGGCACGTTGCCGAAGGCGTGGCCTTCCATGCGGATGAAGCAGACCTTGTTGTCGTTCTGCCACGGCACATAGTCGCTGGGGCCGACATGGATGTCCTCGTTCTCCATGCGCGTCTTCGCGACGGCCTGCACGGCTTCGGTCTTCGAGGTCTTCTTCGACGCCAGACGTTCCTGATTCTTCATGTTCAGGAAGTCGGTGTTGCCGCCCGTGTTGAGCTGGTACGTGTGCAGCATCTTGACGCCGCGCTTGGCGAACAGGTCGGTCAGCACGCGATGGACGATGGTCGCGCCCAGCTGCGACTTGATGTCGTCCCCGATGATCGGCACGTTGCGCTCGGCAAAGCGGGCGGCATATTCCGGGTCGCTGGCGATGAAGACGGGGATGTTGTTGATGAAGCCGACACCGGCCTCCAGCGCGCATTCGGCGTAGAAGCGGGTGGCCTTCTCCGAGCCGACCGGCAGGTAGTTCACCAGGATCTCGGCGCCGCTGCGGCGCAGCTCCGCCACCACGTCCTCACGGGTCGGCTCGGCCGCATCGGCGCGCACGAAGCTGCGCTTCTCGTCATGGTTGGCCATGTGCTCGGACAGGCCGTCCAGCACCGCGCCCATGCGCACGGTCACGCCACTGTCGGGGATGTTCGGCTCGAACTTCACGACGCAATTGGGGGCAGCGAAGATGGCGCGGCTGACATCGGTGCCGACCTTGCGCGCGTCGATATCGAACGCGGCCACAACCTCGATATCACTGGGACGATAGCCGCCGAGGCTCTCGTGCATCAGGCCGATGACTTCCTCGTTGTGGCGGTTCGGGCCGTAATAGTGAATGCCCTGGATCAGGGCGCTGGCACAGTTGCCGACGCCCACGATCGCGATACGGATACCGCCCTTAGTCTTCATAATGTTTCCCTGCCCTCTTCGAGACCATAATAAACCAACAGTCGTGACGGCCGCCGGCCGCACGACGAATCAAAAAGCACATTGTCGCCTGAACGGGCCCGGTATCGGCATGCGACGCGGCATTGAACCACGGGGTCGCCATGACCGCGCTCACTCCCTGGTGCGATCCGTGCCGATCGCCACGAGCCTCCTGCTCTTTTGCCAAGCATCGGGGAAATCCGACGCCAGATCAAGAATGCGTCCCTGTCAGGTCCCCCTCGGCCAGCGCTGCCACGGGCCTGATTCGGACGCACCCACGGCTCGGGTGCGATCTTTTCCGGCCCTTATGTTACACAGTTCGATGGTCTTTTAGTTAATTTAAGTTAATCTCTCATTGGGCAAAAACACATCGCCCCACCCATGGAACGCGAGGCAACTTTCCCCATATCTTCATAAAAACAATTTTTTATGGACAATCCACCCCTGGTAGGAAAACAGGCATAACCCGGAGACGCTGCCTTCGTTTTGTCATATTTGACATAAAATAAAATCAATCTCCCACGAAACTCGGGCCGCCGGTTACATTTGCTTCATCTCGCCCGAAAGATCGCGGTCGCAGCGGCCACGTTGCGCGCCGTCACACGGACATTGATCGCCGCCTCCGCCAGGGCCTCTTCCAGCGTGCAGGGCCGGTTGACGACGCTGAAGACGGCATCGATCCCATGGGCATGCACCCTGGCCGCATCCGCGCCCAGCGACCCGGCGATGCCGATCACCGGCCGCCCATGCCGCCGGGCCACCCGGGCCACGCCGATCGGCGCCTTGCCGTGCACGGTCTGCCCGTCGATCCGACCCTCGCCGGTAATCACCAGGTCGGCATCGGCCACAATGGCGTCCAGCCCCAGCGCCTCCATCACAATCTCCACCCCCGGCCGCAAGGTGGCATCCAGGAATGCCAGCGCCGCCGCCCCCAGCCCGCCCGCCGCGCCGCCACCGGGAACGGCATCGACCGCGCGCCCCGTCGCCGCCGCGATCTGATCCGCATATCCCGCCAGCGCACCATCCAGCAGGCGCACCATCTCCGGCGTCGCCCCCTTCTGCGGGCCAAAGACCGAGGAGGCCCCGAAGGGACCGGTCAGCGGATTATCGACATCGCAGGCCACCTCGATCCGGCAGCCGGCCAGCCGGGCATCGAGGCCCGAAAGGTCGATGCGCGCCAGCCGGGCCAGTTCCCCGCCGCCGAACGGCAGCTCGACACCGTCCCGATCGCGCAGCGACGCACCCAGCGCCTGCGCCATGCCGGCGCCACCATCATTGGTGGCACTGCCGCCGAGTCCCAGAATGACGTGCCGGCATCCTTCATCGAGCGCCCCCAGGATCAGTTGCCCGACGCCATAGGTCGTGGCCGTCATCGGGTTGCGCCGGTCGCGCGGCACCAGCATCAGCCCTGCGGCAGCGGCCATCTCCACCACCGCCGTCCGCCCGTCACCCAGAATGCCGAACGCCGCCGTGACCGGCGCGCCCAGCGGCCCCGTCACCTCCCGGGTCAGCATCCGCCCACTCGTCGCCAGAACCAGCGACTCCGCCGTGCCTTCCCCCCCATCGGCGGCCGGCAGCTTTACATAAGTCGCGTCCGGATAGATCTCGCGGAACCCATCCTCGATCGCATCGGCCACCTGCAGCGCCGGCAGGCTTTCCTTGAAGGAATCACACACGATCACGATCTTCATCACCGCCCCCTCCCTTGTTTTTGATCATGCCACCCGAGCCTCGGAAAGCGTGGCTGGACATGGGGGCTGGTGAGCGAGAGTGCCGCGCAAGCGGCACGCCCGTCGTGCGTTTCCGAGCACCGGAGCGGAGCGGCCTTGATGGAAGTGAGCACCGGAGCACAGGAAACGCGCGCCGGATCGCCGCCAGCGCGCATGTCCAGCCGCGCTTTCAGCGGTTGACGCGGGTGGGGGGCATGCGCAGCACAAGCACCACCCCCAGCACCGCCATCGCCGCCAGCAGGGCCAGCGCCCCGTCGGTCCGCTGCGTCGCGTCCTTGATCCAGCCCACCAGATACGGGCTGACGAACCCTGCCAGTTGCCCCATCGAATTGATCAGCGCCAGCCCGCCCGCCGCCGCCGCCGGGCTCAGGTAACCGCTGCAAAGCGGCCAGAACATCGGCAGGCCGGTCAGCGCCCCCGCGGTCGCCACCGTCAACGCCCCCAGCGCCACAGGCATCGAATCCGGGAACCGGGCCGCCAGCGCCAGCCCACCCGCCGCCATCAGCAGCGGAACCGCCAGATGCCACCGCCGCTCGCGCATCCGGTCCGCCGAACGGCCCATGACGATCATGAACAGGCTGGCCCCGACATACGGCACCGCGCTCAGCCAGCCGATCGTCGCCGCGTCATGGATGCCGCTGGAGCGGATGATCGTCGGCAGCCAGAAATTGATCGCATAGACCCCGGCCTGGATGCAGAAATACAGCAGCCCCAGCATCCAGACCGCCGGATTGCGCAGCACGGCGCCGAAACTGTCGGCCAGTTGCTTCGGCTGCTCCAGCCGGTCGCGCCGCAAGGCCTCGCCGACCGCCATCCGCTCCTCCGGCGCCAGCCAGGCCGCCTGCTCGATCGTGTCGCTCAGCAGCATCACCATGCCGATGCCCAGTGCCACGGTCGGCAGTCCCTGCAGCAGGAACAGCCACTGCCACGCCGCCAGCCCACCGGGCGCCGAAGCGAAATGCGACAGCATCCACCCCGATAACGGGCCGCCCACCACGCCGGAGAGCGGAATCGCCGACATGAACAGGGTCAGCGCCCGGCCCTGCCGTTCGGAGGGGAACCACCGCGTCAGATACAGCACCAGCCCGGGAAAGAACCCCGCCTCGGCCGCCCCGGTCACGAAGCGCAACAGGTAGAAGCTGATCGGACCGGTCACGAACATCTGCGCCGCCGACAGCAGGCCCCACAGGACCATGATCAGCGCCAGCCACCGCCGCGCGCCCACGCGCTGCAGCATCAGGTTGCTGGGCACGCCGCAGGCGATATAGCCAAGGAAGAAGATCCCGGCCCCAAGCCCATAGGCCCGTTCGGACATGTGCAGCGCGTCGAGCATGTCCAGCTTGGCGAAGCCGACATTCACCCGGTCCAGGTAATTGAACAGGTAACAGACGAAAATATAGGGCACCACCCTGCCCGCGACCTTGCGAAAAGTCGCGTCCAGCCGGCCCACCGCCGGCGACGAGAGTGCGGAGGCTGCGTGCATCATTCTTCCCCGATGCTTGTTTTTTCTTGCCCGGCCACGTTCCGGGGGCGGGACGCGGGCGGGGGCTCCGGACACCATGCGGCAGCCGGGCCATTGAAGCGACCCTACGGGCAGAAGCGGTCCGCCGTCTTGGTGCATCCGCATGATAAATATGCCAGAATCGGCACAAAATTCTGGGCATATGACAGAGCAGCATGAAGACACCGGAACCAACCGCCCATACCGCCACGCCCGACGGCATCGGGCGTCCGGACATCGACCCCGCCCTGGCCCAGGCGATCGTCGACCGGTCGATGGCCATCACCGGCTGCAACATCAACGTGATGGACGCCCGCGGCATCATCATCGCCAGTGGCGACCCCGCCCGGCTGGGCCAGGTCCATGACGGGGCCCTCCTGGTCCTGGCGCGCAGCAGCGCGGTCGAGATCGAAGCCCGCGCCGTCCGGCAGTTCGGCGGCGCCCGGCCGGGCGTCAACCTGCCGCTGCGGATCGGCCGGACGGTCGTGGGCTGTGTGGGGCTGACCGGCGCCCCCGGCTCGCTGCGCCCCTATGCCGAGCTGGTCCGCATGGCGGCCGAGACGATGCTGGAGCATGCGCGCCAGAACCGCACCCTCTCGCGCGACGCCCGCCTGCGCGAGGAACTGGTGCTGAGCCTGGTGCGCGAGGTCCCCACCCCGCCGGCCCTGGCCCGCTCGGCGGCGCGCCTGGGCATCGACCTGCGGCAGCCACGGGTGGCCGCGATCATCGAAATCCGCTCCGAAGGGCCGGACGCCGCGGCATTGCTGGGCGAACGGCACCAGTTGATCAACCTGCTCGGCGAGCCGGAGCGCGGGAATCTGGTGGCACCGCTCTCCCTGGCCGAAATCGCGGTGCTGAAACCGGCCCTTACCGCCAAAGGCATCTGGAGCCTGGACTGGCATCGCGAATGGGCGCGCCGCCTGCTGGCCCGCGCCCGCGCCACCACCGGGCTCGACCTGCGCCTCGCGCTGGGCGGGTTCGTCGACGGGGCCGACGGGCTGGTGCGCTCCTTCCACACGGCCCGGGCAACGCTGGATGTCGGACGGCGCCTGCACCCGGAACGCGAACTCCTGTTCTACGAGGAAATGCGCCTGGCCGTCCTGCTGGACGCCCCGTCCCAGGATTGGCGGACCCAGGAATTGCGTGCCCCGTTGCACCCGCTGCTCGGGGCCACGGGCCACGCGATGCTGCTGCACACGCTGCGGGTCTGGCTGGCCCACGGCATGCGGCCCCAACCCACCGCTGCCGCCCTCGGGCTGCATCGCAACAGCCTGGACTACCGCCTGCGGCGGATCGAAAGCATCTGCGGCGTCGACCTGACCGCCAGCAAGGATATCGTCGCGCTGTATCTGGCACTGCACCTGACCCCCGACAGGGCGCCCCTGGAACACGGCCTTTCCGAAGGCGCCACATAACGCCGCGTCCGGTTACAGACCGTTGCTTTCCCCCCGGCCATGCGAAAGGCGAGGCCCCCACCCGGATGCGCGACGTCACGCCCGACCAGGCGACGATCGGCGACGAGCAGCACTGACCGCATTCCAGAGGCCGCAGTCCCGAATCGCCAGGTCCGTCACGGAAACCCCGCTGCGCAACCCCCATCGGCCCCGGGCGTTTTACGCCGTGCCAGCCTCCGGCCCGAGAGGCCACGAACCAGAGGAATCACGGAGATGGGCGAACTCAAGGACAAGATCAAAGGCCACGCCGACAAGATGGTCGGCGAGATCAAGCGCAATGTCGGCAAGGCGATCAGGAATCCCAATCTGGAAGCCGAAGGCGAGGCGCAGAAGATGAAAGGCTCCGCCGAGAAGGCGAAAGGTGCCGTAAAGGGCACGATCAACAAATTCTGATCACCAGGCGCGCAAGATCGCCGGGGCCTGTCACAATGGCAGGTCCCGCCGGTCGCAGATCGCCTCCATCGCCATGTAGGATGTGACGGTATCCAGTTCGACCCGCGCGATCAGCGCGCGATAGATGGCATCGAACGCATTCATGTCCGTCGTCACGATCTTCAGCATGTAATCGTAATCGCCGGCGATCCGGTAGAAATCGATCACATTGGGCACCGACACCACCGCCTCGCGAAACCGGTCCAGCCAGTCCCGGGAATGGTGGCGGGTGCGCACCATCACAAACACCGTCAGCCCCAGCCCCACGGAATCGGGATCGAGCAGCACCGTCTGCTGACGGATCAGCCCGCGCTCGCGCAACGCATGCAGCCGCCGCCAGCAGGCATTCTGCGACAGCCCGATCCGCTCGGCCAGTTCGCGCTGCGACAGTCCGGCATCGCGTTGCAGCGCCTGAAGCAATGCCCGATCAAAATGATCCAGTTTTTCGCCCATGCCCGATCATATGACCCAATTTCTGCCATTTCAATCGAGAGAATGATAAAGTTCTTCTACCAAATCCCGTCTATTTTTTCGCCATCGATTGATTGGAGGCGGACGATGCGCGACGGACAGGATCTCTTCACGGATTTCACGATGTCCCTGCAGGCGGGCGGGCTCGACGGTCTCCGCGCCGGGCTGATCGGCGAAGGCGCCCCCGTCCCCGGCCCCTTCGGCGTGCAGAAGCTCATCTATGCCGACTACGTCGCCTCGGGCCGGGCCCTGCGCCAGGTCGAGGACTTCATGATGGATCATGTCCTGCCCTGGTACGCCAACAGCCATACCGAGGCCTCGTTCTGCGGCCGGCATGTCAGCCGCCTGCGCCATGCCGCACGCGCCGCCATCGCCCGCCTCTGCGGCGCCGGCGAAGGATTTTCGACCATCTTCACCGGCTCGGGCGCCACGGCGGGGCTGAACCGGCTGGTGGCCCTGCTCGGCGTACCGCAAGCCGCGCGCAGCAGCGCCGCCCCGATCGTGTTCATCGGCCCCTACGAACATCATTCCAACATCCTGCCCTGGCGCGAAAGCGGCGCCGAGATCGTCGAAATCGACGAGGCCGCCGAGGGCGGACCGGACCTGGCGCATCTGGCGGCCTCCCTGACGGAAGCCGGCCCGTCACGCCTGAAGATCGGCGCCTTCTCGGCCGCATCCAACGTCACCGGCATCGTCACCGATACCGATGCCGTCACGGCGCTGCTGAAGGCCCACGGCGCCCTTGCCGTCTGGGACTATGCCGGCGGCGGCCCATACCTGCCGATCGACATGAAGCCCGGCACGGAATGGGAAAAGGACGCCATCGTGGTCTCGCCCCACAAATTCGTCGGCGGCCCAGGCGCCTCGGGCATCACGATCGTCCGCGATGCCGCCGTCACGCTGCACCGCCCGGTCGTCACCGGCGGCGGCACGGTGCGTTTCGTCTCCCCCTGGGGCCATGATTATGCCGACGCCATCGCAACGCGCGAGGAAGCCGGCACCCCCAACGTGACCGGCGACATCCGCGCCGCCCTCGCCTTCCTGGTCAAGGACGCGATCGGGCAGGATGTCATGAATGCCCGCCACGACACGCTGTACCGCGCGGCGCGGGCCGTCTGGGACCACAACCCCAACCTCGTGATCCTGGGCAACCCGCGCGCCACACGGCGGCTGCCGATCTTCTCGATGCAGGTCCACGACCGGCAGCGCGGCGGCATGCTCCACCAGCAGCTCTTCACCCGCATGCTGTCCGACTGCTACGGCATCCAGGCGCGCGGCGGCTGCGCCTGTGCCGGCCCCTACGCCCACCGGCTGCTCGGCATCGACCGCACGGAATCCGACACGTTGCGCGCCGCGATCCTCTCGGGTGAGGAAATGCGCAAACCCGGCTGGACGCGCCTGAATTTCAGCGTGCTGATGGATGACGCAAAAGCGGCACGGATTATCACCGCCGTGGACGAACTGGCCCGCGCGCCGTATCCGGTGGCTGATTTTTACAAGGCGGACCCTGCCACCGCACGGTTTCATGCGATGGCAGGAGAGTCTTCTTTTTCTGAAGAAAAAGAAGCAAAAAGACTTTTATCCGTTTAGGCTCCTTACGAGGCCCGCAGAACAGTCCTTAACAGATCAAACGTTTTTTGGTTCTTTTTTTCAAAAAAGAACAGAAACCTTACTCCACCATCGCCACGTCGATCGCACTCCCACCGGCCCGGAACTTCTCCCCCATTTCCGCCAGCCCGGCCGTGATTTCGGCGGCCGACATGCCGGCCCCGTCATTCTGACTGCGCGCCGCGTCGCGAATATCCTGGCTGATCTTCATCGAACAGAATTTCGGCCCGCACATCGAACAGAAATGCGCCGTCTTGTGCGCCTCCTTCGGCAACGTCTCGTCATGGAAGCAACGTGCCGTCTCGGGGTCGAGCCCGAGATTGAACTGGTCCTCCCAGCGGAATTCGAAGCGCGCGCGCGACACCGCATCGTCATGCAGCCGGGCGGCCGGATGTCCCTTGGCCAGGTCGGCGGCATGGGCCGCAAGCTTGTAGGTGATCACCCCGGTCTTCACGTCGTTGCGGTCGGGCAGGCCCAGATGCTCCTTGGGCGTGACGTAGCAGAGCATGGCCGTGCCGAACCACCCGATCATCGCCGCCCCGATGGCGCTCGTGATGTGGTCGTAACCCGGCGCGATATCGGTCGTCAGCGGCCCGAGCGTGTAGAACGGCGCTTCGCCGCAATGGGCAAGCTGCTCGTCCATATTGGCCTTGATCTTGTGCATCGGCACATGGCCCGGCCCCTCGATCATCACCTGGCAGCCATGGTCCCACGCCACACGGGTCAGCTCGCCCAGCGTGCGCAGCTCGGCGAACTGGGCAGCGTCGTTGGCGTCCGCGATCGACCCCGGGCGCAGCCCGTCACCCAGGCTGAAGCTGACATCATATTCCCGCATGATCTCGCAGATTTCCGCGAATTTCTCATAGAGAAAGCTCTCGCGATGATGCGCCAGACACCATTTGGCCATGATCGAGCCCCCGCGCGAGACGATGCCCGTCACCCGCCGCGCCGTCAGCGGCACATAGGCCAGCCGCACCCCGGCATGGATGGTGAAGTAATCCACCCCCTGCTCGGCCTGTTCGATCAGCGTGTCGCGGAAAACCTCCCAGGTCAGGTCCTCGGCCACGCCGCCGACCTTCTCCAGCGCCTGATAGATCGGCACCGTGCCGATCGGCACCGGGCTGTTGCGGACGATCCAGTCGCGGATATTGTGGATGTTACGGCCGGTCGACAGGTCCATCACCGTATCCGCGCCCCAGCGCGTGGCCCAGACCATCTTGTCCACCTCGTCGGCCACATGGCCCAGCACGGCGGAATTGCCGATATTGGCGTTGATCTTCACCAGGAAGTTCCGGCCGATGATCATCGGCTCCAGTTCCGGATGGTTGATGTTGGCCGGCAGCACGGCCCGCCCACGGGCAATTTCGTCGCGGACGAATTCGGGCGTCACGAAATCCGGAATGCTGGCACCGAAATCCTCGCCATCCCGCAGCGCCGGGTCCGTCGCCGCCCGGCGCAGATTCTCGCGGATCGCGACATATTCCATCTCCTCGGTCACGATCCCGGCGCGGGCATATTCAAGCTGCGTCACCGGCCGCCCCTTCAGGCCGCGCCGCACCACCCGCCCGCGATTGTCGAAGGCCGGCGCCAGCGTCGCCCCGGTGGCGCCGCCATTATCCTCCGGCCGCACCTGGCGCGGCTGGTCGACCACCGCACAATCGCCACGCCGTGCGATCCAGCCCGCACGCAGGCCCGGCAGGCCGCGCGCAATATCGATGTCGACCGTGGGGTCGGTATAGGGGCCCGACGGATCATACAGCGTCACCGGCGGCTCGCCGGCGCTGGGATGCAGGTCGACCTGCCGGAAGGGCACCCGCAGGCCGGGAAACAGCGTGCCGCCCTGATAGACCTTGTGTCCGCCGACGCGGGGGCCGACCGTCACATCGCCGGTCGCGGGCGTGCGCGTCGGCTGGCGCGACGGAGTCGCGGGTTGTGTCTGGATATTCATGGCGCGTCCTCTTGCTCATGGAGGGGGCGCGCCGGCGCGAAATGTCATGACGGACGGCGCATCACGGCGCCGCACTCAATTCCCATCCCTTCGCCGGCATGACCCGGATCAGGTTCGACGGGTCAGGGGGAAAACACCCCTCTCTCAGCCGCTCGCATGCGACTCCCCGGAGAACGGGGCGATCTTAGTCCCGGCCCGAGGGATGGGGTCAAGAGCAACCGGCATGCGCCGATGGCGCCACGCGTCACATTCTCGCGCGGCGCCACCGTCCACTCATACCGCGCGGGGGCGGATCGCGGCCTGCCGCACCTCGGGCGCACAAGCGTCGCGGAAGGTCTCGAAATTCTTCTCGAACCGCTCCGCGAGGTCCGCGGCCGCGCGCGCATAGGCCGCCGAATCGGCCCAGGTCGAGGCCGGGTCCAGCAGGCTGTCCGGCACACCGGGCACATGGGTCGGGATCGACAGGCCGAAATGCTCCTCGACCCGGAAGGGCACGTCATCCAGCCGCCCGTCCAGCGCGGCATTGACCAGCGCACGCGTCTGGGCCAGCGCGATCCGCCGGCCGGTCCCGTACGGCCCGCCGGTCCAGCCGGTATTCACCAGCCAGCACGTCACCGGCGTGCGCGCCAGGCTGGCCGCCAGCCGTTCGCCATACAGTTCGGGCGGGCGCGGCAGGAACGGCGCGCCGAAACAGGCGCTGAAGGTCGCCTGCGGCTCCTTCCCCAGCCCCTTCTCGGTCCCGGCGATCCGCGCCGTATAACCCGAGAGGAAATGATACACCGCCTGCGCCGGGGTCAGCCGCGCAATGGGGGGCAGTACGCCGAACGCATCGGCCGTCAGCATCACCACATGGCGCGGCACCCCGCCCCGGCCGTCCGGACTGGCATTGGCCACGAAATCGATCGGGTAGCAGGCGCGCGTGTTCTCCGTCAGCCCGCCATGCATGAAGTCCGGCACGCCGTCGCGATCGGCCACCACATTCTCCAGCACGGTGGCGAACCGGTGCGATGCATCCCAGATCTCCGGCTCGGCCTCGCGCTTCAGGCCGATCACCTTGGCGTAGCAACCCCCTTCGACATTGAACACGCCATCCTTCGACCAGCCATGCTCGTCATCGCCGATCAACCGGCGCGAGGCATCGGAAGACAGCGTGGTCTTGCCGGTGCCCGACAAGCCGAAGAACAGGGCCACATCGCCGCCAGGCCCGATATTGGCCGAGCAATGCATGGGCATGACATCCTGCTCCGGCAGCAGCCAGTTCATGACCGTGAAGATGGATTTCTTGATCTCGCCGGCATACTGGGTGCCGGCAATCACCACCAGCCGCTGCTCCAGCGACAGGATCACGCCCGTGCCGCTGCGCACCCCATGCCGCGCCGGGTCGAGTTCAAGGTCCGGCGCATGCAGGATCACGAAATCCGGCTCGAACCCCGGCAGGTCGGACGAAGGCGGCCGGATGAACATGTTGCGCGCGAACAGCGCATGCCATGCATGGGTCGTCACCAGGCGGACGCGGATGCGATGGGCCGGGTCGGCACCCGCATACAGGTCCTGGGTAAACAGTTCCTGCCCGGCCAGATAGCCGCGCACATGGTCGCAGACCCGCAGGAACGAATCCGCCGGCAGCGCCGCGTTGATCGCCCCCCACCAGACGCCGTCGCGGGTCGAGGGCTCGTCGACGATGAACTTGTCCTGTACCGAACGGCCGGTATGCAGGCCGGTGCGCACCATCAGCGCCCCGCCGGAAGACAAGGCGCCCTCGTCCCGGCGGATCGCACGCCCGATCAGTTCGGGCGCATGGAGATTGGCATGCACGGCCCCGACAGGATTCAGGCCGGTGCCCCTTATCGCGTGTTCTGAACCCGCAGGCCGGAATATATTATTGTTGTTCATTCTTTTTCCGTTTCCCGATCATTGTTTCCCCGATGTGCCGTCCGGGGATGGCGAGTGTGACCCGATCAGCGTGGCAACCTCCCGATCGATGTCCCCTCGCTCCGTCACAAATTCGTGATCGCATTTTCCAGTATTGTCCTGCCTCTCCTCTTGGTCTCTCCCTGACTGCGCATTCCCTGGTCGGAAAGTTTCTTGAAAGACGATAGCAAACTATCACAAATTCGTCTGAAACCGCCGTCTTTTTGTACCGGACACCCTGCTTTTCTTTGATTTTTTCCGAATCAGTTCATAAAATAACTAAATGAATGATATAGAAAATTCGCAGGCCAAGCTGCTTATCGATGTCATCGCGGGCATTTCCGCCGCCGGCGGGCTGCTGTTCGGGTACGACACCGGCATCATCTCCGCGGCCCTGCTGCAGATCACCCCGCAATTCCATCTGGATATCGGCGGCCAGCAGATCGTCACCTCGGCCATCATCGCCGGGGCGCTGGTGGGCTGCCTGGGGGCTGCGCCCCTGTCCGACCGCGGCGGCCGGCGGCGCACCGTCATGGTGGCCGCCGCAATCTTCATCCTCGGTACGCTCGTCGCCTCACTGGCCAACGGTACCTGGATGCTGACCGCGGCACGCTTCGTGCTGGGACTGGCGGTGGGCGCGGCATCGCAGATCGTGCCGCTCTACATCTCCGAGCTGGCCCCGGCCCACCGGCGCGGGCGCCTGGTGGGCCTCTTTCAGCTCGCGGTGGTCAGCGGGCTCCTGGTCTCGTTCGTCACCGGCTACCTGCTCCGGCATGAAAGCTGGCGGCTCATGTTCGGGCTGGGGATCATTCCCGCCGTGATCCTGCTGCTGGGCATGGCCTTCCTGCCCAACAGCCCGCGCTGGCTGGCCATGCAGGGCGATTTCGAGGGCGCGCGGACCGTCCTGCGCCGGGTGCGCGCAAGCCACCACACGGCAGAGGAAGAACTGCAAAGCATCATCGACGCGCACGACCGGCAGGAACCCTGGTCGGAACTGGCCCGCCCATGGGTGCGCCCCGCCCTGGTGGCCGCGATCGGCGTCGCCCTGCTCTGCCAGCTCAGCGGCATCAATGCCGTCCTCTATTATGCCCCCACCATCTTTTCCGGCGCCGGGTTCGGCCAGGGCTCGGCCCTCCTCACCTCGGTCGCGGTCGGGATCGCGATCATCGTCGCGACATTGTTCGGCAACTGGGCGGTCGAGGCGATCGGCCGGCGTGCCCTGCTGCTGTGGTTCCTGCCGGGGGCCAGCCTGTGCCTGCTGGTACTGGCCGAGCTGTTCCACATGCAGGCGTCGGGGGGCACCTCGCATCCCTGGCTGATGGTGGCGTCGCTGCTGGGCTATGCGGTGCTGAATGTCGGCAGCCTGTCGGTCACCATCTGGATCATCGGGGCCGAGGTCTTTCCGCTCTCGGTGCGCGGCAAGGGCATGGGCCTGGCGGCGGCGGCGCATTGGGGGGCCGACCTGCTGATCTCGATGACGACCCTGTCGATGGTCCAGGGGTTCGGCGCCGGCGGCACCTTCCTGCTGTTCGGGCTGATCAATGCCCTGGCCTACCTGTTCGTGCTGCGCTTCGTCCCCGAAACGCGCGGCCTGTCGCTGGAGGAGATCGAGGGCCGGCTGCGTGCCGGCACCTTCCTGCGCACGGCGAGCGGCCAACAGTTGGGCCGGTAACGTCGGGGGCTCCAGAAGCCCCTCCCGCCGCACGACCGCTTGTCGGCGGCCGGCCGGGCGACTATGCCGACAGGATTCGCCCTCCCACGCCGGACGAGGCCCGCCCATGACCGTCCCCCGCATCGATCCCTTCCATGCCGTCGGGCTCAGCACCCTGGCCCACCAGATGGCGGCGGAAGGGCGCGACATCGTGCATATGGAATTCGGCCAGCCCTCGACCGGCGCGCCGAAGGCGGCCATCGCCGAGGCCCACCGCGTCCTGGACAGCGACGCGATGGGCTATTGGGAGAGCGCGCCGCTCAAGGCGCGCATCGCCCGCCATTATCGGGAAACCTATGGCGCCACCGTCCAGCCCGAACAGATCTGGCTGACCTGCGGGGCCTCGCCGGCCTTCGTCCTGGCACTGAACAGCGCCTTCAGGCCCGGCGCGCGAGTCGCGCTGGCCCGGCCGGGCTATGTCGCCTACCGCAACACATTGCGGGCCCTGTATATGGAACCGGTCGAGATCCCCTGCGGCCCGGCCGAACGTTTCCAGCTCTCGGCTTCCGCCATCGCGGCGCTGGACCCGCCGCCGGACGGCATCATCCTGGCCAGCCCCGCCAACCCCACCGGCACGATCCTGTCGGAAGCCGAGATGCAGGCCATCGTCGCTCTCTGCCGCGACCGGGGCATCCGCATCGTCTCCGACGAGATCTATCATGGGCTGAGCTATGTCGGCCCGGTCCGCTCGATCCTGCAGGACGAGCCCGAGGCGCTGGTCGTCAACAGCTTCTCGAAATATTTCAGCATGGCCGGCTGGCGGCTGGGCTGGCTGGTCGCCCCCCCGTCGCTGATCGAGGCGGTGCGAACGCGCGTGGGCAACATGTTCCTCACCCCGCCCTCGCTCAGCCAGCATGCCGGACTGGTCGCCTTCGACTGCCGCGAGGAGCTGGAGGGCCATGTCCGCATGTACCGCCACAATCGCGACCTGCTCCTGGAACGCCTGCCGGAACTGGGGATCGACCGCATCGCACCGCCCGACGGCGCCTTCTACATCTATGCCGATATCGGGCATCTGACGAATGACAGCCTGGCCTTCTGCGCCCGGCTGCTGGCCGATACCGGCGTCGCCACCGCGCCAGGGCTGGATTTCGACCCCGTCGAGGGCAATCGCTTCATGCGCTTCAGCTTCGCGGTCTCGACCGACCGGCTGGAAGAAGCCCTGCGCCGCATGGTCCCCTGGTTCGCCCGCGCGGGCGGGGCGGGGCGCTGACCGGCGCCTCGCCACGCCTGCAACGCCTTGCCAGGATTGTATAACGTCCTAACATGACGCCATGTTTCGATCCCTGCGCTGGTTGCCGTTTTGCATCCCCCTCGGCCTCGGCGCATGCGCTGATACCGGCTCCTGCACCGTCGCCTCGGTTGGCGATCTGGATGTCCTGAACGATCGCGGCTCCCCGGTCGTCAAGGCGACCGTCAATGGGCATCCCGTGGCACTCATCGTCGATACCGGTGCCATCGTCAGCAGCCTATGGCCGCAGCAGGTCGACAAGCTCGACCTGTCTTCCAGCTTCCGGCAGGTCCGCCTGCTCGGTGTCGGCGGCGAAACCATCGGCACGATCGTCACGGCCCATACGGTCGGCCTGGGCAGTGCGACGGCTTCGAATGTATCCTTCGTCGCCGTCGGCAGGCTGATGGACGGCCGCACCATCAAGGGGCGCCCCATTGTCGGGCTTCTCGGCGCCGACTTCCTGTCCAGTTACGATGTCGTCTTCGACCTGCCGAACCACCGGGTCAATCTGTACGATGTCCATGGCTGCAAGGGCCTCATCCCGCATTGGACCGGCGCCTATTACGAAGTCCCCACCGACCATGACGGCAGGGACCAGACCAAGATCATCGTCCGCGTCAAACTCGATAACCATGCCATGGACGCGATTCTCGACAGCGGCGCGTCCAAGACCCTGATTTCCGCGGACGATGCCGCAGAGGCAGGCGTCAGGAAATCCGACCTCGCCAATGATCGCAAGGGTATCGGCTTCGGCATCGACGACGAGAAAACAGCCCGGTTCCTGCACAGGTTCGACAGTCTTGAACTCGGCCCCTTCCGCTTCAACCATCCCGTCCTGATGATCGGCGAGACCGATCACAGCCTTATGGGGGCGGAATTCCTCCGCCGCCATCGGGTCTGGATTCCCAGGGACCGGACCGGGATCTTCGTTCAACCGATCGCCGCCCTCCCACCCTATCAGCCACCACCACCATCGGCGCCGCCGGCACCGCACGCCTGACGACAGGCCGGTATCAAAGGCGCGCCTCCAGCGGCACGCCCGTCACGGCGCAGCATCAGGCCGCAATAGGCCAGAATGACCAGATAGGCCGGCCCCGCGACCAGAACAAAGGCCGCCTGCGTCCCGCAGGGCCCCGCCAGATGCACGAAAACCTGCGGCAGCACGCCCCCACCGCAAAATGCCATCACCAGCAATGCGGCGGCATGGTCGGCATGCCGGCCCATCGTCCGCATGACCGCCGGGAACAGCGCCGGCATGATCATCGCGTTGGCAAAGCCGAGCAGCGCCACGCACGACACGGAAGGCAGGCCCGCCGTCATCCACGCCGCCCCGCACAGGGCCAGCCCCATGGCGCAGCAGAGCCCCATATAACGTTCCTGCGACACCAGGCGCGGCACCACCACCATGCCGGCCAGATATCCCGCCAGCATCGCCGCCAGGGTCGCGGCGGTAAAATATTTGGTCACGTCCAGCGACAGGCCGAAGGACCGGCCATACAGGCCGATCGCATCCCCGGCCATCACCTCCACGCCCACATAGAGAAACGTGCTGAACACCCCCAGGGCCAGCAGGAACAGGCCCCCATCACGCCCGTCGGCCGGCACAGCCGCCTCCGACCCGATCCCGATATCCGGCAGGCGCGACCGCAGGACCCACACCGCCATCACCACCAGCAGCACGGCCATGAACAGGTATGGCGCATGCACCGCGCGGGTGAAATGCGTCAGCACGGCATCCCGCGCCGCCGGGGACGGCGCCCCCTGAACCAGGGTGGCGATACCGCCGATATCGCGCATCACCAGGGAAGCGAAGACCAGCGGCGCCAGGATGCCGGCGAATTTGTTCGCGGTCCCCATGATCGCAATCCGCTGCGCCGCACGATCGTGCGGCCCCAATAGCGTGACGTAAGGATTCACCGTCACCTGCAACAGCGACAGGCCGGCCCCGATGACCGCCAGCCCCGCCAGCGCGCCAGGATACCAGCGCCCGGTCACGCATTCGCCGAACAAGGCCGTGCCGGCCGCCATCACCATCAGCGCGATCGCCATGCCGGCCTTCAGCCCCGTTCGGCGCGCCAGCAGCGTCGCGGGCAACGGAAAAACGAAATAAGCCAGATAGAAACAGGACGGCACCAGAAAGGCCGCGACATCGCTGAGGCTGAAGGCAAGCTGCACGAACGTGATCAGCGGCCCGTTCAGCCAGGTGACGAAGCCGATGCTGAAGAACAGCAGCGCCATGACGACGATCGGCCGCCAGCCATGGGCCCCCGCCGGACTGGCGACGGAAATATGCTTCATGCCAGTCCCCACATCGCGCACGCTCGCCGCATCCAACCCTGCATCAACCTCGCCCGGCGCCGGAGGTCACGCGCGATCGTCACCCCAGCGCCACCTCCAGCCTCCTTCCGTCTTCGCCGCGCAGACCACGAGAAAGACAGCCAGGATGACGGGAATGATTACGATTTCGACAAAAACCGCAATGGCGGAATGAAAAAAGAGAGGAATGGCCGAAGCGGACAGAACGGCCCCGAGGAACAGCAGCAGCGTCACCCATCCCTGCCACGCGACAGGCAGGCCCGCACCGATGCCATGACGCTTCGCGGCAAACCATTTCTTCGATGATGGAACGGGCATCCGGGCCACTCCGCGTCACAGGAAAACCACGCACGCATCGGAGCATATCATCACCCCGGCTGACCAGCCCTGAAGAGCCCCCAAACCGCGCCTTACAACCCGTGCAGCGTCGCCAGCCAGGGCGTCGCGGCCCCCAGGCCACGTACCGCCAGCATGCCGGCCAGCGCCAGCATCACCGCCGCGACGATCCCGTCCAGCACGCGCCACGCGGCCGGGCGGGCAAAGATCGGGCGCAGCAGGCGCGCGCCGAATCCCAGCCCGGTAAACCACAAGGCGCTGGCGGTCGCCGCCCCGGCCACGAACAGCGGCCTCGCCCCACCCGGCAACCCGCCGCCCACCGCCCCCATCAGCAGCACCGTGTCCAGATAGACATGCGGGTTCAGATAAGTGAACGCCGCGGCCCGCCCCAGCGTGCCGGCCAGGCTATCCTGTCCCGCGTCCCCGTCGGCCACCATTGCGGCAGGGGCAAAGGCACGCCGCAGGGCACCAAGCCCGTACCACGCCAGAAACACCGCGCCGCCCAGGGACATGACCCAGATCAGCGCCGGCAGCCTCTGCACGATCACCCCCATCCCCAGCACACCGGCCGAGACCAGCAGCATGTCGGACAGGGTGCAGAACATCACCACCGGCACGACATGCCGCCGGAGCAGCCCCTGGCGCAGGACGAACAGGTTCTGGGCGCCGATGGCGACGATCAGGGCGGCCGCAAGGCCGAACCCGCTGGCAAAGCCGGAAGGAATCAACATGGCCGCTTCCATGCCGGGCGATGGTCGCGTAATCCAGCTTAATTCTCTTCACCTGATTAAGCGGAGCTAAATCCGATGCTGGATTACGCCGCGCTGGCCGCCGTCGCCGCCGTCGCGCGGGAGGGCAGTTTCGAACGCGCGGCGGCGGCGCTGGGCGTCACGGCCTCGGCGGTGTCGCAGCGGGTGCGTACGCTGGAAGACCGGCTGGGCGCCGTGCTGATCGTGCGCGGGCAACCCTGCGACGTTACCGCGATCGGCGCGCGGCTGTGCGCCCATGTCGAACGGGTCCGCCTGCTGGAGGGCGAAATGGCATCCGCCCTGCCCGGGCTGGCCAGCCAGATCGCCGAGTCCGGGCCGCCGACGATCCGCGTCGCGGTCAATGCCGACAGCCTCGCCACCTGGTTCATCCCCGCCATCGCAGGCTTTGCCGGGCGCGGCGACCGGCTGGTCGACCTGGTCATCGCGGGCGAGGACCATACGGCCGAACGGCTGCGCACGGGCGACGTGCTGGCCGCCGTGACCACCGACCACACACCCGTCCAGGGGTGCCGCACCGTCCCGCTGGGCGCCCTGCGCTACGCGGCAACGGCCTCACCCGCCTTCGTGGCGCAATGGTTCACGAACGGCGTCGATGCCGAGTCCCTGGCCCGGGCCCCGGTCCTGCGGTTCGATCGCCGGGACGATCTGCACGCCCGCTGGGCCCGCACCCTCTTCGGGCCGGAACCGGACATGCCGACGCACTGGATTCCCTCCACCCACGGCTTCATCGACGCCGCCCTGGCCGGAATGGGCTGGTGCATGAACCCCATCCCCCTGGTCGCCAGCCACCTGCGCACCGGGCAACTGGTCAGCCTGACGCCAAACCACCATCTGGACGTGCCGCTCTACTGGCAGCACGCCCGCATCGGCACCCGGCTGCTGGACGCCCTGACGCGCGAGGTCGTCGCGGCAGCGCAGGATGGCCTGCTTTAGGCAGACTGCAAGCAGACTGCGTCAAAAGCCCCGGCGACGGCCGGCCACCACGGCCGGTCAGCGGAACGCGAGATGAACCGGTGCCAGCCCGGCCTGCGCCGGGGGCGCCGAGACGGCATTGACCACCGCCGGATCGAACACCCGCAGGAAGCTGGTGGGATGAATGCCCATCCACAGCGTGACCAGCGCGCAGGGCACCAGTACCGCCAGTTCCGGCCCGGTCAGGTCACGCAGCATCGCCACCACGCCACGCCCCGGCGCGCCGAACATCACCCGGCGATACAGCACCAGCATATAGACCGCACCGAGGATCATGCTGCTGCCCGCCAGGAACGCGATCCAGAACGAAACATGGATCGCCCCCACCATCACCAGCCATTCGCCGACGAAGGCACCCGTCCCGGGCAGGCCGATATTGGCCATGACGAACAGCATCCCCAGCGTCGCCAGCACCGGCATCTTGTGCGCCACACCCGAGAACGCGTCGATCGACCGCGTCTCGGCCCGCCAGGACACGGCGGCCACGCAGAAGAACAGGGCGGTAATGATCACGCCATGCGACAGCATCTGGAAGATCGCGCCATCAATGCCCTCGGGCGTGAGGGTGAACAGGCCGACCGCGATCACCCCCATATGCGAGAACGAGGAATAGGCGATCAGCCGCTTCATGTCCGTCTGCGCCAGGGCGACGATGGCGGCATAGATCACGGCGACGACGCCCAGCGTCAGCACATAGGGCGCGAACAGCCGCGCCGCGTCGGGGAACATCAGCACGCCGAAACGCAGCAGCCCATAGGCGCCGGCCTTCGACAGCACGCCCGACAGCAGCGCCGTCGTGGGCGTGGGCGCCTCGGTATAGGCATCCGGCAGCCACGCATGCAGCGGGAACAGCGGCAGCTTCACCCCGAAGGCCAGGATGAAGCCCAGCAGCAGCCAGCACTGCATGGAAGGCGCGAAATTCGCATGCATCAGCGCGGGAATGTCGGTGGTGCCGGTCATGGTCCACATCGCCAGCAGCGCCAGCAGCATGAACAGCGACCCGCCGAAGGTGAACAGGAAGAACTGCATCGAGGCCCAGACCCGCTTCGGCCCGCCCCATACGCCGATCATCAGGCTGCCCGGAATCAGCGTCGCCTCATAGAACACGTAGAAGAGAACCAGGTCCAGCGCCGAGAACAGGCCGACCAGCGTGGTTTCCAGCAGCAGCAGCGCGACCATGTAGTCGCGCACCCGGGTCGTCACCAGCTTCCACCCGCCGATCACCGCCAGCGGCGTCAGGAAGGTGGACAGCAGCACGAACAGCAGGCTGATCCCGTCGACCCCGGTATGGTACGAAACGCCGAACGACGCCGCCCAGTCCGCCTGCTGCACGAACTGAAAGCCCGGCACCTGCGGATCGAACGCGCCCCACATCACCACCGACAGCGCGAAGACCAGCAGGCTGGTCCACAGCGCCACCCATCGCGACGCGGTCTCGATCGCCTCGGAGGTGCCGCGCATCAGGAAGATGGCAAGCGCGCCGCCCAGCGGCAGATACGTGACCAGGGAGAGCAGGATGGGATGCACGTCGGTCTCATCGTCCGTGAAAGATGGCGAAGCCTATCCCCGTTCCGGCAGCGAGACCACCCGGGCGCCGCATCACGTTCTCCCGAGCAGCATCGGTTTTCGGCGCTTTACGCAACCACGGCCACGCGCTGACGTTGAGGCAGCCCCGCATTTTCCACCGCCCGCGGGCCATCGCGGTGCCTACCGCCGCCCGAACAGCGTTTCCAGGTCCGCGCGGCTCAGCTTCAGCCAGGTCGGCCGCCCGTGCGAACAGGTGCCGGCACGCGGCGTCCGTTCCATGTCGCGCAGCAGCGCGTCCATCTCCGCCCGCGTCAGGCTGCGTCCGGCCCGCACGCTGCCGTGGCAGGCCATCCGGGCCAGGATGGCATCCAGCCGCCCGTCCAGCGCCTGCACCTCGTCCGCGTCGGCCAGATCGTCCTCGGCCATTTCCTCGGCCATGTCCCGCAGCAGCCCGGCCGGGTCGTCGGTGCCCAGCAGCGCCGGCAGGGCCCGCACCAGCACCGCGTCGCCGCCGAACGGCTCGATCTCCACCCCCAGCGCCGACAGCGTGCCGGCCCGGGACAGCACGGCCTCGGCCTGCCCGCGCGGCAGGGTCACCACTTCGGGCAGCAGCAGCCGCTGGGCGCGCAGCGTACCATCCAGATACTGGGCCCGCAGCCGCTCATGCGTCAGGCGTTCATGCGCGGCATGCTGGTCCACCAGCACCAGCGCCCCGTCACCCGACACCGCGATGACATAGGTCCCCATCACCTGCGCCACCGGCGCGCCCAGCGGATAATCCGCCGGGTCGGCCAGCACGGCACCCTCATCTTCCAGCGGCGCCGCGCCCTTGCCCGCCCCCGCTGCCGGCGGCACGGCCGGCAACACCGGGTCCAGAACACGCGCGGCCGGCCGGTCGCCCAGATCGAGTCGCCCGCCGGAAAACGCCGCCGGCCCCGGCGCCGCAAAGACCGGCGCCGCCGGACGCGCGGGCGCGGGATCGGCCGGCGGATACCAGATCCGCGCCGGCCCCGCCGCGCGCGACTGCAACAGCCCCGGCCGCACCCCGGCCACGCCGGCCCCGCCCCCCAGCGCCCTGCCCAACGCGCCGATCACCAGTCCCCGCACCGCGGCCGGGTCGGCAAAGCGCAGCTCGGTCTTCGCCGGATGGACATTCACATCGACCATGTCGGGCGGAATGGTCAGCGACAGCGCCACCACCGCATGCCGCCCATGCTCGATCACATGCCGGTAGCCGACACGCACCGCCGTGCGCAGCACCGGATCGACCACCGGCCGGCCATTGACCAGCAGGATCTGCCCCGCCGCCGTCGCCCGATGCACCGACGGCCCGCAGGCGAATCCGCTCAGCACCAGATCGCCCTTCACCCCCTCCACCGGCAGCATGCCGTCCGCGCCCTCGGTCTCCAGAATGGCCGCCACACGCGCCGCCATGTCCTGGCCCGGCAGGTCGAACACCACCCGGTCGTCCAGTTGCAGGCGAAACGCGACATGCGGCACCGACAGGGCCAGCCGGCGCACCGTGATGTCGGCATGGCCGCCCTCGACCCGGGGACTCTTGAGGAATTTCCGCCGCGCGGGCGTGGCGAAGAACATATCCTCCACCACTACGCGGGTCCCGGCCGGGCCGGCACAGGGCGCGGGCGCGCTCACCAGCCCGCCTTCCACCGTCACCCGCCACGCACTGTCCGCCCCATGCGGGCGCGAGGTCACCGACAGGCGCGCCGCCGCCCCGATCGAGGGCAGCGCCTCACCCCGGAAACCCAGGGTCTCGATCCGCACCAGCGTCTCGTCGCGCAGTTTCGAGGTACAATGCCGCTCGACCGCCAGCATCAGATCGTCCGGCGTCATGCCGCACCCGTCATCGACCACTTCGATCCGGTTGATCCCGCCCTGTTCCAGCAGGATCGCGATCCGCCGCGCACCGGAATCGATCGCGTTCTCGACCAGTTCCTTCAACGCGGCAGCGGGACGTTCGATGACTTCGCCCGCGGCAATGCGGTTGACCACCTGTTCCGACAGACGCCGGATCACCGGTCGGGCGGGCAGGCTGGACGAATCGCTCATGGAATCAGGCTAGACCATCCGCCCGAAGGGGCGAACTCCTTTTCGGCTGGGGGCAGCCCGGAGCGGGGGCCAAACAAAACAAACAAAAAAGGACCGGCCATGGCCGGTCCCCTGTCCTGGCCGGCCGGAATACCGGCCGGACCCTCCCTGGATGCTACTTGCTCGAGCCCTTGCTCTTGACGGTCGGCGTGGCGCCCTGGGTCGGGCTGTTACCCAGCGCCGCATTCTGGCGCAGACGGCGATTCTCGGCCTCGCCATCCACCTCGCCGCCGGCTCCCCCGCCGTTCCAGAACATCAGCTGGTTGATGAAGCCCTGCCCCGCCTGGCCAAGCTCGCCCTTGTCGGAGCTTTGCGATGCCGCATCGGCCTCGTTCACCAGCGCGGCCTGGCCGGCGCTGGGCGTGCCGTCGGCACCCTGCAACGCCACGTTGGGCGAGAGCGTCTCCAGCGCCTGCAATCGCGGGCTTTCATCCTGCGGCCGCGACGCGTCGCTGTGCGGAACCGCCAGCTCCTGGGTCGGCGGCATCGACAGCGGGGCGCGCGTCGTCACCGTATACTCATCCGGCGAATCGCGTTCCAGGCCGAAGGCCCGATTGAGGTCCGAGCCGGAGCAACCGGCAAGAAGGACTCCGCCCGACAGCAGAAGTGCGAACGGAAGCAGACGAGGGAATAGGGGCGCCATGCTTCGCTTTCTACCGCTCCTGCCCGGTTCCGGCAAGGCCGCGCCGCTCGGTCAGGCTGTCGAACAGCAAAATGGCGACACCGCAATCGATCGAGGCATCGGCCAGGTTGAACACGTAGAAACTGTGCCCATACGCATGCAGGTGCACGAAATCGACCACCGCCCCGTAATGGAGCCGGTCGATCACATTGCCGATCGCCCCACCCATGACCGCGCCCAGCCCGCCGGCCACCCAGGGACGGGTCGTCCGCGCCAGCCAGATCGTCAGCACCAGCACCACCGCCAGGGCCAGCGCGGTGAAGACGATGCGCCCCATCCCCGCCAGCCCGCCCAGCATGCCGAAGGTGATCGCGTGGTTCCACACCATGGTCAGGTTGAAGAACGGCAGCACCGGAACCGACACCCGGTTCGGCAGGTCCAGGCCGTACAGAATCCAGTATTTGCTGCCCTGATCCAGCAGCAGCACCAGGACGAACAGCGCGGCGCCGATGGCGCGGCAGCGCCAGGCCGGCCGGGGCGCGCCGGCGGCCAGCACGGCTTCGCTCACGCGCCGCCCCGCGCGTCGACGACGGCAACACAGCGCAGGCACAGTTCGGGATGGCCCGCATGGCTCCCGACCTCGTCCAGCACCTTCCAGCAGCGGGCACATTTATGCCCCGACGCCGCCGAGATGCGCGGCACGCCATGGGCACCGACCGCACCGCCGTCACGCGCCTCGCCCTCGGCCCCGCCGGAGAGGAAGATCGACGCCGCCCCCGGCTCCACCGTGATCGACGCCTGCGACACGATGGCCAGTTCGCACCAGTCGACATCGGCGAAACGCCCGGCCTCCTCCTCCGACAGTTTCAGGTCCAGGGCGGCCTGAAGCGACGACCCCACGATGCCGCCACGCCGCGCGGCCTCGATCTCGGTCGTCACGACACGGCGCACGCCGCGCAGCGTCGCCCAGCGATCGGCCAGATCCGGACGGATCCACTCTTCCGGCAGCGAAGGGAAGGATTGCAGATGCACGCTCTCCCCCTCGCCGAAACGCGCCGTCCACGCTTCCTCAGCGGTAAAGACCAGCACCGGCGCCAGCCACGCGCACAGGCAGCGATGCAACTGGTCGAGCACCGTACGCGCGGCCCGGCGGCGCAGGCTGTCGGTGCCGTCGCAATAGAGCGCATCCTTGCGCACGTCGAAATAGAAGGCCGACAGGTCGGTGGCGCAGAACCCGTGCAGGGCGGCATAGACGCCGACCCATTCATGCGTCTTCACCGCACGGTCGATCTGCGCGCCCAGCTCGGTCAGGCGGTGCAGCACCCATTGCTCCAACTCGGGCATCTGCTCGTACGGCACGCGCTCGGCATCGGTAAAGCCGTCCAGCGCGCCCAGCAGCCAGCGCAGCGTATTGCGCAACCGGCGATACAGCTCGCCCTGCTGCTTCAGGATCTCGCTGCCGATCCGCAGGTCTTCGTTGGTGTCGGAATTCATCACCCACAGGCGCAGGATATCCGCACCCAGCGAGTCGTTCACGTCCTGCGGCGCCACGACATTGCCCAGCGACTTGGACATCTTGCGGCCCTGCTCGTCGAGCACGAAGCCGTTGGTCACCAGCGCGCGATAAGGCGCGATCCCCCGCGTGCCCACACTTTCCAGCAGCGAGGACTGGAACCAGCCGCGATGCTGGTCCGATCCTTCCAGATACAGGTCCGCCGGAAACGGCATGCCGTCGCGCCCCAGCACGAACGCATGGGTCGATCCGCTCTCGAACCACACATCGACGATGTCGAACACCTGCTCGTACTCGTCGGGGTTGCGTTCGTTGCCCAGGAACCGGCTGGCCGGCGCGCTGTACCACACATCCGCGCCCTCGGTGCGGAAGGCGTCCACGATGCGCTGCATCACCGCCGGGTCGCGCAGCACCTCGCCGCTCCGCTTCTCGACGAACACCGCGATCGGCACGCCCCATGCCCGCTGGCGGCTGATGCACCAGTCCGGGCGCCCGGCAACCATCGCGGTCAGGCGGTTGCGCGCCTGGGCCGGCACGAAGGTCACATCCTCCAGCGCCTTCAGCGCGCGGGCCCGCAATTCTCCCTCGCCATCCATGCGGATGAACCATTGCGGCGTGGCGCGATAGATCACCGGCGCCCGCGACCGCCAGGAATGGGGATAGGAATGAACCAGCGTCGACCGCGCAACCAGCCCGGCCGGCGCGGCGCCATCATTATTGGCCCGCTCCATCGCCTGCGTCAGGGCCGCGCAGACCGGGTCGGCGGCCTTGAAGACGTGCACGCCGGCAAACAGCGGCACCCAGTCGGCATAGCGCCCGTCATCCAGGACCAGTTCCGGCACCTCGATCCCGTTCGCCACCGTCAGGGCGAAATCGTCCTCGCCATGCGCTGGCGCCATGTGGACCAGGCCGGTGCCGGCATCGGTGGTGACGAAATCGCCGCCCAGCAGCGGCACGTCGAAATCATAGCCCTCGCCACGCAGCGGATGGGCGCAGATCGCGCCCGCCAGCGCCTCGCCCGGCATGGTGTAGAGCACGTAATGCTCGGTGATCCCGGCGGCGGCGCAGAACGGCGCGATCAGCGCCTCGGCCACCAGCAGGCGGGCCCCCGGCTCCAGCAGCGCGCTGTCGGTCACGCCATCGACGCGCAGCACCGCATAGGTGATCTCGGGCCCGAAGGCGATGGCGCGGTTGCCGGGGATGGTCCAGGGCGTGGTCGTCCAGATCACGGCCGAAACGTCCTGGAGCGCATGCGCCGGCGTGGGGTCGTGGATGAACGGGAACGCGACATGGATCGTGGTCGATTCATGGTCGCGATATTCGATTTCGGCCTCGGCGAGCGCCGTCTTCTCCACCGGGCTCCACATCACCGGGCGCAGGCCGCGATAGAGCAGCCCGTTCAGCAGAAAGCGGCCGATTTCCTCGACGATCGTCGCCTCCGAGGAAAAATCCATCGTGGCATAGCGCTCGTCCCATTCGGCCTGCACCCCCAGGCGGCGGAACTCGGCGGCCTGGATCTCGACCCATTTCGCGGCATAGGCCCGGCATTCGGCACGGAACTGAAGAACCGGCACCGAATCCTTGTCGCGGCCGGACTTGCGATATTCCTCCTCGATCTTCCATTCGATCGGCAGGCCGTGGCAGTCCCAGCCGGGACGGTAATGCACCGCGAAACCGGCCATGCGATGGGCACGGTTGACCACATCCTTCAGGATCTTGTTCAGCGCGTGGCCGATATGCAGGTGGCCGTTCGCATAAGGCGGCCCGTCATGCAGCATGAAGGACGGCCGGCCTTCCGCCTGCGCGCGCAGCAGCCCGTCCAGGCCGCTCGCCGCCCAGTGCGCCAGAATCTCCGGCTCCCGCTTCGGCAGGCTGCCCCGCATGGGGAAGCTGGTTTTCGGCAGGAATACCGTATCCCGATAGAGATCCTGTGACTTCGTCTCGGTCATGACCCTGAATTTCTGACTGGCAACAATGGATAACGATGTGACGGGAGGATCATTCCCTCCCCTCGCGGCCCCAACCTTATGCGGAGCCGCACGGCGGATGGTCAAGCTCGGCCGCTCTCGCTCGCCGGCCCGCATCTTCGGTCAGGCCCTCAGGCGCCGGTCCGCGCCAGCCGGTCGAGATAGGCACGGGCGGTCGCCGCATCCTCGGCGATCTGCGCCTTCAGCGCGTCGAGCCCCTCGAAGCGCCGCTCCTCGCGCAGCAGCGTATGCAGCGCGACCGACAGGGTCTGCCCGTACAGATCCCCCTCGAAATCCAGCAGATGGACTTCCAGCCGGCTCTCCTGCCCGTCATCGATGGTCGGCCGGCGGCCGATATTGGCGACACCCGGCCAGGTCCGGCCGTCCGGCAGCCGCACGGTCACGGCATAGACGCCGCGCGCCGGCTCCAGATGCCGGCCCAGCGGCACGTTGGCGGTGGGAAAGCCCAGCAGCCGCCCGCGCTTGTCGCCATGCTGCACCACGCCCCGGATCGCCCAGGGGCGTCCCAGTTCCTCGGCCGCCCGCTCGGGATAGCCGTCCTGCAACAGCCGGCGAATGCGCGTCGAGGAATAGGGTCCCCCCTCGTCGGCCAATGCCGGTACCGTGGTCATCCCGATCCCCAGCTCCTCGGCCCGCTCGGCCAGGAACGCGGCATTGCCGCCCCGGCGATGGCCGAAGGCGAAATCGGCGCCGCAGGCCAGGTGACGCAGACCCAGCCCCTCATGCAGCACATCGGTCACGAACCGCTCGGCGGTCATGGCGCTGAACGCGGCATCGAAGGGAATCTGAAAGACATGGCGCACGCCCAGCGCGGACAGGGCGGCCAGCCGTTCCTCGGCCAGGGTCAGGCGAAAGGGCGGGTCCTGCGGGCGGAACAATTCGCGCGGATGGGGCTCGAAAGTCACCACCGCCAGCCCCAGATCGGGCCGCGCCGTATGCAGCGTATGCAGCAGATGGGCATGGCCCAGATGCACGCCGTCGAAATTGCCCAGCGCCGCCGCCATGCCCCGCGCCTCGGCGGGGATATGGCGCCAGCCAGTATGCAGGTGCGCCCTCATGGCGCGTCAGGCAGGGCGAACAGGCGCGCCACCTCGTCCAGGGTCGCGGCCACCGGGTGCGTCTCGCCCGGGCGGGTGCCGTCCTCCGGCCGGGCGAGCTGGCAGGTCCGCAGGCCGGCCGCCGCCGCCGCGTCCAGCTCGGCCACGATGTCGGACAGGAACAGCGTCCGCCCGGCCACCCAGCCGGCCTCGGCCAGAATCGCGCGATAACTCTCCGCCTCGCGCTTGCCGCCGATCCGCAGGTCATGGAACCCGTCGAACAGGCCGCGCACGTCGCCCTCGGTCGTATGGCCATAGATCAGGCGCTGCGCCGCCTCGGAACCCGAGGAATAGACCGCCAGCCGCAGCCCGCCCGCATGCCAGCGCCGCAGGGCCGGCAGCACGTCGGGATACAGCGCGGCCTGCAAGGCGCCGGTGCGGTAGCCCTCCGCCCATGCCAGCCCCTGCAACGCCTTCAGCGGGCCGATCTTCTCGTCCCGATCCATCCAGGCATTCAACTGCGCCAGCGGCGCCACGCCGGGGGCCAGCGCCGCGATCTCGGCCACCGCCTCCCGTACCGCCGGCTCGTCGCCGCGCGTGGCCAGCAGCCCAGGCAATGCCTGACGGGCATAGGGAAAGAGAACCTGATGCACGAAGGCGACCGGAATCGTCGTACCTTCGATATCCAGCAGGACAGAGTCGATCCCGCCCGCCTGCGTCACCGCTTCCGCCACGATCATCCGCTCCTCAGGCCGCCGGAAAGCGCTGGGCGATATCGTCGCCCGTATATTGGGCAATCCAGCCGGTCTTGTCGGTAAAGACCCGCAACGCCACGACATCGGGCTCCATCCCGGCATCGAACCAGTGCGGAATGCCGGCAGGGACCGAAATCAGGTCGCCCGCGACGCAATGCACGTCATAGACGCTGCCCCCGACATGCAGCACGAAATTGCCCCAGCCATGGACGAAGAACCGGACCTCGTCCTCGCTGTGGATATGTTCCGACAGGAATTTCGCCCGCAATTCGGCCAGGTTCGGCGTCCGGGTGGTAATCCGCACCACATCGGCCGACCCCGCCCCGGTCGCACCCATCAGCTCGTCCAGATAGGGGCGATAGGCCTCCAGCACCGCATCGGGCGCGGCATCGGGCGGCGGCACCACCGGGCTGTTCCAGCGTTCGAAACGCACGCCGATGCCCCGCAGCGTCTCGGCCATCTCCGGCGCGCTCTCGGTACGCAGCACGATATGCCCCGGATCGTCGTCGCGATAGACGGTCAGGCGACTCATCGGCCGAGCTTCCTCTTTTCCAGTTCGCAGGCCAGCAGGAATTCCAGCCCCTCCAGCCGCGCCAGCGCCATATCCATCGTGGGGCCCCACACATACACGCCGTGGCCGCGAATCACGTAGCCCGCCGGCATCCGCCCCAGATCGGGCGCCACCACCGTACACAGCCGCGCAATGTCCTGGTCGTTGTCGAACACCGGCACGCGCACGCTGGCCGCGTGGGTGGCCTGCCCCTCGAACACCTTCTGGACCTCATAGTCCGCCAGGGTGATCGCGCCATCCGTCGCCGCCATCGACAGCACGGTCGAGGCGACGGAATGGCCATGCAGCACCGCCCCGATGGCCGGGTCATGCGCGTAGAGCTGGCAATGCAGCAGCGTCTCGGCACTGGGCCGGTCGCCGGCATGCACGGCCCTGCCATCCATCCCGACCTCGATCACGCCGTCCGGGGTCAGGAATCCCTTGTGCCCACCCGACCGTGTGATCGCGATCCGCCCGTCCGGCAGGCGGCGGCTGATATTGCCGGCCGTGGCCGGCACCCAGCCGAACCGGTCCATCCGCCGGCCGGCACCGATGATGTCCTGCACCGCATCGGCCCACAGATCGGTCGTCGTCATCTGGTCCATATCGTCACATGATCCCGAATCGTTCGCCCGGCCACAGGCTCAGGGGGTCGAAGACCCCGACGGACGGCCCGATGCCGAGAAGCTGGCATCGCGCTGCGCACCGGCCGCCGGCCCCGGCGGGGCGATATGCCCGCCCGATCCGCTATTCGCGTTTTCCATGCTCTCGTCGTCGGCCATGTTCTTCTTGAACGATTTCACGCCGCGCGCGACATCGCCCATCAGCGTGCTGATCTTGCCGCCGCCACCGAACAGGACCAGCACCACCGCCAGAACGATCAGCCAGTGCCAGATGCTCAAGCTACCCATAACACACACCCTCGTTTCCGCGCCTTGGCGCCGTCGGCTTCGGGGCCGGCACCGGCCGTCCCGACAGTTCCGACATGACATGGACCCCGATATGACATGGAACCGGGAGGCCCACCATGCAAGCGCCGCCTGCCCCGCGCCCGGTCACGCGTCCGGCGACGGACGATCCGGCAGATCGCGCGAGATGAACCCATATGTGGGATAGACGCTTTTACCCAGGCTGTGAACCGGCTGCCACCACACCCTGACCGCCGACCAGTCATTGGCCTGCGAGACATCGACCACCGGAATGCCATGATCGATGCGCCCCGGCACCCAGTTCGCCTGATCGACCAGGATCGCCCGCGACCCACGCACCTGCCGCACGACCGAGACATGCCCGTCCGGCAACCGATGGGTGGAGCGGAACACCAGCACCTCGCCCGGCGCGGGCACATGCGTATGCGCATACGCACCTTCGGACTGCCGCCACCAGCCGGCGGCGGCGCCACTCAGCCGCAACCCGGTGACCGAGCGGGCATAGGGCGCGCACTGCACCGAACCGTTCCAGCCATGGCCGCTCCCGCCGCCACAGGCCGCCAGCGGCAGCAGGCCGCACAGCATCAGCCCGCGCGCAACCCATCCTCCGGCCCTCACGCCGATTTCATCCGGATAATCCGGTCCTCGGCTTCCTCGGGGTCCATGTCCAGCGCCGCCTCGGCCGTCGCGCGGCCGAACCCGGCCCGGGCCATGGCATCCAGCGCCTTGCGGCGCCGCACTGCCTCTTCGTCGCCCGATACCGCGTCCTCGCCCCCTTCCGGGACGGGGGCAAAGGGCCCGGCACGGCGCCGGCGCGCAAAGATCAGGGCCGCCGCCAGCTCCATTTCCTGCCCGTCCTGCCCACGCTCGCCCAGCGTCTCATCCAGCACGGTGCCGACAATGTCCGCCTCCACCCCCCGCGCCGCCAGATGCGCCTGCACCGCGCGGCGCGACCGGCCGGATCGCGTCAGCGACCGCGCGCGCGACCCGGCGAACGCCGCGTCGTCCACCGCCCCCAGGGCCACCATTTCCGCCACCACCTGTTCGATCACGGCGCCCAGCGGCGCGGCCCGGGCTTCCACATTTTCCGACAGTTCGCCGCCCTCGACGGCGCGCCGGGCCCAGCGCTGCACGCGGCGCTCCAGCACCTGCGTCAAACCGGCGCGCGTGGTGCCGAAACGGGCCAGATGCGCCAGGGCGGTCGCGCGCAGGGATGCGCGATCCGGCACCGGCCCGGCCACCCGGCGCCCACCCGCTGTCGTTCCACGTGCGGCCTGATCGTTCATGCGAACGATCATGCCATAAAATGTCGGGAATCGCGATAGTTACGTATCGCAAGTAACGTATCGCAGGGGGGCATCCCGCAACCGCGCCGGTCAGGTCGGGCGGCCGAATGCCTTCAGATGCAGCCGCTCGCCATTGGCGCGGCCGCCATCCACCATCGGGTCCAGCGCCATCACGCGCTGCCAGGCCCGCTCGGCCGCCTGCCAGTCGCCACGCTGCTCTTCGACCGCCGACAGCAGCCGCCATGCCACCGCATCCCGCCCGTCGCGCTGCAAGGCCACCCCCAGATCGGCGATCGCCCCGGTCAGGTCCCGCGCCGCCAGCCGCGCCTGCGCCCGGTCGCGCCACAGGATCGCGACATCCGGTTGCAGGACCAGCGCATCATCCAGGTCCTCGACCGCACCCAGCGCCTTGCCGTCGGCCAGATGCGCCATGGCCCCCCGTTGCAGCAGGCGCGTGGTGGGCGAGAGCGCATGCCGCCGCGCCCGCTCCAGGCGCGCTTCCAGATCGGCAGCCGCAGCGCGCGAGGTCGCGGCCGCCAGTTGGGCCGTCAGGGCGGACAGATCCGGAGTCGAAGCCGGGCCGGACTGCGCCGGATGCCCCGCGCCAGGCGCATCCGCCCGTGCCGGCATCGCGCCGCCCAGCCACAGCAGCGCCGCCAGCATGGCGCGTACGCGCGAAAACCCGCGCCAACCACCCGCAATACGGGGGCAGGCACGGGTTTTCGCGTCACCAAAGAAGAACGGTACGGCCAAGGCCGTCCGCGACATTCAGCCCTGGCGGGCCTTCATGCGGGGGTTCTTCTTGTTGATGACATAGACCTTGCCATGACGACGGACCACACGGCAGTCCTTGTCACGAACCTTGGCCGACTTCAGGCTGTTTCTGATCTTCATGACCCGACCCTCACTGGCGGCGGTAAACCGCGAAGACGGGCCGAATACCGGGCGAGCGCCCCCGAGTCAACCATGCAGCCCCCTCTCCACCCTTCCGGGCTGCATTTTCATCCCACCGCCGGCACCTCCAGGGCCGGCGGCCGGACATGCGGGGCCAGCAGTCGGAACTCGCCCGCGCGGGGCGAACGGGCCCGCCAGCCCAGCCCGATGGTGCGCCAGGCCTGGCACCCCGTTACCGGCCGCACGGCCACCGGAAGGTCGCGCAGAATGCCCGACTCCACGGCCAGGCGCGGCAGCAGCGCGATCCCCAGCCCCTCCGCCACCATCTCGACCAGTGTATAGAGCGAGGTCACGACGAATTCCTCCTCGCCATCCGTGCTGGTCCAGCCCCGCTCCTGCCGGCACAGCGCCAGGGTCTGGTCGCGCAGGCAATGCCCGTCCTCCAGCAGCACCATCCGCTCGCCCGCGATGCGCTCCACCGGAATCGACTCCAGCGCCGCCAGCGGATGATTGGCCGGCAGCACCAGCATGAACTCGTCCCGCCACAGCGGCAGCGTCTCCGCCCCCTCGCACGGGCAGGGCATGGCCAGCAGCACCAGGTCCAGCCGGCCCAGGGCCAGCTTGTCCAGCACATTGCCCGTCAGGTCCTCGTTCACCGACAGCCGGATCTGCGGAAAATGCCGGCGCAGCCGCGCGACCAGCCCCGGCACCACAAAGGGCCCGATGGTCGGGATCACCCCGATCCGCAGCAGCCCCGTCATCGGCGCGCGCGAGGCATCGGCCACATCCTGCACCCCCTGCAGGGCCTCCAGCGCAAATCGCGCCCGTGCGGCAACCTCGTCCCCGATGGGGGTAAAGACCACACGCTTGCCGACATTCCGGTCCAGCAGTTGAATATCGAGCTGCCGTTCCAGCGCCAGGATGCCGGCCGACAGCGTGGATTGCGTCACCGCGCAGGCCTGGGCGGCACGGCCGAAATGCCGCAGTTCCGCCAGCGTGATCAGATAGCGCAGTTGCTGCGCGGAAGGCAGTGGCGTCATCGATCGGTTCGATCATCCAGATATAAATTATTCATTGGCATGATATCGACTTCGGAGCCATAGATACAACCCATGCCGTGACCGCCTGGTGTGGCCACGGTCACGACCACCTCTACAAGGGAGCAAAACCGATGCTGACAGTCGGCGATAAATTTCCGGAATTCGATCTGGCGGCCGTCCCCGGCGGCCCGGAAGGGCTGAAGGGCGATTTCGTCCAGATTTCGGACAAGACCGATGCGGGCAAGTGGAAGCTCGTCTTCTTCTGGCCGAAGGATTTCACGTTCGTCTGCCCGACCGAAATCGTCGCCTTCGGCAAGCTGGCCGGCGAGTTCAAGGACCGCGACACCGTGGTCTACGGCGTCTCGATCGACAGCGAGTTCGTGCACCTGAACTGGCGCCTGCACCATGAAGACCTCAAGGGCCTTCAGATCCCGATGCTGGCCGACATCAAGCGCGAGCTGTCTTCGGCCCTGGGCGTCCTGTCGGCTGCGGCCGGCGTTGCCAACCGCGCGACCTTCCTGGTCGATCCGGAAGGCATCATCCGCCACGTCAGCGTCAACGACCTGTCGGTCGGCCGCAACCCGCAGGAAATCCTGCGCATCCTGGACGCGCTGCAGAGCGACGAGCTGTGCCCGTGCAACTGGAAGCAGGGCGAAGCCTTCCTGAAGCCCTGATCCTTCCCGGTCAGGACGGTCCGGCCCCATGGCCGGACCACCCCGCCCGTCCGGATCGCGGACGGGCGGCACGCGGGCCCTGCCCGCGACGGGGCCCGGCTCGCCAAGCGGCGACGTCCCGATGACGTTGACGGGCAGCGCCCGTCCCCCTGTTTTCCATTTGCCGGAGCCCTCCCGCGACCGCCCGTCCGGCCGGGTGCCTCCGCCCAGCAGGTCTGTCCGCCATGTCGATCGAATCCCTCAAGGACCGCCTTCCCGATTACGCGAAGGATCTCAAGCTCAATCTCGGCTCCCTGGCCAACGACGTCACCCTGTCGTCGCAGCAGCTGGCCGGCACCTTCGTCGCCTCGGCCCTCGCCGCGCGCAACGATGACGTCACGCGCGCCATCGTGGCCGAATACCAGTCCGTCCTGTCGCCCGAAGCCCTGGACGCCGCCAAGGCCGCCGCCGCGATCATGGGCATGAACAACATCTATTACCGCTTCGTGCATATGGTCGAAGGCGACTACGCCAAGATGCCCGCGCGCCTGCGGATGAACGTCATCGGCCGCCCCGGCGTCGAGAAGCTGGATTTCGAACTGTGGTCCCTCGCCGTCTCGGCCATCAATGGCTGCGGCATGTGCGTCGAAAGCCACGAGCGCGTGGTGCGCGAAGGCGGCCTGTCGGCCGAACAGGTCCAGACCGCGGTCCGCATCGCCGCCACGGTCCACGCGGTCGCCGTGACGCTGGAGGGTGCCAGGACCCTGGGCGACGCAGGCACGAACTAAGCATGGCTTGGCCTGCCCGGCGCATCGATGCATCGGGCAGGTTTTCCGGCGCCTGTCATTTTTTTCTCACGCAGGCTGTTGCCAGAATCGCCGGGCTTTGTTAATTCGCCCTCCACACACGGACGAGGGGTGCGAACCCCAAGCCGATGCGGGTGTAGCTCAGTTGGTTAGAGCGCCGGCCTGTCACGCCGGAGGTCGCGGGTTCGAGCCCCGTCACTCGCGCCACCCTTTCCAAAAAAAGCGGTTTTCAAGGCGCCTTGTAGGTCACGCGATAGATCGCGCCGGCCAGGTCGTCGCTCACCAGCACACTGCCATCCGCCAGCGGCTGCACGTCCGCCGGCCGTCCCCAGGGCGTCTCGTCGTTCTGGAACCCGTCCAGCAGCGGCGTATAGGACGCCACCGCGCCATCGGCGCCGAATCGCACCGCCATCACCCGATAGCCCGCCAGCCGGCTGCGATTCCACGACCCATGCTCCGCGATCAGCGCGCCGCCGCGATAGGAATCGGGGAACATGCCCCCTTTATAGAAACGCATCCCCACCGCCCCCACATGCGCCCCCAGTTTCAGCACCGGCGGGGTGAAGGCACGGCAATCCTGCCCACGCCCGAAAACCGGGTCCAGGATGTCGCCCTGATGGCAGAAGGGATAACCGAAGGACTGGCCGGGATGGTCCAGCCGGTTCAGCTCGTCACTGGGAATATCATCGCCCAGCAGGTCGCGCCCATTATCGGTGAACCACAGCCTCCCCGTGCCCGGCTGCCAGTCGAACCCGACACTGTTGCGGATGCCCCAGGCCATATCCTCGCGGCCGGACCCGTCCGCATTCATCCGCATCAGCTTGCCGAAACGATGGCCGACATCGCAGATATTGCACGGCGCGCCGATCGGCACATACAGCTTGCCGTCGGGCCCGAAGGCGATGAATTTCCAGCCGTGATCGCCCATCCGCCATGGCAGGCCGGTCACGGCCACCTCGGGCTTCGGCGGGTCGTCCAGATGGTCCTCGATCCCGCGCAGCACCACGATGTCCCGCACGTCGGAAATATACAGGTCGCCCTCATGAAAGGCGACGCCCACCGGCATGGTCAGCCCGCGCGCCACGATCCGCACCCGCGTGGCCCGCTCGGGCCCACCCGTCACCGCATAGACCACGCCCCCGCTCATCGAGCCCACGAACAGCGTGCCCCGCGCCCCCACCGCCATTTCCCGCGCCGAAGGAACCTGGTCGGTATAGACCGAGACATGGAACCCCGCCGGCAGGCGCAGCCGCTCGACCGGCGGCGCGGCCCACCCGCCCGCTGGCACCGCCAGCATGGCCCCCAGGCAGGCGATCAGCCCATATCGCGCCATCACGCGTCTCCTCTGCCGGTCACATCATGGTGGCCCGCGCCAGCTTCAACGCCAGGGCCTCGGCCCCCTGCCGCACATCCGCCCATGTCACGTCGAAAGCCCGCGCGTCCCCGTAATACGGATCGGCCACGCCCTGCCCCTCCCGCCCCGGCACATGATCCAGCAGCAGCGAGAGTTCGGCCTCCGAATCGATAGGCCGGCGACTGCGCAATATCTTCAGATGGCCCGGATCGAGGGCGACGATATGGGTAAAGGTCCGGAAATCGGCCGCGCTGACCATCCGCGCCCGATAATCGGCGATATCGAGCCCATGCCGCCGCGCCACCGCCTGCGCCCGCCGGTCGGGCGCCTCGCCCCGATGCCAGTCGCCGGTCCCGGCCGAATCGACCAGCCCCTCCAGCCCATGGCGTTCGGCCGCCACCCGAAACGCCGCCTCGGCCAGCGGCGAGCGGCAGATATTGCCGGTACAGACAAACAGAACGGCGGGACGCATGGACATCGCGCGGCTTCCATCATCGACGGGCGCACCGGAGCGCCCGATCCGTCATGATGGACAGGGACACGCTCCGCTGTCGAGCCACCAGTGTGGCTTTCAGCCATCCACCTCATGATCCAGCCCGATATCCAGCGCCCGCACCGTATGGGTCAGCCAGCCGACCGACAGGATATCCACCCCCGTCGCGGCAATCCCGGGCGCGCTATCGGGCGTGATCCCGCCCGAGGCCTCGGTCACGGCGCGCCCGTTCACCATGGCAACGGCCTCGCGCAACTGGTCGGGATTCATGTTGTCCAGCAGGTACGCATCCGCTCCCCCCGCCCGCAGCGCCTGCGCCAACTGGTCGAGCGTATCGACTTCCAGCTCGATACTCACCAGATGCCCCGCCCGCGCCCGCGCCGCCGCCAGCGCATGCGCCACATCGCCGCCAGCCAGCGCGATGTGATTGTCCTTGATCAGGATCGCATCATCCAGCCGAAAGCGATGATTCGCCCCGCCACCGGCCCGCACCGCATATTTCTGGATCGCCCGCATCCCCGGCAGCGTCTTGCGCGTACAGCACACGCGCGCCTTCGTCCCCGCGACGGCACGGACGATCCCGGCCGTGGCGGTGGCGATCCCGCACAGATGCGACAGGAAATTCAGCGCCACCCGCTCGCCGCCCAGAATCGCCGGCGCCGGCCCGGTGACGCGCGCAATCCGCTCACCGGACGCCACCGCGCTGCCATCCGGCCGCTCGATCTCGAAGCGCACCGACGGGTCCATCAGCGTGAAGGCCAGCCGGGCCAGTGCCAGCCCCGCCACCACGCCGGGCTGCCGCGCCACCAGGGCGGTGCGGAGCCTCTGGCCGGGCGCCGCCAGCGCATCGGTCGTCAGGTCGCCGCCGCAACCGAGATCCTCCAGCAATCCCGCACGCACCAGCGGTTCCAGCATCAGGTCGGGCAAAGGGGTCATGGCACGGTCAATCCATCGGCAGGAGTAAGGACAGGCTCGCCGGACGACAGGTCGGCCAGCATGGTCAGGGTCCGCGCCAGCGTCAGGCGCGAATGCACGGCGGTCCCGGCGGTTCGCGGATAATCGGTACGATAATGGCCACCACGGCTTTCCCGGCGCTCCAGCGCCGCCAGGCACAGCATGGCCCCGACCAGCGCACGATCGTCAGTGGCCACATGCGGTGCCAGCGCCCGCGCGGCGCGGGCCAGCCCGGCACCATCGCGCAGAATGCCGGCGGCACGGCCAAGGCAGGCGTGAATATCCGCCAGCCCCACCCCGTCCCCGGCATCGGGCGCCGGCTCCCCGACCGGACGCGGCATGGGCAGCGAAGCGGCATCCAGGTCACGCGCCACGAACCCTGCGCAGACGAAAGCCTCCAGCAGCGAATTGCTGGCCAGCCGGTTGGCGCCGTGCAGCCCGGTCGACGCCGCCTCACCGCAGGCCCACAGGCCGGGCACGGTGCTGCGCCCGTTCAGGTCGGTCTCGATCCCGCCCATATGGTAATGCACAGCCGGCCGCACCGGCATCGGCTGGCGGTCGGGGTCCAGCCCCCGCGCCGCACAGGCACGCGCGATCCCGGGAAAATGCCGCGCAAACGCCCCCCGCGTGGCCGTCCGCGCATCCAGCAACACCTGATGCCCGGCCGCCAGATGGGCCTCGATCGCACGCGCCACCACGTCGCGCGGCGCAAGCTCGTCGGTAAAGCGCGCCCCGGTCTCATCCACCAGGATCGCGCCGGCCCCCCGCACCGCCTCGCTGACCAGCGCCCGCGGCGCACCGGCCGGCCCATCGGCCAGCGCCGTGGGATGAAACTGCACGAACTCCATGTCGCGCAGCACCGCCCCCGCCCGCGCCGCGCAGGCCAGCCCCATTCCCTGCCCACCCACCGGGCTGGTGGTGGCGGGAAACAGCGCCCCCACCCCGCCGGTGGCGATGACGCAGGCAGCCGTCGGCAAGGCCCGCACCACGCCGCCCCGCATGAACTCGACCCCGACCACCCGCCCGTCCCGCAGGACCAGGCGGCGCAGCGCAGCCCCCTCGATCACCGTAATGCGCGGCGTGGCCCATACCCGCGCCACCAGCGCCCGCATGATCTCGGCCCCGGTGCCGTCGCCCCGCGCATGGGCTATACGCGCGCGGGCATGCGCGGCCTCCAGATGCAGGTCGGGCTGCCCGTCGGCACCCAGGTCGAAGACCACGCCCAGCGACCGCAACCCCGCCACCGCCTCCGGGCCCGCCCCGACAATGGCGGCAACGGCGTCCGGGTCGCACAGCCCGGCACCGGCGGCCAGCGTGTCCGCCGCATGCAGGGCCACCGAATCATCCGTCCCGATCGCCGCCGCGATCCCGCCCTGCGCCAGCGCACTGGCGGCATCCCGCCCCAGCGGCGCGGGCGACAGCAGCACGCAGGGCCGGTCCATCAGCAGCGCGGTCGCCAGACCGGCCAGCCCGCCCCCGGCAATGACCGGCTGCCCGGCCAGGGCGGCGAGAGCGGTCATGCCGCCAGCATCCGTTCGACCGCGCGGCGCCCGCCCGCCACCAGATGCGCCGGGATCGTCACCTCATGGCTCATGGTCTCCAGCGCATGGCGGATGGCCCGCAGGGTGATGCGCTTCATGTGCGGGCACAGATTGCACGGCCGGACGAACTCCACCTCCGGATGCGCGGCAGCGAGATTGTCGCTCATGGAACATTCGGTCACCAGCAGCACCTTGCGATGCGCGCCACCGGCGACGAAATCCGACATCGCGGCCGTCGAGCCCGAAAAATCGGCCTCCGCCACCACGCCGGGCGGGCATTCCGGATGCGCCAGCACCGCGACGTCCGGATTGTCGGCGCGCCAGTCGCGGATCTCCTGCGGCGTGAAGCGCTCATGCACCTCGCAATGGCCGCGCCAGGTGATGATCTCGACCCCGGTTTCCCGCTGCACGTTCTGGGCCAGGAACTCGTCGGGGATCATGATCACCCGCGGCACGCCCAGGCTTTCCACGATCCGCCGCGCATTGGCCGAGGTGCAACAGATGTCGCTCTCCGCCTTCACCTCGGCGGTACTGTTCACATAGGTCACCACCGGCACGCCGGGATGGGCGCGGCGCAGGGCCCGCACATCCTCGGCGGTGATCGAGTCCGCCAGCGAACATCCCGCTTCCAGCGACGGCATCAGCACCGTGCGGTCGGGGTTCATCAGCTTCGCCGTCTCGGCCATGAAATGCACGCCGGCCATCACGATCACCTCGGCATCCAGCCCCTGCGCGTCGCGCGCCAGGGCCAGGCTGTCGCCCCGAATGTCGGCGATGCAGTGAAAGATCTCGGGCGTCTGGTAATTATGGGCCAGGATCACCGCACGGCGCCGCCGCTTCAGCTCCAGGATGGCCGCGATGTCGTCGGCGAACAGATCCCATTCCAGGCGCGGGACGACACGGGCGACACGATCATAGAGCGCATCGAGCTGGGACGGAGCGGCAAGGGTTTCGGACATCACGGTCTCCTCCGACCTTTATGCTCATGTTGAGCATAATATAGATACATAACGTCGTCCTTGTGCTGTTCAACCCGCCCGCCGCGCGCGTCAACCCATGCCGGCGCGCGTCCTAAAACCCATCACGGAAAAAACGCCGACATTCCAGTTCACTGATCCCGTCAAACATATCCGTGAACGCCGCATTCAACAGCATTTTCTAAAGAAGGCACGCAAAGCCGGCCCGCATTGTCGGTCAGGTTTTCAGACCGGGCGCGCCAACGGCAGTTTCGACCCCGCAATCCGCCGCGCGCCCATCACCTCGCGCCGGAAGCGGAACAGCCGCGCCGGCCGGCCGCGCGTGTCCGGCGCCACCTCGCCCGTCTCCTCGATCAGGTCCTGCTGGGCCACCAGCCGGCGGAAATTCTGCTTGTGCATCGGCTGGCCAGCCACCGCCTCGACCGTGCGCTGCAGGTGCAGCAGCGTGAAACTGTCGGGCATCAGCTCGTAGATCACCGGCCGGTAGCGGATCTTGGCCCGCAGCCGCGCCATCGCGGTGGCCAGCACGCGCCGCTCGTCGCGCGCCATGCTCAGGCCCGGCAGCACCGCCGCCCCCGGCGGCGCGGATTCCGGCACCAGCGCCGCCTCCCACAGCAATTCGTAGCGCTGCAGCACCAGCTCGTCGTCCCAGCCCAGCCCATCCAGCCCGAAGGTCAACGCCACACGCTGGCGCCGCGCCTCCTGCCCGGCGGCCGAGGGCGCCCGCCCGGCCCAGTCCTCCAGCAGCCGCACGATACGCTGCACCAGCGCGCGGCCTTCAGGCGCCGTCTGGTCCTCCCACGGGAAATAATCGTACCAGCCCCGCCAGCCGCGCTCGCCCCGGCGGGTGCGGGTCAAGGCGAGGTAGGAGATCATGACCCGCCGCTCATCCGGCCCGCCATCGACCGGCGCATCGGCAAATGTATAAAGCTGCTCCACATGCCCCAGCGCATGGCCGGTCTGGTGCTCCACCCACAGGCGCAAACCCGTCTGCAGCGACCGATGCCCCGCTTCCAGCGGCCCGGAGGGCAGCAGGCGGCCGCCTTCCAGCGTCAGCACCATCGGCCGGTCGTCGCTGACCGCGATCAGGACCGCGATCAATTCCGGGGGCATGGCGCATTTCCTTCGGCTGGCGTGGCGGGGGCACGGGCGGCAAAGCCCGGCTATCGGGCCATATCACCGCGCGGCCGGCAAAAAAACCGCGAATGGGGGCGCTTGATATGGTCCCGGTTCCGCACCACGGTCATCAGGGCCGCCGCAACCCGCGCGATGCCCGCCGGGGCCGGATCGGCAGGAGAGGATGCGCCATGTCGACCCATTCGGGCACGTTCGTCTGGTACGAACTGATCGCCGGCGACCCAGCGGCCGCCGAGTCGTTTTATTGCACCGTCATCGGCTGGCACGCGCGCGATGCCGGGGTGCCCGGCATGGCCTACCGTATCCTGAGCGCCGCGGAACGCCCGGTGGCCGGCATCCTCGGCCTGCCGGACCTGGACGCCGCCGCCCGGCCGGGCTGGATCGGCTATATCGGCGTGGAGAATGTCGATGCTGCCAGCGCACGGATCGCCGCCGCCTCCGGCGCCATCCTGCACGCCCCGGACGATATCCCCGGCGTCGGCCGCTTCGCGGTCGTCACCGATCCGCAGGGCGCCCCCTTCGCCCTGTTCCAGGGCAATGGCGAAGCACCGATGCCGCCGGCCCCGGAAGGCACGCCCGGCCATGTCGCATGGCACGAACTCTATGCAAGCGACGGAGAGGCGGCCTTCGCCTTCTATGCCGGCCAGTTCGGCTGGACCAAGGCCGACGCGCTGGATATGGGCCCGCGGGGGATCTACCAGATGTTCGCCACCGGCGGACCGCCAGTGGGCGGCATGATGACGGAACCCGACGCGGCAGCGCCATTCTGGCTGTTCTATATCGCCGTCGAGGCCCTGGATGCCGCGCTGGAACGCGTCGCACAGGCGGGCGGCCACGCCATCCAGGGGCCCATGGAAGTTCCCGGCGGACAGTGGATCGCCCAATGCCGCGACCCCGAGGGCACGCTGTTCGCGCTGGTGGCCCCCCACCGCTGAACCGCCCGCCCCGCCTCTGCCGCGTCAGCCGACGGTCACACGCGGCAATTCCTGCCCGCTCGCCACGGGGGGCGCGCCGGCCAGCGGCGCGCCATCGCGAAACAGGCGCGCCCGCCCGATATCGAGCCCCAGCCCCTCGGTCCCCACCTGGCCCAACCGCTCCGGCAGGACGAGGATCTCGACCTCCCGCGTGCCCAGCGCCACCGCCAGCCGCCGCAATCCCCCCTGCCCGCCGGTCAACGGTATGGCCCGGGCCGCCCCACCCGCCGCCACCAGCCGCGCCTCATGCGGGCGCAGGTAGGCCGTCGCCGGCCCATCGCCGGCGCCAACGGCAAAGGACAGGACATTCGGGTCGTCGGGCAGGAACCGCCCGTGGGCGACCTGGCCCGGGAATTCCAGCGCCTCGCCCAGAAATTCCATCACGAACGGCGTGGCGGGTGCGGCATCCAGCGTCTCGGCCGCCGCCTCCTGCACGACGCGCCCGTTCTGCATCACCACCAGCCGGTCGGCCACTTCCAGCGCCTCGTCATGGTCGTGGGTCACCAGCACCGTCGTCAGGCCAAGCTGGTCGTGCAGCCCGCGCAGCCAGCGACGGATCTGCCGCCGCACGATCGGGTCCAGCGCGCCGAACGGCTCGTCCAGCAGCAGCAGGCCCGGCTTCGTCGCCAGCGCGCGCGCCAGCGCCACGCGCTGCCGCTGCCCGCCGGACAACTGGTCCGGATAGGCCCCGCCCAGCGTCGGCAACTGGATCAGCTCCAGCAATTCGGCCACCCGGGCGGCAATCGCCCCCCGATCCGGCCGCTCCCCCCGGGGCAGCACATCCAGCCCGAAGGAGATATTGCGCGCCACCGTCATGTGGCGGAACAGCGCATAATTCTGGAACACGAAGCCGATCCGCCGCTCGCGCATCGGGCGCCCCGCCAGCACCCGGCCATCGACCAGCACCGTGCCCTCATAAGGCCCGTCCAGCCCGGCGATGGTCCGCAGCAGCGTGGTCTTGCCGGCGCCGGACGGCCCGACCAGGGCCACGAAGGCCCCGTCCTCGATGGTCAGCGAAACCCCGTCGAGCATCTTGCGCGACGCATTCGGCGCACGGCGCGTCAGGGACCGGATCTGGACGCTCATGACGACGCCTTCCTGAAATCATGCTCGAGAAACGACCGCAGCAGGACGGTGGCCATGGCAATCAGCGCCAGCAACGCCGCCATGGTGAAGGCGGCGACCGTCTGATAGCCGTTATAGAGCGTCTCGATATGCAGCGGCATGGTTTCCGTCAGCCCCGGAATATGGCCCGAGACGACCGACACCGCGCCGAACTCGCCAATCCCCCGCGCGGTCGTCAGCAGGATGCCCGACAGCAGCGCCCAGCGCGCATCGGGCAGCGTCACCCGCCACAATGTCCGCCAGAACCCGGCCCCGAGCAGGAACGCCGCTTCCTCCGCCTCGCGCCCCTGCTGTTCCATGAACGGCATCAGCGTCCGCGCGACATAGGGAAAGGTCACGAAGAGCGTGGCCAGCAGGATACCCGGCGTGGCAAAGGCGATCTGGATATCGTGCCGGTCCAGCCAGTCGCCCCACCAGCCCTGCCGCCCGAACAGCAGCAGCCAGACCAGGCCGGCAATCACCGGCGAGACGCTGATCGGCAGTTCGATCAGCGCGACCAGAATCCCCCGGCCGCGAAAACGATATTTGGTCACCAGCCACGCCGCCATGATCCCACCCGCGGTATTGACGATGGTGGCCACCAGCGTGACCAGCAGCGTCAGGCGGATCGCGGACAGCGCATCCGGGTCCAGCAGGCTGCGCCACGCGGCCCCGATTCCGGTGCGCAGGGCTTCGACCATCACCAGCAGCACCGGCAGCACCAGCACGGCCAGCACCGTCAGATAGGTGGCGGCAACCAGCACGGCATTGCCGCGACGCGACGGCCCGCCCATCACGCCGCCCCTCGCGCCACCAGCCCGCGCGACACGCGGCGGCGCAGCGCGGCCACGCCGGTCATGCACGCCAGCGCGCTCATCAGCAGGATCAGCGCGATCGCGGTCGCGCCATTATAATCATATTCCTGCAACCGCACCACGATCAGCAGCGGCGCGATCTCGCTACGGAACGGCTGATTGCCGGCGATGAAGATCACCGACCCGTACTCGCCGATGCAGCGCGCGAAGGCCAGGCTGAACCCGGCCACCAGCGGCGGCAGCAGGGGCGGCAGGATGACCCGGCGAAAATTCTGCAACGGGCTGGCCCCCAGCAGCAGCCCCGCCTCTTCCAGTTCCGGCGGCAGGCCGCGCAGCACCGGTTCGACGGCCCGCACGATAAAGGGCAGGCCGACGAACATCAGCGCAGCCACGATGCCGGCCGGCGTGTAGGCCACGCGGATGCCGGCACGGGCCAGCAGCGCGCCGACCCACCCGGTAGGGCCGTACAGGGTCGCCAGCGTGATGCCCGTCACGGCGGTCGGCAGGGCGAAGGGCAGGTCGATCAGCGCATCGATCGCCCGCCGCCCGGGCAGGCGCGCGCGCACCAGCGCCCACGCCAGCAGCAGGCCCAGCGGCACGTCGATCGCGGCGGCCAGCGCGGCACAGCCAAAGCTGACGCGCAACGCCGCATACATGCGCGCGTCATGCAGCACCCGCAGCATGACGCCGCCGCCATCCTGCCACGGACGCAAGACCAGGGCCGTTAGCGGCAACGCGACAATCAGGCCGATCCAGACCAGCGTGAACGCGATGGATATGGAAAGACCTGGCAGCCCATCGCGCCGCCGCAGGCAAAACACCATGAAAGAGTCCGTTATCGGCTATAGATCTGGTCGAACACGCCGCCATCGGCGAAATGCGTCTTCTGGACCTTAGTCCATCCACCCAGGCTGGCGACATCGAATGTTGTCGTCTTGGGGAAGACAGACGCCGTTTCGGCCACGATCGCCGGATCGACCGGGCGGAAATAATGTTTCGCCCCGATCCGCTGCCCCTCGGGCGTGAACAGGAAGTCGAGGAACCCCTTCGCCACCGCTTCCGTTCCATGCGCCTTGACGTTCCTGTCCACCACCGCGACCGGCGGTTCGGCCAGGATCGTCACCGGCGGCACGACGATGTCGAACGTGTCCGGCCCCAGCTCGCGCGTCGCCAGCAGCGCCTCGTCCTCCCATGCGATCAGCACATCGCCCAGCCCGCGCTGCACGAAACTGTTGGTGGCCCCGCGCGCGCCGGTATCCAGCACCGGCACATGGGCGAACAGCGACTTGAGATACGCGGTCGCCGAAGCTTCGGACCCGCCGGGCTGGCGCAGCGCCCAGCCCCAGGCGGCCAGATAGTTCCAGCGCGCACCGCCCGAGGTCTTGGGGTTGGGCGTAATCACCTGCACGCCGTCCCGCAGCAGGTCCGGCCAGTCATGGATGCCCTTGGGGTTCCCCTTGCGCACCAGGAAGACGATCGTGCTGGTGTAAGGCGTGGAATTGTGCGGCAGGCGCGTCTGCCAGTCCGCCGCCAGCAGCCCGTGCTGGGCCAGGATATCGATGTCATAGGCCAGGCCCAGCGTCACCACGTCGGCGGGCGCCCCCTCCAGCACCGAGCGCGCCTGTGCGCCCGACCCGCCGTGCGAGGATGTCACCACCACCTGCTCACCCCCATGGGCCTTCGCCCAGAAGACGGAAAAGGCCCGTCCGGCATCGGCATAAAGCTCGCGCGTCGGATCGTACGACACATTCAGCAGCCGCGTCGCCGCCGCCGCCGGACGCGGGCGCGCGCCCACGGCAAGCGCCGTGGCGGCGGCAGCCGTGCCGGCAAGAAAACCGCGCCGCGACGGCGCCATGAAACCGTTCTTCATATCGTTTCTCGTCCAGGTGACAGTTGCGGATGAAAAAACCCGGTTCAGAACGTGGCCTGCACGCGCCCGGCGACGGCATTGCCCGTCCGGCCCAGCAGGTTCACCCCGCCGGACACACCCTTCGATCGGGTGACGATGAAATGGTCGAAATCCAGCATGAACTTGAAATGCTGGTTGGGATACCAGTTCAATCCCCCCGCCCAGACCGTCTGCTGGTTGCCGTTGACACCCACCCCGCCCTGGTTGGCGACATCGGACAGGTCCGCCACGCTCCAGCGGCCGCTGAGTTCCAGCGCGCCCCAATCGCCGCGCGCCGGATCGAAATCATGCTCGACCCCCGGCGTGGTGAAGGCACCGGTCTTGACGTTGTATCCACGCCCCCGGCCGAACAGCGTATAGTTGGCCGCGACATACCACCCGTCGAAATTCAGCGACGGCAGCGGAGACGCCCCGGCATTATGCCCGCGCTCCACGCCCACATGGTAATATTCGCCCTTCAGCAGGAATTTCCGCCAGCGGAAGGCCAGTTGCGGACCGGCCGCCCAGATCTGGGACACATTGCTCAGCGCCCCCGATGTCAGCAACGAGGTCTCGCCCAGCGGCACCTCCATATTGTCGCTGAACGTATAGGTACGGCCGCTCGAATTCTGGTTGACCTTGAAAGCGCTGGTCGCGCCGGCCCCGACATGGACGTCGATATCCTTGCTCACATAGGGCCGGCCGACGATGCGGGCCACCGCGCCGGTCTGGCTGTCGGTAATCGTCGTGTCCTTGTTCCGGTCGCCGAACTTCTGGCCGGTGAAATAAGCGGCCGCCTGCCAGCGGTTTTCATAATGCTCGCCGCCGATGCTGAAGCGTGCGACGCCGCCCGCCAGGTTGCGCACCAGATCGATGATGGTCGGGCGCTCGAGGAACTCGAACGACGAGGCCCGCTCCGCGCTTTCCTCTTCCATGCGGGGCTGGAAATAGCCCACGGTCAGCGTGGTATGATGCAGGCCGGTATAGTTCATGTTGGCCTCGAACAGGCTGACCGACCCGTCCACCGAGCTGGAGCCGAATTCCGGCGTGACGTTCGCCACCCAATCCTTGTAGCGCCAGGAGAAATAGATCCGCAGGCGCCGGGCATTCTGGGTGAATTTGTTGAAATTGCCGGCCCCCTCGCCCCGCCTGGGCCCGGCGCCGAGAAAGCCCCCAAGATCCTCCATCGCCGTCAGGCCGAGCGAGAAGCTGTATGCGCCATCCTCCGACGAGATCGTGGGCCGCCCGGCCGGAAAACCGATCCGCATCCCGCCCACATGCACGGTCTCGTCCCGCGCGGTCGCGGCCCGGATCTCGGCCCAGGACGGAATCGGCCCTTCCGGGGTGATCAGGCGCGTCTCGGCATCCGTGCGGGGCCGATGCGTGGCGGCCGGTCCCCGCGGTTCCCCGATCGCGGGCAACGGACCACCGGCCCAGCGATGCGCATGGACGACACGCGGCGCCCCCTCCCCATCATGGCCGGCGGAGGCGGGCACGGCCCGGCCCTCATCGCGGGCGATCCGCGCCTGCAGCACCCGGATCTCGTCCCGCATCTGGCGCTGCATCTCCCGCATTTCACGCCGCAATGCCGTGATTTCGTCATCCTGCGAAGCCGCCTCCGCCAGAGCCGGCAGAAAACTGGTGGACAGGGCCGTTGCCAGGGCAAGCACGCGCCGGACTTTGAAACCTTCTTTCATGTTCTACGAACCCTCGACCCAGCACACGCAGGCACATTTCACGATATTTTTCGCATTTAATGCGAACCGCAATGATCGATGACACGTTGTAATTTAACGGTCAATAGAGACATAAAAGTCATTGACTGTTTTTGTTCGTTTAATTCGGACAGTTCCCGAGCGAAAACACGGATATTCCACTATTTTTATAGTTATTATCCGTCTATGAAGGCGACCTCAGGATGGCCGGCCCTCACCCCGAAGAGGTATGGGCAGGCGGCACGTCCCACCCGGTATCCCACCCAAAAAACGCCTCAAAAACTGGCCTGGACCCGCCCCACGACCAGATTGCCGGTCCGTCCGAACAGATTGACCCCGCCAGCCCCCCCCTTCGACCGGGTGACGATGAAATGGTCGAAATCCAGCATGAACTTGAAATGGCGGTTGGGGTACCAGTTCAGGCCCCCCTGCCAGACTGTCTGCTGGTTGCCGTCAACCCCCACGCCACCCTGGTCGGCGACATCGGACAGATCCGTGACGCTCCATCGCCCATTGAGTTCCAGCTCGCCACCGACGCTGAAGCGCGCTGCCACGTCATCCATAAAAAAAGCCCGGCCTCCATCAGGAAGACCGGGCCAGCAGTTTCAATAACCGTTATTGCTTGTTCTTATTCCGCAACGCCAGGGGGTGCCGGCTTCAGCCGAACTGCCCCATGGTGTTATGCGCGCCGCCGGCCTTCAGCGCCGCTTCGCCGGCGAAATACTCCTTGTGATCGTCGCCGATGTCCGAGCCCGCCATGTTCTGGTGCTTGACGCACGCGATCCCCTGGCGGATCTCCTCGCGCTGGACGTTCTGCACGTAACCCAGCATCCCCTCCTCGCCGAAATATCTCTTGGAGAGATTGTCGGTCGACAGCGCCGCCGTGTGATAGGTGGGCAGCGTGATCAGGTGATGGAAGATGCCGGCCCGCTTCGACGCATCCCGCTGGAACGAGCGGATGCGCAGGTCGGCCTCCGTCGCCAGTTCGGTCTCGTCATAGCTCTGCGCCATCAGCTTCGCGCGGTCATACGCCGTCACGTCGCGCCCTTCTTCCTTCCAGGCATCATAGACCTGCTGGCGGAAATTGAGCGTCCAGTTGAAGGACGGCGAGTTGTTGTAGACCAGCTTGGCATTCGGCACGGCGTCGCGGATACGGTCCATCATGCCGGCAATCTGCTCGATATGCGGCTTTTCCGTCTCGATCCACAGCAGGTCGGCGCCATTCTCCAGCGCGGTGATGCAGTCCAGCACGCAGCGATCCGCACCGGTTCCGTGACGGAACTGGTAGAGGTTGCTGGGCAGCCGCTTCGGACGCAGCAGCTTGCCTTCGCGGGCAATGATCACGTCGCCATCGCGCACGGTGCCGTCGGTCACCTCTTCGCAATCCAGATAGGCATTGTACTGGTCGCCCAGATCGCCCGGCTGGCTGCTATAGGCGATCTGCTTGGTCAGGCCCGCACCCAGGCTGTCGGTGCGGCAGACGATCACACCGTCTTCCACCCCCAGTTCCAGGAACGCGTAGCGGACAGCGCGCACCTTCGCCAGGAAGTCCTCATGCGGCACCGTGACCTTGCCGTCCTGGTGGCCGCACTGCTTTTCGTCCGACACCTGGTTCTCGATCTGGATGGCGCAGGCACCGGCCTCGATCATCTTCTTCGACAGCAGGTAGGTCGCCTCGGCATTGCCGAAACCCGCGTCGATATCGGCGATGATCGGCACGATATGGGTCTCGTGATTGTCGATCTTCGCCTGGATCTCGGCCTCGCGCGCCGCATCGCCGGCTTCACGCGCGGCATCGAGGTCGCGGAACAGCCCTCCCAGCTCGCGGGCATCGGCCTGGCGCAGGAAGGTGTAGATTTCCTCGATCAGCGCCGGCACCGCCGTCTTCTCATGCATCGACTGGTCGGGCAGCGGGCCGAATTCCGAGCGCAGCGCGGCGACCATCCAGCCCGACAGATACAGGTAGCGGCCCTTCAGCGACCCGAAATGCTTCTTCACCGAAATCATCTGCTGCTGCGCGATGAAACCGTGCCAGGCCCCCAGCGACTGGGTGTACTGCGCCGGATCGGCATCATAGGCAGCCATGTCCTGGCGCATGATGGCAGCCGTGTAGCGCGCGATGTCCAGCCCGGTCTGAAAACGGTTCTGCAGGCGCATGCGCACGACATAGTCGGGATTGATCCCGCCCCAGGTGCCCTGCTTGGCCTGGATGATCTGGTTGAGCTTGGCGGTTGCCGATTCCTGATATGACATGTGACGGTTTCCGTATTCTTGGGAAGCGTGGCGTCACAAGGCTTAACGCCATCACACCCCATCCCGGAAGGTGGAAACCGGTATTCGCGCTGTATTTCTGTAAAGAATTTACAGACAGTAATTTCCAATTGAAAAGTCTTTTTACGCCGTGATACGTGGCTCGGGGGCAGGCTTCCGCACAACCCGCGTCCATCATCAACCGTGCGCCGGTATCGCGAATTCCGGTACCGGTACCGGAATCGGCACGTTCACACCCGTCATGCCCACCTCCCCCATGGGTGAACGCCCGGCGTCATCGCCGTCGCAGGTAAAGATCGCAACGCCATTCCAATAGGGGCTTTCATTGATCAGCGTCAGCCGGGCCAGGACACGAATACCACTCGTAGCAGACGGTTTTCCTGTTCGATTCATCCCCGCGTGGGTGGGTGAACATGCTGCGCCGGGCGACCGCGCATGCCCGGAGCCCGGTTCATCCCCGCGTATGCGGGGAACACGGCATGGGGCGGCAGGCATCGCACGCTCAGATCGGTTCATCCCCGCGTATGCGGGGAACACGCAAAGGCGGATCAGCTCTGCAACCGGATGGACGGTTCATCCCCGCGTATGCGGGGAACACGGCGGCAGGGCGCATGCGGCGACGCTCGAGGCCGGTTCATCCCCGCGTATGCGGGGAACACTTCGCGACATGCCAGTCCGATGCCAATGCCCGCGGTTCATCCCCGCGTATGCGGGGAACACGACTGCATGAGCATGTTGATCGCGGCCGGATTCGGTTCATCCCCGCGTATGCGGGGAACACTTCAGGACTCTTTGCCCCAGCCGTCGCAACGGCGGTTCATCCCCGCGTATGCGGGGAACACGCAGGCTGGCGCTGATCGGTATCGATCTCGATCGGTTCATCCCCGCGTATGCGGGGAACACTCTTCCATCAAACAATTGATATAAAACACCTATTCCCTTGTCAAAAATTCTACCGACCAAAGAGCCCTCGTTTCAGCGAGGTCTGCGCCGCCTTGGTGGTGGGGTAGCGGCTGGCCCGGGCTGGGTCGGAAGTGCCGCCTCTGTCCCGAATGCGACAAGCCGGAGCCCGTCGAAATCCACAGGCACTCGACGGTTGCGTCCGCAGGTATCGAATGCGAATCCGGCGTCGTTCGGTGCTGCCCAGGCGATGACGGCGTTACCATCCTCAATATAGGCGCAGACCTGACCCCAGATCATCTCGCGCACCCGGCGCCCATACGTGCCGACATAGACGCCTGCCCGAACTTCCAACAGCCAGACGGCGAGCCGCCCCCTCAAGCGGGGCGGCGCGTTTTCAACCACGATGACCAGCATCACCCAGGCCTTTAGAGTCGTCAAACGCAACCGGCATGGCCTCATCCGAAGCGACCGGCATGTCCATGCCGCCGGCCGCCAGAACCTCTTCAATCAAGGGAATGAGCCGTTCCAGAATATTCGTGCGCCGAAACGCATCCCGGCAACGATGACGCACCGTCGCTACAGGATCGGTAACCCGCCACCCGTCCAGAAGCCGACCATGCTCGACGGCAGCCGCAACCCGAAAAGCTTCTGGCACCACCGTCTCGAACTTCACGATATCCGCAATATCATAGACAAAACTTTGCGGCTTGCCCGAATGCAGGAACCCGATCGCCGGGGCATAACCAGCCGCCAGAATGGCCGCTTCGGTAATGCCATACAGCGCCGCCGTGGCCGCCGACAGGCAACGATTGACGAGATCGGCAGTATCCCATGCATGCGGATCATACGCCCGTCCATCCCATCGGGCCCCATGCGTGCGGGCCAGCAGGCGATAGGTTTCACGCACCCGCGCACCTTCGATTCCCCGCAACTGGTCCACGGATCGCCGCTCAGGCGGGTCCTCTCCGAAGCGCAGCGCATACATTTTCCGTACGACCTTCAGGCGCGCAGTATCGTCCAGCGCCAGCCGGGCCTGAAGCAGCAGTCGATCAGCACGGGCTCCGCCCGGCTGGCCGGACGCATAAAGCCGAACACCAGCTTCACCCACCCAGATCAGCAGCGTACCCGCACGCGCCGCCAACGATGCCGCAGCATGGCTGACACGCGTACCTGGTTCCAGCATCAGGCACACGATTCCGCCAATCGGGATGTGGGTCCGAATACCCAACTGATCCACCAAAACGAATGCGCCATCCAGAACGTCTAACTGCCCCTTCTCGACGAACAGGATCGACGACCGTTCCTTCAACGGAATCGGGCGCGGCGGTGGCAGACCAGGCATGGAACGCGACATAGCCTGCGTTGCTATCCCGTGCGGCGGATCAGCATCAGGCCGCAACCAAAGGTGCGTGCCCGCCCGAACCCCCGCGACAAGGTCGCGACAAATTCCGCAGGCTCCCTCACCGTCAGATCCCCCGTCAGATCAATGACGCCGAACGATGCACGAGCGCCTCCAGGGCGCGCAATCCGCAGAACATCGTAGGCCCCGACTTCAACAGGCACAGCCGGTACAAAGCCGGCGCGCGAGCCCTGCCGCTCCAGCCAGGCTGCCGCCGCGCCGGCCACCGCGTCGGCACGGGCCGACGCACGTTGGTCCCTTGGCAGATGATGAAGCACATCCATCACCACGTCATGCCGCTGGCTGCGCGTCTTGCCCGGCATCTTGCGATCGACCGTGGCATTCGCCCGCAACAGGAAACGCAACCGGTCCCCCTCGCGTAGCACCGGAGCAAACGGACGACTCTCGATCGTAAACAGCCCATGCGTATCCACGGGAGGCCGGGCGGACAGGACCATATAGCGACCGGGCTCCACCTGCCGCCAGAGAAAGTCGCGGTCGCGGTCAGGTCTATCGCCAAACAGGGCCCACAGCAGATGATGCGCGGCACCATGTTGCAGCGCCTGCCCTTCTGGCACCAACAGGCGGGCAAATGCCTGCACCGGCGCGTCGCGCCGCAAGGCGACGCGCGAGAGAAAGGGCGACATCATGACTCTCCCTTCGCACCCGGCACCAGCACGGCCTCTTCCCGTAAAGCAAATTGCCAGCGTGTCCGCGAAAGTGGCTGGTCTCGCCGGACTTCGCGCCGTAGCACAGGGGCGCCTCCCCCTTGTCGCGCCACATCGGCCGTATCGAGAACCAGCAGCGGCCGCGCGCCTCGCACCCGCACACGCCCCGCAAGCTGCTCGCGGAAAGAGCCGCTACGAACCCTCAACCGCGCCTCCGGCCCCGTATCATGCCGGTCCATCAATACGTCTGCCGCCGTCCCGCCACTGATCAGAATGGGTGCGAGAGGAAGACCCAGCGGACAGGAACGACGACCCAGGGACGGGGTAAATACGGGCGCAGCCATCGCGGCCGCAATGGCTTCCAGCGTCCAGCGCGGCGCGTCCACCCGGGACCATAGCGCCCCAAGATGCCATGCTCCGGTGCGATAATCCCGACGGGAGAGGATCGTGGCCAGACCTTCCGCCGGGCCTGACAGTTCCTCGGCCCGCGTTGCCGGCCGCCATCCGCGTCGCGCCGGCGCTGTCTGGGTCGTATGGTAATCCGTCATCGGTTCTCCGGGCGCATGACACAACATGGCCAGCCCGTATTGAGCTGCCAGCGCCGACTGCGCTGCCTCATCCTCGCGCGTCAGGCCAAGGCAGGCCGCAACCAGCCCCAACACACCCGACCGCGCCGGACGATCCCAGCCCTCACGGCGTTCACCCACTGCCAGAGCACCGAACGAGGCGACGGGCGCCACCATAGCAAAGGTCAGAAAACGGGCCATGGTGCCGGTCAGGTCCGGCAAAATGCCACGACGTCCGACAGCGTTGCGCTGCCAGGATGCCCGATCTCGAGGGCGCATTCAGCATCGCAACCGGGCCCATAGGCGGCGGCAAGATCGGCTCGGAACGCTTTCAGAGCGTCGATCGAACTCTCCATCAGAGATGTTCCGGTCACAGGCTTTGCGAATGCGCCAGCCAGAGTGCGCGGCTGGGCATCGCCCTTTTCGGCCAGGACGTAATGCGCCCGCGCCAGCGCGGCGAAGCTGTTCTGCTTGCCAGAGGGAGCCACTGTCGCCGTCGCCTGTGCCAACGCCCCCAGCGCGTCATCCATCACGCCGCTTTCCGCTTCCCCGCCGAGATTGGCCCGCAACAGATCGCAATTGACGCAGAGATAAAGGTAGAACACGCCGGAGCCGAACCCGGCCTCCCCCATGAAACCGGCGCCGGCATCATCCTGGTCACCTTTCAGGTCGTCGATCGCGGTGTAGTAATCGTCCTCGACCGTGACATGATGCGTGGTGATGGCGTGCGACACCTGCACGGCCGCCTCACGGTTATAGACGGGATCGGCGGCCAGCATCCGGCCGAACAGGGCGATATCGGCGGCGGAATCCACGCGGCACAGCAGGCTGTCCTTTTCCTTCGCAGGATCGACCTCCTCACCCGCAGCCAGCCGATCCGCCAGTTTCAGCGCCGCGGCACGTTCCGTTGGCGAGACAAAGACAAGCTGCTCGGTATGGGTCGGGTTCTTGTCCTTCTCGGCCTTGACCTTGCCATACACGCCGGCGATCGACCGGGCGATCTCCAGCGCCGTCTTTTCCGCCATGCCTTTTTCCTCGCGCAGATAGCGGAAGATTTCGTCGCCCAGGCGCTGGGTACGCTGCCCCATATGCCCGGCCAGCGCCCTGGTAAAGATATCGGACGTGCGCCAGGCCCGCTTGAGCGCCTGTGAGGAAATCCGCAGGCGCGTCACACCGCCCACCACCGCCGTCTTGGGATTGCCCGTATCGTCGCGATTGACGTTGGACGGCGGATAAAAGGTCAGAAGATGCAGTTGCAGAAAACGGCTCACGATTGCAATTCCTCGACAGAGTCATGGACCTGATCCGAAGGCATGTCACCCTCCGGCTCTCCGGCGTTCCAGTATTCGTACACCCATCGCACGCGAACGCGGTCCGCCGCAGCGCTATCCCGCCCATCGGGACGGGGCCACAGAAAGACGGATTCCGCCAGGTCGCGCACATTCATTTCGGCATCGGCAAGGGCGACCAGCCGACGGAAGCCCCTCAGGCAATCGTCGAATTCCGCCATGTCGAGCAATCGGCGGAAGCGCACCGGCTTGCACAGCGCCGTTGCCCCGTCTGTAGCGTCCACCGGACCGATCTGGCGCGCCACCCGCAGGCCGGATCGGTCCGCACGCACATGGGCCAGCACACCGGCTACCAGCGCGATGCGTGCCAGTTCATCATCCCCTCGCGCTCCACAAGAGCGCGCGAGAGACTGGGCTGCCGGCTCGAACAGCACATCGATCACGCTGCCGCAGCGCCGCAACTTCGCCAGCGCGGCCCGATCGCCAGGCTCCCCCCGCGCGGGATCAGGTTGCAACGCCCGCCACCAGCTTCGGGCCTTACTGGCCACGATCCCGGCATGGTGCCCGCTCATGCCCGTTTCCTGGTGGAGACCTGCTTCTTACTTTCAGGCACAGGAATGTTCATCACCTGCATGATCGCACCGCCTTCCTTTCCGAAGCCCGAAACCGCTGCCCGCAGCCGGCGTCGCGCCTGCGCCGCCCGCATCGCCTCTGCCTCCCGCATGTCCGGCGACAAGTGCACTGTGGCATCGAACCGCGCCATCGCCTGCACCCGCAGCGTCGTCATCCATTCCACACGTGCGGTCTCCACCGCATAGGCATCCTGTTCCGTAAGCCTATTGAGAAGATCGAAAAACGCTCCGGAGGTTCCGGCCCAAAACCGCTCGCGCACACCGGACAGCAACGTGGCATCCAGCGACACCGTCGCACCACCGAACAAGGCTTCGCGCACCGCACCACGCAGCACGCTGGCGACCAGATCAGCCGCCTCGACACAATCGCGCGCAAAACCGTCCAGTTTTTCCTGGCGAAGGGCATCGGTCGTGCCCGGCAAAGGCATTTCGCTTTCTACGAAACCACGTGCCTTCATATTGTCCATGTCAAAGCCGGCGGCCAGCAGACGTGGCGATTGGGCGCCCCCGGCATCGCGTGCCCGTTCGGCACGCCACGTCGCCACCGCGCTGGCGGGCAGCCGGTTCCCCTCCCGGCTATCCACCACCACGCCGACCCAATGGCGATAGCCGATCCCGCCAGGCTGCGGATGGACGCTAAGCCACTCGCTATCAGGCTTCTGGCGATAGCGCGGCGTCAGAGGATGAATGCACGCGCCGCCTCCATAAGGCATGCCGGTCCATCCGTCATAACTGATGCCATAGGGCCGCTGGCGCCAGCCGGTCACGGTGGCGGCATCCAATTGGCCCGTCAAACCGCATGGTCCACCATCACCAAAATCGAGCCGGATGCGCCGGGGCATTCCCCACCAGCATTGCAGCGGATGCGCGTTATGCTCCGCCCGCACTTTCGTCCCGCCCTTGCCCGAGACCAGCGTGGGCGCCAGCCAGGGAAAGATGCGCGCCAGATCATCCACCGGCGCAGGCTTTCCGCATGGGGTATTGGCCCAGGCGATCTGCCACAGGTTCGCCCCCTCCCCCGGCAACACCAGCGAGACCAGCGGCCCGCCACCGCGCAGGCCGGTCATATTCCCTGCTCCGCCACTGGGCGCCCAGGATTGCAATGTAAACAGCGCCATCGCCGCCGCCGGGCGCCCCAAAGCCGCGACCTGCCCTCGATGCACGAACAAATCGGCATTCCTGCGCAGGGTACTTTCACCCGGCGCCTCGATCAGCAATCGCTCCACCGGCTCCGAACTGCTGACCAGATCATCAAGATCCTGAAGAAAGCGCGCCCCCGGCCCATCCAGCCAGAACGCCTCGGCCACACGGGCAAAAGCCTGATCCAAGGCCTCGACCGACGGCGGCTCATACCACAGATCCATCCACTGCGCCGTATCGGCAGCGGGGAAGGCCGTAGCCAGCAAGCCAATCAGGAACTCAATGGATGCAATACGAAAATCCGCGCGCGGCCACTCGAAGGCCACAACCGGATCATCGGCCAGCCCATCGACGACCTGCGCCGGACGGATACAGACGACAGAACCGGAGCGCCTGCGAACCGGCAGCCACGAGTCAAAGAGGAGATTGAGCGGAGGCGATGTCATTACAAATAAAAACGTCACTCCTGTCGCAGAAAATGTCCATAGCCATTTTCATACAAATGAACGGAATTGATTTTATTTTCCCCGTTCAAAATGACCAGAAATCAAAATATCGTGACAAATTCTTATCAAAATGCATTCATGAAGTTTCTTGTCTTACATAGGAAAAACCGCAAGCACGATCATATCCGACCACAACCTCCTGCCCATCCTCCGCCCGCCCCATCCCCCGCCATCCGTCTTTCGTTTCACGAAGGACCAGCAACAGCATGGTCCGCTCCGCCTCACGCTCCCAGCGCGACCATCCTGATCGAGCAGCGGCCACAGCCGCCTCCAGTCCAACCGGTGCGGGACAAGACGCCAGGCGGTACTGCGCCACCGACACTTCGGAGAGAGCCCAGGCATGTCGTAGATCGGAGTGGACGACCGAGTCTGCTTCCGAAGCCCATGGCACCACCACGCCATCGCGCACGACCGCAAGCCGCACGGTTATCTGCGGGATCTCCTGCAAACGCGTCGGGGTGGCCAGTTCGGCCTCCCACTGCGCGGTCTCAGGAGCATAACCTCCCTCGAACGACAGGACATTCCGCGCCGCCATCGTAGCTTGCGCCTGCCCCCGCCCGGTTTCCTGAATGTTCGCAGCCAGCATGGCCTCAGGCACAGCATCTGCCGCGTCATCCCCAGCCGCCTCGATCAGCGCCCTGATCTCTCCAGGGCTATCGATGCAGCCACGCGCAAACAGGACCCGCGCGGTGCGCCACAGCAATGCCGGGTCGCGATACACAGCCGCTGTCCGAGGCAGAACACGGCACACCCATAGCGCATCGGGCTCAGCAACCGGTTCGGGCGAGACAACCAGCATTTCCTGCGTCTCGACCGGCCGCCCGGCGCGCGAATGGCGCCACAACCGCCCAGCCCGCTGAATCAGCAGGTCCATCGGTGCCAGATCTGTACATAACAGGTCGAAATCCAGGTCCAGGCTCTGCTCAATCACCTGCGACGCCACCAGGACCGCCGCCCGCTGACCGCCCCCGCCATTCTTTCCGAAACGCGCCAGAACATCACGTTCGATTGTCAGACGATCGATCATGGCGAAGCGCGCATGAAAGACCAGCGCGTCCACGCCTTGGCTGCGCAATGTCCGTGCGGTCTCGATAACGTCGTCCACCGAATTGCGAATCCATGCGACCGCCGCCCCAACACCAGCCCCGCGCTTGACTTCGGCCAACGCGGCATCGGCATCCGTCAGCCGCCGGACCGCCACGGAACGGGCCAGCCCATTCCGTGGCGCGCAGGCATGCTCCCCGACGTCTCCGCTTCCCGCCACGGTTACGAGCGGATAGGCCATGGCTGAAAGCGGCACCGGCTGCGCCCCCAGGCCGCTCCGAAATGCATCGACCAGCGCCTGACGCACCCGTCGCGTCAACGTGGCGGATAACAGAATGGCCGATCCCCCCATTGCCGCATGAAAGCGCAGCATTTCGATCATTTCGCGCCGCATGTAGGGATCGAAGGCGTGGCATTCGTCAACAATCAGGACCTTCTCAGCCAGCCCCTGCTGCCGCACCGTCGCGAAACGCACCGGCAGCACGGCCATCAAAGCCTGGTCGATCGTTCCAACCCCCACCTGCGCCATCAACGCCCGACGCGACTGGCTCCCCAGCCACGCAGCGCAATGGGCTTCAGCCGTACCCTCCATGGCGGAACCCGAGCGCGCTGTATCGTCATCCGGCGCCAAAGCCGCAGCAAATCGCTCATCCAGCGGCGCACGGCCATGCGCCAATGCCAGCGATGGATGAGCCGATGGCTGGAAAAGCCGTCGATAGGCCGCCACCAACCGGTCATACATGGCATTCGCCGTCGCCATCGTGGGCAGCGCAACGAACAGACCGGCGCCGCGTCCGGCCGTCATCAGCCGATGCGCCATTGTCAGAGCGGCCTCCGTCTTGCCGCTGCCGGTCATATCCTCGATGACGATCAGTGCCGGGCCATCAGGCAGAGCAACGCCTTCCGCCAGCGCCTGCACCGGTGACGGCTGGCTGATATGGTCAAATAACCCTCCGACTCCGGCGAAGGGCGCCACGGCCATCGGTGCCAGACCGGCACGGGCAATGGCAGAATGCGCCCGGGGCAAGGCCTGATTCCAGAAATATGCAGCCGGATCGACTATCTCATCGGGTGCGGCATACGGAAACCACTCGGCTCTGGACCCGATCCAGTCCGCCGTCACCGTCAGCCCCGCGAGCCGCCATTCCAGTCGCCGCAGCGCCGCGACATCAAGCAGCGGAATCGGCGGAGGCCGAAACAAATCGAACAACAGAGCGACGATTCGACGCGCCCAGACCATCACCCGGTCATCCAGCCTGTCGGCCCGTGTTTCCGCTACCGGGCGCCCGTGATGCCCGGCAACCGCGCGCAACACCGCACCCCGAGCAGAGAGAAGCCACGGCCGCCGCGAAGGCGACGGAGCGAATAACGGCGCCAATTCCGCATTCGCCATCGCATTCAGAAGCGCCAGCCCATCCGCATCGTGAGAGGCGGAGGCCAACCTCGACGACAACGGCCCGAACACCGCTGCGGGCCAATGCTCCGGCACCTTCGCCTGGAAACCTGGCGTCAGTTTGCCGATATCATGCAGAGCGACCAGAAAACCGATCTGGCGTCTGTCGAGCGCGCATTGTGACCATCCAGGCAGAAGAACCGCTACTGCCGCAACGTCGAGCATATGGGCGACAAGCGGATGCATGGCAGGACCTGAAAGACCAGACTCCCCGAACACACCCGCTCGCGCCTTGCCCCAGAATAGTGAGAGCCCGTCCTCACCTGAAATAGACACCCGACCTCCCCCCACTTCTTATGCGCCAGCGCGGTTCCCTCGTCAGACGGGACGATCTGTTCCAAGCCTCGCCCGGAGAGATAACGGGATGGCGATGAGATACCTGTTCCCAGCCTCACACAGAATGAGGGGAAAATCTAATCGATGAGACAATATAGAATTTGAACAAAGAATATCCCCGTGTGAGGGGAACACGTGTTCCGGATATTGGCGACACCGCGATCCACCAGTTGATCCCCGCGTGTGCGGGGAACACTGCGTGTCCAGGATGTTGATCGGTGCCAGCCACGGTTCATCCCCGCGTGTGCGGGGAACACCCGATCGCCGGGTTGATCGCGAGGATGGCACCCGGTTCATCCCCGCGTGTGCGGGGAACACCATTTTCCGCCACACGACTGCTATGTCGAGCCCGGTTCATCCCCGCATGTGCGGGGAACACAAGTGGTAGGCCGACATCGTGTCGTAGGCCGCCGGTTCATCCCCGCGTGTGCGGGGAACACGCGTGATCGGCCGTGCGCCCCAGCCCGTCGATCGGTTCATCCCCGCGTGTGCGGGGAACACCTATACGCGCGCGTCATGCCCGATCGCGCTACCGGTTCATCCCCGCGTGTGCGGGGAACACGGACGTCAGCATCAATGCGGCGCCGTTGGTGGTCGGTTCATCCCCGCGTGTGCGGGGAACACTGGCCAATGGTACGACTCCACCACTCGCGCTGCGGTTCATCCCCGCGTGTGCGGGGAACACGGTCAAGAGAGAAAAGGACCCAGACAATGACGCGGTTCATCCCCGCGTGTGCGGGGAACACAGGAAACGCTGCTGGATATTTACCGTCGGGCCCGGTTCATCCCCGCGTGTGCGGGGAACACCCATCCTCGCGCGTGGCGCCGACATAGGAGCCCGGTTCATCCCCGCGTGTGCGGGGAACACGATGGCATTCGTGTCATCACCTATGCCGAGCGCGGTTCATCCCCGCGTGTGCGGGGAACACGGCGATTTCGGACTGGAGGGCGGCAACAGCGGCGGTTCATCCCCGCGTGTGCGGGGAACACGCCTGGATCGAGCACCGCAATCATCGCCTGGTCGGTTCATCCCCGCGTGTGCGGGGAACACATGCGGCGCGTCTGCTCCTGAAGCTGGTTCATCGGTTCATCCCCGCGTGTGCGGGGAACACCTAGTGACGCTCTCAAATAATACCGGGGCGCCCGGTTCATCCCCGCGTGTGCGGGGAACACAGAACCAGCCAAATTCCGGCACACCTGGGCGCCGGTTCATCCCCGCGTGTGCGGGGAACACTCCTGCACTTCCGGGGGAAGGCGTCCCTGCTCCGGTTCATCCCCGCGTGTGCGGGGAACACCGGTCGGGTCCCGCTGGCCGACTGCGAGCGAGCGGTTCATCCCCGCGTGTGCGGGGAACACTGCTCCATCACGGCCGCGCACATCGAGAACGTCGGTTCATCCCCGCGTGTGCGGGGAACACACGATCTTGATGAACTCATCCAGCGGAACGGCCGGTTCATCCCCGCGTGTGCGGGGAACACTGATCGGCGCGCTGAACGTGCTGGCCAACGTCCGGTTCATCCCCGCGTGTGCGGGGAACACGCCAAGACCGTCCGCATCCATGCTGATGGCTCCGGTTCATCCCCGCGTGTGCGGGGAACACGCTACGGCCGCATGGCGCGGCGTGACGTTCTACGGTTCATCCCCGCGTGTGCGGGGAACACAATGCCCGCCTTGACCAGGATGTTGATCAGCTCGGTTCATCCCCGCGTGTGCGGGGAACACATTATGTTCGAAAATGGACGATGCATTTATCCCGGTTCATCCCCGCGTGTGCGGGGAACACTGACAGCGTTTCGGGTCGAGGCGCCGCGTGCTCGGTTCATCCCCGCGTGTGCGGGGAACACGGTCGCGAATAGCGTTGGTGGCACTGGGATTGCGGTTCATCCCCGCGTGTGCGGGGAACACATATAGTCGGCCTCACTCCATACGAACCGGTCCGGTTCATCCCCGCGTGTGCGGGGAACACCTGACGAAATCCGCGATCGTTTTCTTTCTCGCCGGTTCATCCCCGCGTGTGCGGGGAACACTCTTCCCAGAGCGCATTGATATTAAAAGGCTATTCTCATGTCAAAGATTCCACCGATGATAGAGCGTCATTTTATCACCCTCTCTTTCTGCCACCAGAGAGTAATCCAGACACCCGACTCCGATATACGTCCCAAGGCTCCAGCTAACCAATGTAATTTCTTTGATCGTTGCAAAGCCAGCTATAGCCTCTTCGGAAACGTTCCAAGCGGGATGGGATGAATCGGGGTGGTTGGCGATAGCCCGGGCTTATCGTGGTGCCTCAACCATGGCATGATATCCGCGCCCCTCACCCATCAGGAGCACATCATGGAATCGCAAGCCCCCGCCCCACAGGCCAGCGTCGCATCCGCGCGTCAGCCGGTCCTGTTCCTGCCCCATGGCGGCGGCCCCTGCTTCTTCATGGACTGGCCCGACACCTGGGACCATATGGCCGCCTACCTGCGCGGGCTGGCCGCGACGCTGCCCCGGCGCCCCGACGCCATTCTTGCCGTCTCGGGCCATTGGGAAACGGACGTGCCGACCGTCACCGCCGCCCCCCATCCGCCGCTGATCTACGATTATTACGGCTTCCCCGCCCACACCTACCGGCTGCGCTACCCCGCCCCCGGATCACCGGAACTGGCGGCACGGGTGCGCGCATTGCTGGACGCGGCCGGGATCGCGAATGCCGAGGACCCGGCACGGGGTTTCGACCACGGCGTCTTCATCCCCTTCATGCTCGCCTTCGAACAGGCCGATATCCCGATCGTGGAACTGTCCCTGCGCCGCGATATGAATGCAAAAGCCGAAATGCAGGTCGGCGCAGCACTGCGCCCCCTGCGCGACCAGAACGTGCTGATCGCCGCCACCGGCATGACCTACCATAATCTCGCGCATTTCATGGCGCCCGACCCGGCGTCCGACGCCGCCGCGCGCACCTTCGACAATTGGCTGGCGCAGGCCGTGGAAGCACCGCCGGAGCAACGGCGCGAAGCCCTCCTCCACTGGGACCGCGCCCCCGGCGCCCTGCAATGCCATCCCCGCCCCGAACATCTGCTGCCGCTGATGGTCGCAGCCGGGGCAGCGGGACAGGACCCCGGGCGGCGCGACTACAGCGACACCATCATGGGCAAGGCCCTGTCCGGCTTCCGTTTCGGCTGATCCGCCCCCTCAGAACGTCGCCGTCAGGCTCAGATTGTACGAGCGCCCCAGTCCGGGCAGCGCCCCCAGCACGCCCGTCGCCCTGTAATCGCCCAGCGAAAGCCCCCCGAGCGGCAGATCATATTTCTGGTCCAGCACGTTATCGATGCTGGCATCGAGCGTAAGATTCCGCCACCGATAGCTCCCGCCCAATTCCAGCAATGCATAACCCGGCGTGCGCGGCTCATGCCGCAGCCAGTCGACCGTGTCCTTGGCCTTGACCAGCGTCACCTCGACGCGACCGGTCCAGTTCTCATAAATCTCGTGCAGCGCGACCGTGCCGTTGGCCGGCATCTGATGATAAAGGCCGGAATGCGTCACCAGATCCTGCCCGCGCACCCAGTTGAGGTTGGCCTGCACCTCGCCGGTGCCGAACGCGTCGCTCCGCCATAGCCGCGCAAAGGCCGAGCCGTTGATGCCGTAGCTCCGCGCATCGTGGTTGACGAACTGCAATTGCGACAGGCCGTTCGAAAGCGCCCCGATACGCATCACGTTGATATAATGATGCGTGTATGTGTAGTAGGGCTGGATTCTCACCAGCCACGCCTGATCGCGCGGATCATGCCACGTGATCGTCATGCTGGCGGTATTGGCAATCTCCGGCGTCAGGCCCAGATTGCCGACATAGCCGTTCCCGTCGCCGAACCAGCCGATCATGCTGCTCGCCATCGCCCCCCTGCCCCAGGCATAACGTTCGTACAAATTGGGCGAGCGCGTCTTGCGCGCATACCCGCCCTCGACCATCAGACTGTCGAGCGGATGCCAGCGCACCAGCGCCGTGACATCGAAATTGGTATCGGTCCGCCCGCGCGAGGCCGCATTGAACCGCCGCGCCGCCATGATATCGGCCATGCTCATCATCCCGGTCCAGGAATAGGGCGCGACCGGGCCGGTATTCATCATCACCAGGTCACTGCGCATCCCCAGTTCGGTGGACAGGCGCGGCAGCCATTGCGCCTTCCATTCGATGTAATGGCCCAGCCGGTCCCGATACCCGTTATTGACGTTATGATAGGTATCCGGCCCCATCATCATGCTGCCCGCCAGCGGCGGCCACCAATCGTTCAACCCGTTATGGTCGAACGAACTCCCCAGGCCCAGCTCATGGCGCCGGCCAAGCGGAATCGTCGCCTTGATCGCATAACCCGCCGTCCGCGCATCGGTATTCATCGGCATACCGGTCGAGGCCGTATGCCCACCCTTGTCCGACATCATGTCCATGACATGATCCACCCGTTGCCAGAATCCCCGCGCCTCCAGCGTGCCCCAGTCGAAATCGCCCTTGTACTTTCCGTTCACGAAGGTCGACCGGTTGTTGGTCATATCCATGTATTGATTCGGAAAACCCTCATACGGAATATCCTGCTGCCCGACCGTCAGCGCCAGCAGATGATTGTCCTTGTGCACGCCCAGCGTGACGGCATGGTTGAAGCTCAGATAACTGGTCGACCGCACGCGCGGCCCGTCACCGCCGGCATGGTAATCGCCGGCATGGCTGTAGGAGCCGGTATAGCGCAGGCTCAGCAGGTCGTTCGCCACCGTCACCGAGCCCGACGCGCCGGACCCGCCTCCATTGCTGCGATAATCTCCCCGCAGCCGGCCGGTGACGAGAAGCGCCCCGGCCTTGGCAAATTGCGGATCGCGCCGCTCGACCGAGACCGTCCCTCCGGTACTGTCACCCCCCTGGCTGACCGAGGTGATCCCGGCGGTGGCGACTACCGACGCCACGCTGTCCGGATCGATATAGGACATCGCCGGATTCATGTGATTGGGACAGGCCGAGGCAATCCGCATCCCGTCCACAAAGGTCGCCACCCGGTCATCCGCCATCCCGTTCAGCACCGGCAGCGCCGACACGCCGCCGGCCGCATAACTGCTGAACCCCAACGCATGAGACAGCAGGGCACTCGTATCCGCACTATGCCCCGCCGGCCGCCGCACGCCATTGACGGTAATGAACTCGCCCGCCGTTCCGGCAGACGAGGATCGAGAGGATATCGGCGCGGACACGGCCTGGTCGGCCCGGGCAGGAACAACGGTCAACCCGCCGGCGACGGCCCAGCCGCACGCCACGGCACCGATCCACAGGGACCGGACATGATCTGTCATGACAGAAACCTGATCTGAGAGAGAGCAACAGCCCACGGGCCACGCGCACCGGTTTCCCCGTACGCAGGCCATGGGCGCGTCGTGCGCGGAGACGGTTCAGGATCGTACAGGCCCATCCCTTGCAGGCATGCGGCGGCACGATCGCTGAAAAATCTCTCAGATCGTCAGGGGCGGCCCAATGGCCGGGGGCCGCAAAAGGGCCCGCCGCATCGGCGGCGCACGCGGCCGCGCCGGGCTGTAGCGCACCCGCACCAGCCGGTGCAGGAGACAGAGCGCCGCCAGCACCACCGGCAGCACAACCAGCGACAGGTGCAGAAGCGGGCAAAGCGGGCAGGCATCATTGTCCGGCGCATGGTCATGCGACCGCTCGCCCGGCCCCGGCATGCCGGCCATCGCCATACCGGGCATGTGGTCACACATGCCGGACGCGGATGCCGGCGTCAGATGAATGCCCGTCAGACGCTCCAGCGTGGCCCGGGGCATCTCACCGGGCAGCGCGCGCGCCTGAATGCCCAGCAAGCCGAGATAGCCGCACAGCACGAGCAAGGCGACCGTCCAGCGGCCCCATCCCGGCCGCGCCTTCCTGATCGCGTCCCGCCCGTTCACGGTCCGGCCACCTCGTTCGCTGCAAATCCGCCCATCCACTAGCGCCGGACAGCCGGAAGACGCAAGCACGACCGGGGCGAACGCCGTCCGCCCCGGCCGCCGCGATGATTATTTCTTCGCCGGCTGCGCCGAGGGCGCCGGGGCGGTCGGCGCCAGGGTCTCGATGAAATCCTGCGAGACGAAGACAATTCCGTCCAGCGCCTGGTCCAGCGCCTCGGCCGCCTGCTTCGGCTGGCGGCCCTCGACGAACACCGTCGCCCGGTTGATCGCGCCTTCCATCTGGTCCAGCGGCGCCAGCGCGACGATGAAATCGACATCCTCGCCCACGACCTGCATCGTCTGGGCCGCGGCCTTGCTGTCGCCTGCCTTCAACTGGGCGTTGGCCGACGCGACCGCCGCCTTCTTCTCAGGCGCCAGAACGTCGCTGGCGATGAACTCGCCGCCCACCGGCACCCAGTCCGTCGGCGTCGTCACCGGCCGATGCGTCGGCGGCAGCGGATGCTGCGGCGCGGGCTGAAGCGCGCTTTCCGCCGCGTTGTAGCGTTTCTCGGCCTTGCGGGCGGCCTCCAGCCGCTTCTGCGCGTCATAAAGGGGCGGCACCGCCTGATCCACCTTCCCCTGCGCGACAAGCTGCCGGGCGGTTACGATGTCCGACAGCGCCCGCTCTCCATCATTGGAGAGATGATGCAGCGCACGGCCGGCCTTGAACTTCTCCCACGCCGCATGCAGCGGCGCCGCATGCGCCAGCGAGGGCACGGCACCCAGCGCGGCAACCACCGCCAGCGAGGCCACAATCCGCATATCTGACATCCTTCTCGTCCGTTAGAGTCATTTTTAACATAATGTTGCTGGCGATCGGAGGACAAGGCAGGGCAGGAATGCGCCTGGCGATCATGGAATTTAATTGAATACCGAACCATTCCCGGTGCGGCGCCGACGACAGGACTCGCGCGCCCCTCCGCCGCCCGCCGTCGTCAACTGCGCCCCAGCACAAGACCCCTGAACGAATCAGGGTTTTTTGGTTCTTTTTTTCAAAAAGGACCGTCAAACATCCCTCGGCGGCTCCGCCGGCAACCGCCAGTCGATCGGCGTCAGCCCATGGCTGACCAGAAACGCATTGGCCTTGGAAAAATGGTGGCAGCCAAAGAACCCGTTATGCGCCGATAGCGGCGACGGATGCGCCGCCTTCAGCACCAGATGCCGCGACTGGTCGACAAAGGCCGCCTTGCGCTGGGCATAGGCCCCCCACAGCATGAAGACCGCCGGCGTGCGCTGCTCGTTGACGCGGGCGATCACCGCATCGGTAAACTGCTCCCATCCCCGCTTCTGGTGCGAGGCCGCATTGCCCCGCTCCACCGTCAGCACGCTGTTCAGCAGCAGGACACCCTGCTTCGCCCAGGATTCCAGATAGCCGTGATGAGCCGGCGGAATACCCAGGTCGCTCTGGAGTTCCTTGTAGATATTGACCAGCGACGGCGGAATGCGCACGCCGGGCCGCACGCTGAAGCACAGCCCATGGGCCTGGCCATCGCCATGATACGGGTCCTGGCCCAGGATCACGACCTTGACGTCATCCAGCGGGGTCAGGTCCAGCGCCCGGAAATATTCCGCCCCCCTGGGGAAGATCACCTTGCCGCGCGCCTTCTCCGCCAGCAGGAAATCCTTCAGCGCCTGCATGTAGGGCGCATCGAATTCGGGGGCCAGCGCCGCCTTCCAGCTATCATCGAGCTTGATCGTCATGGCGGCATCAAGCGACGCCCCGCGGCAAAAATCAAGCAGGCTGCCCGCCCCCGCCACGAAGGGCAGGGGCGGAACAGGGGCGGACGCCGATCCGGTCAGGGCGCAACGTCCACCAGCACGATCTCGGCATCCTCCAGCGCGCGCACCGTCAGCACGTCGGTCTCCGAAATCGCCGCCCCATCACGGGTGCCGACCGTCCGGCCCTCGATCTCCACGCTGCCCTTGGCCGGGACCAGATAACCCAGCCGTTCCACGCCCAGCCGGTATTCCGCGCTTTCCCCCTTCTTCAGGGTCGCGCCCAGAACCCGCGCATCGGCATGGATCGGCAGGGCATCGCCCGCCGTATCGGCATCGTAGCCCGAGGCCAGCGCCACGAACCGCCCGCCACGCTCCCCCCTGGGAAAGGCCCGCGTGCCCCACGAGGGCGCATGCCCCGCCCGGTCCGGCATGATCCAGATCTGGAAGATGCGCGTCCTGCCGGGCTCGCGATTATACTCGCTGTGCATGATGCCGGTGCCGGCCGACATCACCTGCACGTCGCCCGCCTCGGTGCGCCCCGTATTGCCCAGATTATCCTGATGCGTAATGGCCCCTTCGCGCACATAGGTGATGATTTCCATGTCGCGATGCGGATGGGTGCCGAAACCGGTCCCCGGCGCAATGGCGTCATCGTTCCACACACGCAGCGCACCCCAGTGCATCCGGCGCGGATCGTAATAATCCGCGAAGGAAAAATGATGTTTCGCATCGAGCCACCCATGGTCGGCATGGCCCAGTTCCGCGAACGAACGAACCTCGATCATCGTGATCCCTCCAGTCTGATGTTTCTGGACGGACCCTACGCCCCCGCCGCAACACTCCGATACGGCAGGAAGCGAAACCCTTCGTTTCCGGATTTTCCGCCCCCGGAGCCTGCCGGAGCCCCCGTCTGGACGGGCACCGGCAGAAAATATATGGAAAGAGACCCGTCTGACCGTTTCCAAAAAGGCCATCCTTCATGCGACTGCCCGATTTCGAAGCCTGGGCCATCTTCGCGAAAGTGGCCGAATGGGGGTCGTTCGCACGCGCGGCGGAGGACATCCAGCTATCCAAGCCCACGGTCTCGAAGGCCGTAACCCGGCTGGAACAGGCGCTGGGCGCCAGCCTGTTCAACCGCAATTCGCGCCAGTTATCCCTGACCGACATGGGCCGCCACGCCCTGGGCCATGCCAGCCGCATCATCGCCGAAGCCGAAGCCGCCGAGGCCCAGGCCCGGGACGGCACGCTGAAACCCTCGGGCCAGATCCGCATCGCGGCGCCGATGACATTCGGCGTCAAGCATCTCTCGCCGGTCCTGCCCGCCTTCCTGCAACGCTATCCCGACATCGACCTCACGCTCGATTTCAGCGACGCGATCGTCGACCTGGTGGCCGAGGGCTACGACATCGCGCTGCGGATCTCCTCGCTGGCGGATTCCTCGCTGCGGGCCCGCCGGCTCTGCGCGGTCAGGCTGCTGCTGGTCGCCACCCCCGCCTGGCTCGATGCGACGGGCCGGCCGACCCACCCGCGCGATCTCGAGGCCCACAAGAGCTTCGTCTACACCAACACCTCCGCCCCGGGGACGATCCGCCTGCGCCATGCGCCATCCGGCAAGGATTACGTGCTGTCCCAGGCCTCCCGCCTGCGCGCGAACAATGCGGAAGGCTTCCTGCCGGCACTCGAAGCCGGGCTGGGCTTCGGCCTGTTCCCCGAATTCATGATCTGGGACAATCTTCAGGCCGGATCGCTGGAAATCATCCTTCCGGAGTGGCAGGCACCGCCGATCGCGCTCTACCTGGTCACCCCCCCCAGCCCGCTTCGCCCGGCACGCGTCAACGCGCTGCTGGACTATTTCGTCGAAGCGTTCGCGCTGCCACCCTGGGCCCGACCGGACGATCCGCCCCCCGCATAGCCCCCACGCCAGGCCTTGAGGCAGCCCCTCAGCGCCTTCCGCCGAGCCGGGCCACCAGCGGCGCATCCGCGTCCGCCGGCGCCGGGCGTCCGTAGAGATAACCCTGCACCTCCCGGCACCCTTCCGCACGGACCAGCGCAAGCTGGTCCTCGGTCTCGACCCCTTCGGCGACGATCCGCACCCCCAGCCGCTGGCCCAGATCGGCAATGGCCCGGACCACGGCGGCGCATTCCGGCCGCTCCAGCGCATCCCTGACGAAGGAGCCGTCGATCTTGATCTTGTCGAACGAGAAGGTCCGCAGATGGGCCAGCGACGAATAGCCGGTGCCGAAATCGTCCAACGACACGCGCACCCCCATCTCGCGCAGGGCCAGCAGGTCCTGGATACCGCGATGCTCGTCGCCCAATAGCGCCGTTTCGGTCACCTCGATCTCCAGCCGCTCCGCCGGCAGGCCCGCGCTGGACAGCGCCGCCGAGACGATATCGATCAATGTGCCCTTGCCCAACTGGGCGGCCGACACGTTGACGGCCACATGCGCCTCGTCCGCCCATTGCGCGGCACTCCGGCAGGCCCGCTCCAGGATGAATGCACCCAGCCGGTCGATCAGCCCGCATTGCTCGGCCACCGGCACGAACCTGGCGGGAGAAATCCAGCCCTGCTGCGGATGATGCCAGCGGGCCAGCGCCTCGCGCGACGTGACGCGCCCCGACTGCAGATCGACGATCGGCTGGTAGAAGACGAACAATCCATCCTCGCGCGCCAGGGCCGACCTCAGCTCCTCTTCCAGGCGCACCCGCTCCTGCACGCGCTTTTCCAGATCGGGCGAGAACAGCCGCGACGTTCCCCTTCCCGCCTCCTTGGCCGCATACAGCGCCATGTCGGCCCGCGACAGCAGGATATCGGGCTCCCCGCCATGTTCCGGCGCCAGGGCAATGCCGACCGACGCCCCGATCTGGATCGTCCGGTCGTAATCGAGATCAAAGGGCGCCCCCAGCGCGGCGACGATCAGGTCGGCCTGCACCTTGGCCTGCTGGCGGGAATCATGGGGCAGCAGCACGGCAAACTCGTCCCCGCCCAGCCGGGTCAGCGTAACGGCGGGGCCGTTGCAGACCATTTTCAGCCGTGCCGCGACCTGCTGCAGCAGGGCATCACCGACCTGGTGCCCCCGCGTATCGTTGACCAGCTTGAAACCATCCAGATCGACATACAGCAGCCCGACGCGATTGCCCGGCCAGGCCAGACGTTCTTCGAGTTCCCGGCGAAACGTGACCCGGTTGGGCAGATCGGTCAGCGCATCGTAATGCGCCAGATGCCGGATGCGGTTTTCCGCCTCGACCTCCTTCGTCACCAGCGCCCAGGTCAGCATGGGCGCCATATAATGGCCGTCCCGGGCGGTGATGGCGGAAATCTTCAGGTCCAGCACCTCGTTGCCCAGGCGGATGCGCGCATTGTGCGGCAGGTTGTTCGGATCGGCCAGAATGCCCCGCTGATGGGCCGGCGAACGATGGAACACGTCGATGGAGGTGCCGATCAGGTCATCGGCACGGATCGGCAGAAGATGCTCGATACTGCGGATCAATGCCTTGGACATCTGGTTCGCGTAGTTGATGATATAGGTGTGCGGCTCCACCGTCATGACCGCCACGGGCATGTTGTCGATCATCCGCAGCAGCAGTTCCTGCTCCTTCGCCCGCCGCAATTCCTCGGCACGCGCATTCACGGTTTTCGAAAAATCGCGATAGGTGCTGCTCAACACGCCAATCCCGCCGATCGAATCGACAAGCAGGCCCAGGGTGGCGGCCAGATGGGTCGACGCGCCATCGAACAGGCACAGGACCAGAAGCGTCACATTGGCGATGATCGCCAGCCTGATCGCCGCGACCCGCAGATGCGCCAGACAAGATATGACCGACAGCGTCGTGGTGGCGACGTAGAAGAACAGGAAAGAACGCGTCGCCTCGTCACCATAGGAATAAAGCGCCAACGCCCACACCGCCTGAACGATGACCAGCCCGACGGAAAGCCGGCCCGTCCTGGTCAACACCGCCTGGACATGCTCCAGCGTCGGCTCGCTCCGGCGTGCCTGAATCCAGGACCGTATCCTGAAGGCACAGAACACGCTGGCCACGGCCGGAAAGAAGATCGAAAGCCAATCGGGCGCCTGCCGGCCAAAGACGGCGGCAAGCAGCCACGCATTGACGATCAGCACGACATACATCGTCGGCATGTGCTGGGCACACCGGTGATACCGCGCCACGGCCAGCTCGGCAGTCTCGATCTCGGCGGTGGAAAACCAGCCTTCACGGCCGAAGGGCCAGTTGATGCTCATGCCGCCTCCTCCACCCGCGCGACCTGCCCCTTGCGGATAATGTCCTCCATCGTGACCGGATGTCCCAGCAGGAACCCCTGCGCTTCCTCGCAGCCTTCGGCGTTCAGCATCGAAAGCTGGTCATAGGTCTCGATGCCCTCGGCCACCACCGGAATGCCGAAGCTCTTTCCCAGCGCCAGGACGGCCCGGATAATGGCCATGGTCTGGCCCGTCGCCGCCGAGGAACAGAAGAAGGACCGGTCGATCTTGATCCGGTCGAAGGTGAACGACCGCAGCGTGTCCAGCGACGAATAGCCGGTGCCGAAATCGTCCAGGGCGATGCTCACCCCCAGCTCCCGGATCTGGCGCAGCATCTCCAGCGAGCGCTCCCGATCGGCGAAAATGGTCGATTCCGTCAGTTCCAGTTCCAGCCGTTCCGGGGCCAGCCCGGTCTCGGCCAGAACCGCCCGGACCACCGAAGGCAGGTCGGCGTTGATGAACTGCACGGCGGAGAGATTGACCGCGATCGTATAGGGCGGTTCCCACGTCGCGGCTTCACGGCACGCCGTGCGCAGCACCCATTCCCCGATCGCCAGGATCAGCCCGTTCTCCTCGGCCAGCGGAATGAATTCGCCAGGCGGAATCTGGCCCCGCGTCGGATGCGTCCAGCGCAGCAGGGCCTCGTAGCCCCGGATACGCCCGGTCGATACGATGGTCTGGACCTGATAATGCAGCGTCAACTGGTTACGGCTGATCGCGTCGCGCAGGTCGGCCGCCAGCGCGCGCCGCTCGCGAACCCGCTCGTCCATGCCGGCTTCATAGAAGCAGATCCGCTGCAACGGGTTCGATTTCGCGCGATACATCGCCAGGTCCGCGCCGTTGATCAGGCTTTCCCTGTCGGCGGCATCGTCGGGAAAGAGCGCAACCCCCAGGCTGCCGCCGGAGGCGATTTCCAGGTCATCGGTCCTGATCGGGAGGGAAAGGGCCTTTTCGATCCGGTCGACAAAGCCCTCCACCTCGCCCGACGCACCGATGCGACAGATCGCGGTGAATTCGTCACCACCGGTCCGGGCGATGAATTCGCCCCGTTCCTCATGCGACAGGGCCTTCATGCGGCTGCCCAGCACGCGCAGCACCTCGTCGCCGACCGAATGTCCCCGCAGGTCGTTGATATCCTTGAACCGATCGAGATCGATACCGATCAGCGCCAGCCTGCTCCCGCGCTGGGTCGCCAGCGCGATTTCCAGGTCCAGCCGGTCATTGAAATTCGCCCGGTTCGGCAGCCCGGTCAGTGCATCGTTCAACGCCATGCGCCGCAGGCGTTCGATGGTCTCCGCCCGCGTGCTGTCATCGATCAGATAACTGACCATGCCCATCACCAGAATGACCAGGCTCATGCCGATCACGGCCATGGTCATGGTCTTCAGGGCTTCGGAATGGGCGGGCACCATGCCCTCGCCCGTCGAGACGACATGAAATGCCGTCATGCCCAGAAAATGCACCGACAGGATGGCGGCGGCGAACAGGCCCGCCATGGCATTGGTGCCCTGCCCGGTCCGCTTCAACGCCATATGCAGCGCCGCCATGGACAGGACCGGCCCCAGGATGCCCGACCCGATCACATAGGGCGGGTCCCACCGCACCTGCCCGTGGACGTGAAAGGCCATCATGCCGACATAATGCATGGCCGCGATGGAGGAGCCGAGCAGGACACCCCCCGCGACCGAAGGCCATGGAACGACGCGGCTGCCGGCGGCGATGAAGCCCAGCACGCTGCCGACGATGCAGATGAACAGCGAGAGCAGGGTCAGCAACGGGTCGAACGTCACCCTCACACCGGCCCGAAAGCCCGCCATCGCAATGAAATGCGTGCACCAGATGGCCACTCCGGCGGCCAGGGCGGTCAGCACATGCCACCCCACCCGCTGCAACCCGCCCGTCTGCAACGCACGGCGGAACAGGCGCGCCGTTACCCAAGCTCCCACACCACAGAGAAAGGCGGCGACCAGGACTATCCGAAGATCATGCTCGCGAATAACACACAAAAATAGAGAATTCACCCAGCATGTCTTTCTTCAAAGGCAGAGAAGCAAGAATCCAGCCATCAATACCACTGGAGAAATATCCTTCAAGGCCTCCTCCGCCACCGTTGATACTCTCTTCCGGCGCGATCGGGCCATCACCAGCCCCGACCGGGCATGCCCCGCGCAAGGCTCGCGGCGGGACCCTACAGCCCCTCCTCCATCGCCGTCGCACCAGGCGGATGCCCGTCCTGCCGCACGATGGCCCTCAGCGCGGTCGCCAGATCCTCCCTTTCGGGCGCCTGCATGTCAGCCCGGCGCAGCAACACCGGCACAAATGGGGCCGCCCGCGCCGGATCGCGCGTCCATGCGCGCAGAAACGCCGCCAGCCGCCGCGCAACAGGCACCGGCAGCGTGCCATCCGCCATGGCCTCGCGAATTTCAAGGACGCACATCCCCCGCACCGTGACGGCCATATGGGACGCGAAATAGGCAAAAAGCCGCTCTCGCGGCACGTCGCATCCCGTGCGGACGGCACGGACCATGCTGTCCGCATTCGTCATCAGCCAGGCGCGCGCCGACGGCACGCTCCGGCCCGTCGCCAGCCCGGACAATCGCCGCTCCGCCCAGGCCATCGTGCGCCGCAGATGCTCGTCGGGCCGGAAAGGCAGGACCAGCCGGAACATCGCCCCCGCGAAGAAGACCGCGGCCAGAAACGCCATCGTCCCGTTCAGGAAGGCGCTTTCATCATACCGGCCGGCATTGGACGGCCCGATCAGCACCGGAAGGAACATGTTGAAGGAAAAGGCATGGTTGACCAGGCGCGGCGTGCGCGCCGCCAGGCCGCCGGCCACCATGGGCACCAGCAGGCAGAAGGCCAGCATCTCCGGCGCGGTCACCATCGGCACGATCAGCAGCACATAGGCGCCCGCGACAAGCGCACACCCCATCGCTCCACGCGCAAAGCCGGCCGAGGCCAGCACCGGCACCTCGCGCGTCGCCAGCAGCCCATAGACCAGCACGACATACGCGATAAACCCGATCCCCGACGGCCAGGCGGTGACATACCAGGCAGCCGACGCCGCCAGCACGCCCGCCGCCACGCGCGCGCCATTCCGCAGCCCCTGCGTCGCCTGCCGCACCGAACGGGCGCGAAACCGAAAACGATCCCCCTTACGGGGCTCCGCAATGGCATCGATATGCAGCACCCCGGCATCCAGCGTCCGCCGCACGGCCTCCCACGGCGCACCGGCCCGCCGCCGCGCCACGGCGGCCAGCAGGTCGGCCAGCGCCGCGCGGGCATGGTCGGCCACCCGCCCGGCCGCAGGCCCCATCTCCAGCACGTCGAATTCGATCCGGCCCGACGCCGCCATGATATCCGCCAGCAAGGCACTTTCCGTCGCAGGGCCGGGCACAGCCCGCTGCCAGCTCTCCAGCCCCTGCCGGGCCGTCGCGGACACGCCGCGCAGGCGCGCCAGCAACGCCCCCCGCGCCCGCTCGCGCAGACCGGGCGAGAACAGCATGGCCAATACGGCCTCGCAGAGAATACCGAGCGCGATATACGTCCCCCGCGCCATCGCGATAAAGAACGCATCGTCGGGCGACGCGATACCGTCCGTGGCGACGATGGCGGCCGTAAAGCTCGCGACCAGAAAACCGTAGCTGCGATAACCGTCGAACACCGTCGCCAGCCCGCAGCACAGCCCGGCCCACACAGCGAGGCAGATAAAGAACAGCCCCGCCTCCTGCGGAAAGGCGGCAATCAGCGCCACCCCCACGCAGCATCCCACGACCGTACCCGCCAGCCGCCAGCGCGCCTTGGAAAACGACTCCCCGCGCGAGGCCGTCGCCACGGTCCAGACAGTCAGCGGCGCCCATTGCGGGCTGCCCAGTTCCATCCACATCGCAATCAGCAGCGACAGGATGGCCGCGCACGACGTCCGGAGCGCAAATCCCAGATCGGCCCGCGAGGGCGCGAACAACCAGCTCCATCGCCCCCCGATCACGCCCGCCCCCACCTTCCACTCGGCGGCGGACAGTGGCCGGAGCCACGGGCGGCGTCCAAGTCATTCTCGTGATCAGGTGATAAAGGTAGCTTATGATCAGCGGGCGAAAGCTCTCTTCTTTTGTCTTCCGAAAAAGAAGCAAAAAGACTTTTATCCGTTCAGGGCCGTCCCATACCCCAGCAAAAAACTCCAGAACGAATCAGAGTTTTTTGGTTCTTTTTTTCAGAAAAGAACATCCTTCTTACATGGTCAGCACATCCGTCAGCACCAGCCCGGACGCAACCTGCCAGCACCGCGCCATCAGCGCGCTCGTCATCGTCTGCCGCACCCGCACCAGCCCCACCGAAGGCGTCGGCGACGGATCGAGCCGCCGGACCTGGAACGGCACCCCACCGGTGCGCGACGGCAAGGCCGCCACCGGCAGGATCGACGCCAGACGTCCCGCCCGCAGTTCCACGTGCAACAGTTCCAGCGCATTCGTCTCGAACCGCACATCGGGGGTGCGGCCCGCCTCCGCGAAACACCGATCGACGATCTGGCGGCTGCGCATCGAACGGTCCAGCAGGCACAGCGGCAATCCGGCCGCCTCGCTCCACGCGCAACGCACACGCCCCGGCAGGGTAATACCCGGACCACCGACCAGAACATGCTGCTCGACATAGAGTTCGTGGGCCTCGAACGACCCGCCGGCCGGCAACTGGTCGAGATAGACGATACCCAGCCCGAAACGCTGTTCAGCCAGCCCGCGCAGGATGTCGCCATGCGCCGCGACGGTCAGTTCCAGATGCAGCGCCGGGATGGCGGCACGCAGGCTCTCCATCAGCAGCGGCGCCAGTTGCTGGGCCGGCGGCATGACACCGATGGCCAGGCTGCCGCCCGCGACCTCATGGGCAAAGCCGGCCTCCTGCCGCAAGCCGTCGAGCGCCGCGAGGCTCTGCCGCGCCCAGGCCAGCACACGCTCGCCCTCCGGCGTCAGGCCCAGCACCCGCTGCCGGCGGCGGATGATGGTCACCCCCAGCTCATGCTCCAACTGCCGGATCGCCGCCGAAAGCGCGGGCTGGGACACACCGCAATGCTCCGCCGCGCGCGAGAAATGGCGAAACCGATCGAGCGCCACGAGATAGGTCAACTGCCGGAGGAACAAGACGGCCTTCCTTCACACTACGGAACGTCCTGTTCTCCTCGCGGAATGCGCCCGTCCCCGCAACCCCGGCCGCACCAGGCATCTACCCGAAACATGTTCTCAGTCCGTAAAGCCTGCATTAAGGCCGCGCGTCAGGGCGATGACCCGCGCGCCGTCGCCCCGCCGGCCGGCGGGCAGACGAAGCTGGATTTCCATCAGGTCATTCGTGGCGCTCAGATGCGCCACTCCTTCGATCGGATCGCCATCGCGCCTGAGCCAGCTTTGGGTACCCATGCCCTCTGCGCCCGCTGGCGTCGTATACGCGATATCAGCCGGCCCGCGCGCGGTGATGATGTCGGCCGGATAGGGCCCGCCGGGGAAGTTGCTGGCGGGCTCGATTCCCTCGGCGACGACCTGTCTGACGAAGGCAGCGTGCTCGGGAAACATCCTGGCGATCACCCGCGCGACCGCGAAACGCCCACTGGTATCGCCACTGGTCGCGGAAATCTGGATAGCCGGTCCGGTGATATGCGCGTCTTTCGAAAGACCGGCGGAGGACGACAGGCCGGGCGCCACCAGAAGATACGATCCAGCAGACCCGTACCGTTCAGTACACGTCCAACCGACCGGCGCGACCGCCGCCAGATCCTGTGCCTCATAAACTGCGTATCCCGCAGGCAGGCTGGCGGGGAGAACGAATTTCGGGTCCGGCCGCGCTGGCGCCGCAATCGGGCCCACCTGACCGTCCGCCGGGCAACCGACGAACCGGACCGGCATCGCCATGGCCCGGCATCCGCCCGATACGGCACAGGAGATCACCAGCGAAAACAGCCAGACAGCACGAAAACATGTTGGAAAGGTAGACATTCCTGCCTCGCATCGGAAGCGTGTTCCGTGACAATACGTCAACACCCCCTGTCTTGAAATATCGCCGAATAAAAATAACTTGGGGGCTGACATAGGTAAGCGATTTACCTGGAACGCTCCGCTGGCAGCTTAACCCATTGGGTGAGGATTTTCACGAGCTTCGCAGGCGAACGGTGATGGAAGCGCCATTCACATTCCGCGAGGAAGAGATGAAAGTCTTCCGGGGCATTCCATTGTATCGCCGCAAGTGGCGCTTGGCCGGGCTCCAGAAATCCTCGATGCCGTTGATATGATTCCTGCCTTCAGCAAATCGCGCGCCGCGATGTATGCGACGATGATGGAACTCCGAAACGTCGAGTTTATCATATGCCTGCCATGACTTGCTGCGGCATGGGCGGAAGAGCCGGCTCCCCCTCAGGCGCCAGACAGGTCCAGATCAGCCCATAGGGCTCGACCGCCGGATATCCCGGCCAGGCTCCGGTACCACCCGATCGCTGAAGTCACCAGTTGGTGAAGACAGCCTCTCACGAACCGGTGAAGCGCGGCACGCCATGAACCGTAACCCAATGGTTCAGAAAATATTTCTCGATTCCGGCAGAACTCATTCAAATAAAACATAATTTATATTCAGGCCGGCATCTCTTGTCCTTCCGGCATGACGATGCTGAGAATGGCGCCACCGACGATGTTTTCATGCATCATGAAATAATAACAAAGAATTCGGTTAACGATACCATGCCCCTCGCGGTGACTGCCCCCTCTCGCGCACGCCCCTGCCCGGACAGAATGCCGTCTGCAGAAAATCCGTTCTCCGACGCCTTCCGCAACAAGGCATCCGATATCCGCAACATCATCAACGACCGCACATCCCTCACCGTCTCACTGCTCGCGGCGCTGCTCTGCATGGCCGCAACCGCCTGCCTCGGTGCGCCCGTCAACCCGGCCGTGGCAACCATGCAGGGAAAACAGAAGCGCCCGCTCGCCGAAGACAGGCTGAACCCGCTCTTCGAGGGGGAAAGCCTCTCCGCCCTGCTGGCGCCCGAAGACGACGCCCTGCGCGCCGGCGACCCGAGCGCCGATTATTTCGCGATCGACCGCTCCCCGGGCAACCTGCTGCCACAGGCCAAACCATGGCGCCGATGGCTGAGCCAGCGCGGCTTCACCTTCGACATGATCTACAAGGCCGAAGGCATGGCCAATATCGCGGGCGGCCTGTCCCAGGGCATGGATTATGTCCATGACCTGCGCGTGACCATGCTGTTCGACCTGGGCAAGCTGCCGGGGCTGGACGGATGGTATGTCCACGGGCTGGTCATGAACCGCGAAGGCCGCCAGGTCGGCTGGGACCATGTCGGCGAACGCAATGTCCTGCTGACCGAACTGTGGAGCATCCACGGCCCCGCCGCCGCGCGCCTGGCCGATCTCTATGCCGAGAAATCGTTTCTCGGCGACCGGCTCAACATCAATATCGGCCGCATCGCGCTGACCCACACCTACGGCACCTCGGCGCTGCTGTGCACGTTCATGATGCAATGTTCCGCGCCGATGGCCATCCGCGAACCGCCGGGCTGGAGCGTCTATCCCAAGACTTCATGGGGCGGCACGCTGCGCTTCCGGCCGCTGCGCGACCTGACTTTGCGCACCGGCATCTACAAGATCGCCCCCAAGCCCGAGGACAATACCGGCTGGGCCTGGGCCAGCGAGACCACCACCGGCATTCAGACACCGGTGGAACTGACATGGGAACCCTTCTTCGGCCCGCACAAGCTCGTCGGGCACTACAAGTTCGGCTACGGGCACGACACCTCGCCCTATGCGGACATGATCGGCACCGTGCCGGCCATCGACCGGGAAACGATCCGCGCCCATGCCGACAGGCCGCGCGACACGTTCTATATCGAGGCCGACCAGATGATCTATCGCACCCAGGGCACCAGCCAGATGTCCGGCGGTTACCTGATGGCCGGCTATATCCACAATACGCCGAGCATCTCCACCTTCGCCGACGAATTCTATTTCGGCACCGCGCTGCTCGGGATCGTGCCCGGGCGCCCCTTCGACCGGCTGGGCCTGATGTATTCCTATTACCAGATGAGCCCGCGCCTGGCCTACGGGCAGCGGCTGCGGCAGGATGCCGGCCTGCCGCTCGGCCCGTACGTCACGGGCCCGCAAACCCATTCGGCGGTGCTGGAGGCCTATTATGGCATGCCCGTGCTGCCGGGCCTGATCCTCTACCCCGAATTCGAATATATGATGCGCCCGGGCGAAACATCGGTCATTCCCAATGCCACGTTGGTCGGCATCAAGATGATCGCCAACCTGTAACTCCACCACAGCGGCAGCAATCGCCGGAATATGATCGCACGACCTCGGTAAAATAAAAATTAGGCGCATCTTCGCCTAACCGATGCTCTCTACGGAAGAGCAGGCAAAAACGCGCCGGACCGGAAAAGCGCTTGCAAGGGATGGAAACAGGCATGAACGACATGGCAGCCGCACCGGCGACGATCACAGGACAGGCGCAGACCTACGACGTGGCGACCTCCCGCCATGTGGTCGCGGCCTCGCTGCTGGCATGGCTGCTCGATGCCTGCGATTTCTTCATCGTGCTGTTCACGCTCGACGATGTCGCCCGCAGTTTCCACGTCTCGCTGCAAAGCATCCTGCTCGCCCCGACGCTCACCTTGCTCACCCGCCCGATCGGCGCCTTCCTGTGCGGACACGCCGCCGACCGGTACGGGCGCAAACCGGTCATGATCGCCACCATCATCGTCTATTCCGCGATCGAGATCCTGTCCGCCTTCGCCCCCAACCTCGCCATCTTCCTGCTGCTGCGCACGTTGTTCGGCGTGGCGCTGGGCGGCGAATGGGGCGTGGGCACGTCGCTGATCATGGAGAGCATCCCGCCCTCATGGCGCGGCACCGCCTCGGGCATCCTGCAGGCCGGCTACCCGGCCGGATACCTGCTGGCGTCGCTGGTCTTCCTGCTGCTGCCCTTCGTCGGCTGGCGCGGGCTTTTCATCCTCGGCGGCAGCGCCCTGCTGGCGGCCGTCTATATCTGGCTGCGCGTGCCCGAAAGCCCCGAATGGCTGCGCCGCCGGCACGACCAGGCCGCCCGCGCCACCAGGCCCCCCGGCCTGTGGTTCATCGTCCGCAACAACGCGGCACTGTGCGTCTTCGCAATCACCCTGATGGCCGCCTTCAATTTCATGAGCCACGGCTCGCAGGACCTGTATCCCAAGATCTTCCTGGGGCTGGAACGCCACCTGCCCCATCCCTCCATCACGCTGATCGTGGTGCTCTACAACATCGCCGCCATCGTCGGCGGCCTGTTCTTCGGCGTGCTGTCGCAGAAGATCAGCCGCCAATACAGCATCGCCCTGGCCGCCCTCCTCACACTGCCCTTCCTGCCACTGTGGGCGCTCTCCCACTCCCCCTTCTGGCTCGCCGTCGGCGCCGTCTGCATCCAGTTCTGCGTCCAGGGCGCCTGGGGCGTCGTCCCCGCCTATCTCAGCGAACTCTCCCCCGCCTCGGTCCGCGCCACCTTCCCCGGCCTCGCCTACCAGTGCGGCAACCTCATCGCCGCCAGCAACGCCCTGCTCCAAACCGCCCTCGCCACCTGGTTCGGCACCGGCCTCGCCCCCGCCATGATGCTCACGGTAGGCACCGCCGCAACGGTCGTCCTGACCCTGATCCTCCTCAACGCCCGCCTGTACGGGCGTTACCGACCCATTCAATAAAGAGCAGCCATATCGTTCGAAGACATGTCGGCTTACGCCCGCATGTGAGACATTGTTACGTATCATAAAGCCGTCCAAAAGCTGACATGAACTAACAAGGTGCCGGACTTGGCTCGGTGTACTGCCGCCAATAAGAATATGCACGAGCGGTTGTCTCTTATATTATAAATTACACAATTAATATAGAATTTAACTGTTTGTTGTGCACAGTCAGAGAGGGACAGTAAAATAAAATATTACGAGAAAATTCAAAAATTTTTGAATAATTATTTTACATTTACTAATTACTTTTGTTAATTCATTATATTTATACTAAATATTTTTATTTACCGTTTAGTGCGCCAACTAAATAAATTCACATATTTTATAGTGAAATAAATTGCATGGATGTTATTTGAAACTAATTCATTTTGCGCCAGATTACTTTATATCAAAATGGTGCCCTAGGCTATCATTTTGATATGTGAAAGGAAAATTAAGTGCACATCAGAATTAGGTGTATTAGTGACCTGCCGGTCGAAGAGTGCAATAATATTGCAGATTCTTTTTCTCCCCTCGGATCGACTGATGTTTTCTGCGCACAGCCTGGTCCACAGCAAATAGTGAATGAACTACTTCCTGCTGTATTCACAGTCGCTTTAACCGAGATTGCAGGAGGATTTCTAAAACAAATCGGCGCAGATCTGGAGAAAGATCTAAAAAACGCGCTCATCAAATTATTTCGACGTGGGCGCGAATTACCAACTGATTGGTATCGAAGCGGCTCCGAACGCCGGGAACCAAGCTTATCTATACCTAGTCAGCATGAAAAAAAGCCGGAAGCATACGCTAGCTCTCCTCCGCTAAGGGTGGAAGCTTCGTTAGGACAACTAGGAGAGGCAAAATTTATATTTCCTGCGGAGCTTTATGCTGAGGCGATGGAAACGGCAATATCGACGATGCAAGGTAAATTGATTTTTCTCCAACAATTCGTCAATGATTTTTGTCTTCAGGAGCAGATTAAGCAGAGCGCGCCAGAACGTTATTTTGGCAAGATGCCGCTTGAAATGGTTCGACAGCGCTTGATGTACGAACGAGTTAACGCAAATAACTTGCTTCTAAAACCCTATATATACACTATTGAATCAAAAACGTGGGTTGGAATAGGTTAATTTAAAGGTATCTTTCTAATAATTTCATCCAAGAAGCGACATAATTGTTCCAATTAGTCTAAATTGCCTGTCTCTGCCTGTGGATGACAGGCAAGCAATAACCGCCTCTTTTCAGTCATTTCGATGATGTTTGCAACCCTTCGAAAGCGGCTTTTGTGGAGAGATATTTGCGATTACAAAATAAATTCTGCTAGACTACGTTGTGTCAATGTTGTTGATATCCGTCTATATTGAAATATGGAATTAGATAATGATCCGCCTCACAGTGCTAAATCCTCTTTTAACGAGTATGCGCAATCAGGGAATTACGAGGTGTGTATTTCGATATAGACGAGGAGAAGTTCAGTTTTCTGTAGTGTTCACTACAGAAACAAACAACGCTTTATATCCATTAGCTTTACTTTTTGGGTTTTCTGGTCCACCTACGTTTGCATTCATTTTTTTTGGAGATAATAATCTGAATTTCTCCACATTCTTGGAGAGTGGTGAGTATAAAAAACTTTGCAGCATACTTAACCTGAAATATGATCCCAATAATAAATTCTCACCTGCAGAATTTTTGAGAAATTTTGCAGGAAGTGGTCAAATACCTCAGCAAGTATCTCCGACTATGATTCCAACACCAGATCAGGTGCCTGCGCCTGCACGTTACGTTTCAGACGCTGATCGTCCTTATTTTAGTAGGTGGATGTACTTGCCTGAAGGCAATCAGGTAAGCGATGCCAACTATAATCGAACTCTTTTCTCTTTTGGTTTGCAATGTGCCACCTTTTGCAGGAATCAAAGAATTTCTTCATGTTGGACAGCCGTACAGCCCAACGAGCCAAATTACGATCCACCTCCTAACATGCCGTAATTACTAGAGAGAAACACCTTTAACCTTCAACGAGGTTTCGTATCTGCACAAAAAACATCCACAGTGGGCGTCAATACAATGAATATCTGCTTCTTAGATCATCCCGTCCAAAAGCTGATATTCCGCTCTCCCCGCCAAGCGGCCATGTTTGCAAAGGGTCTAGCCACGTAATGCAGGCAACGGGCATGGGTCACCCCACGCCCGTTTCCCATCCCGAGTTCAGAAATCCGGCATCGTAGGCGCCAACAATCCGCCCATGCGCAGCGGCGCCATCCGACGAGCCAACCCTGTAGCATCATCGGTTTCCACCATCATGCCCGCCACCGTCGCCACCCCTTCCGCCGGCTGCAACCGCTCACCGGGCATCCGGCGCAGGAAGCGCGCAATGGCCGCATCCTTGCCCATGCCGATCACACTGTCATAATCCCCACACATGCCCGCATCCGTCTGGTACGCCGTGCCACCGGGCAAAATGCGATGGTCGGCCGTAGGCGTATGGGTATGCGTGCCCACCACCAGCGAAGCCCGCCCATCCAGCACATGCCCCATCGCCCATTTCTCGCTCGACGCCTCGGCGTGGATATCCACCACCACCGCATGCACCGTCACCCCCAGCCGATGCCGGGCCATGATATCGGTCACGGCGCGGAACGGATCATCCAGCGCCTCCATGAACTGTCGCCCCATGACGTTGATCACCAGCGCCTTGCGCCCGTCCACCAGTTCCACCACCACACTGCCCTGTCCGGGCGTGCCGGGCGGATAATTGGCCGGGCGGATAATGCGCGGCTCGGCATCGATCTGGCCGACCAGATCCTTGCGATCCCACGCATGGTTCCCCAGCGTCACGACATCGACGCCAGCCGCAAACAGGTCACGGGCGATGGGCAGCGAGAGGCCGAACCCATGGCTCGCATTCTCGCCATTCACCACCACCAGGTCCAGGCGCAGATCCCGCCGCAGAGTGGGCACCGCCTCCATCACCGCCTCGCGCCCCGTGCGGCCGACAATGTCGCCCAGAAACAAGATCCGCACCCGTTTTTCCTTCTTCCACTTTGGGGCCGCCATCCTTCTTTTTCTGAAGAAAAAGAAGCAAAAAGACTTTTATCCGTTCAGGGACATCGTATGTCCCCAGCAAAAAGCTCCCGAACAGATCAAAAGTTTTTTGGTTCTTTTTTCCAAAAAAGAACAGAAAACCCCTCACACCCGAATCACTTCCCGCTCCGTCACGATCAACGGCAGCGGCACATCATACGGCCCCACCGGCACCGCCGGCACTTCCTGCGCCGACAGGCCAAAGCCCACCGCCGGCACGCCGGGCAGCCCGGCCAGCGTGCGGTCGTAATAGCCGCCCCCGTATCCCAGCCGGAACCCCCGCCTGTCAAAACCCAGCAGCGGCACGAACACCAGATCGGGCCGCGCCGCAGGCCCATCGGGGTGCAGCGTGCCGAAGCGGCCACGATGCATGACCGCCTCCGGGCACCAGCGATGAAAGCGCAAGGGCTGCCCACGCGGCGGCGTTTCCGGCAGCAGCACGCCATACCCGTCCTCATGCAGCCCGGCGCACAGGCCGCGCAGATCCACCTCGCCCGGCAACGGCCAAACGGCCGCGACACAGGCCCCCGGCGGCAACACGGCGCGGACATGCTCCCCCATGCGGCGGCACAGCGCCGCAGCGGCACCCGGCGCGGGCGCGGCCGCACGCAAGGCGCGCAGATGCCGGCGCAGCTCGGCCTTGGCCTCCACCAGCGCAGGCGGATCGGATTGGGGAAGATCGGATGGGGTAGGAATGTGCGGAGCCGCCATGACCGTTGGTCTTTCAGCCCTCCCGGACCTGCTCACGCAGGTGGGCGCCAGATAACATGACCAGGATCACGCCAGAGCCAGCTCCCTAAGGAAGTGCTTATCGGCCCAGGGGTTGAGTTGCCTGACAAGTCCGGCAGCCCCGCTCCCCATATTTAGGGATGTTCGAGCGCCGCCGCAATGCTCTCGGCGCGCTCGACCAGCAAGGCCAACTGTTCGCGCCGGCGCTCGTTCTCCACACGCGCCTGCCGCCCCTCGGCCAGTTGGCGCGCGGTATCCGCCGGCATCTTCTCGACCGAGAGGTCATGGATCTCGTCAGCCATCAGCAAAGCCGCCAGGGCCAGGATGCGCGCCTCGCCACTCTGCCCGCCAATGGCGCGGATATGCTCGATCCGGCGCTCGACCTCCAGCGCCATGGCCTGGAGATGGCGTTCCTGGCCGTCCTTGCAGCCGACGACATAGGCATAGCCGTTGATGCGGACCGTGACCTGCGCCATGGCTCAGCCCTCCTCCATCCCGTCAATATCCTCGTCCGGCCCCAGCACGTCGCGCACCCGCGCGATCAGGGCATCGATATTGGCCGCCAGCGTCTGCAGGTCAGGGCCCGGGGCCACCGCCTCGTCCCGACGATCCAGGGCAAAGGCAATACGGTTCAATGCCTGTTCCAGGCGGTCTGCGGGATCGCTCATCCCCCAGGCAACCGGGCTGTCCGGTCCATCAGCGTGCCCCACGGTCGTCATTCCCGTCACTCGGCGTCTCGGTCGCCGTCCAAATCCATGCGCCGGCAGCAATCCGCCACGCATACCCCGCGCGGCCCGCTCGCCAGCCTACATGTCCGGACAGACACTCACTCTTGAACTGATCGCCCGCGCGGGGTTCAACGTCAAGCAATGATCCACCCTCCGATCCCCCCGCGCGTCTTCGTCGTCGCCTCGGCGGTCGAGGTCCGCGCAATCCTCTCCATCCTGCCCGCGCCCGAAGCACCGGGCACAGCTTGCATCGCCCTGCTGTCACCGGCCGACGCCGGCTGTTTCATGGGCCCCGCCTGGTGGCGCGCGCTCCTGGCCGAAACCGGGGCCACACTGCCCGCCTTCCTCGATTGCGGCACGGCCGCAGGCCGCGCCGCCGAGGCCCTGGGGCTGGGCCTGCGCCATATCGTGCTGCATGGCACCGGCCGCCAGGCAGAGACAATCCAGCATCTGGCCCACACGCTGGGCGCAACCTGCCTGCCCGGCCGCCCGCCCCATTGCGTGGTGGGCCCCACCCCCTCGCCCGAACGGCTGCGGGCCTATATCGCCGGCACGAACGGCCCACCGATCCGCCCCTGACCCCCCTGTCGTTGCGGCGCGGGGCGCCGTATGATCGGCCCACGATGTATGATTGTCAGCTTTATCTCGTCACCCCCCCGGTCCTGGACCCGGCCGCGTTCGCGCCGGATCTGGCGCGCGCCCTCGATGCCGGCCCCGTCGCCGCCGTGCAGTTGCGCCTGAAGGACGTATCCGACGATGCGATCCTCCGCGCGATCGACACCCTGCGCCCGGTGGCGCAGGAGCGCGACGTCGCCTTCATCCTGAACGACCGCCCCGACCTCGCCCGCCGCAGCGGCTGCGACGGCGCGCATGTCGGTGGCGAGGACACGGATGCCGCCGCCTCCCGCGCCCTGCTGGGCGACGAACTGCAACTGGGCGTCTCATGCTATGACAGCCGGGACCTGGCGATGCGCGCGGGCGAGGCCGGGGCCGATTACGTCGCCTTCGGCGCGTTCTTCCCCTCGCCCTCCAAGGAGACCGAGATCCGCGCCTCCGTGGAACTGCTGACCTGGTGGAGCGCGATGATGGAACTGCCGGTGGTGACCATCGGCGGCATCACGCCCGAAAACTGCGCCCCCCTGGTGCGGGCGGGCGCGGATTTCCTGGCCGTGATCAGCGCCGTCTGGTCGCACCCCGAAGGCCCAGCCGCCGGCGTGCGCGCCATGAACGCCGCGATCGACGCAGCCTGAGCAGAAGCCGGCCCGATCACCCGGTCCGGGCCGGCGCCCCATCGTCCGAGGCCGGCGGCACCCCCAGCAGCGAGCGGGTCAGATACAGCACCCCGTTGGATTGCGGCATCCCGTCGATCCAGATCGGCGCCACACCCCCGGCCCCGTCCGACAGCACCAGCCGCCCCGTCCCCGGGTCGCGCCCCACCAGCACCGTCCCGCCGGCAACCGTCGGCAGGCTGACCCGGTTGCCGGGCGCCGCGGCGACCATCTGGCGCAGGCGCGCCGCCGGATAGGCTCCGCGCACGATGCTATAGGCCAGCGCCCGATGCAGCACCGCCGGCGCCGGCACGCTGCCCGACGGGCCGGACGCACGGGCCAGTTGCTCCATCGGCAGATTAGGGACGGCAAACACGGTGAACGGCCCCGCCTGCCGCAACGGCGCCATCATCCCGGCCAGATCGAGCGCCCGCGTATAATCGGCCAGCTCGATGCTGCCGCGCAGGGTCTCGTTCAGCGGCCGGTCGCGATAGATCGGCGTGTCGGGCGCGCCATAGGCCACCCGACTGTCCGGCCGCCCCTGATCCAGCGCCGGCGTATAGCTATGTTCGACCGAAACGGTGGGAATGGCGGCCGCCCGGCTGTCGCCACGGACCAGAAACGGGTCCTGCCAGGCCGCCGGCGCACAGGCCGCGACAGGGCACGCCAGCAGGCCGGCCATCAGAACGCGCGCCGCACTCATTCCACCCCCTTTGCGGGGCGGACCCGGCGCCGCCCCGTCATCATGCCCGCCTCAGCGGGCGGCAATCAGCATCCGTCGCCCCGCATCGTCCAGCCCGAAACCCGGCCGGCAATGACCTCGAAGGTCGTCTGGCAGGTGCTGGTATAGACGGTGCCGCCCATGCCACCCCAGCCACCGCCCCAGCCGGGGCCCCAACCGGGGCCACCCCAGCCGCCTCCCCAGCCACCCCAGCCGCCGCCCCAGCCGGGGCCGCCACCCCAACCCCAGCCCCAGCCGCCGGCACCGGGCGAATAGTTGGTCTCGCTGTCGATATAGGCCAGGAACGTATGGCCCTGGGCCTCATAGGAGCGCGTGGGCACGCCGAACGTGCGGATCACGTCCACCTCGCCCCGGCCGACCATCGAATTGAGCAGCTTCCGCTGCTCGGGAGAGGGTACCTCGCACGCCGTCAGGGCGAGCAGGGCAGCCAGCGGTAGGAGCGAGAGGTATTTCATGATCCGGTTACCGATCTACAGGATAGAATTTATCATGACGTTAACGTAGCATAACCGCCATGGCGTACGAATTGGGGACGAAATTACAAATATTTCAATCCGTCCATAGTTCAGCCCATCCATAAAATGTCATTTATGCGGGCCGTCCCCGCCGCCAACATGACCAGCCGATCAAATCCCAGTGCAATGCCCGCGCAGGGCGGCAGATGCGCCAGCGCCGCCAGCAGGGCCTCGTCCATCGGCCAGTCCAGCCCGGGCGCTGTGCCATACAGCGCCGCCCGCCGGGCCCGGTCCTCCACGAAGCGCCGGCGCTGCTCCACCGGGTCGGTCAACTCCTCGAACGCGTTCGCCAGTTCCATGCCGGCGGCATAAAGCTCGAAGCGCAGGGCGGTGCGCGGGTCGGTGGGGTCGCGCCGCGCCAATGCCGCCTGGCTGGCCGGCCAATGCGTCAGGAATGTCGGCCGGTCCCGGCCGATCGCGGGCTCCACCCGCTCCATCAGCAGGCGAAAGAACAGATCCTCCCACGTCTCGCCGTCCCGCAGGGCACAGCCCGCCGCCACGGCCAGCGCGCCGGCATCGCCCTCGGTCGGCAGCAGGTCCACCCCCGCATGCCGGGCAAAGGCCTCCTGCATCGTCAGGCGCTCGAACGGCCCGTCCAGCCGCAGGGGAATGGCGTCCGCCAGCCCGGCCGGGCGCGCGACGACCGGCGGCAGCACCGCGCGCATCAGGGCCTCGGTCTCGTCCATCAGCGCCGACAGCGACGCGCCGGGCCGGTACCATTCCAGCATGGTGAATTCCGAGGCATGCAGATGGCTACCCTCCTCGTTCCGCCACACGCGCGCCAGTTGGAAGACCGGCAGCCCGGTCGCGGCGACGATCCGCTTCATGGCGAATTCGGGGCTGGTATGCAGGAACAGCGCCTCGCCCGTGCCGTCATGATGCCGCCGTTCGGTGCGGAACACCTTCAGATGCACCTCCTCGCCCGGGGTCGGCACCGCATAGGGCGTGTCGACCTCCAGATAGCCCCGCGCATCGAAGAAGGCGCGCACCCCGCGCGCCACCAGCGCCCGCCGCCGCAGCAGCGGCAACCGGCCGGCAATGCGGTCGGGGTCCCGATCCGGCACGGAAAAAGGGGCTGAACCGCCGCGATCGGCCATGCACGACTCCTGTTGCGGGACGAAGACCGGTCGAGTAGAGCCAGCCGATGACACGATCGGTCAACCATCTCCAGGACGATTTCGCCCCGCAAGCGGGCCGGACCCTGCGCGACATCCCGGCCCTGGTGGCAGCGGGACTGGTGCCCCCGGACGCAGCCCTGGCGCTGGAGGATGTCGCCCGGCAATACGCCACCGCCATCCCCCCCGCCTTCGCCGCCCTGATCGAACGGCCCGACGACCCGATCGGCCTGCAAGTGATCCCCGACGCCGCCGAACTGGCCGTGGCGGCGCATGAACGCGCGGACCCGATCGCCGACGACGCCCTGTCGCCCGTGCCCGGCATCGTCCACCGCTATGCCGACCGCGCGCTGCTCAAGCCCCTGCTGGTCTGCCCGCTCTATTGCCGCTTCTGCTTCCGGCGCGAACATGTGGGCCCCGATGGCGGCGTGCTGGACGACGCGGCCCTGGCCCGCGCGCTGGACTGGCTGCGCGACCACCCCGCGATCCGCGAGGTGATCCTGACCGGCGGCGACCCGCTGATGCTCTCCCCCCGCCGGCTGGGCGCCATCGTCCGTGCGCTGGAGGCGATGCCCCATGTCACGACCATCCGCATCCACAGCCGCGTGCCGGTGGCCGATCCCGCCCGCATCACCGACGCACTGGCCGATGCGATGCAGACCGACCGCGCCATGTGGGTGGTCATGCATGCCAACCATGCCCGCGAATTGACCCCGGCCGCCCGCGCGGCGCTGCGCCGCATCCAGGCGCGGGCCATCCCGGTGCTGGGCCAGTCGGTGCTGCTGCGCGGCGTCAATGACAGCGTCGCGGCGCTGGAGGGGCTGTTCCGTGCGATGGTCGAGGCAAGGGTGAAGCCCTACTACCTGCACCAGCTCGACCCCGCCCCCGGCACCGCGCGCTTCCACGTGCCGATCGCCGAGGGCCGCCGCCTGCTGGCGGGCCTGCGCGGCCGGGTGACGGGCCTGGCCTGGCCCACCTACACGCTCGACATTCCCGGCGGGCACGGCAAGGTCCCGCTGGGGCCGGACTATCTGGAAACCGGCGACGGGGGCGCCGTGGTGCGCGATCCGGCCGGCGGGCGCCACAAACTCGACGCGGAATCCGCCCCCAACCTTGCCCTCGGCGCCCGAGAGCGTTAGAAGCCCGCCTTCCATACCCCATAGCCAGACAGGGCCCACCATGAAACAGCAGGCGAACCTGATCCGTGCCGGACAGGTCATCGAGCACGAAGGCCGTCGCTGGACCGTCCTGAAGCAACAGATCATCACCCCCGGCAAGGGCGGCGCCTTCATCCAGGTGGAGATGCGCGACCTCAAGACCGGCAACAAGACCAACGAGCGCTGGCGCACCGCCGACACCGTCGAACGCCTGATGACCGAGGAAAAGGAATATACCTATTCCTACATGGACGGCGACAATGTCGTGCTGATGGACCCGGAGACGTTCGAGCAGACGCTGATCCCGCTGGACCTGCTGGGCGACCAGGCGCCGTTCCTGCAGGACAACATGACGCTGGTGATCAACCTGGTCGAGGGCGACCCGGTGGGCGTGCAGCTTCCCGCCCAGGTGACGCTGGAAATCGTCGAGGCCGATCCGGTCGTGAAGGGCCAGACCGCCAGCTCGTCCTACAAGCCGGCCAAGCTGTCCAACGGCGTCAAGACCATGGTGCCGCCCTTCATCGAAGCCGGCGAACGCGTCGTCATCCGCACCGAAGACGCCAGCTACGTGGAACGCGCGAAGGGCTGAGGCCCCCGCGCTGCGTTTTTATCGTTCCACAGAACATCTTTGCGTGATGAGGTGAGTCGACCTCATCACGACCCGCTCTAGCCCAGACAGGACCGACCGCCGTGGCCATGCGACTCTCTCCCCATATGACGGTGATGCAGAACGCGGCACAGAAGGCCGCGCGGCGCCTGCTGCGCGACTTCAACGAAGTCGAGCAGCTCCAGGTCAGCATCAAGGGCCCCGGCGATTTCGTCTCGCAGGCCGACCTGCGCGCCGAAGCCGCGATCCGCGAGGAACTGGAGCGCGCCCGCCCCGGCTACGCCTTCCTGATGGAGGAAAGCGGCGCCTCGGGCAGCGACAACTGGACCTGGCGCTGGATCGTCGATCCGCTGGATGGCACCACCAACTTCCTGCACGGCATCCCCCACTGGGCGATCTCGATCGCCCTGCAGCGCCGCCTGCCGGACGGCACGATCGAACTGGCGGCGGGGCTGGTCTACAACCCGGCGGCCAACGAGATGTTCTGGGCCGAAAAGGGCGTGGGCGCGTTCCTCAACGAACGCCGCCTCCGCGTCTCGGCCCGCCGCGACATGCACGAGGCCCTGTTCGCCACCGGCATTCCCTTCGCCAAGGTCCCGGCGCAGCGCCGCCTGTCCTTCGCCCGCACGCTGGGCGCGCTGATGCCGCAGGTGGCGGGCGTCCGCCGCTTCGGCTCGGCGGCGCTGGATCTCGCCTGGGTGGCCGCCGGCCGGTACGAAGGCTTCTGGGAACTGGGGCTGAAACCGTGGGACTGCGCCGCCGGCCTGCTGCTGGTGCGCGAAGCCGGCGGCTACGCCACCGACCCGGATGGCGCCGACCTGCACGACATGGGCGATTCGGTCAATGTGGTGGCCGGAAACGCCCAACTGCACGGAAAACTGCGCGAACTGGTGGCAGAGAGCCTGACCGCGCGGCCCTGAGCCGCGACAGCCTCTTCACCTCCTCGCACGCCGCCCCTTCGACCCGCGGGCGATCTGGTCTAGGCTGCCCCGATCATGCCCGATATCCGCCCCGCTCACTCCCCGCGCTCCGGCCTCCGCCGCCCGCCAGCATCCCGCGCCCTGCTCGCGGCCCTCTCGGTGCTGGGCGGACTGGCATTCACGCCGGTCCACGCGCAGGTCACGACCGACGACAGCGCGCTGTCCGCCCTTCCCGGGGCCGGGACGCCGAAGCCGCGCCCGACCCACACCGCACCGACGCATCCCCCCGCCGTCACCCCTCCCGCCAGGCCGGCACCGGCTCCAGCCCACCCCGCGCCATCCCCCACCATACCCGCCGCCCCACCGCCCCCGCCGGTCATCCGTCCCCCCGTGATCGACGTCCCGCTCCATCCTCCCGCCCCCCCGCCGGAGATCCAGGCGAAGGCGGATGCCCAGGGCGCGGCCACCGACCTGCCCGCCGGCCTGCGGCTGACCTTCGCGGCTGGCAGCGCGGACATGAATGCGGCCATGATCGACCGGGTGAAAGGCTTCGCCGCCACCCTGCTGCAGGCGCCCTATGCAAGGGCCGAGATCGACGCGACGGCCTCCGGCGCGGCCGACGACGTCTCCACGCCCCGCCGCCTCTCGCTGGCGCGCGGCCTTGCGGTCCGGTCGATCCTGATCCATACCGGCATCGCCTCGACCCGGATCTATGTCCGCGCGATCGGCGTGCCCCCTCCCGGGGCAAAAAGCCCAGACAATGTGCCAGACAGCGTGAATGAAACGTTTCCGGATCATGTTGACGTGACCCGGTCGGATATGGTCGCCTCGGCACCCCCGCCTTCCCCCGCCCCTTCGGAGCAGCGTCCCGCGCCGTGACCCAGCCGACCACATATCTTCTGCGTATCGTCCTGTTCCTCACCGTCGTCGTGCTGGCGGCCGGCGCCCTGGGGCGCATGCTGTACACCGCCTTCTTCAACAACCCGATCCTCGATGGGCTCATCCTGGGCATCCTGGCGCTCGGCATCGTCTGGAACATCCGGATGGTCCTGCGCCTGATCCCCGAGGTCCGCTGGGTGGAAACGCTGCGCCAGCCGCGCGACGGTCTGGCCCAGCCCACCCCGCCGACCCTGCTGGCGCCGATGGCCTCGATGCTGGCCACCCGCAACCGCGCCGACCGGCTGGTCCTGTCCACCCCCGCGATGCAGTCGATGCTCGACAGCCTGTCCTCGCGCCTCGACGAGGGGCGGGAACTGTCGCGCTACATGACCAACCTGCTGATCTTCCTGGGCCTGCTGGGCACGTTCTACGGCCTGCTGCTGACGATCTGGTCGATCGCCGACGTCATCACCAGCCTGTCGGTCGGCTCGGGCGACCTGAACGCGATGTTCGACCAGTTGAAGACCGGCCTGGCCAAGCCGCTGCACGGCATGGGCACCGCCTTCTCGGGGTCGATGTTCGGCCTGGCCAGCGCGCTGGTGCTGGGCTTCCTGGACCTGACGGCGGGACAGGCCCAGAACCGCTTCTTCAACGAGCTGGAGGAATGGCTGGCCGGCCTGACCCGCATCGGCTCCGCCATCAGCGCCGGCGACGGCACCGACGCCGGCATCCCCGTCTACGTCCAGGCCCTGCTGGAACAGACGGCCGAGAATCTGGAAAAGCTGCAGGCCCTGATCGCCCGCGGCGAGGAAGGGCGGCACCAGCAGCAGGCCCTGCTGGTCAGCCTGAACGACCGGATCGGCGTCATGACCGAGACCATGCGCGCCAGCCACGTCCTGATGCAGCGCATGGTCGAGGATTCGGGCCAGCAGCAATTGCGCGGCATCGAGGCCCAGCTGACCCGCATCCTGTCGGACCTGGAACAGGGCCGCACGCAGATCGCCAGCGACATTCGCGGCGACCTGCGCCTGCTGACGCGCACCATCGCCGCGTCCGCACCCGCCGGCGCGCGCGCGCCCTGATCGCCCCCGGGATCGCGAGGTAACAGCATGGCACGCCGCCGCCGCCAGACCCATGCCGGGCTGGACGCCTGGCCGGGATATGTGGACGCATTGTCCACCCTGCTGATGGTCGTCATCTTCGTCCTGCTGGTCTTCGTGCTGGGGCAGGCCTTCCTGTCCGTGGTGCTGGCCAAGCGCCAGCAGGCGATGGAGCAGTTGACGCAGCAGGTCAGCAAGCTCAACGACATGCTGGCGCTGGAGCATGACCGCACCCGCACGCTCCAGCTCTCCGTCGCTTCGCTACGCTCGGCGCATGACAAGGACGTGGCGATGGCCTCGTCCCTGACCGCCCAGGTGTCCCAGCTCACGGCCGAGCGCGACAACCTGGCCCAGGCCAGCCAGCAGCAGGTCGCGGCCCTGGGCGCACAGCTCGAGGAACTCCGCCACCAGCTCGGCGCTGCGATGACGATGCTGGATATCTCCCAGCAGCAGGTCCACGACCGCGACCACAAGATCGACGATCTGGGGCTGAAGCTGAACGTGGCCCTGGCCGACAAGGTCGAACAGCTCCAGCGCTACCGGTCGGAATTCTTCGGCCGCCTGCGCGACATCCTGAAAGACCAGGAGGGCGTGCAGGTCGTCGGCGACCGCTTCGTGTTCCAGAGCGAGGTCCTCTTCCCCCCCGGCAGCGCCGAGCTGTCGCCCAAGGGCGTGGCCGAGATCCGGACCCTGGCCCGCACCTTCCGCCAGGTCTCGGGCCAGATCCCGTCCGCGATCCCCTGGATCATGCGGGTGGACGGCCATGCCGACCGCCAGCCGATCCACAGCGCCTTTGCCAGCAACTGGGAATTGTCGTCGGCCCGCGCGATCACCGTGGTCAAGCTGCTGATCGCGGAAGGCATCAGCCCCCAGCATCTGGCAGCCACCGGCTTCGCCGATTTCCAGCCGTTGGACAATCACGATACCCAGGCGGCCTACGCCCGCAACCGGCGCATCGAGTTCCGCCTGACCGACCGCTAGTGTCTTCCCAACCGCCCGGGCAGGTCGCCCGGATCTTCCGCAATACCGGTTACCTGCTGGGCGGCAAGGGGATGGCGGGCGTGCTCGGCTTCCTCACCACCGCGCTGGTCGTACGCGCGCTGGGGCTGGAGGGATACGGCACGCTGCTGCTGATGCATGTCTGCGCCTCGTCCTTCTCGGTCGGCACGCGCTTCCAGTCCTGGCAGCCCCTCCTGCATTTCGGCAACACGCTGTTCGCACGCGGCGAGCAATCACGCTTCCAGACCCTGCTGCGCCACTGCATGATGCTGGACGGGCTCGGGGCCCTGGCCGGCACGGCGGTGGCCCTGGCCGGGGTGGCCGCCTTCGGCCGGATTCTCGGCTGGCCGGCCAGCGCCCAGGGACCGGCGCTGGTCTACATGACCTCCGTCCTGTTCATGAACAGTTGCTGGGCGCTGGGCGTGCTGCGCCTCACCAATCGCTTCCGCCAATCCGCCCTGGCCGATCTGGCAATCAACACCACCCGCCTGACGGGTACCCTGCTGGGCATGGGCCTGCACTGGCATCTGGGGGGCTTCCTGACGGTCTGGTATCTCGGCACCGTCATGTCCTTCCTGGCCAATTGCAGCCTGGCATGGGTGGCCATCCGGCATGCACCCAGCATGCGGGGCTTCCGGCTGGCGGGCACGCTCTGGCAGACGGGCTTCGAGGGTATCTGGCGCCTCACCCTGTCGACCAGCGGCAACCAGGCGCTCGCGGCCCTGACTTCCCGCGTCACCGTGCTGCTGGTGGGGGCGGCGACCAATCCGGCCGCCGCCGCCATCTACAGTGTCACCTGGCATGTCTGCGACGCCCTGGCCCAGCCGGCGCAATTGCTGACGCCGGCATTGTATCCCGAACTGATCCGCCTGCGCGACCAGGGCGACCGCGCGGGCATGCGGCGCATCATGGTCCGAATCTTCCAGGTGCTCGGCCTGTTTTCCGCCGTGGCGCTGCTGGTGGCCGCCACGGTCGGTCCCTGGGTGTTCCAGACCCTGCTGGCGGTCCGAACGGACGATCTGGCGCTGCTGATGCTGCTGACTTCGGCGGCGATCCTGGATCTGTGGGACGTGCCGCTGGAACCGTTCCTGGTTTCGCTGGGCTATGCCCACCGCCTGTTCACCGGACGCATCGCCGCCACCACGCTCTGCCTGCCGGTGCTGTATGGGCTGGCACGCCTGTGGAGCGTGAACGGGGCCGGCCTCGCGACCCTGCTGGCCGAAGCCCTGATTCTCTCCACGCGCGTCGTCCCGTTCCTGCGCCTGCGGCGCTTGTAACGCGACAGGGGCCTCAGTTCCTGCAACCGCTCTCCAGAGGCTGACCGGAAATGTGGGCTGGCGAGCGAGAGCGGCCCTAAGGGCCGACAGCACCGAAGCATAGGAAACGCGCGTCGGATCGCCGCCAGCGCGCGTTTCCGGTCAGTCTCTCAGGCTTCGGCGGGAACGGGCACCGGATCGGTCGGATGCTGGGCACCACGATAGCGGTCGAACATGCTCATCTGATGCACGCAGCTCAGCGTGCAGGTCGGACTGCACGATTTCTCGGTATGATATTCGCGCTTCAGATCCGCGGGACCGTATTCCAGCAGCGGTATGGCCGGATAGCCGCGCTGCTGCGAACACCAGTGTACCTTGCCGTCCTCGGTCACATAGAGGTAGCGCGCCCCGGCGCGGCATTTCCAGTCATTCGGCTGGCCATGCATCAGGTTCTTCTGGAACAGCCGATAATTCAGCGTATGGACCAGCGAGGGCGAGATCTCGGTCACCCGGCGATAGGCCCGCATCTGCTCGTCGCTCAGCGCCTTCAGCCCGCCATGGTGGTCGTGCAGCACCCCCACCGAATGCTGCAATCCATAGCGTGCCGCCGTCTCGGCGATCGTCACCACATCCTGGGTCCGTTCACCGGTCACGCCAAGGACCGAATTCACATTGACCTTGAACTGCGCGTGCTTCGACAGCAGCGCCAGCCTCCCTTCGACCGAGGACAGGCTCTTCATCGAAATATCGTCGGGCGTGATGTTGTCGATGCTGACCTGCATCCCCTGCAACCCGGCCGCATTCAGCCGGTCGATCCAGGCGCGCGACAGGCGGAAGCCGTTGGTGATGGTCGTCACGATCATGCCATGGTCGCGGGCCACACGCACGATCCGGTCCAGGTCCGGATGCAGCAGCGGCTCGCCACCGGTAAAGGTGATCGAGGCCGTGCCGAGCTTCGCCAGATGGTCCACCCGCGCCTTGAGTTCCGCGAACGGAACCGGGGCGGAGAAATCGTCGAATTCATTGCAATAGCCGCAGGCCAGGTTGCAGCGGCGCGTCACCACCACCTGCGCCAGCAGCGGCGTATAGCGCGTGGCGATGGCCTTGGCCGCAAACCGCACCCCCGCACCCAGATTACTGATGCGGCGGGCCAGGGGAATATCGTTCATCGTTGCCATATCGTCCGAGGAACCGGCAAAAGCCGGAAAAGGGGGCGCATCATAGGGGCGACCCGGCATGCGCGATAGCCCGGCCCGAGGAGGAATCCGTCCCGCCATGGGCCTGGACCAGATCGTCATACCAGCATTCCAGCATCTCCGTCTGCCGCCGCAGGTCGAATCGCTCGACGACGAAGGCACGCCCGGCATGGCCCATCGCCGCGCGCCGCGCCGGGTCGGCCGCCAGAATGTCCATGGCGGCGGCCAGCGCCTCGACATCGCGGGGTGGGACGATCAGCCCGCTGCGCCCCTCCGCCACCCCCTCGGGGATGCCGCCGACCCGCGTGGCGACCACCGACACGCCGCAGGCCGCCGCCTCCAGCATCACCATCCCCAGCCCTTCCGCCCGCCCGTTGGCGGTCAGGACACTGGGCAGCACCAGCATCATCGCCCGGCGCATCCATTCCATGACCACCGCATGCGGCCGCAAGCCCAGGAACAGCACGCGCTCCCCCACGCCCAGCGTCCCGGCCAGCGCCTCCAGCCGCGCGCGCTGGGGTCCGTCCCCGATAATGGTCAGGCGCAGCCCCGGCCGGCCGGCCGCCATACGCGCGAAGGCCCGCAGCAGATATTCCGTGCCCTTCAACTCGATCAGACGCGCGACATGCAGGATAACCGGCGTTTCCTCCCCCGGCTCGCGTGGCTGGTATGCGCTGCAGTCCACTCCGATATAATGCACGCGCGTCCGTGCGGCCGGAAAGCCGCGCGCCAGCGCCTGATCGCGCAGAAAACTGGAATTGCACAGAAACAACTGCCCCTGCCGCGCCAGCGCGCGCCGATGCAGCGGATAGTTTACCCAGGCGGGCGAACGCAGAAAATACCGGTCGGGCAGGGTGACGTCGAAACCATGGAACGTCGTGACCAGCGGCACATCCAGCCGGCGCGCCACTTCCATGGCATAGACCCCATCGACCCCGAAATGGGCATGGACCAGCGCCGGCCGGTGCCCCGCCAGCAGCCGCAGATAGGGCGCAGGATCGCGCGTCAGCATCTGCGCCAGCATGCGGGGCCACGCGGCATGCCGCCACAGGTCCCGCAGCAGCAGCGTACGCGCCCCATCCGGCCCGTGCCCAAAGCGCATGCGCCCCAGATAGAGCGGCGCATAACGGCGCAGGGCCTGCGCCTGCTGGGCAATGAAAACCTCGGAAACCCGGAACTGATTCTGACGGAAGATGACGATTTCACGCAATAGCAGGGACTCTCTCGATCGCATGGGATCTCCGGGAGATGACGGGCAAACACGCGCCGGGTCACCGCCGGCGCGCATGCCCAGCCAGGCTCGGAGGCGGGCGGCACTCTACCGTCGGGCAACGACAAAACAAAAGGGCGCGGACTTGACGGCGATGCCGATAGTTCCGAAACCGGGCGCCGCAATCACTGCTCCCCCGGCCGAAACAGGCCGCCCTTCTTCCCGCGCCACGGAAAGCCGGCTGCCATGACCATTCCCGCCCGCATCCATTTCTGCTGGATCGGCCCGCGCCTGCCCTGGGCCTATGTCTTCGCCGTCCTCTCGGCCGCCGCGACGGGCGAAATGGATTCGGTCATCCTCCACCACACCGATCCGCTCGAGGATGGCCCGCAGAAACAGGCGCTGGAACGCGCGCCCGGTGTCATGCTGTCCCACGTCGACCCGCAACGCGACCTGCGGGTGGTGGAACAGGTCGCCGACCTGCCGGCGGGCAGCCTGGTCGCACTGTACGAAGGCGTACGCACGCCGGTCCAGCGCGCGGATATCCTGCGTACCGCGATCCTCTACCGCGATGGCGGTGTGTATCTGGACATGGACACGATCACCACCGCGTCGCTGCGTCCGCTGCTGCAATCCGGTCCCTTCGTCGGCACCGAGCGCATCGTCTGGCCGCCCCACGTCCGGGCCTCGCGTTCGCCCCTGCTGCGGGCAAAGCATATCGGGCTTTCTCTGGTACGCCAGGCGTTCCGCACACTGCCCGGCGGCTGGAGGGGGTTCCGCCGCATCGAACGCTTCTACCCGCTCGGACTGAACAACGCGGTTCTGGGGGCACCCCCCGGCGCACCCTGGCTGCGCACCTGCCTGCGCGCCATGCTGGCCCTGTCGCCCGAGGAGCGGCTGCGTCCCTACGCGCTGGGCCCCCACCTGCTGCAACGGGTGGCGGAGCAAAGCGGCACGGACGCGCTGACCATCCACGACCCATCCGTGTTCTATCCGGTCCCGCCCGAAATCTCGGAACATCTCTTCCGCACCACCCGGCGGGCACGGGCGCAGGATATCCTTCTGCCCCAAACATGCGTGGTCCATTGGTACGCATCGGTCCGCACCCGCTCGCGGGTGGCACAGATCACGCCGGCCTATGTCCGGGCGCATCGCGACAGCCAGTATTACAGTGCCCTGGTCTGCGCCACGATCCCCAGCCTGCACGACGATATCGATCCGGGCTGAGCATTCCGCCGGGTAACCCCTTCACCATTGACGGCAAACCCGGCAATCTCCAGAAACGGGCAATCGCCTGGGGGACGGTTTTGCAACCGCCGGTCCCGGGCGAGGGCCCGGACACGCATCTGCACCAAGCGGGGGAAACATAATCATGTCGATCGAGAGCATGAAATCACAACTCTCTGCCAAGCCTGGTTTTATCGCAGCACTGGACCAGAGCGGGGGCTCCACGCCCGGCGCCCTGAGCCATTACGGCATCCCCGAGAGCGCCTATCATGGCGACGACGAGATGTTCCGCCTGATGCACGAGATGCGTGTGCGCATCATCACGGCACCCTCCTTCATCGGTGACAAGGTCATCGCCGCCATCCTGTTCGAGCGCACGATGGACGGGCTGGTCGGTGAAAAGCCGGTTCCCTCCTATCTGTGGGAAGATCGCGGCGTCGTCCCGTTCCTGAAGGTCGACAAGGGTCTGGAAGACGAAGTGGACGGCGTGCGGCTGATGAAGCCGATCCCCGGTCTGGACCCGCTGCTGGCCCGTGCCGTCAAGCTGGGCATCTACGGCACCAAGGAGCGCTCGGTCATCAACCTGGCGAACCCGGAGGGCATCGCCGCCATCGCCGCACAGCAGTTCGACGTCGCCCGGCAGATCGCCGCCCACGGCCTGGTACCGATCCTGGAGCCGGAAGTCCTGATCAAGAGCCCGCAGAAGGCCGCCGCCGAGGCGATCCTGCGTGACGAGCTGGCGCGCGGCCTGGACGCGCTGCCCGGCGACTATCAGGTGATGCTGAAGCTGACGATCCCCGAAACCCCGGACCTGTATCTCGACCTGGTCCGCCATCCGCGCGTACAGCGCGTCGTGGCCCTCTCCGGCGGCTACACGCTGGACGATGCCTGCGCGCGCCTGGCCGCCAACCACGGCATGATCGCCAGTTTCTCCCGCGCGCTGGTCGGCGAACTGAAAGCCTCCATGACCGACGCCGAATTCGACGCCACCCTGGCGGCCGCGATCGACAAGATCTATCGCGCCTCCACCATCAAATCCTGAAAACCTGCCTGGAAATGCGCGCTGGCGGCAAGCCGGCGCGCGTTTCCTGCGCGTCGGTGCTCACGGCCATCAAGGCCGCTCCGCTCCGATGCTCGAAAACACACACCGGGCGCGGCCCTGACGGGCCGCTCTCGCTCACCAGCCCACATTTCCAGGCAGGTTTCTGAGGGCCTGACCGAAAATACGCGCTGGCGGCAAGCCGGCGCGCGTTTCTGGCATGACCGGCTTCCGCCCGGTCACACCGTCACGTCGACCGGGCGAAAGCGCATCCGCTCCAGCGCCTCGCGCGTCTCCGCGATCATCGTCCGGGGCGGCAGCAGCAGGCCCGGGCCGCTCAGGCCGGCCACCGCGCCCGCCAGCAGCACGACATTGCCCTCCCGCCCCTCCGCCTCTTCGAACAGGCGCGCATCGCCCCGCGGCGCCACGGCGCGTCCGGCAGTGACGGCAGCACGCACGGCCAGGTCCGGCCGGCCGGGCGACTCGAACAGATTCATGGCCAGAAACCCGTCCTCCGCCAGGCGATAGGCGGCATCGGTCAGAAACCCCGCCCCCAGCAGATGGCCGGGCACGACATCCCCCTGGAACGCATCGACGATAATCGCGCCGAACCGCCGGGTCGCAGGCAGCCCGCGCAGATACGCAGCACCATCCGTCGGATGGCAGGCAATCCACGGAGGCAGGCCGAAATGCTGACGGGCAATGGAAAAGGCCAGCGGATTCACGTCCACCAACTCGACCGAACGCTCCGCCCTGTCCAGCATCGTGGCCAGCGACCCACCGCCGCAGCCGATCACCAGCACCGGCTCGTCCGGCCGGGTCCCGGCCGGGGTCTGCATCAGGAAGCCGAACAGCGCATGGACATAAGGCGCGTAGCTGATGCCGTCGGCGTCGCTCTCGCTTTGGCAGCAGCGCCCCTGCCAGTAGATACGGCTCTCGGTCCGGATATCCTCGCTGATCCAGATATCGCCCTGATCGCTGGCATAATGGGCCAGCACCTCATGGTCGTCGGGGATGAACGCCGGCATGTCAGTGAACCGGCCCCGGCGGCGAACCCGACAACCGGTCGCGCAGATCGGCCACCGCCCCCGGCAAGGCCAGCCAGACCAGGATCGGCGCCAACCCCAGCAGCGCGCCCGCCCGCCACCAGCCATAGGCCAGGGCCCCGGCCACACCGCCGCCGGCAAAGGACAGGACGATCCCGCCATGCAGCGCCAGCCGCTGGCGGACCTGCGCCATCCACGCCAGGTCACCCTGCCTGCACACGGCGTCCAGCCAGTCCGCCAACTCGATCCCGAAATCGGTCAGCATGCCGGTCATATGCGTCGTCCGCACCCGCGCACCGGAAATGCGGGTGACCGTCGCATTCTGCAACCCCATCAGAAAACTCAGCCCATAGGCCAGCACCGCGCCGCGCAAACCGGCCTGCAACACCATGTCCAGCGTCCCCAGCATGGCCAGCAGCACCGCCTCCAGCAGGATACTGTAGGCATAGATGGCCCGGTGCCGGCGATGCCGCCCGGCATTGACCAGCAAGGCCGACAGGACCGCCCCCGCCACGAAGGCGGCAACCAGCCCCAGGCAGGAAAGCGCCGATGGCAAGTCGGCCGCACGCACATCCATCGACAGGCTGGAAAGATTGCCCGTCATATTGGCCGAATAATAGCCGACCGCGAGAAAGCCGGCCGCATTGACCGCACCCGCAACCGCCGCCAGCGAACAGCCCAATCGGCGGTCCATGACAAAGGTCCGGGCTTCCCCCTCGCGCAGCAGCATCCTACCCGCCCCGTTTCACGCCATCCGCCGCCATGAAGGATTGGAGCCCGGCATTCAGCGCGCGCTCGAAGGCGGCAAGCGTCTCTTCGCTGGCATAATGCTCGATCCCCTCGGCATCGATGCGAACATTTTCCGTGCTGATCCCCAACGCGGTCAGAAAGGATTCGACGATCCCATGGCGCCGGCGCACGTTGGTGGCCAGCGCCTCCCCGGCCGGGGTCAGGAACACGCCGCGATACGGCTTCTGCGTGACAAGCCCCTCATTGGCCAGCCGGGCCAGCATCTTCGCCACCGTGGGCTGGGAAACGCCGAGCCGCGCGGCGATATCGACCTGCCGGGCTTCCATGCCTTCATCGAGCAGATCGGCGATCAACTCGACATAATCCTCGACCAGCACATTGCGCCGGGCCGCACGATTGGCCCGAAATCCCTCGGATTGCACCTTCGCATCCACGATACGCGGCACGTTGGCGGCGGCCCCCGCTTGTCTTTTCAAAGGACTACTCTCGGCGAGACAATATTCTGCAAAGCATAAAACATTCCCTCCCTTCAGTCCATGAAGGCGACAGGGAGGAATGCCTAGCTCTGCCCCCCCCTCTTCCATGACGCTGGATACAGGGGCCTCGAACGTCCACGTCACGCCGTCCGGCTCATAACGATAGACGACCGACGCCCCGCGCACGGCCCGCGGATTCCGTTCGATCACCGCCGTCCCGAACCCCCGGACGGCGGGCGCCTGCACAGGGGGGCCACCTTTCTCCTGCCAGGCCAGGCGAAAGCGCTCATCATCACCCTGTTCCTGGATCGCCCAGTCTATCGTCACCGTCCCGCTTTCATTGGAAAGCGCACCATATTTGATGGCGTTGGTCGTCAGTTCATGGATCGCGAGCCCGATCCGTTCCGCCGTTTCGGGCAGCAGGCACAGCCCGCCCACACCGTGCAACAGCAGGCGCTTCTGGTTCACATCTCCGATCACCGCGGTCTGCGAGGTTAGAAGCATCTCGATCGTAATGCCCGACCACTGTCCGTTGATCAGCAGGTCCTGGTTGCGCACGATCGCGGCGATACGCTGGCCCAGGACCGAGACAAAGGGCGCATGCGGGTCCGGCACGGTCCGCCGGATCAGCGCCTGCACTACGGCAAGCATGTTCTTGGACCGATGGGTCAGTTCATGCATGAGCGACGCAATCCGCCGTTCGCTGGTGCGCTCCCCGGTCACGTCGCGGGACACGCAGAGAATGGCCTCCACATCCCCCTCCGCGTTTTTCACCGGCGTCAGCATATTGTCCCAGTGGCGCGGGTCCTGGCCCGGCAACTGGCTGACCCCGAGGAAACGCGCATTCTCCCCCTGCCGCGCCTTCAGCAGCGCCTGGCGTCCCGCCGGATGCGACTCTTTGGGCAGCAGGTGAAGCCATTCCATGCCGAAGCCGGACGCCTCGCCGACGTTCAGCGCCAGGCAACCGGCCCGGTTCATCTGCAGCAGCGTCCCATCCGGCCGAAGGAGCTTGATGCAATCGACGCTGACATTCAGCATTTCCGCCTGGAATCTGATATCCCGCAGAAGCGTCAGCTCGCGCCGTTTACGGGCATCGATGTCCGTCAAACTATGGAGCCAGCGGCACGCCCCATCCGCCCCACCGGGCAGCGGCCGCGCTCTCAGCAGAAACCAGCGCGCACCGTCGACCGGATGCACAAGCCGCAGATCGCTCTCGCACCCGCTGCCGGACAGCATGGCCTCCCGCAACGCCTGATCGACCCGGTGCCGATCCGCAGGAAGAACCCATTCCCTCCATCGCGCCGAAGCAAAGACCGCCGTCCCGTATGCACGCCAGGCCTGGTTGAAATAATCATGAAGACCGTCGCTGCCGCAGACGCAGACCATATCCGGCACCAGATCCAGAGACCCGTATCGATCTTCGGAAAATCCGTCTTCCTGCGGCATGCCTGCTTCTGACTGTCCAAACCTGTTCATCAGGGCCGATCGTATGACAAGCCAGCTAACAAATTATGGCATCAGCTCCTCATGAAGGAAAATTCATCCCTCACCCGAGATCGTTTCGGGAAATCTCCTCTTCCCGGCGACATGCGGCCCGCATGCCGCCGGGCGAGACAGTTGCTGTGGCGCCGGCTTCCTGCCATGCAGGCCCGATGACGCAAGACCGGGATTTTGAAATCTTCCTCGCCACCGCACCGGGCCAGGAAGACGCGCTGTGTGGCGAAATACGCCTGAAGGGCTTCAGGCAGCCGCGCGCCGTCCCCGGCGGGGTCGTCATCAAGGGCGGCTGGCCGGAAGTCTACCGGGCGAATCTGTGGGTGCGCGGGGCCAATCGCATTCTGGCGCGGATCGATGCCTTCCGCGTCGTCCATCTCGCCCAGCTCGACCACCGCGCCCGGCTCGTGCCATGGGCCAGCGTCCTGCGCCCCGACATTCCCTTCCGGGTCGAGGCCTCCTGCACCGGGTCGCGCATCTACCATGCCGGGGCCGCCGCCGAACGGATCGAGAATGCGATCCGCAAGACACTCGGCGCGCCCTGTTCGCCCGATGCCGCCCTCATCGTCCGGGTGCGGATCGACCATGATCTCTGCACGATCAGCATCGACAGTTCGGGGGAATTGTTGCACCGGCGCGGTCACAAGCAGGCCGTCAACCGCGCGCCGATGCGCGAAACCATGGCCTCGCTGTTCCTGCTGCAATGCGGCTATGACGGGACCGAACCGGTGTTCGACCCGATGTGCGGCTCGGGCACGTTCGTGATCGAAGCCGCCGAGATCGCAGCCCGGCTCAATCCCGGCCGCTCGCGCCATTTCGCGTTCGAACTGCTGGCCAATTTCGATGAACCCGCCTGGCAGAAGCTGCGTGACGTCAGGAGCATGCGTGTGCCCACGGCCCATTATTACGGCAGCGACCGCGATGCCGGCGCCATCACCATGAGCCGCGCGAACGCCGAGCGCGCGGGCATCACCGACTATACGACCTTCCAGCAGACAGCGATCAGCGACATCCGCCCCCCCTGCGAAACGCCGGGACTGGTGATCCTGAACCCACCCTACGGCACCCGCATCGGAGACAGGAAGGCCCTTGTCCCACTCTACCGCGCGCTCGGCCGCACGTTGGCGAGCCATTTCGCCGGCTGGCGGGTGGGGATCATCACCACGGAGCCCGGCCTGGCCCACGCCACCGGCCTGCCGTTCCTGCCCCCCACCGCGCCGATACCGCATGGCGGCCTGCGCGTAACGCTGTTCCAGACCGCACCCCTCGCCTGATACGCTGGCAACGGTGGCCTGCGGGCCGCCGCCAACGAGGCTTCCGGCACAGCCTCCCAGCCTCTCGCGTGCGGATGACCTGCCATGATCGACATTCGACAGATGCGCTATTTCGTGGTGCTGGCCGAAACGCTGCATTTCGGTCGCGCGGCCGAGCGCCTGCATCTGAGCCAGCCGCCCCTCAGCCGCCAGATCGCCGCCCTGGAAAAGGAATTGGGCGTCCGCCTGCTCGAACGTCATTCGCGCCACGCGACGCTCACCCATGCCGGACGCCGCTTCCTGGCGGATTCCAAGGCCGTCCTGGCCGCCTTCGACCAGGCCTGCCTCAACGCCCAACTGGCGGAACGCGGCCAACTCGGCGAACTCTCGATCGGCTTCATGATGTATGCGACCTACACGGTCATTCCGGGCCTCGTGCGCCGCTATGTGGCGAATTATCCCATGGTCCATACCCGGCTGCGCGAGGTCGTCCCCGGCTCGCTCGCCGCCGATCTCCTGGCAGGCCGCTTCGATGCGGGGATCATGTTCGATCCGGGCTTCATCCGTGGGCTGGAAACCAGCGCGATCCTGAGCGAGCCCCTCTGCCTGGCGGTGCCCGCGGACCACCCGCTTGCCGTCCGCCCGCTGATCGAGGCCAAAGACCTGGAGGACGAACCCCTGATCGCGGCACCGGTCGAAGTCTCGTCGATGCTGCGCGACGCCATCGTCCAATATTGCCGCTCAGGCGGCTTTGAACCCACCATCCGGCTGGAAACCCAGCTCCAGCACACGATCGTCAATCTGGTCGCGGAAGGGCTGGGCATCGCTCTTGTCCCCCAGGGAATCCGGAAAGTGACAGTCGCCGGCACCATTTTCCGCGACCTCGAAAATGCGCCGATCGTCAACCATGTCGTCGCATGGCGGCCAGGAAACCTGAATCCCGCACTCATTCCGTTCCTGAAGGAATGCGAACAAAAAGCCTAGAATATCCCCTTATATCTTCAAAATATCTTTCAGCTTCCACCCTGCCGGTCATGGCAGAAGCATGCCGGGTCATGATCGTCGATCATGCCGACAGCCTGCATCCAGGCATACACGATCACCGGTCCGACGAACCTGAACCCCCGCGCCTTGAGGGCTTTCGCCATGGCCTGCGACAGCGGCGATTGCGCCAGCACCACGCCGGTGGTGTTCCGGACCGGCGCATCCGGCACCATGCCCCAGGCGAACGCCGCGAAGTCCTCGCCACGCTCCCGCATGGCCAGATAGGCCCGCGCATTGCCGATCGTCGCCTCGATCTTGGCCCGCGCCCGGATAATGCCGGGGTCCGCCATCAGGCGCGCCACATCCCCCGCCTCGAAACGCGCGACACGCTCGGGGTCGAAACCCGCAAAGGCGCGACGAAACCCCTCGCGTCTGCGCAGCACGACCAGCCAGGACAAACCCGCCTGGAACCCCTCGAGGCACAGCATTTCCCAGAGCATCCGGCTGTCATGCACGGGCACGCCCCATTCCTGATCGTGATAGGCCCGCAGCAATGGGTCGGTCTGCGCCCAACGGCAACGGCTCAAGGCAAGAGTGGCATCATCCATTCCGGCAACATAGCACGGCACCCCTACCCGGCCGCCAGGGCCACATGATGCCCAGCGCCTGTGAACGCCGAAGCCTGCCGGCGCTCTTCACGTTGCACAATATGCTCCGCTCCCGGCAGGCATGCATGACCTATGGCTTTCCGGTCAGCGGCGCAACCATTCGCCCCTGGTCTTCTATTGTGCAGCGCTTTTGATCCAGCCCGCCGGATGCTTCCTGTTGTGCCGCAATTTCCCGCCGTGCGGCATCCAGCAGTTCCGCATGAGCCGGGTCGCTGACAAACTGCGTGAAGACGACACTGCCTGTCACAAAGCCGGCCCAGACATCCGACGCCCAATGTACACCGCATACGACACGGCTTTCACCATATTCGCGCCCACGTGCCAGAATCTGCCCCGTATGGGTGGGGAAAAGCGACGACAGCAGCAATGCGGCCGACCAGCCCGTGGTGGCATGACCTGACGGATAGGCATAATCCTCCGCCGCATCCTTATTGCGCGCCACGCAGATAGGGGCATCGTTTCCGACAAAAGGGCGCGGCCGGCGCACGATATTCTTCTGGATCTTGACCTGAACCTTAACCGCATCGCGCAGGGCGGAAACCAGCTTGAACAAGGCCGGATTGCTCTTGTCTGTCAGAGCATGACCGATCGCACAGGAAAAATCCGCCAGCAGAGCCTCGGGCTTGGCGTCCGCGTCCGCGCGCGCCAGCGCCCAGCGCGCGGTACCCTTCAGTGCGCGCGTTTCCGCGAAGACCGTGCGGTCATACGCCTCCATCGCCGAACCCTGCGCCGGCGGCGGTGGCGCGAAAAGGACCGGCGCTTCGGGCATGGTTTGCGCATGCATGGGAGCGGCCTGCGTCGTCGCGCAGAATCCGGCTAGGGCGAGGGCAAAGGCCGCCCGCCCGGTTGTCCTGAATGGGACCATGAAGCATGTCTCCGGAAAAAACGGCCCGCCGCACGAGGCGGCGGGCCCAGGATAAGAGAACGCGACCGATTGGGCGGATCAGAACCCGATGGGCACCGAGATCGACCCGAAGAAACCGCGGCCGGGCTGGGTGTTCCACAGCGCCACGCCCTCGGCCGTCGTCCCGGAATAGGCAAAGATCTTTTTGCTGTCGGCCAGGTTTGTCACGCTGAGCTGAAACTTGATCGGCGGCACGGAATGGTCCTTGCCGTGGACCGTGTAGCCGATCGAAACGTCGAGCTGGTTGAACGGATCAAGCCCGTTCATGGCCTTGCCCGCCGAACTGATCACGCCGGCGCGCGCGCCGATCCATTTATCGATCACCGAGGCATAGAGCCCGTTACGTTCATAGATCAGCCCTCCCGCCGCCGTGGAGTCCGGCGCGTTGGCGATCGGCGCGCCGGTACCCTGGGTCTTGGACTGGTTGAGGCTGCCATTGGCGAACAGCGTGAAGCCCGCACCCAGATGATAGGACGCTTCGCCTTCGATACCGTAATAATCGACGCCACCCTGGTTGTAATAGACCGTCATCGGACCATAGCCGGGGACGTTCTGATTGGCGCTGGTCACGAAATTACTGAAGTTGATGTAATACACATCGCCCGACAGGGTGAAGCGCCGGCTCTGCCAGGCCGTACCGATCTGGTAGTTCATGGTGTTTTCCGGACTGACCTTGTTGGCCGCCGGATCGGGTGTGTAGAAGTAGGCGGCATCGGGCGCCAGGAAGCCGCGCGCGACCTGCAGATAGGCCGACCAGTTCGGGTTGACCATGTAATGCACATTCAGCGACGGCATGGGCGCGCCGTAGGTCTGGTCATAGTTGAGCGGCGTACCAGTCTTCTGATTGACCGGCGCGTTGATCTGGCGAACCATGAGCGCGTATTTGAATCCCGGCGAAATCTCCAGGTTCGGCAGGGGCCGGAACGTCAGTTGCACGTATGGCTGCGCACTGAAATTGTCGAGCGTCATGAGCCGGTTGAGGGGAGCCGCCTGGTTGGTGAATGCACCGGTCGCCCAGTTGATGTTGCCCTGCTGGCGGGTGTCGCCCTGATGTTCCAGCCAGAAGCCGAGCTTCAGCTTCGCCAGACCAAAATCACGCTTGACGGCGAACGTATCGCCCCAGGCACGATAATCCTGCCGCATCGCCTGGCCGTATTCGCAACCCGGACCTGAATTATAGGTCATCTTGTTGGCACCGTACGTTCCGCCGCACGCAACGACATGTCCCTTCCAGACCGGCGCGACATTGAGATACTGCGCCTGGGTGGTGCCGTTCACGTCATTTTCGTTATGACCGTGATGGTAATAAGCGTAAGTATAGGCCTTGTTGTCGATGCTCCAGCCCCCGCCGATATCGGAATTCAGGCCGATATAAGCCATGTCGGTCTGGATGGTATCGACATTGTATTTGAAGTAGTTCTGCGAATTCGGGTTGTTCGACAGGCCGTAATCGGAACCGTAAGCGGCGATTTCGCCTGTCGTCACGCCGGGTGGCGCATGCTGGACCAGATTGTTGTACATCCCCATGAACGTCAGCGTAGTGTGGTCGTTGATCGGCTGGACCCACTTTCCGTAGAAATTGTAACGCTGCTGCCCCGCATAAGTCTGGTAGCCATCGCTCTGCACGCCACCGGCGTCAAAGACGAAAGATGCGTTGTTCAGTTTCTTCATCCGGCCGCTATTGAATTCGCCGCCATAAGTATAGGTATTCCAGGCCCCCATGCTGCCATAGGCTTCGACCGCGCGCCGGTCGGTCGGTGCCTTGCCGTTGACCGCAATGGTGCCGCCGAACGTCGCATAGCCCATCGTGCTGGCATCGCCCGGTCCGCGATCGACGCTGATCTCGCCAAGGTCGTGCGCGGTATAATAACCGGTGGTGTGATGCGTGAAGTTGTTGCCGTCGGCGAATGGTATGCCATCGAACAGGACGTTATACTGACCATCGGAGAATCCGCGGACCGACACCTTGTTTTCTGCCAGACCGGGCCCGTTCGATCCGATGGTCATGACGCTGGGCGAGAGCGCCACCATAGTGTCGTAACTACCCGACGGCGGGATGTTGTTCTCGATAAAGTGCTGGCTGATGACCGATGTCGGCTGGAAGGCTGTCAGCGGCGCCTTGGTCGGAGCCTGATAGGCTGCGGAATCGACTTTCGTGCGGCCGATCGTCTCGATCTGCTCGCCCTTCGGCGCTGCGGCGGCAGCCACCGCCGCACCGTTCTTTCTCGCCGCCCCCGACGTCACCCGGCCTTTCTTCTGCATGGTGTCGCGGGACACATCGGCGGTCGGCGCGGCGTGGGCGGCGGATACGCCAGACATCATGCCCATGCAGACCAGCGCGGTAGAAGCCAGGCCACGTGCCTTGCGCCCCGCCAGACGGCGTGACGATCGCTGACGAAAAAGAACAGGTTGTAACATTTGATCCTCGGAATAGTCGCCGCCGCCTCGGACCCCCCGTAGCGATCACGACACGACCGGCCTTCTATCACGCGACTCAAATCATTTTTGTGAAATTGATATTCCAGTTTTATGAAGAAAATATTTTTTTGTCTCTACTTTGCTTCGCATTCTCAAATAAAATTGCAAAAATATCACGGGAAATTAAAATAAAACGTCTGATGCCTAAAAGATTAGAAATGTAGCTTGAACTACAACCCTCCTTCTGACGCGACTCACCGCGCCAGATGGTCCAGCCGCAATCGTCCCCGCGCGTCGCTGAGCCGCGCCGACGTCAGGACGGCGGACATGGTGGCGCCGATCATGTTCCCGCTGACGATCAGGCTCATCAGCACGATCTGGTATTTCGACGCGTCGAGCGGATTCATCCCGGCCAGGATCTGGCCCGTCATGATCCCCGGCAGGGTGATGACCCCTGCTGCGGCCATCTGGTTCAGGGTCGGGATCAGCGCGGTACGGATCGCCTGGCGGATCAGGCCGTTCATCGCCTCGGCGCGTGTCGCCCCCAGAATCAACCGTGCCTCGATCGCGGCACGCTCGCGCGCGACCATGGACAGAAGCGTGTTCATCGACAGGCTGGTCGCATTCATCACATTGCCCAGCAACAGGCCCGTCATCGGAATGGCGGTGCGCGCCTGGTACCAGGGATGCGGCTGCAAAGCGGTCAGCAGCCCGACCAGCACCACGATGACCGTGCCTGTTGCCGTACTGAACCCGCCAATTCCAAAATGCCATACCGGCGTCAGTCGCGTGACCTGGCGCGACCCGACCTCGAATGTCGCCGCTGAGAACATGAAGGCCAGCACCAGCAGGGTCAGCCAGACCGACGACCGGCCGAAGACGAACAGCAGCACGCTTCCCGTCAGCACCAGTTGGACCGCCATGCGTATGCCAGCGACGATCAGCGTGCGGTGAATGCCCAGCGACAGTACCAGCGACAGCGCCACGCAGCCGACGATCAGCCCCCCCGCCAGGATCATGTCGCCGGTATCCAGCAGAATCGGCGTCATGACTCCGCTCCGACAAAATGCCCCTGCGCCAGTTCGCGGCGCAGGTCGGCCATCCGCGTCGCCTGCGCCGCATCGTGCGACACCAGGACGATCGCGGTCCCTCCGGCCATGGCCTCACGCATCATCGCCTCCACCATCAAGGTCGTCCCGCCGTCCAGGGCGGAACAGGGTTCGTCCATCAGCAGCGCGCGCGGTGCCAGGCGCAGCCCGCGCACCAGGGCCAGGCGCTGCCGTTCGCCGGTGGACAGGCGATGCACCGGATCGTTCAGCACCCCCCCACGCAGGCCGGCCTTCGCCATCAGATCGCGGGTCAGCGCATCGTCGGGCATGTGGTCCAGGACCGAATCCGACCACCAGCCCGGCTCGGCCGGCAGGTACACGACCTGCCGCCGCCAGCGATGGGCCGGCATGCCGGAACAGAACCGCCCGTCCAGCGCCACGTCGCCCTGATGGGGGTCGAGATCCGCCATCATGCGCAGCAGCACGGATTTGCCGGCGCCGGACATGCCGGTAATGACCAGGCACGCTCCCGCCGGCACGTCGAATGCGAATGGCCCGGCATGGCCATTGCGCAAGGCGCGCACGGAAAGACCCCGCGACAGCACATCGTCGGCCCGGGGCGCGGAAACGCCTTCGATCACGCTGATACCACCCGTTCGCTTCGACACGGCTCAGGACGCCGGATAGGCGAAGAGGTGCTGACCGTCGAACGTCAGGAAAGCCTGCTCGGGTGGACTCTCGGCCTCCAGACTATGCACCGACCAGTCCAGGGACGGCAGATGCCACAGGGTGCGCCAGCGCCCCGCCTCGAATGTCATGTCCATCCGCATCGCGACATGACCGCGCGCCCCCCGCCGCACACCTTCGGGACGCAGATAGGCACAAGCCGGTCCCTCATTGTCCACACCGACCGTCGTCACGTCCTGAAACCCGCCGGCACCGTCGAACCCCCATTGCCTGTCACGGCGGCGCAGCATGACCGGCAACGCGCCCTCGGCGCCGGTCATACGCGCGATGCGCGGCGAAAGCGGGCGGCGGTACAGCCCGTCCGGCGCGGCATCCTGCACGATCTGCCCGCCTTCCAGCATCAGGACACGGTCGGCCAGGCGCCAGACATCGACCGGATCGTGGGTCACGAACAATGCGGAACATCCCGTCTCGCGCACCAGGCGGCGGATCTGGTCGCGCATGCGGCCGCGCACCTCGACATCCAGCCCCGACAGGGGTTCGTCCAGCAGCAGCAGGTCCGGCCGCGCCGCAAGCGCCCGTGCCAGGCCGACCCGCTGCTGCTGGCCGCCCGACAATTGCGCGGGATAGCGCCCCTCCAGCCCCGCCATGGACATGTCACGCAACAGCGCGCGGGCCCGCTCCCCGCGGTCACGCCCGCGGCCGGGCATGGCTGTCACGATATTATCCAGACAGGTCAGATGCGGCCACAACGCATAATCCTGAAAGACCATGCCCAGGCCGCGCCGTTCCGGCGGCACGAAAATACCATCGGCATGATTGTCGACCCGCCTGCCGCGCAGCGTCACGCACCCCGCATCGGGCCGTTCCAACCCCGCGACCAGGCGGATCATGGTTGTCTTGCCGGACCCGGAGCCCCCCATCAGCAGCACGAACTGCCCGCGCGGAACATCGAGGGTAACGCCGCGCAGAACCCTTGTCCGACCATGGGATTTCACGATTCCATCCAGAGACAGGATGTTTTCAGGCATTTTCTTGCTCCAGGGACGGGGCTGTCCGGGCATTTCCGGCCCCTCCCATCCGTTCCGGTCCGGAACCGACCACCAGGCGAGGCACCAGGATAATCGCGGCCGCCGTCACCGCCAGGCAAATCCCCATCGCGACCAGCGCCAGCCGGGCCTCGGCACCGTAATGCAATGTATCATCCAGAGACAGCAGCTTGACACCCAGGGGCGCACTGCCCGCGGGATACAGGATTTCCGACAGGGGCAGTTCAAAAAACAGGGTCACGAACACCATGCCCCACGCCCAAGTCAGCCGCCGGAACAGCAGCGGCAGGTAGATCCGTTCCACCCGCCGCGCCAGCGACACCCCGTGCACGCGCGCAGCCTCGCCCAGCCCGCGATGCAGGTGCGCGAACGGCGCGTCGAGAAAGCGGATGGCGATCGGAAGGTGGCTGGCGGTATAAGCCAGGATCAGCAAAGCTGGCGTGCCGTACAGGGACAGGACACGCCCGTTGAACGCAATCACATAGGCGGCACCGAGTATGACGCCCGGCACTGCCATGTTGGCCGATGTCAGCCACAGCAGCATGCGCGCCACCACACGTCCCGAACCGCCGGCACGCATGCGCCCGCCCAGGATCAGGGCAGCCAGCAGAACGGCGAAGACCGCCGAAACGAAGGCATAGCGCAGCGACAGGCCGATCCCGCGCCACCCTTCCCCGTCGATCAACAGCGCATCGCCGCTACCGGTGTCGCCCATGGCCTGGGCCGCCAGGGCCAGCAGCGGCACCACCTCCCCCGCCAGCAGGATGCCCACGGTAAGAGACCACGCCAGCACGGTCATCCCCCGGCCGCAGGGCGCGACACCGGGACGATGCCGATGTCCTCCGCCCGCCATCGCGCTGCGCCGCGCCAGCACGGCCTGCACCACCAGGGCCGCCAGGGCCAGCAGTACCAGAACCCAGCTCAGCCGGGCGGCCCGGGTGAAATCAAGCGGAACGGTCGAGAGATCCTGATATATGGCATAGATGACCAGCGGCATGCGCGCCTGCGCGCCCAGGGTCGCCGCGATGCCGAAATCCTGTGATGCAGCCACCACCTGTATCGTGAATATGCTGCCGGATACCGGCAGAAGAAGCCGCAGCGTCAACCATGCGCGCCGCCACGCCGCGGGCACATGCACCCGCGATGCCGCATCCATGTCCGCACCAACCGCGTGCCATCCCGCGCGCGCCGCCACCGACGAAAAGGCCAACCCCTTGACCGTCAGCAGCGCAACGATCCCAGCCTCGCCATACAACAGGTGGCCGGCCGCCCCACCGGCCAGGAACGGCGCGGCAACCACGATCTGCCAGCCCATGGTCAGCAGATAGCTTGGCATCAGGAAGATACCCCACAGCGCCGCGGACAGCAGCCCCGCCCCACGCCACCGCCGACGTTCCAGCAGGAAACCGGCCAGAAGCCCAGGCGGAATGACCAGCAGCCCGGCTTCGGTGCTGAGGCGCACCGTGTTCCACAACGCTCCGGATGACAGGCCAGGGCCGGACGCCGCCCCCAGGCCGGGCAGAGGCGCCCAGTCCGGCATCAGCGGCAGCATCAGGAAGCGCGTCAGCGGATAGAGGAAACAGACTGCGATGACGGCACCGAACAGCACCGACGGCCCGCAAATTCCCATAAACCCGATCCAACGCCGCGCACCGCTCACCGCATGATCTCCTGCTGGAACCAGCCGGTCACCTCAGCCTGGCGCGGCCCCCAGATATCGGGGTCCGGATGCGACAGGACGATCCCGCCCGCATCCGGCAGGTCGGGCTGGGCGGGCCGGGCGGTCACGGGCCAGAACAATCGCTCGGCACCGGGCTGGCGCATGCGCTGGGACTGGATATCGGGGCGCATGATGAAACGCAGGAAAGACGCGGCCTCCTGCTGGCGGGCCGCTGGCCGGTCCGCCGCCACCGCCGCGACGGCAGGCAGGACGAAGGCCGGAGAGGGAATATCGACGACATAGTCGGGATTGGCGCGCGCCAGGGCAATCGCCGCCGCACTCTGCACGATCGCGGTCCCGATCCGCCCCACGCGCAGGGCCACCAGGACCGATGGGTTTGAAGGCCCGACCAGCAATCCACCCGCGACCATTCGCCGCAATGCCGCCTGTCCCGCCGGCCAGCCGCCATTCAGCGCCAACATCCCGGCCAGAAGCGGATAGGCCGGGCCGGACAATGCCGGATTGGCCATCCCCACGCGCGCGGCCCCCATGATATCGCGCCAGTTTCGTGGCGCGTGGCCCTGATCGCGGCGCGACAGGAAAACGCCCGCCAGCGTGAACCCGGTCACCTCATAGGATCTGTCGGCCGGCTGCAGGTCCCGTCCGGTCGGCGTCCAATCCAGCTCCGGCACCACGCCATGCGCCAGCAGGCGCGCCCGATCCAGGGCCACGGCGCCGCCATCGCCCTCGAACCACACGGCGTCCCAACGCGGATGATGCGCCTCGGCCGACACGCGTGCCAACAGCATCCCGCCTGGCATCGTCAGCACGGTTGCCGGCCGACCGGTTTCGCGGGCATAGGCGGCGACGATGGCAGGCGCCACGCCGACCGAACTATAGATGACCAGCCCCGGCCCACGCCCGCCCGTCAGGCTGGCCAGACACCACAGAACCAGCAGCAGCAGCGCGACGGAGGCCACACGCACGCGTGTCATGTCGGTCCCGTCATCCTGATCCGCACTCCGTAGCCGATGCAACGTGGTTCCTCTACAATTGTCGCAAACACTACGGAATGAAGGTTTGATGAACTTGGTGTCCCAACCTGCCCCGCCTGCTATGCCGGCGCGTTCGTGACGAATCCGGAGGCCCGAAACGTCTTGAAACCCGACCCGATCGCCGAGAGCCTGCGTCCCGATTCGGGACTGACCCCGATGGCGCGTCGGGTCGTCCAGTTCATCCACGCCAACCGTCCGCTGGCCCTGGCCAGTTCGGCGGCCGAATTGGCCGAACGGATCGGCACCTCCGATGCAACCGTGATCCGTTCGGTGCAGGCCATGGGATTCGACAGTCTGGCGGCCCTGCGTGCCGCATTGATCGCCAGCCTGACCCATGCGCGCGACCCGGCATCGGCATTATCCAGGACGATCGAAGATATCGGTTCGGACCTCGACGACGCCGTCGGCGGCATCCTGCAGACCCATGCGGACATGGCGGCCGCCCTGCAACATCCGGCCACGCGCCGGCATATCGCCGACGCCGTGCGGGCGCTGCATCCCTGTCCGCGCATCGTGGTCTTCGGCATCGGTCCTTCCAGGGGGCTGGCCGACTATATCTGCCGGGCCCTGAACCGAAACGGCCTCACCAGCCTGCCGATCGGCACCACCGGCCGCGCCTTCGCCGACGATCTGGTGGCGCTGCGTCCGGGCGACGGCGTCATCATCATGGCCTACGGGACGCCGTATCGCGAAATTGCGCTCCTGTTTCGCGAAACCAGGCGAATGGGCCTGCCGGCCGTGCTGGTCACCGACCGGATCGCGGCAGCCGATGTGCCGCCCGGCACCGTCATCGTATCGGCAATGCGCGGCAAGGAGGAACATATCGCCCTGCATTCAGCGACAGTGGCCGTTCTGGAAGCCATTGCCTTCGGCCTGTCGGTCGCCCGTCGCGATCATACTATGGCAACATTGGACCGCCTGAACGATTTCCGGAACCAGATCGAACAGTTCTGAACATTCTTTTGAAATGCGCGTGAGCGGGATCGGCTCGGAAGAGGACGGAGGCGGATTCCAGGCGATTCCGCAGGATGTCGCGCTCCCGTCGATCATGGTCCGGACTGGCCGGCCTGGATGCGTGCCCTGTTCTCGCATGGAAGGGCGATCAGGCAGCGCAATCCAGGCCCGTTATCACTCAATGTGATGGTGCCGGCATGCAGATGCACGATCGCACGGACCATGCTGAGCCCCAATCCATTCCCCGCTTCCGAACGACTATTATCGAGCCTGACGAAACGGTCGAACACCCGCTCAAGATCGCCTGCGGGAATGCCGCCGCCATTGTCGGAAATGACAAGCTGCACGCCGCCTTCCCCGATCGAGACCTCGAGCGTGATCGTGCTGCCCGGCGGTGTGTGATGAATCGCGTTTTCCAGAAGATTCGCGAGCATCTGGCGCAGCAGAACCGGCTGACCGGTCACGATCGCCTCAGGCGGGTGCGTCACGCGGAGAGTCTGCCGATGGTCTTCGATGATCGGCAGATAGATCTCCACCATTTCGCTGATCAGGACGACAAGATCCACCGCGCTGAACTCGTCACTCTGTGTCCGGGCCTCGATCTGGGCCAGGTCGAGGAGCGAGCCGAAAATCTCCAGCGCCCTGTCGAGTTCCTCTATCGAAAGATCGATCTGGTCTTTCAGCCCATCGACCGTCTCTTCACGATCCCTTGCCCTCTCCAGCCTGTGCCGCAGGCGTGAAAGGGGGCTGCGCATGTCATGGGCGATATCATTCGACACCTGGCGCAGGCTGACGATCAGGGTTTCATTCTGCCCCAACATCGCATTGAGGCTCTGCGACAGATGGTCGAATTCGTCGCCCGTCCCGCGCAGCGGTATACGGCGCGCGATATTGCCGCGCATGATGCTGCGCGCCGTCATGCTGATGCTCTCGATCCGTTTCAGGACCGCATTGCTCAGCAGCATGCCGCCGGCCAGGCCCAGGGTCATGAAGCCGAGGGAACTCCAGGCGACCGTGTTCCACAGATCATGTCTCAGCCGTGTCAACTGCGACGCATCGATCCCGACAAAGTAATAGCCGCCGTCAGAAAGTCGATATCCCTCGCCATAGACCGCGACCCGATGCGCGTCCTGGGGCAGCCGATGCGCCCAGGACAGCCATCGCGGTCCGGTGACCGGCCGCAGATGCAGCATGTTGCCCGCGACGACAATCTGTGCCCTGTCCTGCAAAAGATAGAAGAATCCAGGTTCGTTCCTGACAAGGGCTTTCACCACGGGCAGAAAATGGCTGACATCGGGCTGTCCCGCCGCGGCAAAGGTCTCCTCGCCTTCGTTGGTGATCGCCCGGCGGATCTGGCGCTCGAACAGGTGCTGGTTATGAAATCCTGTCAGGATGGTGATCAGCATGCCGGAGAGCAGGAAGAAACCGACGAAGCTGGTCACGATCCGGAAAGAGGATGTGCCGGCAATCTGCCTGATCGCGGCGATCCCACGCCTAGGGCTCAAGATCGGACTCTCTCATCACATAGCCGGCTCCCTTGATGGTATGGATCAGCGGCCTGTCATGTCGTCCCAGCTTCTCCCGCAACCGGGAGAGATGCGTTTCGACGATATTCGTGCGAACCGGGAAATCCATGTCCCACACATCCTTCAGCAACATCCGGCGCGAAATGATCGTTCCGGGATTGCGCATGAAATATTCAAGAAGCTTCAGCTCCTGTGGCTGCAGGTGGATCTTTTCTCCGCGCCTCGTGGCCTCCCGGCTCAGCAGGTCAAGCGCGACGTCGGCGACGCACAGCATTGTCACGTGCTGGCTCGGCGTGAACCTGCGCAGCAATACCTGCACCCGCGCGACAAGCTCCCGCAGCGCAAACGGCTTGATCATATAATCATCGGCGCCATGGCGAAGACCACGGACGCGACTGGATACCCCATCCATCGTCGTCAGAAACAGCACGGGCGTCATGATGTCGCGTTCGCGCATCTGGGTCAGGATCTCCAGCCCGCCCAGCCCCGGAAGCATCCGGTCGAGAATCACGATGTCCCATCGCTCCGAAAGGGCACGCCGTAATCCGTCCGGCCCATTCGCGACGGCAAAGACATCGATATCATGCTCCGCCAGGCCTTCCCGCAGATACGCCGCCGTCGCCGGGTCGTCCTCGACCAGAAGCAGGCGCGCGCGCGCGGTCAGGGCCATCGAAACAGAAAGATCATCTGGCTTGTCTCTCCTCCTTGCTGTTGCCCGTCAGGCCGCCAGCCGGACGAAACGGGCGGCATAGTAGCAGCAGAACCCGCGGAGAAAGCACCAGCAATGGCCTGAGCGGCCCTAATTGGCATTTGTTAATTTTTTGATTGCAATGCTTTGGAAGAAGATGCCGACAGGTCTATGCCACCGGAAACGACAATGGATGTCCGTCTTGCCGCCTCTTTGGCGTCTCTTTTTTATGCTGTCTTGACAGGCGTGGTCCTTATTGTCTGGTACGGTGCGTTCTAGGCCCCACGCCGTGGCGATTATCGCATCATGTTTACCGGGGACAATTTCTCCCGCGCCCGATGGATGGATGAACAATATAGCGCCAGTCTGCCCAGATAGAGGTAGATGACCGGCGTGGTATAAAGTGTCAGTGCCTGGCTGACAGCCAGCCCCCCGATGATCGCGATGCCAAGCGGCCGCCGCAGTTCCGCGCCATAGCCATGCCCCAGGATAAGCGGCAGCGCCCCCAGTGCGGCGGCGAATGTCGTCATCATGATCGGGCGGAACCGGAGCAGGCAGGCCTCACGCATCGCCTGCTCGGGCGGGACGCCACGTTCGCGCTCGGCATCCAGGGCAAAATCCACCAGCATGATGGCGTTCTTTTTGACAATGCCGATCAGCAGGATCACGCCGATCATGGCCATCAGCGAAAAATCCTCCCCGAACACCCACAGGGCCACCAGCGCACCCACCCCGGCGGAGGGCAGGGTCGACAGGATCGTCAGCGGATGGACGTAGCTTTCATACAGAATGCCCAGCACCATATAGACTGCCGCCAGCGCGGCGACGATCAGCAACGGCTCGCTGCTGGAGGAACTCTGCAACTGCGCGGCATTCCCGACAAACGCACCATGGATCGAAGGGGGCAGATGCAGGGCCAGAACCTGCGCCTCCACAACCTGCATGGCCCGGCCGAGGGGGACGCCCGTCGGCAGGTTGAAGGATATGGTGGTCGCGACTTCCTGCCCCTGATGGTTGATGGCAAGCGGCGTCAGACCCGCAATGGTGCGGGTGACGAAGGTCAGCGGCACCATCGTTTCCGCGCCGGTCGATACGGCTGATCCGGTCGAGGCCGAGCGACCGCCCGCCAGCGTGTTGGCGATCTGGTTGAGGAAGGATTGCGCGCCCTGCGCGCCCGCAGCACTCGTCGCCGCGGCTATGCGCACGCGCACGGTATTGGACTGCGTGCCGCCAGGCGGACTGCCGCCGGAAGTGCTGATCCACGCTTGCCGCAGGGAAGACGGGTCCTGCCAGAAACGGGGATCGACCTCCATGACCACGCGATATTGATTCAGGCTGTTATAGATGACGGACGCCGCGCGCTGCCCATAGGCGTCGAACAGCATGTTGGAGACAAGCTGCGGCGTCAGTTGCATCCTGGCTGCCAGGTCCCGGTCGATGGCAACGTTCACCGCCTGCCCGCCCAGCAGCACGTCGGACGACACATCCATAAGGGCCGCCTGGTGGGTCAGTGCGGTCGTCAGCCTCTGGGTCCAGTCATAAAGCTCCGCCGGATTGTCGCCCTGCAGCGTATATTGGTAGGCGGCATTGCTGGGCCGCGCGCCGATGCGGATGGCACCGCGCTGCAGGGCGAAGAAGCGGGCGCCCGTCATACCCGCCAGCCGCCGGTTCAGATGGGCGATGGTCGTCGAGGGCGGATAGGGGCGCCGGGACTTGTCGGTCAGGCGAATGAAGATATTCCCCTGGTTCGAAGATCCGCGACCGCCCAGAAAGCCGGCCACGGCCGCCACATCCGGGTCCTTCAGAAGCGCGGCCTGCGCCTCGTCCATCTTGCGGGTCATCGCCTGGAACGAAATGGCCTGGTCCCCCATCACCCGCCCCAGCAGCATGCCGGTATCCTCGTCGGGAAAGAGGCCCTTGGGCATCTGCGTATAGACCATGATCGTCAACCCGACCGTTGCGGGCAATGTCAGCACCATGATGCGCCGGTGACGCAGCGACCATTCAAGGCTGCCTGCATAGGCACGCAAGACCCTGTCATGGACCTGTTCCAGACGGGTCGCGAACCGCCCCGGTGTCTGCGAAGCAGCCCGCACGATCCGCGCACAGAGCATGGGCGTGAGACTGAGGGACAATGCCAGGGAAACGAGAAGACTGACCGAAACCGTCATGGCGAATTCGTGAAACAGGCGGCCGGCAATCCCCCCCATCAGGAGAATCGGCAGAAAGACCGCAATCAGCGAAAGGGTAATCGACAGGACGGTAAAGGCGACTTCACCGGCGCCCCGGATAGCGGCTTCAAAGGGCGTGGTCCCCGTCTCGACATGGCGACTGATATTCTCCATGACCACGATGGCGTCATCGACCACGAATCCGGTCGAGATGGTCAGCGCCATCAGCGACATGTTGTCGAGCGAATAGCCCAGCATGCTGATCACCCCCAGCGTGCCCATGATGGACGTGGGAATGACCAGCGCGGGCACGCATGTCGTCCGCCATGTCCCGAGAAACAGCAGAACCGTCAGCACGACAAGCAGGACGGACAGGACAAGCGTCATGCGCGTGTCGGCCAGTGAAGCCCGAATCGTCAGCGAACGGTCCATGACCGTCTGCAGGTCGATCCCCGGCGGAAGCGAAGCCTGGAGACGCGGCAACGTCATGTTGATCTGGTCGAGGGCCTGTACGATATTCGCCCCGGCCTGCATGAACACCTGCACGACAATGGCGGGCTTGCGGTCGAAATAGCCGGCATTGCGCACGTCTTCGACACCATCCTCTACCTGCGCGATATCCGTCAGCCGTACCGGCCGGCTGTTTCGCCAGGCGACGACGAGGTCACGATAGGCCTGCGCGCTCCGGGCCTGATCGTTTGTCTCCAGCGTGAAGCGCCTGTCCCCCTGGTCGATGAAGCCCTTGGGCGTATGAGCATTCGCCGAAGCCAGGGCCGCGCGGATATCCTCGAATCCGATGCCGAATTTGTACAGCGGCAAAGGGTTCATCTCGACGCGCACGGCAGGCAGGGCGCTGCCGCTGACCTGCACCAGCCCGACCCCCTTCACCTGTGCCAGGCGCGGAAGGATGAGATTGGACGCCTGATCGTAGAGCTGGGGCAGCGTGTAGGTATCCGACGTCAGCGCCAGGATCAGCGATGGCGGCCCGTTGGGGTTGGCCTTCGAATAGCTCGGGTTCTGGCGAAGCGTGGTCGGCAGATCCGCCCGTGCCGCCTGGATCGCGGCTTCCACATCGCGCGCCGCGCCATTGATGTCGCGCGAGAGCGCGAATTGCAGCGTGACGCGCAACTGCCCCTGGCTGGACTGGGACGTCATTTCGGTCAGGTCGGCGATACTGCCCAGATGCCGCTCCAGCGGTTCGGCGATGGAACTGGCAATCTGCTCGGGCGAGCCTCCCGGCTGCTGTGCCTGAACCTGGATGACGGGAAAATCGATATTCGGCAGGTCTGCGACGGGCAGCGCGACATAGCCGACGACGCCGCACAGAATGCACGCCACACTCAGTAATATGGTCGCCACGGGCCGGCGGATAAAGACAGTCGTCAGAAACATCGCGCATACTCTGGATTCCACCGGGCAGACAGCAGGATGCGGCGCATCCCATGGTGGTGGTCATCGTCTTCCGACAGGGAATCTCCATCCCGAAATATTGTGCGTCCAGCACATGAACCCTAAAATCTTCCCAACCGGCTCAGCGATATTCAGACACAAGACCGACCCAGACCCGCATTTTCAGCATCGGGACGCTTTAGCCTGACGGGAGCGCAATCCCGGGCGGCATGCCGGGTCCCGCCCGCATCCAGCTTTCCACTGTCGCCAATTCATCATATGGGCGCACTTCGTCGATTGTGATACGTCCCTCATAGATGCTGCCGCTTTCTCCATCGAGCGTGATCTCCGCCCCGCTGTCGAAACGCCTTCCCGCGATCACACAGTTTTTCCGGTCGGGCGCAACCACCAGGTCGGCGCATCCGACAATGGCGACCTTGCCGAGTTCGCGCGCCACGACCGCCGCATGGCTGGTACGGCCGCCATGCGCCGCAAGCAGCCCCTCGGCACTGGCGATTCCTTCGATATCCTCGGTCAGAAGGTCATTGCTGACCAGGATGGCCGGCCGCCCCTGCCGGGCAAACTGCCGGGCGACGTCCGCGCTCATGACAATGGCGCCCGTCGCGGCACCTATCCCGGCCGGCGTTCCTTTGGCAATCGCATCGCCATGCGCGCCCACCACGCTCCGGCGCGTGATGGCAGCGTAATCCAGCCCGTCCAATTGCCGCAGCGCCTCCTCGACGCCGATCAGGCCCTCGCGCACCATATCGACGGCGATCTTCAGCCGCGCCCAGGCGGATCGCTTGCCCGCGCGGGTCTGCAACAGGAAAAGCCGCCCGTCTTCCACGGTGAATTCGAAATCCTGCATATCATGGAATCTGTCTTCCATCTGCCGGGCGACATGCTCCAGGCCCTGTGCGACCTGCGGCATGATGCGGGACAGCGTGATGGCGGGGGTGACACGCCTGCGGCCGGACACCACGTCATCGCCCTGGGCGTTGAAGGAAAAATCCAGATAAAGCCGCCGCTCGCCCGTCGCAGGGTCACGCGTGAATCCCACGCCCGATCCCGATTTCGGTCCCGAATTGCCATAGACCATGCGCTGCACGGTCACCGCCGTCCCAGGCTGGTCCGTCAGGGACCTGATCCGCCGATAGGTTTTCGCGCGCTCCGACTCCCATGACCGGAACACCGCATCCACCGACAGCAGAAGCTGCTCCATGGGCGTATCGGGAAAGGCCCGTCCGGACAGGTCCTCGAAAATATCCAGATACCGCGACGCCAGGCCGCGCAGGGACAAGGTATCGAGATCGGACAGGCTCCCCGCCTGCCCTGCCAGCAGGGCCCCTGCCGATGCATCCTCGAAGGGCGCCGGGTCCAGGCCATGCACCACCTGCCCGTACGAGCGGACCAGTCGCGCATAACAGTCCCAGACAAGGCGGGGATCGCCCGTCAGCGCCATCATCCCCGGCAGGGTCGCGCGCGTCAGTCCCACATTCAGGATCGTATCGAGCATGCCGGGCATCGAGATAGGGGGACCCGAGCGGACCGAAACCAGCAATGGCCGCCGCGCGTCGCCGAACGCCAGGCCGGTCGCCTGCTCCAGACGGCTCAGCGGGCCGGCGACGCGCGCCCGGAATTCGTCCATCGGCGGCGGCCCATCGGCGATCCATTGGGCGCAGAGCGAGGTCGGCAGGACGAACCCGGGCGGTACAGGCAGGCCCATCGCGGCCAGAACCACAAGATTGAAGGCCTTCCCGCCAAGCAGGGACAGCGCCTCCGCCGGGGGCGGCAATATGCCCGCTTCGATGATCTGGATGGGGTCAGGTTGCAAACCACTCTCCCACGGCATGATCCGAGACGAGGCGACCCGCATTCAGCAACGCATCCGCCACCTCCTCCAGCCCGCCGCCCACGGCGGTCGCGACATGGAACAGCCGGGCGTCGACATCCGCCTGCATCAGATGCGTGAACAGACCGCGCTGGATGTCGTCCGTTGCATGCTCATGCTCGTGCAGCCGGTCGAGCAACCCCATGAACGCGCGCATGTCCCCCCGCGCGACGGTCCGGTGCCCGTTGCGCAGCGCGCACAGCAGACGGACATAATCCCTGACCGCCATGATGGCGCCCTCGACCAGAAGCAGGAACCGCTCGCGCAACCCGACAGGCAGGTCGCGGGGCAGAAATTGCAGAAGAAACGCCACCTCCTCGAATGTGTCGGCCGCATCGTCGGCCTCCGAGGCGATCATGCGCCAGGCGCGCACCTTGCCGTCGCGGGACAGGTCGCATATGCGCCCCACCTGCCGATCGGCAAGGGCTTCCCAGACCTTGGCCCGCGTGGCAGCCCCGGCGGGGTCCGCAACAATGTCCAGCAGCGTGGCATGCACCAGGTTGCCCAGGTCAAGGATCAGCGCGGCATGGTCCACGGCCTCATCAAGAATGCGGTCGGCCATGGAGCCCACGCGCATCATCAATTCCGCCTGCAACAGATCGCGGATCACGAAGGGCGACCGGCCATCGCGCAGGGACTCGCTGGCGATGCGCAACGTCTCCCGCAGGAATACCGTCGCCTCGTCCCGGCCGAGCGCACGCTCCAGGGAGGTATAGGAGACACCGCTGATCCGCGACACGGTTTCCAGCAGATCCTCGATCACCACCTCACCGCCGATTTCCAGATAGGCGCGGTGGCCATATTCATGATCGGCGGCCCAGTCCAGAATCGCGACCGCCTCCCGTCGCGCGACGAAACGGCCCAGGCTTTTCCGCGCCTTGTTCCAGTCGATGAGAAAGACCAGTGACGCTCCCAGTTCCTCCAGCGCGGTATCGAGCGTGGCCAGGTCGGGGGCCTCGAACGTTCCCACCGTAACCAGGAAAACATCATCCTCTCCCCCCCGCGCGCGCCGGTTGGAGACCGTCCACGAAAACCGGGGCAGGCGCCTCTGGAAAAAATCCAGTCGCTGCTTGTGAATATCACTATGGATAATGGTCAGGCGGCGCTCTTCGATCCGGGCGATCAGCACATGCGCGTCGGTCGTGCCCAGATCGTTCTGGATGGTCATATGACTGCCGTCGCGCATCGCGTTGGTGGCCAGCCCCGGATGGTTGAACTTCAGCGGCGCCGTTCGATTCAGCCCACGCATGAAGGCGACCAGGCGCTCCCTGTCCGCCGGGCCCAGCAGATAGGCGCGGGCGCCGGCAACATCGGCCTCCGCCAGGCCGGCGGCGATGTCGTTGATGGCCTTGTGCATCTCCATCACCAGGAGATGGAACGACACCTCATCCTCGCCCGAAACGCGCGACAGCCGCGAGACCAGGCCCGTCGGCAACACGTCGCCGTCCAGATGAAGGGACGCGCGAAGCGTCTCCTCGCGCCCGCGGAATGCGGCGGCCGCCGCACGGTCGAACAGGCGCGCACCCGCGCCCGCCTCCACCGCCGCGCACATGCGCGACAGATCGTCCCGCAGGCGCGCCATCACCCCGCCGATCTCCGGCACCCGGACACCGTCGCCGGTTCGCTCCAGCAGGGCGGGCGCATCATAAAGCGGGTCACGGTCCAGCCCGGCCATCGTCCGCTCGGCCGCCAGGCCGGCAAAACGCCCACGATCGTCCCGGTCCGACGCCTCGACGGCCTGCAGCCAGCTCAGCGCGAACTTTATGCGGCCATTCGCGGCCAGCCCGTCCGCAACCAGGTTGGGCAGGAGCAGCGCGCCCGGCGCAAGCTCGGCAACCACACCCTGCTTCTGAATGGTCATTCCGTCTTCCCTTCCCAGGAGGCCGGCCGGGCCGTTGACCATGTCGGTCGCGGGGAAACATGGTCCCTAAACGCCGTCATGGTGTCCGGTTGCATGCGATATGCCGCCCGTCATCACGAATCCCGGCGTGCGATTGAAGGGGCGCCGGCACACGCGCATCTAGGGTCATCGGGTGTATTCCGCAGGCGTATTCCGCAGGGGGGCACCCAAAACATTCATGCAGTGGTCCGCCGATATCCGACAGGCCACTCCGCAGCGGGGACCGCGTGTCATGCAGGTCAAGGACGTCATGACCTCGCCGGCAATCTGTGTCGCGCCAACGCAATCCATCACGGACGCCATCCGGCTGATGGTGGCGCACAAAATCAGCGGGTTGCCGGTCATCACCGAAAAAGGGCAACTGGTCGGCATCCTCACCGAAGGCGACCTCATGCGTCGGAGCGAACTGGAAACCGCCGGGCATTCATGGCTCGGCGACCTGTTCCGCTCGCCAGGGCACAAGGCCGAGGACTATGTTCACACTCATGGCCGCAAGGTTGCCGATATCATGTCGCAGCGGCCCGTATCCGTCGGGCCCGAGACCCCGTTGCGCGATGCCATCGCCACATTGATGCTGCACCATATCAGGCGCCTGCCGGTCATGAAGAACGATCAGCTCGTGGGCGTGGTCTCGCGTGGCGACGTGCTGCGCGCCTTGCTGCCGCTGATGTCCGGCGCGCCTGCCCTATCCGACGACCAGAGCATCAGGCAGTCCATCCTGAAGGAATACCAGGCGGCATTGCATCTGGGCGGCCGCAACACCATCAATGTCGATGTCAGGAACGGGGTAGTGGACCTCGACGGTACCGTCACGGACGAACGCCTGCGCACCGCCGCCCGCGTGGCGGCGGAAAACGTGAAGGGGGTCGTCTCCGTCGTGGACCACATCACCTGCATCGACCCGTTCGCAGGCGTCACCATCCCCCCACCTTCCCTGCCGTAAGAGGCTGTTTCGCGGCCAGAAAAGCAGGAGCGACGCGATGGCGGAGCCTTCAGACTCCCTGCGCTGGTTCGAAGATATCGGGCTTGGCGATGTTCCCCTGGTCGGCGGCAAGAACGCCTCGCTGGGCGAGATGTACCGGGGGCTGGCAACACAGGACATCCTGGTGCCCAACGGGTTCGTCCTGACGGCGCGCGCCTATCGCGCAGCACTGGACGCGGCAGACGCCTGGCCGGCCCTGCATGCCCTGCTGGACCCCCTGGACCCGACCGATATCGCCCTGCTGGCCCGCAACGCGGCCCAGGCGCGCGAACTGGTCTACGCCGCCACCGGCACGGAAACGCTGCGCCGGCTCGTCGCCGACGCCTATCGTCGCCTCGAAGCGCAATATGGTCCGGATGTCGCCGTCGCGGTCCGCAGCTCCGCCACGGCGGAGGATCTTCCCACGGCCAGCTTCGCGGGCCAGCACGAATCCTACCTGAATATCAGCGGGGCCGAGGCGGTCTTCGAAGCCTGCCGCCACTGTTTCGCCTCGCTCTTCACCGACCGGGCCATCGTGTATCGCGCCAATAACGGCTTCGACCATTTCAAGGTCAGCCTGTCCGTGGGGGTCATGAAGCTGATCCATGCCGACCGCGCCTCCAGCGGCGTCATCTTTACCCTCGATACCGAATCCGGCTTCCGCGACATCGTGCTGATAACCGGCGCCTACGGGCTGGGCGAGAATATCGTCCAGGGCACCATCGACCCGGACGAATTCTATGTCCACAAACCGGCCTTTCGCCAAGGACACCGCACCGTGCTGCGGCATGTCCTGGGACGGAAGCAACTGACGATGGGCCTGGAGCCGACCTCCGGCGGATCGCGCACCCAGAACGTGCCGACCCCGCCGGACCGCCAGCGCCAATTCTGCATCAGCGATACCGAAGCCCTGTCCCTGGCCGGCCAGGCACTGCTGATCGAGGATCATTATTCCCGACAGGCCGGCCACCCGGTGCCGATGGATATCGAATGGGCGAAAGATGCCGATGACGGCCGGCTCTATATCGTCCAGGCGCGGCCCGAGACCGTGGCCTCGCGCCGGGGCGCCGCCATGCTGGAAACCTATGCCCTGACGGGAAGCGGCCCCGTGCTGGCGCGCGGCCGGGCCGTAGGCGAGAAGATCGGGGGCGGCCCGGTCCGCGTGATTTCCACCCGTGCCGAACTCGCCTCCTTCCAGCCCGGCGACGTGCTGGTCGCGCCCTCGACCAATCCCGACTGGGAGGCGGTCATGAAGACCGCGTCCGCCATCGTGACCGACCATGGCGGCCGTACCTGCCATGCCGCCATCATCGCGCGCGAACTGGGCGTTCCGGCGGTCGTCGGAACCGGCGATGCGACCCGGGTCCTGCACGCGGGCCAGCGCGTCACGGTCTCATGCGCGGGGGGCGAGAGCGGAGAGATCTACGACGGCGAGATTCCCTTCACGGTCACCCGCACCGATGCCGGCAGCCTGCCGCGCCCGCGCACGCCGATCATGGTCAATCTGGGCAATCCCGAACTGGCCTTCCGCACGGCGATGATGCCCTGCGCGGGGGTGGGCCTGGCACGCATGGAATTCATCATCAGCGAATCCATCGGCATCCACCCGATGGCACTGGCGCACCCCGAACGCCTGACGCCCGACGACCGGCAGCGGGTCGCCGAACGCACGGCGGGCAGCTCCTCGCCCGGCGATTATTTCATCCGCACCCTGTCGGAAGGGATCGGCACGATCGCCGCCGCCTTCCATCCCCGGCCGGTGATCGTGCGGCTGTCGGATTTCAAGACCAACGAATATGCGGCCCTGATCGGCGGCACGACGTTCGAGCCGCGGGAGGCAAACCCCATGCTCGGCTTTCGCGGGGCGTCGCGCTACGCCCACCCGGCCTATGCCGACGGCTTCGCGCTGGAATGCGCTGCCCTGTCGCGGGTGCGCGGGGCCATGGGGCTGACCAACCTGATCGTCATGGTGCCGTTCTGCCGCCGGGTGGCGGAAGCCGAGCAGGTCCTGGCCGCGATGGGCCGCAACGGCCTGGCGCGCGGCAAGGACGGGCTGGCCGTCTACATGATGTGCGAAATCCCCAACAACGTCATCCAGATCGATTCCTTTGCCGCCGAATTCGACGGATTCTCGATCGGATCGAACGATCTGACCCAGCTCACGCTGGGCGTGGACCGCGATTCCGACATCGTCGCATTCGATTTCGACGAGCGCGACCCCGGCATGCTGGAAATGCTGCGCCTGGCCGTCACCGGCGCCCGCCGCAACGGACGCAGGATCGGAATCTGCGGCGAGGCCCCGGCGAACGACCCCGAGATCGCCCGCTACCTGGTCGCCATCGGCATCGATTCGATCAGCGTCAATCCGTCCAGCCTGCTGCGCACCATGGATATCGTCCGCCAGGCCGAAGACGCCCTGGCCTGAACGGCGCGCCACTCCCCCCTTGCGCGGGATCACCCGACATGTCCCAGACCATTGCGACCTTGACGCTCAATCCCGCCATAGACGTCGCCTGCGTCGCGGCGGAGGTGCATCCGACACAGAAGATCCGCACGACGAACGAGCGGCTGGACCCCGGCGGCGGGGGCATCAACGTCGCCCACGTCGTCCACGAGCTGGGCGGCGAGACCCTGGCCGTCATCATGGCCGGCGGCGTGACCGGGCGCCTGGTCGAGGAATTGCTCGACCAGGCCGGCGTGCCCTGGAAGAGCCTGCCGATCGTGGGCCGGACCCGCATCTGCCTGAACGTGCAGGAGCGCGCGAGCCACCTGGAATATCGTTTCGTGTCCGAGGGCCCGCTGATCGAGGCCATGGAATGGCGGAACAGCCTGGCACTCCTCGAAGAGCTTGACGCCGCCTGGGTCGTCGCAAGCGGCAGCCTGCCGCGCGGGGTGCCCGAGGATTTCTATGCGCGGGTGGCCGCCATCGGCGCACGGCGGGGCTGGCGCCTCGCCGTCGATACATCCGGCGCCGCCCTGCGCGCGGTCATGGGCCACGGGGTGGACCTGCTGAAACTCGACCATGGGGAATTCGAATCCCTGGTCGGCCATCCGGTCCGGGGCCAGGACGCCCTGGCGGCGGAAATCGGGCGGGTGCTGCGTGCCGGCGCGGCCCGGATGATCGCCGTCAGCCTCGGGCCGGACGGCGCATGGCTGGGGTCCGCCGCCGGCCTGACATACCTGCCCGCCCCGCCGGTGCAGGCACGCGGCGCCGTCGGCGCCGGCGACAGTCTCATGGCGGGCCTGGTGCTGGGCCTGACGCGCGGCATGCCCCCCGACGCGGCGCTGGCCCTGGGCGTCGCCGCCGGCTCCGCAAGCGTCGAACGCTATGGCACGGCCCGGGCCCGGCGCGAGACGGTCGAATCCCTGTTCCGGCAGATCAGGGCCGGCACCCTATCCAGCGCGGAGGACCCGACCGGTGGACCCACGACAGACACGACCCGCCTGGCAGGCTGAGCCGCAGGCCGAGGGCGCGATCCGCCTGTTCGCCCTGGCCGGCACCGACGGGCTCGGGCAGGCCATCGCCCGGCACCTGGGCCTGACGCTGGGCCGGCACGAGGAACGCGATTTCGAGGATGGCGAACACAAGACCCGCGCGCTGGACCCGGTATGCGGCGCGGATGTCTATCTGCTGCACAGCCTGCACGGCGGCGCAACGGGCAGCGCCAACGACCGGCTGTGCCGGCTGCTGTTCTTTATCGGCGCCTGCAAGGACGCCGGGGCCGCGCGCGTGACCGCCATCGCGCCCTATCTGTGCTACGGGCGCAAGGACCGGCGGACGAAGCCGAACGACCCGGTGACGACACGCTATGTCGCGACACTGTTCGAAGCCGTCGGAACCGACCGCCTGGTCACGATGGACGTGCATGACGAGGCGGCGTTCGAAAACGCCTTCCGCCGGCAGACGGTGGCGCTGACGGCCGTCCCCCTGCTGGTGGAGGCCCTGCGCGGCCTGACCGCCGAGTCGGGGGCCGATCCAGCCCGCCTGTGCGTCGTGTCGCCCGACCTTGGCGGCGGCAAGCGGGCCGAGCGCCTGCGCGGGGCGCTGGAAGCGGCCACCGGACACCCGGTCGGCGCGGCCTTCGCCGAGAAGCACCGCAGCGGCGGGCAGGTTTCCGGCGACCTGTTCGTGGGCGATGTCGCGGGGGCGACCTGTATCGTCATCGACGATCTGGTCAGCACCGGCGGCACGCTCGCCCGCGCGGCCCGCGCCGCGCGCGGCGCCGGCGCACGCCAGGTCGTGGCCTGCGTCACCCATGGCCTGTTCATGGCCGGCGCGGACGGCATCCTGGCCGAACCGGCCATCGACCGTATCCTGACAACCGACACGGTCCAGCCCATCCGGCTGCCGGACGGCCCGGCCCGGCGCAAGCTGCGGGTCCTCTCCGCCGCGCCATTGCTTGCCGAAGCCATCCGCCGGCTGCATCGCGACGCACCGCTGTCGGACCTCCTGGTCTTCTAGGGTCCGGCGCGGACCAGGGCGGCATGCTCCAGCCGCTCCAGCCGCAGCGCATCCGCCAGAGCCAGGCGCAGATAGGCGCGCGCCTGGCGCGGCCATTTTTCAGGCGTGCGCGGCCGGGCGTCGCACAGATGCATGATCGCCAGCCGGGCCCGCAGCATGGCGCGATAGCTGCGATAGAACAGCAGCAACCCGCCGGCACGCCCCCCGTGCAGGACAGGCCGCAAGCGCCGGCCGATCCTCTCCCCCGCCCAGGCCGCACCCAGACGCGCGCATTCCAGTTGCAGGAAGGCGATCTCATCCAGCGGATCGAGCGCCCGCAAGGCCGGGTCGAACTCCAGACAGTCGATGATGCTCACGCGCCCGTCCATCCAGATATGTTCCGGACGCAAATCCCCGTGCGCGTCGACGATGCGGCCGGCCCGCGCACGCGCCACGATCACCCCGAACCGCCGGTCCACAAAGCGCCCCAGGATCGCGTCCACACGCGCCACCATGCCGCGCGGCAGATGAAAGCGCGGGTCCTGCAACACGCGCCGGTGGCCGGACAACGCCCTCCGCCATGCCATCCGCAAGGTGTCCGCGGACCTGCGGACCGCAAGCGGGTGCGCATGCGCGTAGAACGACGCCAGTACGGCCGCCAGCCGGTCGAGCTGCGACGGCCGCACCGCATGCGTCAGCAAGGTCGACTGCAGAAACCCGCCATCGTCGAGGCGCCGCATGACGACCAGCCAGTCCACGACCCGCCCCGCCCCGCCGATGGCCAGGCCCGCAGCGCCCTCGACCAGCGGGACGACCCCCAGATAGACCTCCGGCGCCAGCCGGCGGTTCAGGCGATCTTCGGCACGGCAGGCATCGGCCCGGCGCGCCAGGGTGGAGAAATCCAGATAGGGAAAGCGCACCGGCTTCTTGAGCTTGTAGACGCGCCCCCCGGCCAGGAAGACCCAGGACATATGCGTCTCGCGCGCAATGACCGTGTTGACGGCACCACCATAGGTTTGCGGCCGGGACAGAAACCGGACCTTGCGCTCCAGGGATACAGGCGGCGCCGAAAGAGGCGCATCGCGCGCCATCCGGCCGGTCCGGGCCGGCGAGTGAACCCTGTCCGGCCGGGCCGGGATCACGCCCGGTCCCGGTTCCAGGGCCGCGCGTCGGGTGCGATGTGCTGCTGTCACGTGGCGTCGGCGGAACGCTGGATGACATTCCGCCCTCCCATTTCCCATCACATGGGGGCAGGAAGCGGACCGGAAAAGAAGCGGGCAGGAAAGTTCGTCGACCGGACGATCATGTTCCATGATGTGCCCGCTCTGGACGAAGACGATGCAAAACGCCTCCCGCCCTCACGTTCCCGCGCAGGAGACAGGAATGGCCGGCATGGCGGCAGACGTATGAGGCACGGCCGACAGATCGAATATTCGATTTCTCACAAACGAAATATATCGTTTTCCATCCCATATGGCACAGCGTTATCATCGGCGCCGGGTCAGCCGTGAATAAGAGACTGTTCCAAAAGCCTCCAAGGATAGATCGACATGAACACCATCGCGACAGGCACCGGCGCCATCCCGCCCTTCCATCTCGCCTTTCCCGTCCGCGACATTGCGGAGGCCCGCGCATTCTATGGGGAGCTTCTGGGATGCCCGGAGGGCAGAAGCGCGCCCGACTGGGTCGATTTCGATTTTTACGGTCATCAGATCGTCGCCCACCTGGCGCCGGCGGAACTGACACCGGCACAACGCAACGAGGTCGACGACCATGCCGTGCCCGTACGGCATTTCGGCATCGTGCTGCCCATGCCGGCCTGGCACGACATGGCGGAGAAACTGCGCGCGGCCGGCACCGCCTTCATCGTAGAGCCCTATATTCGCTTCAAGGGACAACCGGGCGAGCAGGCCACAATGTTCTTCCAGGACCCCAGCGGAAACGCGATCGAAATCAAGGCATTTGCCGATATCGGGCAGCTTTTCGCCAAATAGTCCCCGGCAGGGCCGGCGCCGGTCAGGCGCCGGGCGGCTGCACGCAGTGCGCCGGCGTCCGCCCCGCCAGCGCATCGATGACCTGCTGCGCGCAGAGCATCGCGGTCCGGCGCAGGGCCTCGCCCGTCGCGCCTCCAAGATGCGGCGTCAGGATCAGGCCGGGCGCCGATAGTACCGGGTCATGCGCAAGCGGGGGTTCCCGTACCAGAACGTCCAGTGCCGCCCCGGCCAGCGTTCCGGCCTGCAGGGCCGCGACCAGGGCGACACTGTCGATCGCGGTGCCACGGCTGGTATTGACGAGCAGCGCACCCGGTTTCAGCAGGGCCAGGGCGGCGGCGTCGATCGGGGTCGCCCCCGCAGCGCCCGCCGGCCGATGGAGGGAGACGATGTCCGCGCTGCGCAACAGCGCCTCCACCCCGTCCACCCGCATGACGCCGGCCTGCGCAAAGACCGCGTCCGGCACGTTGGGCGACCAGGCCACCACCCGCATGCCGAACCCCGCCCCCGCCATCGCCGCCACATGCCGGGCGATCGCGCCGAAACCAATCAGGCCCAACGTCTTGCCGGCCAGTTCAATCCCGCCGGCCGCATAGCGGAAATCCCACTGCCCGTCGCGAACGGCCCGGTCGGCAACGGGAATGCGCCGTGCGGCCGCCAGGATCAGCCCCATGGTCAGTTCCGCGACCGAGCGGCTGTTCGTATTGGGCGCGTTGGTCACCCAGATCCCCCGTTCCGCCGCTGCGGCAACCGCGATCCTGTTGGTGCCCGAGCCGTGACAGGCGACAAGGCGCAGATTGGGCGCGGCGCGGATGGCGGCTTCATCGAATCCGAGGTCGCGGGTAATGACAGCCTCGGCGCCGCCGATTTCAGCGGTTGCCGCCTCCATCGTCGCGCGGCTGGCATAGCGCGTGGCAACGCCGGCGCCATTCAGATACGCCACCGCGTCGGGATGGATCGGCTGGGTGATGAAACAGGTGGCCACGGCGTTATCCTTCCATCCCGACCGCTGCGGGCATGAGGGGGAGTCGGATCGCCCCGTCCGCGACCGTCATCTCGGTACCGAAGGGGCGGGACAAAGCGGCAAAAGCCTCGAGAATGCGCCTGGCCCAGGCACCCTGGGCCAGCATCGGCGTCCCGCGACGATGCGCCGGGCGCCCCAGCCCCAGCGAAACCGGATGGATGTCGATCCCCCGCAGCATGTCCCCCTCATAGAGGCAGACCGGCACCACGCTGTCCCAGAAGCGCTGATCGGCAGGGAAACCCTTGCGGTCGTTTTCGCCGCGTTCCTTGTAGAGGCGATGCGGCGTGACATCGGGCACGCAACGATAGGCAGCGTAGGAATCCATCGGCAGGCGCGCGACGCGTTCGTTCTGGCCGATGACATTGCCCAGGCCGAGAAAGAGCGGGCGACCGCGATACAGTTCCAGCCCGCGCAGCAGATGCGGGCCGTGACAGACGACGATATCCGCCCCCGCATCCACCGCCGCGCGCGTGACGGCGCGCAGGAAATCGTCCGGACTTTCGACATCCGGGACGCCATCGGCATTATATCCGCTTTCATGCGCATGCACGCTCACGATCACGACGTCCGACACCAGGCGCGCCTCGCCGATCCAGCGCGCGATATCCGCGACATCCTGGGCATCGGCCTCCGTACGGACGCGGGCGGAAACGCGAATCCCAGCCGGATCTTTTCATCCGGCACATGCCCAAGGCCCAACCGTTCGTAAATCCGGGTCAGATGGGCCAGATCGTCCGCCGTCACACCATGCGTGCGCGTGACATGCAGCGGATTGACGCCTGGGCGGCCCGTCCTCAGCGTCGCCGGCGGCATGACGGTCATGGAGCCCGCTCCCCGTCCCCCACGTCGGACAGAAGCGCGTCCGCGGGACTGGCCTGCTCCAGATGGGCGATCAGGGCGTCCAGGGCGGGAGAGGTCCAGCTCAGCATCGTCAGCACCCCGATCTCGCGCAGGATCATGTGCTCCCCCAGGGGGACCACGCGGATATTCGGCATGGCGCGGACAGCCAGGATGTACGGAACGATGGCAACGCCCATGCCGCAGGCGACCATCTGCAGGATGGCATGGACTTCCTCCGTCTCGATCGCGGTATTCGGCACGATGCCCTGCGCCTGCAGGAAGCGATCGACGGTCCGGCCACCGAACGACCGACGGTCGTAACGGATGAAGGGCTGGCCGACGATGATCTGCCGCCAGTCGCCCGGCGCCAGATGCGCCGGAACGACCAGCACGAAATTCTGCCTGGCCAGAGGATGCCATCCCAGATGCGGCATCAGCCCGAAAGGCGGCCGCACGATGATGACGGCATCGAGTTCACCGGCATCCAGGCGCTCCATCAGGCCCATCGACACGCCCGGCACGATATGAAGCGTGAGCGCGGGATAATCCGCCCTCAGGCTGGCCACCGCAGGGGCCAGAATCGTCGTGTGTGTGGTCGAAATGGCCCCGACACGCAGCCGTCCATGCACGACCATTTCGGCCGCCGGGTCCCGCATCTTGTCAAACAGGGCGAGAATATCCTCCGCATGACCAAGGGACAGACGCCCGGCCGCGCTCAGGGTCACCGACCGCCCGGTGCGCTCGAACAGGGCATGGCCCAGTTCCTGCTCCAGCCGCCTGATCTGCGCGCTGACGGCGGATTGCGTCAGCCCGACACGGTCCGCGGCGGCAGCAAAACTTCCAAGCCGGGCGGCTGCGGAAAACGTGCGAAGTTCCGAGATCATGGACCGACAATCAATTATTTTGTCTCTTACATCAATAATAATGCGATATTTTTGTCTCTCAGTTTCGTTCTACATTCAGCACAAAGAGAGGGTCAAGGAGATTGCGCATATCCGGCCATGGCTGACCTTATAAATTTCCCTTATAAAATCATAATTTTCTGAATATTTATTCATCTTGCACCATAAAAAACTCTTCCGCGGTCATAAAAAATCTTGAAGAGCCATTTGGTTTCGTGCTCGTTATGTGTGCGATTTGGATATGTTTCACACATGACCGCGGCAGTCTGCCGCCTAACGCATTCAGGAAGCTGTGACGATGCCAATGCATTCCGGGGCGAGGACTTTTCTACTCGGCAGCGCCGCGATGGGCGCGCTTCTGCTTCAGGGTGCCTTCGGCCCCGCATGTGCAGCCACGGCATCCCCCCAGCAGTCCGAGGCGACACACCTCCGCAAGCCCGCACGGCATGCGCCCGCCGCCGACACGCATGGCGTCACCGCGCAAGGCGCCACCCACCGGCAGGCTGCCGATAGCGCCGCGATCAGCAGCGCGCTCAAGGCCTCGTCCGAGGATATCACCGTCAGCGCCACGGCCGCGCCCGGCAACAATGTGCTTTCGACCTCGACACGACGCCACAGCACGACGCAGGTGACGGTCATCAGCGCATCGGACCTCAAGGCCACCGGCCAGACCAACCTGATCCAGGCATTATCGCAGATGATGCCATCCGTTTCGGCACCCCCGCTGCCGGGCGTGGGCAATAATGCATTCGTGCAGACGATGCAGTTGCGCGGCCTGTCCGCCGACCAGACACTGATCCTGGTGAACGGGCATCGCCGGCATCTGGGCGCCAACTTCAATGCGAACGCCGGACCGAACTGGGGCACGGAACCTGCCGATATCTCCATGATTCCGGTCGGCGCGGTCGACCATATCGAAGTCATTACAGAAGGGGCAACCGCGCTCTACGGCCAGGATGCGATCGCGGGCGCGGTCAATATCGTCCTGAAGGAGGATACGCAGGGCCTCTCGGCCGATTTCAAGAACAGCGGCTATTACGCAGGCGATGGCCAGGCCCTGGACGGCTCGATCACCAAGGGGTTCGCGATCGGCCGCCACGGCGGTTATCTCGACCTCTCCGCCCAGATCACCCATCAATTGCCGACCTCGCGCACGGGCGACTACATCAATCCCGCGACCTATCCCAACGATCTGTATTATGCATTGCCCGGCGGCCAGGCCGATCCGCGCACGGCCGCGCTGGGCCGCAACGTCCAGCGCATTCTGGGCATCCCGAAGCAGACGCGTGAGTCGATTTCCGCCAATATGGGCATTCCCATCACCGACAGCATCAAGTTCTACTCGACCGACACCTATGGGCACCGACGCGTCAACGCGGCCGAGAATTTCCGTTCCGCGGCAGACGACCTGACCGTCAACGCAATCTGGCCGAACGGCATGCAGCCCTATCTCGACCTGGAGGAAAATGATTTCGAGGTCGATAACGGCTTCAAGGGCACGACGGCCGGCTTCAACTGGGACACTTATGTCAATTATGGCCGCGACATCCAGCGCTACTGGATGCAGGACACCGACAACCCCACTTATGGCGTGAACAGCCCGACGAAATTCGCTACCGGTTCGGCCGTCACCAGCCAGTTGACGGCCGGCTTCAGGGCCTCGCACGCGCTCCGCCTGGGCTTCCTGCCCAAGCTGGCCAATGTGGAGTTCGGCGCGGAATATCGTCGCGACATGTTCGCCATGGGGCCGGGCGTCTACGAATCCTATGGCAACGGGGGCGTTCCGATCCTGGAAGGACCGAACGCCGGCAAGGCGGCCAATCCGGGGTCGGCCGACCACGCGGGCAATCCCCCGCTGGCCGTCACCAACCAGAACCGCGACGTCTATGACGGGCACGTCAATCTCGATTTCTACGTCCTGCCGCGTTGGGAATGGACGTTGGGCGGTCGCGCGACCAGCTATAACAACCTGGCCACCGTGACGACGGGGTCGGTCGGCACGCGCTATAATTTCTCCGACCGGTTCGCGCTGCGGGCCAGCATTAACAGCGGTTATCGTCCCCCCACACTCGGTCAGGAATATTATTTCTACTCGGCGCCTTTTGCGACCTATTCGATCGACCAGCTTCCCAGCACCAGCGCGCCGGCCCGCGCCCTCGGCGCCCAGGCGCTGAAGGGCGAGTATTCCCGCAGCTACAGCGTAGGCGTCGATGCAACCCCGGTCGACAACTGGCATGTCACGGGAAATCTCTATTACATCGCAATCAACGACCGCCTGGCCAGCACCACGACACTGGGCGGCGCCGGTGTGGGGAGATTGCTGGCCAATGCCGGTCTGGGCAATGTAACCTATGCCTCGTACTACACGAATCCAGTCAATACGGCGACCTACGGGGGCGACATCGCAACCGACTACACCCTCCACACCAAACGGCTGGGAACATTCCGTTTCGCGTTCAGCGTCAGCCTGACCGACAACGAGATCCGCAGCTCCAATGCGGTGCCCCAGGTTCTTCAGAGCATGAACCTGGCATATTTCAATCAATATGCCCGGACCGTCCTGCTGCACTCGGCGCCCAAGAACCGCGAAAACCTGAGCGTGAACTGGAGCTGGGGCAGATGGTCGGCCTTCATTCAGGAATCACGCTACGGCTCGCTGATCTATGCGGCGACACCCAGCCTGCCGACCAATCTGTGGCTTGTCGAGCGACCCGCCTTCATCACCAACATCGAAGTCTCCTACAGGATTTTGCCGCAATGGACCGTCGCGGTCGGCGCCAACAACCTTGGCGACAAATATCCCACGCGCCTGAGTCCGAAATCGATCGCCACGTCTTTCAACGCCTATAAATATTCGTTCTTTTCGCCCTACGGCTTCAACGGTGGCATGTATTATGTACGAACGGGCCTGAATTTCTGACCGCCCTGCTGAAAATGCGCCTGGACGAAAGCAGCCTTGCCGGCCGCGTTCACCCACTCGGCCGCATTTTCCAGACAGGTTCCCACACGCAGTTCACAGGATAGCGCCCTTTGCTGAATATCGTCCGCCCCGATGTCATGACACCGCGTCCTTTCCGCTACGTGATCTATGCGCTGGCGGTTGCGATGTGCGTCATCTGCTATGGGGACCGGGCGGCGCTTTCGGCCGGAATGCCGTCGATTGCCCATGAATTCGGCCTGACGCCAGGCGAAATCGGCTGGGTGCTGTCCAGCTTTCTCTGGTCCTATTTCATCCTGAACCTGCCCAGCGCGATCCTGCTGGACCGGCTGGGCGCGCGCACTGTCGGGGCCCTGGCGGTGGCGCTGTGGTCAATGGCCATGATCCTGGGCAGCCTGGTGGCCACCATTCCGGCCTTCATCGCCACGCGCGTGCTGCTGGGCATTGGCGAGGCCCCGACCTTCTCCCTGGGCAACAAGGTGGTGCGGGCCTGGGCGCCTCCCAACGAGCGCGGCCTGATGATGACGGCCTTTATCTGCGGCATTCCGATCGGCCTGGCATCCGGCGCCGCGGCAGGCGCATGGCTGATCGCGCATTTCGGCTGGCGGCCCGCCTTCGGCATTCTGGGGGCGGGCGGTCTGCTGTGGTCGGTGGCCTGGTGGTTCGCCCATCCCGCGCAGGCGGAACGCATCCACACGACGCGGCACGGAATCCTGTCCGTGCCGACATTGTTCGCTTCGTCCTCGTTCTGGGGCATCGTCATCGCCCAATGCTGCGCCAATTACGCAAATTTCCTGCTGATGTCATGGCTGCCGCTGATGCTGCGGCAGGTGCTGCACCTGGACATGGTGCAGGCAGGGACCGATACCGCCTATTGCTATTTCGGGGCCGCGGTCCTGTCTCTCACCGCGGGCAAGGCCGGCGAACGGCTGATGGCCGGGCAGCCGCTGCTCCGTGGCGCGCGCCGCCATGTCGTGGCCGTCTTTCTGGTCCTGGCCGCGCTGATGGGATTGCTGCCGTTCTGCACCACCGCCGGTACGATCATTCCCCTGCTGGCCGTGTCCATGGCCTTCATGGCCGCGGGAACAGGGGCCAACATGGCGCTGCTGGCTGATCTGGTCGCGGAGCACGACCTGCTGGGATCGGTCACTGGCCTGACATTGACCTTCAGCAACGGCCTGGGAATCGCCGCACCCATCATGACGGGCTATCTGCTGCAGGCCACGGGCAACTTCCATGACGTCTTCTACATCACCGCTGGCATCCTCCTGTGCGGCGCGGCGGCGGCGCTGACGATGCCACACCGCACGATCCATGCCCGGCCCGTCGCGCAGGACGCGGCAGGATGATCCGCCTGAGCATGGCCGGTACCGGCGCCATCCTGCTGGACGCCGCCATGGGCCCGTTCGACGCCGCAACGCAGCGCCGGATCTGGGCAGCGGCACGCGCCCTGGGCGGCGCACCGTCAGTCGTGCAGGCGGTGCCGGGGGTCAACAACCTGCTGGTCACGTTCGATGCGCTCCACACCGAACCCGATGCGGTCGAACAGATGATCCGCCAGGCCTGGACCGCCGCCGCCGCCGAGGAAATCCCGGCGCGCGAGGTCGAAATCCCCGTCACCTATGGCGGCGCCTTCGGCGAGGATCTGGCCCTGGTGGCGAAGCATGCCGGCCTGTCGGAGGAGGCAACCATCGCCGCGCACCTGGCCGGGCGCTACAGCGTGGCCGCCATCGGGGCGATGGCGGGCTTTGCCTACATGACCGGGCTGGACCCGCGCCTGGCCGTGCCGCGTCGCGATACGCCCCGCCTGAGCGTGGAATGCGGGGCGGTGGTGGTGGGCGGGGGCCAGGCGGGCGTCATGCCCTGCACCGCGCCCTCCGGCTGGCACATCATCGGGCGGACGACCCTGCCGCTGTTCGACCCGCACCGCCCGGACCCGGGCTTCCTGCGCATTGGCGACACCGTACGCTTCACGAGGGTCGCATGATCGAAATCCTCGCCAATTCGGCGCTGAACACCATTCAGGACCGGGGCCGCCCCAGGGCCATGACCCTGGGTGTCGCGCGGGGCGGAGCCATGGACATGCTGGCCCTGGCCTGCGGCAACATGGTGCTGGGCAACGAGCCGGACGCGGCGGGGATCGAGATCGCCTTCTTCCCGTTCCGTCTCCGTTTCCTGGATGATCGCGCCTTTGCCGTCACCGGCGCGCGCGGCCCCGTCCGGCTGGATGGTGTCGACCTGCCGCCCGACTGGGCCATGATCGCGCGGGCCGGGCAGACGCTGCACTGCGACGCTCCGACCGAGGGATGCCGCACCTATGTCACCATCGCGGGCGGAATCGACGTGCCCCTGGTGCTCGGCGCCCGTTCCACCGACCTGAAGGGCGGTTTCGGGGGGCTGGAAGGGCGCGCGCTGCAAAAGGGCGACCGGCTGCCTTGCGGCATGCCCGCGACGCCCGGCATACCCCCGCACGGCTACGGCCTGGCGGTCCGATGCCCGATGCCCGACGCTGACGCCACGCGCGTGCGCGTGCTGCCCGCCGCCGAATATGATGATTTCACCGCCGAAGCGCGGCATGCATTCTTCCAGACCGCCTGGCGGCTGACGCCGAGCGCCAACCGCACGGGCTATCGTCTGGAGGGCACGCCCCTGGCCCAGCAACGGCCGCTGAACCTGTTTTCACACGGGATCGTGCCCGGAACGGTCCAGGTCCCCCCTGCCGGACAGCCGATCGTCCAGATGGCCGACGCCAATACCTGCGGCGGGTATCCGAAGATCGCCACCATCATCGAATCCGACCTGCGCCTGCTGGCCCAGACCCGCGTGAACGGCCGCATCCGCTTCGTCGAGACCACGCGCGCGGACGCCATCGCCGCGCTGCGGACCGAGGCCCGGGACCAGGCACGCCGCGCGGACGCGTTCGCCCATCTGCGCCACATGCTGATCCCGGCATGATTCTACAGGAGACCGTCCCCATGACCGACCGCAAGACCATCGACCTGAATGCCGACCTGGGCGAAAGCTTCGGCCACTACACCATCGGCAATGACGCGGCGATGCTGGACGTGGTGACGTCCGCGAACGTGGCATGCGGCTTCCATGGCGGCGATCCGGAAGTGATGGCCGCAACCTTCCGCGTCGCCCGGGACAAGGGCGTGGCGGTCGGGGCACATCCTGGCTTTCCCGACCTGTGGGGCTTCGGGCGACGCGTCATGCCGTTTTCAACCGGCGAGATCGAGCGGATCGTCGCCTACCAGGTCGGCGCGGCCCAGGCGCTGGCAGCCTATGCGGGGCATCGCCTGACCTATGTGAAGACGCATGGCGCGCTGGGCAACCTGACCGAGCGGGATCCCGCCGTGGCCGAGGCCGTGATCGAGGCCGTGCGACGCATCGACCCCACTCTGCCGCTGATGGCCATCGCCCTGAGCCATCTGGAACGGATCGGCCGCGAACGCGGCATGACGATCTTCTCCGAGATTTTCGCCGATCGCGCCTACACCGAGGACGGACACCTGGTCTCCCGCAAGGAACCGGGCGCCGTCCTGCACGACGCGGATTTCGCGGCCGACCGCATCGTCCGCATGGTGCGGGCCGGCGCCATCGAAACCGTGTCGGGCAGGATGCTGCCGACCCGGATCGATTCGATCTGCGTGCACGGCGACAACGCCGAGTCCGTCGAGGTCGCCCGCACCGTGCGGGCCCGGCTGGAAGCGGCGGGTATTGCATTGCGCGCGCTGACCTGAGGAGCCGCGCCCGATGACCGTCGATCTGGAGCGCATCACGATCCTCATGGAGCGGATGCACGCACTCGGCATTGCCGAGCTGGAATACACCCATGGCGACGAGCATGTCCGCCTGGTCCGGGACGCCTCCCCCCCGTCGTCCCCGCCAGCGGGGACATTGCCGGCCGCGACGCCGAACGTGCCGGCATCCCCCCTGCCAGCTCCCCCCGCGCCCCCCGCATCCTGCACGATCACGGCGACGATGTATGGCCAGTTCTACGCCTCGCCCACGCCGGGGGGCGCGCCCTTCGTCACCGAAGGCGCGGTCGTCGCGCAGGGACAGCCCCTCTATATCCTGGAGGTGATGAAGACCCTGACGCACGTCGAGGCCGAATTCCCCTGCACGATCACCGCAATCCTGTGTGAAAACGGCCAGGCGGTGGAGCCGGGGACCGAATTGTTCACCGTGGAGCGTCGGGATGCGTGATATCCGTACCGTCCTGATCGCCAACCGCGGCGAAATCGCCCTGCGCATCGCCCGCGCCTGCCGCCTGCTCGGGCTGCGCAGCGTGGGCGTGCATTCCGAAGCCGATGCCGGCCTGGCGCATCTCCGCCTGGTCGACCAGCGGATCTGCATCGGCCCCGCATCGGCGGCACGAAGCTATCTGGATGCCGAGCGCATCCTGCGCGCCGCCGCATTGACGGGGGCGGACGCGATCCACCCCGGTTACGGCTTCCTGTCGGAAAACGCCGATTTCGCCGAAGCGGTGGAACGCGCGGGCCTGGTCCTGGTGGGGCCGCCCTCCTCCGTCATGCGCATGATGGGCGACAAGATCGCCGCCAAGCAGCAGATGCGCCACAGCGGCGTGCCCTGCCTGCCCGGCTCGGACGACGCCCTGCCGGACGATATCGCCGAGGCCATGCGGATCTGCGACAGCGTGGGCTATCCGCTGATCGTCAAGGCGGCAGGTGGCGGCGGCGGGCGCGGCATGCGCGTCGTGCGCCGGCCCGAAGACGCGCGCGACGCAATTGAAACCGCGCGCGAGGAAGCCGGACGCGCCTTCGGCAACGCATCCGTCTATGCCGAGCGATTCCTGCAGCATCCGCGCCATGTGGAAATCCAGGTCCTGGCCGACGGGGTGGGCCAGGCCGTCTGGCTGGGCGCGCGGGATTGTTCCGTACAACGCCGGCACCAGAAACTGATCGAGGAAGCGCCCGCCATCGGAATTCCGCCCGACCGTATCGCCGAGCTGGGCGAACGCTGCGCCCGCGCCTGCGTCCAGATGGGATATGTCGGAGCCGGCACGTTCGAATTCCTCTACGAGGACGGCGCATTTTCCTTCATCGAGATGAACACGCGCCTGCAGGTGGAACATCCGGTGACCGAAATGACGACCGGCATCGATATCGTGCGCGAGCAGTTGCGCATTGCCATGGGGCACCCCCTGTCGTTCGGCCAGTCCGACATCGAAACGCGCGGCCATGCCATCGAATGCCGGATCAACGCGGAACATCCGGAAACCTTCGCCCCCTGCCCCGGCCTCGTGCGGACATGGCGCCCGCCGGGCGGCCCCGGCGTGCGGGTCGATACGCACCTGTATGATGGCTACACGGTACCGCCGCAGTACGACTCCCTGGTCGCCAAGCTGATCGTCCATGGCGCGGACCGCGCCGATGCGCTGGCACGGATGCGCGCGGCGCTGGACGAGATGATGGTCGAAGGCATCACCACCACCGCCCCGCTGCATCGCCGCCTGATGGATGCCGCGGGTTTTTGCGCCGGCGGCGTCTCCGTCCATTATCTGGAGGCATTGGCGGCCGAAGGGGCCACGCCATGACGATCCTGGACCAGTTGCCCGCGCTGGTCGCGGCCATGCGGCGCAATGCCGTCCGAGGCCTGACGCTGGGCGACGCCGAGACCAGGCTGACCCTTCGGCTGGCCGACGTGATGGCGGAGGCTCCCATGGCCCCCGCAGCCATCGTGGCGCCCACCGTGACGCGGGCCCTGAGCCCGGAGATGGGCGTCTTCCGCCTGGGCGCCGAAGGCGCACAAACAGGCGCACAGGTCGCATGCGGGACGATTCTGGGTTTTGTCGAGATCGGGCCGGCACTCCTCCCCATCCCATCACCGGCAGCCGGAACGCTCAGCGCCGTCCTGGCCGAGGACGGCGCGCCCATCGGCTTTCACGCTCCGGCCTTCGAGATAACCGATGCGTGAGCGGCATCTCCTAGAGCGACGAAGCCGAGCGCGACGCCTGTTCGTAGAATCCCGTCAGCACGCGCAGCGCTTTCGCGACCTCGCCGATCTTCACGCCGCCAGGGTTCCGGTCCGGGGGGATGAGTTCCAGCAGGCAGACCTTGCGGATACGGGCATAATCCTCGCAGACCGCCCGCCCCTTTTCCGTCGTGCCGACGAAAACCTCCTTGCCGTCGCGGCGGCGGGTGATGAGGCCCAGCCGGTCCAGTTTCTTCATCGCATAATTGAGATAATGGCGTTCGGACAGATTGAGCGTGAACATCAGGTCCGAGATGCTCTTCTGCCGATGGCGGTGATTGACGCTGTGCAGGATCAGCGCATCCAGCGGGGAAAGGTCGGGCAGGTTCGCCGCTGCCATGCCGCGCACCACCCAGCGCTGGAATGCATGATTGACGACCGTCAGTGCGAATTCGAACTCGCTGAGATCTTCGTTTCCAGGACTGGCGAGATGCGACGACGACACGATGAAGGCGCGTTCCATCGCCAGGGCCAGCGCTTCGGGCGGCTGTTCCGCGCGCGCGCGGCGGCCAGGTTTCGTGTTCGTCATGAGGCCTCTCGCTCCCGTCAGTTCGGCGCCGGACCATGGCGTCGCGTCCTTATCCTAACCTGAACCCGGAGGCAGGGCATGTCCCCCAAGATGCAAATTCGCCTGGCCGCCGATATCGGCGGAACGTTCACGGACATCGTGCTGGAAACCCCGCATGGACGTCTGACGCGCAAGGTCCTCACGACGCCGCATGCGCCCGAGGAAGGGGTGATGACCGGCATCGGCCTGATCCTGGCCGATGCCGGGCTGGCCTTCACCGATGTCACGGTCTTCGTCCATGGCACGACGCTGGCGACCAACGCCATTATCGAGCGGCGAGGCGCCCTGACGGTACTGGTCGGCACCGAGGGATTTCGTGACGTCCTGGAAATCGGCACGGAAAGCCGGTTCAACCAGTATGACATCATGATCCAGAAGCCGGCGCCGCTGGTTCCCCGTACCGCGCGCTTCACGGTGCCGGAGCGCATGGACGCCAGGGGACGGGTCCAAAGGCCGCTGGACGAGGACGCGCTGCGGGCGCTGGCGCCGCGCCTGCGCGCCGCGGGGGCCGAGGCGATCGCGATCGCCTTCATGCATGCCTACGCAAATCCGGACCATGAGCGCCGCGCCGGCGAGATCCTGGCCGAGGCCCTTCCGGACATTCCGATTTCGCTCTCCAGTGCGGTCTGCCCCGAAGTGCGTGAATATGAGCGCACCTCCACCACCGTCGCCAATGCCTATGTCCAGCCGCTGATGGCCGGCTATCTGGGCCGGCTGCGACAGGCGCTGGATGCGCAGTCGTTCCATGGGGCGCTGTATCTGGTGACGTCGGGCGGCGGACTGACGTCGCTGGAAACGGCGCGGCAATTTCCGGTGCGCCTGGTCGAATCCGGTCCGGCGGGCGGTGCGATCTTCGCCGCCCAATGCGCCGAGCGCCTGGCCGAGGATCGTGTCCTCTCCTTCGACATGGGCGGCACCACGGCCAAGATCTGCCTGATCGAACAGGGTCAGCCCGCATCCTCGCGCGTGTTCGAGGTCGATCGCACGGCCCGTTTCATGAAAGGGTCCGGCCTGCCGCTGCGCATTCCCGTCATCGAAATGGTCGAAATCGGCGCGGGGGGCGGGTCGCTCGTCCATCTGGACGCCATGAAACGCGTCGTCGTGGGGCCGGAAAGCGCGTCATCCGTGCCCGGGCCGGCCTGTTACGGGCTGGGGGGCACCCGCCCGGCCGTGACCGACGCGGACGTGACGCTGGGCCTGATCCAGCCGGAGGCCTTCGCCGGCGGCAGCATGACCCTGCAACCCGAGCGCGCGGCGATCGCCTTGCAGCAGGCCATCGGCACCACGCTGGGCCTGTCGCCGGAAATGGCGGCCCACGCGGTCTATGAAATCGTCTGCGAGAACATGGCCAGCGCCGCCCGCGTGCATGCCGCCGAACGCGGGGCGGTCATCGGTACCCACACCATGATCGCCTTCGGCGGCGCGGCCCCGCTGCATGCCGCCCGCGTGGCCGAAAAACTGGGGGTCCGCCGGCTGGTCGTGCCGTCGAATGCCGGCGTGGGGTCCGCCGTCGGCTTCCTGGCCGCTCCGGTCTCGTTCGAAATCGTCCGCTCCTGCCCGGTGCGGCTGAATGCCGGCTTCGATACCGCCACCATCACCGCCCTGCTGGAGGATATGACGGAGACGGCGCGGGACATGGTGCAGGACGGCGCCGACGCCGCGGCGCTGACCATCCGGCGCGGCGGCTTCATGCGCTATGTCGGACAGGGGCACGAAATCATCGTCTCCCTGCCGGACGGCCCCCTGACACCCGACGACCTGCCGGCATTGCGGGCGGCATTCGAGGCGGAATATGCCCGCCAGTTCGAACGCGTCATCCCCAACGCTCTGGTCGAGATCCTGAACTGGTCGGTCTGTGTTTCGACCACGCCCGCAAAGCCCGAACCTTTCGCCCCCACGCCGGCGCGGCGCGGGGCGGCGCCGGCACGGACGCGCCGCCTGTTCGACGGGGCCAGGGGCCAGTTCGTCGAACTGGCGGTCTATGACCGCGACGACATGCGCCCCGGCAGCCTCGTTCCCGGGCCGGCCCTGATCGCCGAGCGCGAGACCACCACCTACGTTTCGGCCCGCTTCGACGCCTTTATCGACGGCAGCGGCAATATCGTCATGGACATGAAGGAAACGGCCCAATGAACGCGCGGAGCCAGATCGATCTCCAGATCATGTGGAACCGCCTGATCGCCGTCGTCGGCGAGCAGGCGCAAGTCCTGATTCGCACGGCCTTCAGCCCGATCGTGCGCGAATGCGAGGATATTTCAGCGGGGATCTTCGACCTGCGGGGCCGCATGATCGCGCAGGCCGTGACCGGTACCCCCGGCCACGTCAACTCGATGGCGGAATCGGTGGGGCATTTCCTGCGCCACTTCCCCATCGAGACCATGAAGGACGGCGATGCCTACATCACCAACGACCCGTGGATGGGCACAGGGCATCTGAATGATTTCGTCGTCACGACTCCAGCCTTCCATCGGGGCAAGCTTGTGGGACTGTTTTCCTGCACCAGCCACCTGATGGATATCGGCGGTCTGGGTTGCGGCCCGGAAGGGACGGACGTGCTGATGGAGGGGCTGTCGATCCCCATGCTCAAGCTGATCGACCAGGGCCGGGTGAACGAGACCCTGATGGCCATGATCCGCACCAACACTCGCCTGCCGATCGACACCGAGGGCGATACCTACTCCCTGGCGGCCTGCAACGATGTCGGCGTGCGCGCGCTGCGCGCGATGATGGACGAATTCGCCATCGACACGCTGGAACCGCTGGCCGATTTCATCATCGAACGATCGTACAATGCCGTCGTGGAAAAGATCGCCGCCCTGCCACGCGGCACATGGTCGTACGACATGACGATAGACGGCTACGATACGCCGCTGACGCTGCGGGCACGCCTGACGATCGATGCCGATGGCGTGCTGGTCGATTATGACGGGTCGGACCCCGTCGTGCCGCGCGGAATCAACGTACCGCTGGCCTATACCAAGGCCTATACGGTGTTCGGCCTGGCCTGCGCCATCGCGCCGGACGTGCCCAACAATGCCGGATCACTGGCGGCCTATCGCGTCACCGCACCGGCGGGAAGCGTGCTCAACGCACCGCACCCGGCGCCGGTCTCCTCACGGCATATCGTGGGGCAGATGCTGCCGGACATGGTGTTCGGCTGCCTGCGCACCCCCCTGCCCGACCGGATCCCGGCGGAAGGCACATCCTGCCTGTGGAACATCACGGTGCGCGGAAACTGGGCGCCGGCCGGACAGGATACGATTCAGGCCTTCGCGCTGGCCATCACGACCAATGGCGGCACGGGGGCGCGGCCGGGCCTGGACGGGCTGTCGGCCACCGCATTTCCCTCGGGCGTCCATGGCACACCGATCGAGATCGCGGAAATCCAGTGTCCCCTCATTTTCTGGCGCAAGGAATTCCGCGAAGGCAGCGGCGGCGACGGCGAGACCCGCGGCGGCCTGGGCCAGATCATGGAGATCGGCAGCACGGAACAGCGACCGTTCGAACTGCTGGCCGCATTCGACCGGATCAAATACCCCCCGCGCGGCGCAGCCGGGGGCAAGGACGGCGCCCCCGGCTGCATAAGGCTGGCGGGCGGAAAGGAACTGGCGGGCAAGGGACTGCAGATTATCCCGCCCGATGAGACATTGATCATCATGACTCCCGGCGGGGGCGGCCTGGGCGCGCCCGAGGCCCGGACGGAAGCACACCGCCAGGCAGACCGCAAAGGCGGCTACGCGTAGCATGCGAAGCATCCAGTCAGCCATCGCGAACATGCGCTTGCTGCCGGGATTGTCGAATGCGTTTGTATTTATTTTCTCTCCACCACACGCTCAAAGAAAAACCCCACGAACCTGCTGGTTTCGTGGGGTTTTTGTGTGGTTCATGGTTGGCGGGGACAGGATTGGTTCTCAAATTACGGCCATCACAAGCTGAGAATAAAGCGGGTTTGGATAGCTGTTTTAATGATCTTTTTCTGCCAGAGCCTGAATTTTTGAATCATAGCCTTTCATCCCAGACCAAAAAGACAGAAAATTCGTTGATCATGATGCCAGGGCGGCGCCCGTTACCGGGTTACCGGCCGGAAGGATGGAATCACGATGAACCCATTGAACGATTTCCTACAGCGCTTCAATTTCAGCGAGCGACACAGTATCGATATCTCCGCCCCGGCCAGTCGTATCATGAACGCGGTGACCGTCTGGCGGAACGAGGACGATCCGCTCGTCCGCGCCGCTATCCGCCTGCGGGAGATGCCCACCCGCCTGTTCGGCCGCGCGCGGCAACAGCATCTGGATCTCACAGACTTCACGCTGCTGGAACGGCAAGGCGATACGGCTCTGGTCTACGGCCTTGTCGGTGCGTTCTGGCAGGCGGATTACGGATTGTGCGACATTCCCTCGACGGACGATTTTCTCACCCCGCGCCATGACGACGTCTGCAAGCTTGCCCTTGGCTTCTCCATCCAGCCGGGACCACACGGCACCCAGCGTCTGGTGACGGAAACCCGCGTGCTTTGCGTCACGGACCGGGCCAGACGCCGCTTCACGCCCTATTGGTATCTGATCCGTCCGGTCAGCGGCCTGATCCGCCGTCGCATGCTCACCGCCATCCGGGAGCAGTCGGAGTCTCCGCCCTCTCACCACCCGCGCGCAGCATTGCCATGAAGCTTTACGACTACCCCACCGCCCCCAATCCACGGCGTGTACGCTTCTCGATCGCCGACATCACCGCGTTCGTCACACTGGATTTCGCCCGTAGCCGACTGAAGCTCACATTGCCAGATGAAGCCACTACCCTCCGCGCCTGGTTCACGACCATCGCCATGCGGTCAGGAGCGCAGGCATGATGACACGCTCCAAGCGGCATATCCGGCGGGCCTGGGACCGCTGACGTTCTTCTCTGCTTTGCCGCATAACCGTCAGTCGCGTTCAGGGGCGAGATGTACCTCGAAGCCGCGTACACCCGGTGGCACCAGTTCCGGCAGCACTTCCATGGTCGGGATCTGATAGTCGCCGTAATTCTGCTTGCGGTAAGGAATCGGCGCGATCGTCTCCAGCGACTTCATACGCTCGCGTAACTGATCGGCGAGAAGCGTGAATTTCGGCCCGTCCATCCGATCGACACGATAGGCTACGAAAGGCGGCAGGACGGTGAAACCGGGATAGAAGAGGATTCCATGGTTGATCGGGAACAGCAGATCGTCGATCGGGCCGTTGATCCCGCGATCCGAATAATGTTCCGGCCATCCTCCGGCAGTCACCATCAGCATCGCACGCTTGCCTTCCATGACCCCTTCACCATATCGGTCGCCCCAGCGCTGGTCGCTGTGTTCGCCCACCCCATAAGCAAAGCCGGACGCGTAGACGCGGTCCACCCAACCCTTGAGAATGGCCGGCATGGCAAACCACCATAGCGGAAACTGCAGAATAACCGTATCGGCCCATAGCAGCTTCTCCTGCTCGGCCTTCACGTCCGCCGTCAGCGCATCCGCCGCGAACCCGTCATTGGACGCCTTCCAGACCTTCAGCGGCTCGTCCGACGACAGGCCCGGAAAATCGTTCCTGTCAATCGTAGCCTTCCAGCGCATGGCATAGAGGTCCGACACCCGCACGTCATGTCCTTGGGCCGTCAGTTCAGCGACGGCGACGTCGAGCAGGGCGCCGTTGAGCGAGTGTCTTTCCGGATGGGCGAAGACGATCAGGACATTCATGGTGCTTCCTCATGCAGGTGGAAGGAAATCGATGACTTTCGGAGGATAGGGGATAGGCTATTCTCTTCCCATATGGCCTGAGTGGAAGGGACAGTGCCGGAAAATGGAACAATCATATGTCTCGCTCGACCGGATGCGGACCTTCGTTCGCGTCGCCGAACGCGGCAACCTCGCGGCGGTCGCCCGCGAGACCGGCGCAGGCCAGTCCACGATCACCCGCCATCTGCGCGAGCTTGAAGAGGCGCTGGGTGTCTCGCTGCTCACTCGTACGACCCGCCGCACGGCGCTGACCGAAGAGGGCACGCGCTATTACGCGCAATGCCTGCAGATCCTGTGCCTGGTCGAACAGGCCAGCCAGGAGATGCGCCAGACACGCCAGGCGATTGCGGGCATGGTCCGGATCTCCTGCACCGCGGCGCTCGGCGTCCTGCACGTCAGCCGGCTGATCTTTGCCTTCCAGGACCAGCATCCCGGGATACGGGTGGAATTCAGCCTGACCGACGAGCGTGTCGATCTGGTGCGCGAGGGCGTCGACATCGCCATCCGTCTCGGCCCACTGACCGACAGTTCGATGAAGCTGCGGGCGCTGGGGGAAAGCCAGCGCGTGCTGGTGGCCTCGCCGGACTGGCTGCGCCGCAAGGGCCCACTGAAGCGGCCCGAGGAACTGCGTGATCTCGAAGGCGTGCGTCTCTCCCGGGTCCAAGGTTCCGACCGGCTGGTCCTCCAGGACCAGCAGGGCAAACATCACGTCGTTCCATTCCACGGTCGCCTGAATGTCGATCATGGGCTCGCGGCCCGGGAGGCTTTCCTGGCGGGGCGCGGTTTCGGGCCAGCGCATCGGTGGCTGGTGGACGACTGCCTTCAGGACGGCCGGCTGGACCTCGTGCTGCCGAACTACAGGCAGCCCTCCGTGCCCCTGAGCATGTTGATCGCACCGGAGCGGGCGAGCCTGACCCGAGTGCGTCTCTGTGCCGATTTTCTCGGGCATGAAATCGCGAAAATACCTGGAATCGAGCGATGATGGCGAATTTGGACGCTCATGCGGTGGCTCGGGCGCGGATAATGCTGACCCTGCTCCCAACATGCCCTCAGTTTTGAGTCAGATTCGGGTAGCATCTGATTTTATTATGTTTTATTTTCAGCCCATCATCTGCCCAAAGAAAAACCCCACGAACCTGCTGGTTTCGTGGGGTTTTATGTGTTCGGTATGGTTGCGGGGGCAGGATTTGAACCTGCGGCCTTCAGGTTATGAGCCTGACGAGCTACCGGGCTGCTCCACCCCGCGTGGGTGTAGGTGGATTGGAAGACCTGGCGGCGAC
>NZ_JABEQD010000010.1 GCF_014174395.1 Gluconacetobacter aggeris
CATCCCGATCGGCCCCGCCACCACCGCAGGCGCCATCTCCACCAGCCAGAAGGCAATGCCGAACGCCAGCGGCACCGCGAACACCAGCGCCAGCAGCGTCGTCGCCACCGAGCCGAACACCGGCGCCGCCGCCCCGAAATGCTGCGATACAGGATTCCACACCGTGCTCCACACAAAGCCCGGTCCGAACGCCGACCACGCCGAAAGCCCGCCCCACGCCAGAACCGCGATCAACCCGCCCAGCAGGCCAAGCATCAGCCACCCGGACAGACGTACCAGCCCCGCAAACACAGGGTCCCCCACCCCGCCGGTCGCGCGGGGCTGAACAGGAGAAGCCGCGGCAGACGACGCGGACGAAGACCCGGGCGAAGACGGGGACGATGTTTGATCCATGCGGACTCCGGACAGCAGGACGCCCCACATGGAAGCGACGTCAGGATCGGCCGCGCCGGACCGGCGCGAACGCGCGACCATTACTGGAGCGCACCCCGATCCGGCAACCTTCCATCGCCCCGTCTCAGCGCTTTATGGCGATCCGATGCCAAAGCGCGACAGGCGCTCGATCACCAGATCGAAGTAACCCTCGGCATCCACCCTGTTGAGAACAAGGGCGTTCGGATGCCCGCCGGTCACGCTCCACCAGTCGATCACCGTCATGCCCCGCGTCAGCGTTCCGTGGCATTCGACCGCGACATGCGCCAGCCGGCCGCTGAACAGATCCGGGCGCAGCAGCGCCGCAATCACCGTCGGATCATGCAGCGGCCCGCCATCCGTGCCCCACTGGCGCGCATTGAAGCGCTTGTTGAAGGTCAGCAGGTGATAGAACGCCTCGGCCAACGGCGTGCCGATCGCCCGCAGCCGTGCCATGCGCGCCGCCGTCGTCAGCGCCCGGTGCGTGCAGTCCAGCGGGATCATCGTGATCGGAACGCCCGATTCGAAAATCCGCGCCGCGGCTTCCGGGTCGACATGGATATTATATTCCGCCGCCGGGGTGATGTTTCCCCCCTCGGTCCGCGCCCCGCCCATCAGCACGATTCCGTGCAGGTGTTCGGCCAGGCGCGGCTCGCGCGCCATTGCCAGCGCGATATTGGTCAGCGGCGCCAGGCAGCACAGCGTCACGCTGTCGCGCGGGCGGCTCATCACCAGTTCGACGATCCGATCAGGGGCGAAGCCCTCGGCCGCCTGCAGCGAAGGCGGCGGCAGGTCATAGCCATCGAATCCGGTGGTGCCATGCACATGCTCGGCGGTACGCAGCGCCCCCACCAGCGGCCCCGCCGCCCCGGCATAGACCGGCACATCCCCCCGTCCCGCCAGTTCCAGCGCCATCAGGGCGTTTCGCGTGGTCAACGCCAGCGGCACGTTGCCCCCCACCGTCGTCAGCGCCAGCACCTCCAGCTCGTCGGGCGACGCCAGCGCCATGAGGAAAGCGACCGCATCGTCCGGCGACGGGTCAGTGTCGATAATGATGGCGCGCGCCACAATATCCCTCCTTCAATCGGACCGATCGTCCGGCACCCAGTACAGCATCCGCGCCAACGCCCGGTCCACCCCCCACCAGAGCAGCACCGTCATCGTCGCCAGTACCAGCAGCGCCGCGAACATCAGGTCGGTCTCGAAGCGTGTATTGGCCGTCTGCATCAAAAAGCCCAGCCCGGACGACGCCCCCACCCATTCCCCCACCACCGCGCCCAGCGGCGCGATCGCGGCGGCCACCCGCAGGCCGGAGGCAAAGGCCGGCAGCGCCGCCGGCAGCCGCAGCCGCAGCAGCACCAGCCCAGGCCGCGCATCCATGCTCCGCGCCAGATCCAGCCAGCCCGGCGGCGTGCGGCGCAAGCCATCGAAGAAGGACGAGGTGATGGGAAAGAAGATCACCAGCACCGCCATCACCACCTTCGAGGCGATGCCGAAGCCGAACCACAGCACCAGCAGCGGCGCCAGCGCAAAGACCGGCACCGCCTGACTGAGCAGCACCAGCGGCATCATCCAGCGCCGCACGGGGGCCGACGCCATCATCAGCAACGCCAGAACGCCACCGCCCAACGTGCCCAGCAGCAGCCCCGACACGGTTTCCAGCAGGGTCGTTCCCGCCGCGCCAGCCAGCAATCCACGCTGCGCCCACAGGGCCCGCCCCACCGCTCCCGGCGGCGGCAACAGATAGGGCGGCACCCCGCCCAGCCGGACGATCCCCCACCATAGCAGGCCCAGCCCGCACAACGTGCCCACCAGCCGGCCCAGCCGCCCCGCGATTCGCCGCATGCTCATGGCCCCGCCGCATCCAGCATGCGGCGCAGCAGCACCCCCTGGGCATGCAGCACGGATTCCTCATCCGCCGGCCGGGGCACCGCGCCCTCCGGCACCGCAATGCCCGCCACACGCACCGGGTCCCCCGCCATCAGCAGGATTTCCTGCCCCAGCCGGCAGGCCTCCAGCGGGTCATGGGTAATCAGCACCACCGTGCGCCCATGCAGCGTCTCGGCCGCCAGATCCTGCATCCGCGCCCGCGTCGCGCTGTCCAGCGCCGAAAAGGGCTCGTCCATCAGCACGACCGGACGATCCTCGTACAATGTCCGGGCCAGCGCCACACGCTGGCGCATCCCGCCCGACAGTTCGGCCGGCAGCGCCGCCAGCCGGTCGGCCAGCCCCATCCGCCGCAGCAACTCCGCCGCCCGGTCGCGATCGGGCCGCCGGCCGCGCAGCCGATCGCCCAGCATCACATTGTCGATCACCCGCGCCCAGGGTTGCAGCAGGTCGCGCTGGCCCATCCAGGCCACCCGGCCCGCCAGCGGCGCGCCGTCATCGGCCGCGACCGTGCCCACCGCCGGGCGGTCCAGCCCCGCGATCACACGCAGCAGGCTGGTCTTGCCCACCCCGCTGGAACCCAGCAGCACGGAAAACACCCCGGCCGGCAGCGTCAGGTCCAGTCCGGTGAACAACACGCGCCCGCCATGCGCCACGGCCAGATCCCGCAGCCTCAGCGCAGGTGCCGGTGCCGTCACCGGCGGCGAACGGGATAGGCCAGCCCCAGCGCGTCGCGTGCCGCCGTGGCCAGCCGGTCGACCCGCTCGTTATTCTCGTCGCCCGAATGGCCGCGCACCCAGCGCCACTCGACCTGGTGGCGCTTGCTGATCTCCAGCAGCCGCCGCCACAGATCCATGTTGGCGACAGGATCGCCCGAGGCATTGCGCCAGTTCCGACGCACCCAGCCGGTGTGCCAGCGGGTGATGCCGTTGCGCACATATTCGCTGTCGGTATGCAGTACCACGATGCAGGGGCGCTTCAGCGCCTCCAGCGCTTCGGCTGCCGCCGTCAGTTCCATGCGATTGTTGGTGGTCTCGGCCTCGCCACCCGAAATCTCGCGCTCGGTGCCACGGAATTTCAGCAGCGCCGCCCAGCCGCCCGGGCCGGGATTGGGCTTGCAGCCGCCATCGGTCCAGATCTCGACCGGCGCGGACGCGTTCGGCACGTCAAGCTCGAATGCGGCATCGGCCTCGATCGGCCGGTCGGTATCAGACGCCATAGACCGACGCATCCTCCGCCGCACGATGAAAGCGCAGGCGGCGCAGGTAATCGAGCGGGTCCTTGCGCGTCACCATCGCGCCGGGTGGCGTGTTCAGCCAGTCATACAGCCGGGTCAGCAGAAACCGCATCGCGGCCCCCGCGGCCAGCACCTTCATCGCCCGCCGCTCGGCCGGACTGAGAGGCCGCACCGTTTCATACCCCGCGATCAGCGCCCGCGCCCGCTCGGGCACGAACGCGCCATCTTCCTCGAAACACCAGGCATTCAGGCAGATCGCAATGTCATAGGCCAGGAAATCGGTGCAGGCGAAATAGAAATCGATCAGCCCCGACACCCTGCCCTCCAGAAAGAAGACATTGTCAGGGAACAGATCCGCATGGATCTGCCCACGCGGCAACGCGTCGGCTCCCGGCCAGGCCGGCAGGATCGCGGCCAGCGCGGCATCCAGTTCGGCCCCAAGGCCCGGCGACACCGAATCCGCGTCCGCCCGGCAGGAGTCCAGCAGGGGCGCCCAGGCGGCCGGCCCCAGCCCGTTCGCACGTTCGGCCGTATAATCCCGCCCCGCGACATGCAGCGCCGCCAGCGCGGCCCCCACCGGCGCACAATGCTCCACCCGCACGTCGCGCGGCCACACACCGGGCAGAAAGGTCGTGATCGCCGCCGGCCGTCCGGCCAGGCTGCGCAGGGCATCGCCGTCGCGCCCCGCCACCGGGCGCGGGCAGGACAGGCCGTGATCGGCCAGAGCCCCCATCAGCCCCAGGAACCAGGGCAGATCGGCGGGATTCACCCGCCGCTCATACAATGTCAGGATAAAATCGCCGTCCGTGGTCCGCAGGACGAAATTGCTGTTCTCGACCCCTTCGGCAATGCCCCGATAAGCCGTGAGTTCACCGATATCGTAGAGGGACAGGAACGCCCGCAGCGCCCCATCCGACACATCCGTATAGACAGCCATGCGAACCGGGCCTGATCAGCCCAGCGGCGCCGGCAGGCGGAAGGTCACATTCTCTTCCTTGACCGTCCGTTCCTCGATTTCCAGCGTGAAATGCTTGGCCAGCGCCGTCACCATTTCCTGCACCAGCGCCTCGGGGGCCGAGGCCCCGGCGGTGATGCCCAGCGTGTTCACCCCGTCCAGCACCGACCAGTCCAGGTTGCTCAGGCGCGGCACCAGCAGGGCGCGCGGCGCGCCGGAGCGTTCCGCCACCTCGCGCAGGCGCTGGGAGTTGGAGGAATTCGGCGAGCCGATCACGATCACGAGGTCGCAACCCGGCGCAATGGCCTTGACCGCTTCCTGGCGGTTGGTGGTGGCGTAGCAGATATCCTCGCGCTTCGGCCCTTCGATCAGCGGGAAGCGGCGGCGCAGGATCTCGACGATCTCGGCAGTGTCATCGACCGACAGCGTGGTCTGGGTGATGAAGGCCAGGCGCGCGGGGTCGGCCGGCTGCACGGTCCGGGCCTCTTCCGCGTCGTTGATCAGGGTCACCGCGCCGGCCGGCAGCTGGCCCATCGTGCCCACCACTTCCGGGTGTCCGGCATGGCCGATCATCAGGATGTGGCGGCTCTCCGGGCCACCATCGGCGAAATGACGCTCGGCCTCGCGATGCACCTTGGAGACCAGCGGGCAGGTCGCATCCAGATACAGCAGGTTGCGCCGCTCGGCCTCGGCCGGCACCGTCTTGGGCACGCCATGGGCCGAGAACACCACATGCGCGTCGGCCGGCACCTCGTCCAGTTCCTCGACGAAGATGGCACCCTGCGCTTCCAGCTCCTCGACCACGGTCCGGTTATGCACGATCTCGTGCCGCACATAGACCGGCGCGCCATAGCGGCGGATCGCTTCCTCGACCACCCGGATCGCGCGATCCACCCCGGCGCAGAAGCCGCGCGGCCCGGCCAGAAGAACCTTCAGCGACCGCATGGGCGCCTCGACGGAAGCGGAATCGGAGGTCTGAATCATCTGGTCGGGCATGGTGTTCCCCAAACGGCCGGCGAGCGGTATAGGATACGGGCCGGGGGCTGCGACCGGCCGGCCGCGCATCCCGGTGCTGGTCCGGCCCTACGCAAACCGGGGCCATGGCGCAAGCCATTTTCCTGTAACCCCGGTGCATTTGGACATACAAGTCCAGCCGGCGCCACACAAGCAGCCCGTCCACATGGCGGTCCCCGCAACCATGACCAAGCACGAGACCCCGGAACCCGCATGACCTCCCGCATGACCATCGTCAGCCCGAGCGGCCTTCGCCGCTTTCGCCCCGCCCATCTCAGCGGCCTGGCGATCCTGCCGCTCGCCATGTCGCTGGCGGCATGCAGCCTGGACAATCCGGATGCCTTCGCACCGTCCTGCCCGATCGTCGAGGTCCCCGGCGCGGCGGCCGACCTCGTCGCCTTCACCGGCCCGTCGCACGATATCGGCCATCTTGCCTCCCGTGCCAGCGTGACGCGCGTCACCGGCCAGTGCCATAAAGGCGAGGGAAAATCGGCCTCGGTCGTCGCCGATATCAGCCTGGGCCTGAACGTCACGCGCGGCCCCGGCGCCGGGCGCACGCTCGAAATCCCGTATTTCGTCGCCGTGGTCTATGGCGACGAGATCAAGAACAAGAAGCAGTTCACCGAGACGGTGCAGTTCCCGGCCAACGTCACCCAGATGCTGACCCACACCCGCATCGTGCCGATCACGCTGCCCGTATCCAAGCATGTCACGATCGACGGCTACCGGCTGGAAGTCGGCCTCCAGTTGACGAAGGAGCAACTGGATTACAACCAGACCCACCTGATCGCGCCGACCTTCCATCACATGTGACCAGCAAGCGGCCGCAGGCGCGCAACCATGCCGGCGGCGGCCGGCGCCCGCCCGCGGCCTTCACCGACAGACCAAGCGATATCAGCGACATGAAGACAGCATGACGGACACCGCCCTTTCCCAGACCGCGCCCGCCCTCAGCCAGCGGGAAATGACCGTGCGCGGTTTTATCCTCGGTGCCCTGATCACCATCGTCTTCACCGCCTCCAACATCTATCTGGGGCTCAAGATCGGCCTGACCGTCGCGTCGTCGATTCCGGCGGCCGTGATCTCCATGTCCGTACTGCGGGCGATGGGCGGCTCCACGATCCTCGAGAACAACATGGTCCAGACGCAGGCCTCGGCGGCCGGCACGCTGTCCTGCGTGTTCGTCTCGCTGCCCTGCATGATCATGATCGGCTACTGGCAGCATTTTCCCTATCTGGAGACGACGCTGATCACACTGGCCGGCGGCATGACCGGCGTGCTGTTCACCGTTCCGCTGCGCCGGGCCATGGTGACCAACAGCGACCTGCCCTACCCCGAAGGCGTCGCGGCGGCCGAGATCCTGAAGGCTGGGTCCGAAAGCGGCAGCCCCGAGAGCCTGCGCGCCCTGCTGACCGGCGGCATCCTGTCGGCCCTGGTCACGTTCGCCACCGGCGGGCTGCGCCTGCTGGCCGACGGCGCGGCACTGACCGCGACCTGGGGCGGCGCCGTCTTCCGCGCCTCGACCGGCTTCTCGCTGGCCCTGCTGGGCGCGGGCTACCTGGTCGGAATCGCCGGCGGCCTCGCCATGCTGATCGGCACCCTCATCGCGTGGGACGTCGCGGTCCCGATCCTCAGCGTCCGGCTGCCCAATCCCGGCCACCTCGCCGCCGGCGATTTCGCAACCCAGCTCTGGACGCACAAGGTGCGGTTCCTGGGCGCCGGCACCATCGCCATCTCCGCCATCTGGACACTGGCCCTGCTGGCGCGCCCGGTCGCGGCCGGCATCCGCGACATGATGCACGCCCATGGTTCGGACGGCGAGGACGGGCGCATGCGCGACCTTACGCCGCGCACGCTCCTGCTGCTGACCGGCCTGTGCCTGGCCATCCTGTTCGTCCTGTTCGTCGCCTTCCAGTATCCCTTCGCCCATGGCGGTGCCATCGTCACGGCGGCGCTGGCGGCGGTGGCGTTCTGCGCCCTGTTCGGCTTCCTGGTCGCCGCCGCATGCGGCTACATGGCCGGCATCGTGGGGTCCTCCTCCTCGCCCCTCTCAGGCATCGCGATCATCGCCATCGTCCTGGTCGCATCCTTCATGCTGGTGCTGGAACCGCTGGGCGTCCTGCCCACCGCGATGTCCGCCAACGGCCGGCACCTGGCCGTGGCCTTCGCGCTCTATATCCTCTCGGCCATCGTCGCCTCCTCGGCCATTTCCAACGACAACCTCCAGGACCTCAAGACCGGTCAATTGGTCGGGGCCTCGCCCTGGCGGCAGCAGGTGGCGCTGCTGGTGGGCTGCGTCAGCGGCGCCATCGTCATTCCGCCGGTGCTGGAACTGCTGTACCAGGCCTATGGCTTCGTCGGCGCCATGCCCCATGCGGGCATGAACCCCGACCATGCCCTGCCCGCACCGCAACCCGCCCTCCTGACCACCATCGCCATCGGCATCTTCCAGCACCAGCTCGACTGGACGATGATCCTGATCGGCATCGCGCTGGGCGTCGTACTCATCGTCGCCGATCTGGGCCTGCGCCGCATCGGCGGGGCCCTGCCGCCGCTGGCGGTCGGCATCGGGCTGTATCTTCCCCCGGCGGTCAGCGTCACGCTGGCCATCGGCGCCATCATCGGCTGGGCCTGCGCGCGCGGTGCCCGTCAGGCCGAAGGCGGCGTTGCCACCATGCTGGCCTCGGGCTTCATCGTAGGCGAAAGCCTGACGGGCGTGCTGCTGGCCGGCGTCGCCGGCGCCACCGGCCGCGACGACACGCTGGCCATCCTCTCACCCGACACGACCACGCTGCCGTCGGTACTGGGATTCCTGGTCTTTGCCGCCATATGTGCATGGTTCGGCCACCGCATCCGCCGCGCCTGATGGGACATGCGCGCTGGCGGCGATCCAGCCCACATGTCCCATCAGGCCCTGAGAGCGTCGACACGAACGGCAAAAGGAGTTTCGGACGTTGATCCCCTTCTCGGTCCTCGACCTGTCCCTGATCGTTCGCGGCAGTGACGCCGCCACAGCTTTTCGCAACAGCCTCGACCTCGCGCGCCATGCCGAGGCGCTGGGCTTTCACCGCTACTGGGTGGCCGAACATCATGCCATGCCGGCCATCGCGTCGGCGGCGACCGCCATCCTGATCGGCCATCTAGCGGCGGGCACGCAGCATATCCGCGTCGGCGCCGGAGGCATCATGCTGCCCAACCACGCCCCCTTGATGGTGGCCGAACAGTTCGGCACGCTGGAAAGCCTGTTCCCCGGCCGGATCGACCTCGGGCTGGGCCGCGCCCCCGGCTCGGACCAGGAAACGATGCGCGCCCTGCGCCGCGACCCCACCAGCGCCGATCGCTTCCCGCAGGACGTCGCCGAGCTGCTGCATTATTTCGCCCCGCCCCAGCCCGGCCAGCGCGTGCAGGCCGTGCCCGGCGCGGGCATGGATATCCCGGTCTGGCTGCTGGGATCGTCGCTGTTCTCGGCCCATCTGGCAGCCCATCTGGGCCTGCCCTTCGCCTTTGCCTCGCATTTCGCACCGGACATGATGGAAGAGGCCGTCACGCTCTACCGCCAGCATTTCACCCCATCCGCCCGGCTGGCGCAGCCCTACGTCATGCTGGGGCTGAACGTGGTGGCCGCCGACACCGACGCGCAGGCCCGGTTCCTGTTCACCTCGCACCAGCAGCAATTCGTCGCCCTGCGCCGGGGCCGGCCCGGCCAGTTTCCGCCCCCAGTTGCCGAAACGGAAGGACTATGGACCCCGGCCGAACAGGCCGGAATCGACCGGGCGCTGGCCTGCGCCGTCGTGGGCGGCCCTGACACCGTGCGCACCGGCCTGGCCCGCTTCATCGCACGCCACCAGCCCGACGAGCTGATGATCGTCGGCGCGATCCACGACCACGCCGCCCGCCTGCATTCCTTCGCCCTCGCGGCGGCGGCGCGGCACGCGCTGGCCGGGGCTTGACCGCACAGGACCGTGGACGGGCCGTATCGCGAATGCGATGATGCAGCCATGTCCATCCAATTCGCCGACCTCACTTTCCCTCCCCCCTCCGCCGAAAGCCTCGATGCGGCCTTCGGCGCCGTATCCGCCCTGCTGGACGAAGGCGACCGCGCCCAGGCACTGGCCCGCTTCGACGCCGAACGCCGGGCCTATGACAGTTGGGCCTCGATGGTCGCCCTGCGCTTCTCCCAGGACACCACCAGCCAGCAGGCCCGCTCCGATCGCGACCTGGCCGACCGCCTGACCCCGCACGTGACCGAGCTTGAAGTCGCCATCAAGCGCCGGCTGCTGGATGATCCCGACCGCGCGGGCCTCGCCACCGCCATCGGCACCCACACGGTCCGCCTGTGGGAAACCGACATCACCACCTTCGATCCGCGCATCCGCGAGGCCCTGGAAGAGGAAGCCCGGCTGGGCGCCGACTATACCGCCCTGCTGGCGGCCGCACGCGTGACGGTGCAGGGCCAGACGGTCAATCTGTCCGGCCTCGCCCCCTTCGCCGAACATCCCGACCGCGCCGTCCGCCACGAGGCCGAGAAGGCGCGATGGGACTTCTTCGCCGCCAACGGGCCCGAGCTGGACCGGATCTACGACCAGTTGGTCCGGGTGCGCCACGGCATGGCGCGCACGCTGGGCTATGATACCTACACCCCCCTGGGCTACCGGCGGATGCGCCGCGTCGATTACGGGCCCGAGGACGTCGCGCGCTTTCGCGACGACGTGCTGGCCCATATCGTGCCGCTGGTAAGCGCGATCATGGAAAACCGCCGCCTGACCATGAACTGGGACCGGCTGCATTTCTGGGACGAATCGCTGATCGACCCGCTGGGCAACCCGAAGCCGGCCGGCGACCACGACCTGCTGCTGGAACGGGCCCAGACGATGTTCGACCGCATGGGCGGCGATCTGGGCGCGTTCTACCGCCAGATGGTCGCAGGCGGCTTCCTCGACCTGCGCAATCGCGAGGGCAAGGCCGGCGGCGGCTTCTGCACCGCCTTTCCCAGCGTCGGGATGCCCTTCATCTTCGCCAATTTCAACGGCACCCAGCACGACATCACCGTCTTCACGCACGAGATGGGCCACGCCTACCAGAACTGGAAGAGCCGCGACCTGCCGGGGATCGACCTGCTGTGGCCAACCATGGACGCCGCCGAGATCCATTCGATGGCGCTGGAATTCCTCACCTGGCCGCAGATCGACCTGATGGTCGAGGAGGGGCTGGCCGACCGCTTCCGCCGCATGCACCTGATCGGCTCGCTGAGCTTCCTGCCCTACGCCGTCTGCGTCGATCATTTCCAGCACGAGATCTACGCCAACCCCGATATGACGGCCGCCGAACGGCATGAAACCTGGCAGCGCCTGGAAAAGCTGTACCTGCCCTGGCGCGATTACGGCGACCTGTCATGGCCAGCCGGCGGCGGCCGCTGGCAGGCCCAGGGCCATATCTACCGCTCGCCGTTCTATTATATCGACTACACGCTGGCCCTGTGCTGCGCGATGCAGTTCTGGCTGCACAGCCGGGCCGACCAGGCAGGCGCGATGGCAATCTATGCCGACCTCTGCGCGCTGGGCGGCTCGCAGCCCTTCACCGGCCTGGTCGACGCCGCCGGCCTGATCAGCCCCTTCAAGCAGGGCACCCTGGCCGACATCGTGCAGGAGGCCGACCGCTTCCTGCACACGCGCTAAAGGCTGCTTGCAAAGTCACCCTGCCGGCGATCCGGCGTGCCGCTTCGCGGCACCCTCACCCGGCAGGCCGACTTTTCAAACAGCCTTTCGAATCAAGAAAGGCGGGGGAAACCCCCGCCCTTCCATTCAGGCCCCGCGCCCGTTCCAGCCGGCCAGCAGGTCAACGACCGCCTGGGCCGACATGCGCCGCGCATTCCCCAGTTCCAACGTACCGTCCGGGTTCAGCAGCCGCCCCTGCGGCGTGACGATCAGCACCGTGGGCACGGCCTTGATCGTCACCCCATAATGCTGGGCGATATCCAGGTTGGTATTGATCCGCCCGACATTGACCATCACGGTAACGAAATGCGCCGCCACCCAGGGCGCGACCGAGGGCAGCGCCAGAACACCCGACAGCATGCGGCAATCCGGGCACCAGTTGCCGCCGAAATCGATCAGCACATTGCGGCCGGATTCCTTGGCCGTCTTGAAGGCGGCATCGACCTGCGCCTGCGCACCCTCGGTCGGCCCATAGGGTGCGGCGACCGGCTTCGGCGTTTCCTGCCCCACCTGGGGCACGGGCGGCAGGTCGGCCAGGGCCGGGGTGGCGGCCAGGCCGGCCATCAGGACGGTCAGGGGAAGAAGGCGGCGGAAAATCATGAAATTCAGTCCATGAAGCCAGGGATGAACAAGGCATAATATCAGGTTAAGATGGATCTTACGCGGCGAAAGCCATACAGATCCATCATGACGATAAAAGGATCTTCTCCCGGATGACAGAGGCCGCGCAACCCGGCATCGCCCGCACCCTGATCAAGACCGCCGCCATGGTGGCCGTGACGGCCGGCCTGATGGCCACCCTGCGCTACAGCGCCCATGTCGCCTACCTGGTCGATCACATTGCCGGAACACGGCTGTGGAGCAGCCTGTATGGCATGACCGGCGCCTCGGACGCCGAGGCGCGCGAACGGCTGATCGTGATGGGGGTCGCCGTCGCCTGCTTCCTGCTGGCCCTGCCGATCGTGCAGGGCGGCGAATGGGCAATCGACCGGCTACGCGCGCGCCGGTCCTCAGCCGGGCGGTAACGGCCCGGCCTGCGCCGCCGCATCGCGGTCCCACAGAAACGTCAGCTCATGCTTGTTGTGCCACAGATGCAGCACCCGCCCGCCGGCAATCGCGGCGAAGGCGGCAGCGGTCTCGTGGTCGGTGGTGCCCTGGAACTTGATGGTCATCACGATGCGCCGCGCCGTGCCGCCCGCGATCCAGCGCCGCGCCAGCGCCAGCAGGCGCGTCGGATAGGCGATGATATCGGAGAACATCCAGTCCACCGCCCCCAGTTCGGCGGGCTCGATCCCGAACGCGCTTTCCCGGCGCAGCGTCACGCCCGGCATCGCCGCCACCTGTGGCGCGAGGTCCGCACGATCCACCGCCACCACGTCCGCCCCACATTGCGCAATCGCCCAAGTCCACCCGCCGGGCGACGCCCCGAGATCGACGCAGCGTTCGCCCGGCATGGGCCACGCACCCAGCCGGGCGCAGGCTTCCCATAATTTCAGATAGGCGCGCGAAGGCGGCCCCACCCGATCCTCGACGAACGGCACCACCCCGTTCACGAAGGGCGAGGATTTGCGCGTCGACAGCAACAGCGTATCCGGCGCCAGCAGCGTCCACCCGCCCAGATGCCCGGTGGGCGCCGCGGCGGGAAAGACCAGCGGCCGGGCGGCTACCGGCGGCAGGCGATCGGCAATCAGCGCCGCGCGACGGTGATGGCGCACGGCATGGCAGGCCCAGTTGCGCTGCCGGCCGCGCAGCAGCGCCACCGCCGCGCCGATCGAGGCGACGGAATGGATCTCGGGCTCCAGCCAGATATCCAGCGCCCATGCCGCCGCAACCGGCGGGCTGGCCGAAAGCGCCAGCCGCCCATGCCACGCCATGATGTCCGCGCCCTGCCGGCCCAGTTCCTCGGCCAGCGCATCCTCGAACCCTTCGGCCGCCAGATAGGCCCCACGTACCGGGTGCGGCAGCACGACCGGCGCCTCATCGCCATGAACAGGTGCGGTCATCGGCGCAGCCCGTCCACCGCCAGCAGCAGCCACCCCAGCATCAGCAGGCTGCCACCCGTGGGCGCAACCGGGCCCAGATGCCGCCCCGTCACGCCGGTCCAGCCGACGGCACCGCTGAACAGCACCACCCCCAGCGCAAAGGCGGCGCCGGCCAGCAGCAGCGGCACCCGCCGCCCCCGCACGCACAGCAGAATGCCGACCGCCAGCAGCGCGGGCGCATGCCACATGCCCATCTGCACGGCCTCGCGCGCCAGATCACGGCCCGAGGAAGTGGCGAACATCGCATCGGGCAGGTGCGCTGCCAGCGCGCCGCCCGCCACCGACAGCAGCCCCAGCAGGCCGCCCAGCGACAGGAAAAGCCGGGCCGGGCGCGGCACCGAACAAACCGAACAAGGAGAACCAGACAAAGTCATCACGACCGGCAGTCTAGCCGGGCGCCCCTGTTGCCGTATAGTCGCCCCATGCCACGCCACGACCTGTTTCCGGACATCGCGCCGTACGAAAGCGGCACCCTGCCTGTCGGCGACGGGCACGAACTCTATTGGGAACAGGCGGGCAATCCGGCCGGGCGGCCGGTCCTGTTCCTGCATGGCGGCCCCGGCGCGGGCAGCGGGGCGGTCCATCGCCGCTTCTTCGATCCCACGCACTGGCGAATCGTGCTGTTCGACCAGCGCGGCGCGGGCCGCTCGCGCCCGCACGCCTCGGTGGTCGCCAACACCACGCCGCACCTGGTGCAGGATATCGAGCGCCTGCGCACGGCGCTGGGCATCGCAGACTGGCTCCTGTTCGGCGGTTCATGGGGCTCGACGCTGGCACTATCCTACGCCCAGGCCCACCCCGAACGGGTGCGGGCGATGATCCTGCGCGGCATCTTCCTGGGCCGGCCGAGCGAACTGGACTGGTTCTTCCACGGGCTGGCCCAGGTCTTTCCCGACGCGCATGCGGCCTTCCTGTCGCACCTGCCCGAGCATGAACGCCACGATCCGCTGGCGGCCTATTGCCGGCTGCTGTTCGATCCCGATCCGGCGATCCACCTGCCGGCGGCGCGGGCCTGGTCGGGCTATGAGGGCACATGCTCCACCCTGATCCCGGCCCCCGCCGCCGTCGCCGGCTTCGCCCGCGACCGCGCGGTGATCGGCCTGGCGCGGATCGAGGCCCATTATTTCCGCCACGGCCTGTTCCTGCCACCCGGCGGCCTGCTGGCCCATATGGAGCGGATCGCCCACATTCCCGGCATCATCGTCCAGGGCCGCTACGACATGATCTGCCCCTGCACCTCCGCGTGGGACCTCGCCCGTGCCTGGCCCGGCGCCACACTCAGCCTGGTGCCCGATGCAGGACATTCCGCGCTGGAACCGGGAATCCGCCGGCGGCTGGTCACCTGCGTCGAAGAGATGCGCACGCTCTAGCCGCATCGCCCGAACCCCTTGGGGATGCCCACGTTGGACCTGTGTCCGCCATGCCGGGAAAGGATCAGGGACCGATGACGAAACATGATCGCTGGGTGCTCTCCGCATTACTGCTGCCGCTGGCCGCCTGCGCCACCGCACCGAAACCCGCACCCGCGCCGCCGCCCGCCCTGACCGAGACCGACGCCACGTTCATCGACAAGGCCGCCCGCAGCAACGATTTCATCATCGCGACGGCAAAGCTGGCCGCCACCCAGGCCCGCAACCCGCATGTCAAGGATTTCGCCGCCCGGCTGGTCTCCGACCACACAGCCAGCCAGGACCGGCTGAAGGCCATCGCCGACCGGCATGGCACCACCCTGCCCGACGATCTGAACACGGACGAGGAACATGTTCTGGACAGTCTGAAGGCCGAAAAGGGGCGTGCCTTCGACCGCGACTTTACTGCCCTGCAGATCGCGGGCCACAATGACGCCGCCCCGCTGTTCCAGGCCGAAGCCGCTAGCGGGTCCGACCCGGCCCTGAAAACCTACGCCACCGACATGCAGGCGGCCATCCAGTCCCATCTGGACATGGCCAGGACATTGGGCCAACACGGGCACCATCGTCGCCCACATCACTGACCGGAACGAAGCTGCAGCCGGTCCCCCGACCATGAGGAACCGACACGCACCATGAGCATCCGAATCGATCGCATCGTCACCCGCGGCGGCGATGGCGGGCAGACCGCGCTGGGCGACGGAACGCGGGTGGACAAATCCTGCGCCCGCATCGAGGCCCTGGGCGCGGTGGACGAGGCCAATGCCACGATCGGCGTCCTGCGGCTGCATGTGCCGGCATCCTCGCCCGATGCCGCCTGCCTGGCACGCATCCAGTCCCTGCTGTTCGATATCGGCGGCATCCTGTGCGTGCCGGAATCCGGCCCGGCCGATACCGACAATTTCCGCGGCGGCGACGCGGCGGTCGCGTTTCTCGAACAGGCGACGGAACGGCTGCGCGCCTGCCAGGCGCCCCTGCGCAGTTTCGTGCTGCCAGCCGGCAGTCCGGGCGCCGCCCACGCCCATCTGGCCCGCACAGTGGCCCGCCGGGCAGAACGCCAGGTCGTGACGCTACGCCATGCCGAACCCGTCAGCGCGTCCGTCCTGCGCTGCCTGAACCGGCTGTCCGATTATCTGTTCGTACTGGCCCGGCACCTGAACAATGACGGACAGGACGACGTGCTGTGGCATCCCGGCAGCCCGGATATCTGAGAGCCCGACCGAAAATGCGCGCTGGCGGCGATCCAGCACGTGTTGCCTGCGCTTCGGTGTTCATGACCATCAAGGCCACTCCACTCCGATGCCTCGGCAAACACATGCCGGACGCGGCTCCTTGGGCCGCTCTCGCTCGCCAGCCCCCATTTTCGGTCAGGCTCTGACAGCGGCGTGCCTATCCGGGCCCACGGGATCTTCATTTTTTCAAATCATGTCGGCGCACCCGGCATCGCCATCCCGGCGGAATACAGGATCGAGCTAGACATCACGGAAACGTGATGTTTATTATCCCGCCAATTCCAGAACCCGGGGAAAAGACGAAAAGCCCCCCTGCTTCCTCCCACATCCCCCCGGTAATCAAGCAGGAAATACCCTACCCATCCAAAATCATCAGGATTTAAACAATAAACAATTACAACATTCCAATGCTATACCAAAAATACAATAGAATAGAAGAAAGAATCACCTTCCACAGAAACAAAATCCCACAATGAACACAAAAAATACACAATCTATCCATTCAATACGGCAATATTCGTAATTATTTACGACAATTTAATTCTAAATATTGCACAAGGGTGAAATTTTGCACATGCGGTATCAATTCAGCGCACAGCACCGGAAGAACATGCGATCAGCCCGGCCTTGCATTTTCTTCGGGAAAGAGAGTATATGAAACTTATTGGATCAAATTCTCTTATCCATAATGCGCTTCGCACCCACCGGTTCAGAACCGGTTGCCTGCCTTGAACCGGCGGTCGGTCATTCGGCGCAGCGCAACAACAGCTTCCGTTTCGTCCGGAATGAAATGAACAAGACAAGAAAAACGCCCCCACATCGGCATATTTTCAAACATTCCCCACGATTTTCATCTCCTGTTTGAGAGCCCCCATGTCCGCATCCTATAACGATACCTTCCCCTTTTCCGCAGATACCGAACAGCCCGACATCGACAATCGCGATGAGGTCAACGAACAGGCGCTGCGTCTCGCCCTGTCCCGTCTCGGTTCGAAACAATCCACCCCGGCTTCCTCCGCGCCATCGGCGCCCCGCGCCAACGCCCGTCCCTTCGATGCGGCACAGCGGCGGCGGAAATTCGTCCAGGACGGCGATGTCCGGGTCGAACATCATGTCCTGAACCGCCCCACGGCCCGCGCGATGCATGCGCCGCAGGACGATGGCGGCGAAATCGAGCGCCTGCGCCAGCAAGTCAAGCTGCTGCAAAAGCAGCGTGACGATGCCGACCGCGCCAGCCACGATGCCCAGACCAGCCTGCGCTCGCTGGAAACCCGCATCGGCCATGCCGATATCATCCTGGCCGAAGCTCAGGCCGGACTGGCCAGCCGTGACGAGGAAATCCGCGCCCTGCGATCCAGCCTGTCCGCGGCCCGTGCCGAAATCGCCCGCCTGACAGAGGAGCTTTCCACTCCCAGGACGCGCGCCGCGGCCCCCCAGCCGCCCAGGCCCGCACCGGTTCCCCGTCCCCGCCGCGCCCCGGCCCCCGAGGTGCTCGAGGACGAACCCGAGCCCGTGAAATGGTGGATCAGGAAGAAATAGGCCCGATCATCCGGACAATACGGCCCGTTCGCGCGGATTGGCGCGCCGGCCCTTGATCCGCGGCACGCGGAGCATGCCCCGCTTTTCCATCATGCTTGAACGGCTCGCGATCGTCCTGGTCATCGCCAGCATGGCCGGCGCGGCCGCAATCCTGATGATGGCGCCGCTGGTCAACGGGCTTTTCCTGCTGCTGCGCGATATTTTCGGCATCCTGTTCCTGCCCTTTTCCTTCCTGTTCGGCATGGCCGGACAGACGGACCATGCGCGGGTCATGGGCAATGTCGTCGGCGGCATGGGGATGGAACTGCTCTCTCACCCCCTGCGCACACTGGCCGCCGCCATCGCCAGCGCCGCCAGCGCCGTGCTGTTCGTCGTGGCGCTCAGCGCAGCCGGCCGCATCGTCATGGCCGCCTCGCTGGCCGCCGGGCTCGTGGCCTTCTGGCTGGCCGGCGCCGCGACGGGAATGATCCTGCTCCCCGGCCTGATCATCGAAATCCTGTACCTTCTGCGCCCTGCCCGCCCCGGCGGTACCATGCCGGGCGAGTAACGATTATGAGCAGGCACGACATAGGCAACCGGAGGCCGAAGGGTCGCCTTCGGCCCCGTATGCCGCCAGTGGCTTTCCCCCGCGCCTCGGTAAAGGCGCGGGTCACGGTCGTCAGATTGGCGCCCAGATATTCCGCAATCGTCCGCTGGGGCGGCAGCCACCCCCACGCCGTTTCCGGCCCGGCATGCTATCCTCCCGCACCGACGACCCGGTTACGAGACACAGAGCATGACCCGACCCGCCTCCCCCACGGCCTATCGCACACTGGACCCGGCCGGCATCCGCGCGTTTCTCGCCGCCCAACCCGCCCTTGCGGCGCGCCTGGGCGGCCAGCCCGACGTGTGGCGGGTGCACGAGGTCAGCGACGGCAACCTCAACAATGTGTTCCTGGTCGACGGCCCGGCCGGCGGCATCTGCTTCAAGCAGTCCCTGCCCCATGTCCGGGTCGACCCGAATTGGAAAATGCCGCTGGACCGCACGGCGTTCGAGGCCGCCTATCTGCGCGCCGTCCGCCCCCATGTCGGCGACCTGACGACCGAATTGCTGCATTTCGATCCCGACCTGTTCGTGCTGGTGGTCGAAAGCCTGGACGGCCATGTGGTGCTGCGCCATGGGCTGATGCAGGGCGGCGACTGGCCCGACGCGGCGGCCGCCATCGGTCGCTTCGTCGCCCGCGCAACCTTCCCGACCTCGCCGCTGGCCCTGAAATTCGAGGATGCGTCGACCCTGCTGGCCCCCTTCGCCCGCAATCACACGCTCACCCGCATCACCGTCGACCTGGTGCTGACCGACCCGTACCACCCCCACCCGCGCAATCGCTGGCTCAGCCCGGAACTGGATGCCACGGTGGCCGCCCTGCGCGCCGATCCGGCCGTGCGCCGACGGGTGGGACAGATGCAGGCCCGTTTCCTCACCTGCCAGCAGGCCCTGCTGCATGGCGACCTGCACACCGGCTCGGTCATGGTCTCGGGCAGCGACACCCGCGTCATCGACGGCGAGTTCGCCCTCCCCGGCCCGATCGGCTTCGATTGCGGCCTGTTCGTCGGCAACCTGCTGATGCACCTGTTCGCCACTCCCGCGCCCGAGGGCCGAGCCCGTGCGCTTCGCGACATCGACCGGTTCTGGACCCATTTCCGGCAGGATTTCACTACCCTCTGGACCAACGCGATCGCATGCGGCCAATCCGGCGACGCCTACGCCGCCCCCCTGTTCCGCGACGATCCCGCATCCCTGCAACAGGTGCAGACCCAGTTCCTCGACGACATCGAAGCCGACACGATCGCCTTCGCCGCGCTGGAAATCATCCGCCGCACCACCGGCTACGCCCACGTCGCCGATTTCGACCTCATCACGGACCGCACCGCCCGCGCAGCCAGACAGGAAGCCGCCCTGCGCCTGGCCCGCGACATGCTGGCAGAACCGGCACGCACACCCACCATCTCGGCACTCGGCGCGCTGGCCGCCGCACGGGCGGCCTGAACGCACGCCGTGCCGCCCCACTGTTTACGGGGTACAAGGGCTGCGCAATAAGGGCGCTCCCGCTCCGCCCCCCCTTCGGCATCTGAGGCCCCATGATCCGTCTCGACACTATCAGCAAGCATAATGGCCATCGCGTCATCTTCATCGAGGCCTCGGCGGCGCTGCAGAAGGGCGAGAAGATCGGGCTGGTCGGCCCGAACGGCGCGGGCAAGACGACGCTGTTCCGCCTGATCACCGGCCAGGAAGAACCGGATGAAGGCCATATCCTGACCGATCGCGGGGTCACTGTCGGCTTCTTCAACCAGGACGTGGGCGAGATGTCGGGCCGCAGCGCGGTCGCCGAGGTGATGAACGGGGCCGGCCCGGTGGCCGAGATCGGGGCGGAACTGGCCGAGCTGGAAACGGCGATGGCCGACCCGGAACGGTTCGACGAGCTGGACACCATCCTCGAACAGTTCGGCGAGGTCCAGGCCCGCTTCGAGGAACTGGGCGGCTACGCGCTGGACGGGCGCGCCCGCGAGGTCCTGCACGGGCTGGGCTTCAGCCAGGAAATGATGGACGGCGATGTCGGCCGCCTGTCGGGCGGATGGAAGATGCGCGTGGCGCTGGCCCGCATCCTGCTGATGAAGCCGGACGTGATGCTGCTCGACGAACCGAGCAACCATCTCGACCTGGAAAGCCTGATCTGGCTGGAGCAGTTCCTGGCCGGCTATGACGGCGCCCTGCTGATGACCTCGCATGATCGCGCCTTCATGAACCGCATCATCAACAAGGTGATCGAGATCGACGGCGGCGTCCTGACCAGCTTCTCGGGCGATTACGAATTCTACGAGCAGCAGCGCGCCCTGAACGAGAAGCAGCAGCAGGCGCAGTTCGACCGCCAGCAGGCGATGCTGGCCAAGGAAGTCGCCTTCATCGAACGCTTCAAGGCCCGCGCGTCACATGCCGCACAGGTGCAGAGCCGGGTCAAGAAACTGGACAAGATCGACCGCGTCGAGCCGCCGAAGCGCCGCCAGACGCTCGCCTTCACCTTCCCGCAAGCCCCCCGGTCGGGCGACGCGGTCGTCAATCTGCGCGGCGTGGACAAGACATACGGCAGCCGGGTGATCTATCAGGATCTCGACCTGCTGATCCGCCGGCAGGAGCGCTGCTGCGTACTCGGCGTCAACGGCGCAGGCAAATCGACACTCTTGAAGCTGGTCACCGGCACCACCGAACCCGATGCCGGCACGGTCACGCTCGGCGGCAGCGTCAAGATGGGCTATTTCGCCCAGCACGCCATGGACCTGCTGGACGGCGACCGCACGATCTTCGAAACCCTGAACGACGCCTTCCCCCTCGCCGCCCAGGGCTCGCTCCGGGCGCTGGCCGGCGGTTTCGGCTTCTCCGGCGACGATGTCGACAAACTCTGCCGCGTGCTCTCCGGCGGCGAAAAGGCCCGCCTGGTCATGGCGCTGATGCTGTACGATCCGCCGAACTTCCTGGTGCTCGACGAACCGACCAACCATCTCGACATCGCCACCAAGGAAATGCTGATCACCGCCCTGGCCGATTATGACGGCACCATGCTCTTCGTCTCGCACGACCGTCATTTCCTGGCCGCCCTGTCCAACCGCGTCCTGGAACTGACACCGGAAGGCATCCATCGCTACGACGGCGGCTATACCGAATATGTCGCCCGGACCGGCCGCGAAGCGCCAGGCCTGCATGCCTGACGCTTTATCCACAGGCGACCGCCAGCCACAGACCGGCCCTCAGAACTCCGCCGAAAGGGTGAAGTGGTAGACGCGCGGCAGGCCCGCATACAGGGTTGATGCCGCGCCCGACGTCCCGCTCGGCGCACCCGTATAAACCGATGCCCAATACCGTTCGTTGGTCACGTTGCTGACGCCGAAACGCGCGACCCACGGAAACCGGGCGACATGGAAGGCATAGCGCGTACCCAGTTCCAGCGTCGTGTACGATCCGGTATGCAGCGTGTTGGTCACGTTGGCCGCGCGGTTGCCCATATAATGGATACCGGCATTGAAGGCCCAGCCCGACGCGAAGGCGCCCAATGAAGCCGGCAGGCGGTAATCCAGCAGCAGACTGGCCTGCAACGGTGCCGCGCCCACAATCTCCTTGTTGTCATAGGCGGCGGTCCTGCTGTCGACCAGTTCCGCATCCAGCCAGGTCATGCCGGCAAGAACCGAGAGGTTCGGCAGCACTTCGCCCGAAACCTGGGCTTCCACCCCATAATTGCGCTGCGTTCCGCCATATGTGTAGGTCTGGCACGTCGTGCCGCCCGCGCACGTGCCATTTGCCGCGCCGACATACATCGCATAAGGCGACGTCATGCGGAAACCCGCAATGTTGAGCTGCATTTTCTGATAGCGCAATTTATAGCCGACTTCATATTCTTCCGAATGCGCAATCGGCAATGCGATGTTTGTATTGGTATAATATTGACTGTTCGGCGTCACCGGCCCCGCCTCGACCGACCGTCCATAGGTAAAATAGAAGGTCTGGTTGTCGGTCGGTTTATACATCAGGCTGGTCGTCGGGCTGAAAGCCGCGTCGGCCGAAAAGGTCTTTTTCAGCGCACTGCTGGCATTCAGCGCGCCCGCCTGGTCGATCCAGCTCCAGGCGAGCGTACCCATGATCGACCAATGTCTGTTGATCGTCAGCGTATCGCCCACGATAATGGACTGGCTGGTAATGGTACTGGACTTGTAACGACCCCGATAATAAGGCTGCGTGCCGCTGATGGGCGCGGCAGCATACATATTGTATGTTCCCAGGCTCTGCGCAGGTGTTACCGCACGTGTCGGGTTATAATTTCCCATCATGTACCCGTTGGTGCCGATGACCAGGTCATGCCTGATCGGCCCGGTATAAACACGGCCGTTGAAATACGCCATGTTGCTGCCGACGCGGAAATCGTTTGCCGTCGTTGTCGCAGTGGCCTTCGCAGAATAGAACCCATCCGTTCCGCCAGCCGCGGTCAGCGTATCGCTGATACCGAAGGACTGCCGCATGGCATCCTGGTAGAGCCCACCCAGCGTAAAGCTCCAATCCTCGCTGATCTGATGCCTGACCTTGGCGAGGAACGTATTGGTCTCCATGTTATAGCCGCTCCAGTCAGGAGCCAGACGCTTGCCCAGATCAGGTGCCTCGGGCAATTGCCCGCCAATACCGGTGGGGTTGGCGGCGGTGCCGGCAGGAATCCCGAAGCCTGGCGCCAGGCCACGCGCGGCGTAGGTATAATGGCTGGCGTCAATCTCGATAACCGTCCTGTCGTCCAGGTGGATATCGAAATCGGCGCTGACCATTTCGCGCCGTATCCAGCTTCCCGACGCGTAGGCCGTGCCATCGGCATGCAGCATGTTCAGGCGGTAGCCAAACCAGCCATTCCTGCCGACACGACCGGAGATATCGCCATTGACGATGGGGGTGCCGATGGAATCCACCCCGACCGAAAGCCGTTCGGTCCGCCGGTCGGTCGGGCGCTTGAGCGTATATTCAAAGACGCCGGCCGGATTCTGCGGCCCATACATCGCCCCGGCCAGACCGTTGAGGACTTGCAGGTTATCGACCCATTCGGCCGGATAAGGGGTGGTGGACACCACGTTCAGCCCGTCAAGGCGGGAATTGGCGACCACATCGGCCTCGAACCCGCGCGACTGCGGGCGGGACGTATTGGGGTCGCCCCGGATTTCGAGCTGCACCGAGGGCAGATACTGCGCCATGTCGTTGATGTTGCGGATCTGCTGGTTGACCACAACGTCATGCGGAACGCCCATGATGGAATAAGGCGTATCCAGCGTGTCCCGATTGCCCAGCGGCCCGAGATAGACGCTCTTGTTCATATATTTGGCGGCCGTGCCGTCCGCCGCATGATGGCCATGAACGGTCACGGTCTCGCCGTTGGAACCATCCAGTATCCCGGCGATCGGGGCCGTGGTGGCCGATGTTCCGGCAGCCGGCGTCCTGGCGGGGGGCGTTTTTACGGCGGCCAGGCTGCCAGTCCTGCCCTGCGGTGTGGAAGCAGGCGGTGCAGCCAGCGCCGAAGTGGCCAGCAGAGAGGCGCCAAACGTGCCGGCGATGAACAGGGCATGAAAACGATGGGGCATGAATCTGGCGCATCCGGACTATGAACAAAGAACGTAAGATGTGTTTTTCTGCCCGCCCTGAGACGGGGCTGTCTATATACCTCCGTACATAGATCTGTATATGGGTGGATATAATCACAGACTGTTGCCGGAATAATACAGGTCCGCGAAACAGGATGCTGGAAGAATGCCCATGGCGTTCGTCCACCCGGGCGACCTTTCAGCGGGCCAGGGACGAAAGGATGGATATGGCCATCCCCCTGGCTTCCACGCTTGCCGTCATCCTCTTACCGCAGGCATGATCACTCTCATGCGCCGTTTCCTGCCGATCCTCGCCCTGCTCCTGCCCAATGCGGCGGCGGCGGCACCAAGCCCCAGCCCCTCCGAGATCGTGGCCCACGCGCCCGACGCCGCCTGGGCCGACGTGCCACCGGACCGGCTGCTGGTCATGACGCTGGCCGACGGCGCGCAGGTCGCGATCGAACTCGCCCCCCAATTCGCACCAATCCACACCGGCAATATCGTGCATCTGGCGCGCGCGCATTGGTGGGATGGCGGCGCGATCATCCGCGTGCAGGACAATTATGTCGTGCAATGGGCCGCGCGCGACGAAAAGGCCAAGCCCCCCGCAGGCTTTATCGCCCATCCACCAGCGGAATATGATCGCACGCGTCAGGATATTGCCATTCGTCCGCTCGGCTTTCCCGATCCCTACGCGCCATCGACCGGGTTCTCGTCAGGATGGGCCGTCGCCGCGGATGGCGACCGGGTCTGGCTCCCCCACTGCTACGGCATGGTCGGCGTCGGGCGCGACATGCCCCCCGATACCGGCGACGGGCAGGAGCTGTACGCCGTCAACAGCGAAGCCCCCCGCCAGCTCGACCGCAATCTCGCCATCGTGGGGCGGGTTCTCACCGGCATGGAGCGTCTCGGCGCATTGCCGCGCGGCACGGCCGCCCTGGGCTTTTACGCCAGCAAGGCCCGGAACGTCGCGATCCGGAGCATCTCGCTCGCCGCCGACCTGCCCAGCGCCAGGCAGCCGCATCTTCAGGTCATGCGCACCGACAGCCCCACATTCACGGATTACCTGAACGCCCGCGCCAACCGTACGGACCCGTTCTTCGTCCGCCCCGCCCATGGCGTCGCGCTGTGCAATGTGCCGGTGCCTGTGCGGCTGAAACCGTGAAGTCGCGTTGTTCTTTTTTGAAAAAAAGAACCAAAAAACTTTTGTTCGTTCAGGGACCTTGTGCCGGGGGCACAAGATTTCCCTGAACGAACAAATCTTCCTCTATCGCAGGCCGGCTACGAAATCGGCGATCCGCGCGCAGGCTTCACGCAGCACATCGTCACTGGTGGCGCAGGAGAGGCGCAGGTAAGACCCCAGCCCGAAGGCGCTGCCATGCACGCAGGCCACATGCTGCTCGTCCAGCAGGGCGCGGGCAAAATCCTCATCCGTCCGCACCGCCTGCCCGCCCCGGCTGGTCCGCCCCAGGCAGCCGGCAATGCCCGGATAGGCATAGAACGCCCCCTCCGGCATGGCGCAGGTGACGCCGGGAATGGCGCGCAGAGCCTCCACCACCATCGTGCGGCGCCGCGCATAGGTATCGCGCATCTCCGCGATCAGCGACGCCGGCCCATCCAGCGCGGCAGCGGCGGCAGCCTGCGCGACCGAACAGATGCCCGAGGTCGCATTGCCCTGAATCCGCGTCATCATGCGGATCAGCCGTTCCGGCCCACCCGCATAGCCCACGCGCCAGCCGGTCATGGCGTAGGATTTCGACACCCCGTTCACCGTCAGGATGCGCGACGCCAGATCCGGCGCCACGGCCGCCAGCGAATGATGGCGCGCCCCGTCGAAGACCAGATGTTCGTAGATCTCGTCGGACAAGATCCACGCTTGCGGATAGCGGCGCAGCACCTCGGCCACGGCTTCCAGATCCGTCAGCCCCATCACCGCCCCGGTCGGATTGCTGGGAAAGTTCAGCACCACCCAGCGCGTGCGCGACGACATCGCAGCCTCAAGCGCCGGGGCGGTCAGACGGAATCCGTCTTCCTCGCGACATTCGGCCGCCACCGGCACGCCGCCGAACAGCCGCGCCGCCAGCGGGTAGCTGACCCAGTAGGGTGCGGGGATCACCACCTCGTCGCCGGCATCGATGGTCGCCATGAAGGCGTTGAAGATCACCTGCTTGCCGCCGTTGGAAACCATGATCTCCGACAGCGCGTATTCCAGCCCGTTCTCGCGCGCGAACTTGCGCGCGATCGCGGTCTTCAGCGCCGGGGTGCCATCGACGGGCGGATATTTCGTCTGCCCGTCCAGCGCGGCCCGATGCGCGGCCTCGATCACCGCGCGCGGGGTGGCGAAATCCGGCTCGCCCAGCGCCAGCGACAGCACCTCATGCCCCTCGGCCCGCAGCGCCCGCGCCCGCACCGCCATGGCGATGGTGGCGGGCGATTCCAGCCGCCCGGTGCGGGCGGCGAAGCCGGGCTCCTCCGATGTCATGTACCGGTCCTCAGCGCAGGCCGGCGCAGAAGCGCTGGATGCGGGCACACGCCTCGCGCAGGCTCTCCGTGTCCGTGGCATAGGAAATGCGGAAATGGCCGGCGAACATGAAGGCCGCGCCATGCACCGCCGCCACGCCCTCTTCCTCCAGCAGCGCGGTGACGAAATCCTCGTCATTGCCGATGGTGCGTCCGCCGGCACTCACCTTGCCCAGGCAACCCTCGACCGACGGGAAGACATAGAACGCCCCCTCCGGCCGATGACAGCTCAGCCCCTTGGCCTGGTTGAGCATCCCGACGACCAGGTCGCGCCGGTCCTGATAGGCTGCCACCATCTCGCCGATGAACGCCTGCGGCCCCGACAGGGCCTCCAGCGCCGCCGCCTGGCTGATCGAGCAGGTGCCCGAGGTCGACTGGCTCTGCAGCTTGTTCATCGCCTTGGTCAGCACGGCCGGCGCGCCCGAAAAGCCGATGCGCCAGCCGGTCATGGCATAAGCCTTCGACACGCCGTTCATCGTCACCGTCCGCTCGCGCAGCTTCGGCTCCACCTGCACGATGGTCGCGGGCACGAAACCGTCATAGACCAGCTTGTCATAGATATCGTCGGTGAAGATCCACACATCCGGATGCCGCAGCAGCACGTCGCAGATCGGTCGCAGATCCTCGGCGGAATAGGCCGCCCCGGTCGGGTTGCAGGGCGAGTTGAGGAAGAACCATTTGGTCCGGGGCGTGATCGCGGCCTCCAGATCCTCGGCCCGCAGCTTGAAGCCGGTCTCCGCCGGGCACGGCACGATCACCGGCACGCCGTCGGCCAGCGCCACGATGTCGGGATACGACACCCAGCACGGCGCGGGGATGATCGCCTCGTCCCCCGGATTCAGGGTCGCGACCATGGCGTTGTAGATCACCTGCTTGCCGCCGGTCGAGACGATGATCTCCTCGGCCGTGTAATCCAGTCCGGAATCGACGCGAAACCGCTCGGCCACGGCCCGGCGCAGCGCCAGCGTGCCGGCCACGTCGGTATATTTGGTCTGCCCCTCCGCGATCGCGCGGATCGCCGCGTCCTTGATGTTCTGCGGGGTGTCGAAATCGGGCTCGCCGGCCGACAGGCTGATAATATCCTGTCCAGCCGCCTTCAAGGCACGCGCCTTGGTCGAAATGGCGATGGTCTGGCTGGGGCTGACCTTGTTCAGACGGGCGGCGATAAGATCCATGACACCAAGTCCACAGTAACGGGGGAACACACCGGCACCACGGGCGGGCCGATGCGGGCGCACACCGTAATGCGAAGCGCGGGCCGAGGAAACCGCCGATCGCAGCAGATCACGCCGGAAAGGGCGCTTTTCCCGTCGCCGCGTCGCGCACGGCCTGCGGGCTCCATCCCGCCTCGCGCAGCGCGCGCAGGGTCTGCGCCCGGTCGCGCTTGGCCAGCCGCCGGCCATCTTCATCCAGCAGCAGGGGATGGTGCAGATAATCCGGCGCGGGCCAGCCCATCAGCACCTGCAACAGGCGATGCACCGCCGCCGCGGGGCGCAGATCCTCGCCCCGCGTCACCAGGCTGACCCCCTGCAACGCGTCGTCATGGGTGACGCAGAGATGATAGGAGGCCGGGCAATCCTTGCGTGCCAGCACCACATCGCCAAACGGCGCGACCGGTGCCGACAGCACCCGCCGCCCGCCCCCATCCTCCCATTCGTGCCAGCTCATGACCTCGCCGCCCGCCTCCCGCATCGCACGCGCCATGTCCAGCCGCAGCACATGCGGTACGCCCCGGGCAATGCGCTCGGCCCGCTCCGCCGCCGACAGGCCACGGCAGGCGCCGCCATAGGCCAGCGTGCCGTCGGGGGCCTGATGGGGCGCATGCGCGGCCTCGGCCGCTTCGCGCTTTATATCGGCGCGGGTGCAGAAACAGGGATAGAGCAGCCCCCGCCCTGCCAGCCCGTCCAGCACGGCGCGATAATCCGCCATATGGTCGGACTGCCGGCGGACAGGCCCATCCGGCACGATGCCCAGCCAGGCAAGATCCTCAAGGATCGCCTCTTCATATTCCACCCGGCAGCGGCCGGGATCGATATCCTCGATCCGCAACAGGAAACGCCCACCCGACTCGCCGGCCCCCTTCCATGCCGCAAGCGCTGCGGCAGCATGCCCCAGATGCAGAAAACCGGTCGGACTGGGCGCAAAACGCGTCACCCAGCCCCGCCCGCCACCCCGATTTCCACCCTGAAAACAGCAGGATGCCATCATACCGCCACGCTCCCTCACCCGTCGCCCCGTCGCCGGACTGGCACGCATGCCCCCGCCTCCCTTGCGGAAACGCGGAATATTTGCGATATGGATTGAAGGTTCTCAACGGCGCATATCATTCGGCGTTCGGATTTTGAGTAACAACGCCTGGTGATGGTGTGGCGGCATCGCGAAAGGATGCGCCCCTTGCTTGCTGGCAGTCCACATTATCCGGCCCTGGTCCTGAACGCCGATTTCAGGCCGCTTTCCTATTTTCCGCTCTCGCTCTGGTCATGGCAGGATGCCATCAAGGCGGTGTTCCTCGACCGGGTCTCGGTCCTCAGCGAATATGACGAGGAAGTCCGCTCTCCCAGCCGGTCGCTCCGATTACCCAGCGTCATCGCGCTGAAGGATTATATCCCGACCGCCCGCCGACCCGCCTTCACCCGCTTCAACGTCTTCCTGCGCGACAATTTCTCCTGTCAATATTGCCTTGATCGCCTGCCGACCCACGATCTGACGTTCGACCACGTCATCCCCCGCTGCAAGGGCGGCCGCACCACGTGGGAAAACGTCGTCACCGCCTGCAGCCCCTGCAATCTGATGAAGGGCTCGCGGATGCCGTATGAACTCCATATGTATCCGCGCCGCACGCCCGCCCAGCCTTCCACCTGGGAATTGCAGGAAAACGGGCGCTCCTTCCCGCCGAATTACCTGCATGAGAGCTGGCGGGATTATCTATACTGGGACAGCGAACTGGATACCTGACGGCTCCCGCTCCCGCACGCCTTTCCCGGCAGGCTGCCCGTGGCGGAGCCTGACCGGAAAGGCGCGATGGCCGCGATCAGTCATGCGTTTTCCACGGCCGAATATCAGGTTCGGCCGCCGCGGCGCCCCTCACCCTGACAGCAGCGCCGGTTCCACGGTGGTTTTCCTTACCGCGACAGCCGGTCCGGGACCGCGCGCCTCCGGCAGACGGAATGTTTCAACCAGACCGTCGAGCCGCCGCCCCTCAGCGGCCAGCCGCCGGGATGTTTCGCTGAATCTCTCGGCAACATTCGTGTTCTGCTGCGTCGTCTGATCCAGCGAACCCACGGCGGCATTGATCTCCGACAGGCTGGACGATTGCTCCTTCGCCGCCACGGCGATGGCATCCAGATGCCCCCCCATCTCGCCGATAAAATCGGAAATCGTGCGCAGCGCCCCGCTGCAATCCCTGACCCGGCTCGAGCCATCCTTCACGTCGGCGGTAGTCGCGCGGATCACGCTCCGCACATCCCGGGCGGCATCGGCGCATTTCTGCGCGAGCAGGCGCACTTCGCTGGCCACCACGGTGAAGCCCCTGCCCGCCTCCCCGGCCCGAGCAGCCTCGACACTGGCATTCAGCGCCAGGATATTGGTCTGGAAGGCAACATTGTCGATCATGTCCACGATCGCGGCGATCCTCTCCGATCCCCGTTCGATCCGGCTCATCGCCTCTTCCGTCTCCAGCGTGACGGTGCGCGAGGTCGCCGCCGCCTCGCGCGCCCGCACGCCGATCCGGTGGGCATTTTCCGACCGCTCCGCCGTATCCGCCACGCTCCGGACGATCCCCGACACCGCCGCGTTCGTCTGCTCCAGCGCCGCGGCCTGACGTTCGGTCCGGCGCGCCAGATTCTCCGCCCCGGCCGCCAGTTCATGAGTCCCGTCGCGGATCACGCGGACGGCGCCCGACATCTGGCCGAAGGCCGCGCCAAGCTGGGCCAGGGACTGGTTGAAATCACCGCGCAGGGATTCGAATTCCGCCGAGAACGGGGTCGTGATCTGGAAGGAGAGATCGCCGCCCGCCATCCGCCTCAGCCCGTCCGCCAGCGCGCTGGTGGCCCGCAGCAGCCATTCCCGCGCCTCCGCCTCGGCCTGCTCCTGAATGGCGGCACGCTCGGCCTCCGCGCGCCGGCGCTGGCCCTCGGCATCCCGCTCCAGTTCCTGCTTCGCAATCGCGGCGACACGAAAGACCTCAAGCGAACGGGAAATCGCACCGATCTCGTCCGTCCTGTCCATCGGAAAGACCAGGTCCGTCTCGCCGCCCGCCAGCCTGGTGATGGACGTATTGATCCACTGCAGCGGCCGCAGAATCTTGTACAGAACCACAAGAACCGCCACCAGCATCACGACGAACAGCACGGAATAAGCCGCATAGACCCGTCGGATCGTCGTCCTGTAGACAGCCTCCGACTGAACACCATACGAGGCCGCATCCTTGATGCTGCCATCGAGGAACGAAGTCAGGGTCTCCGAAACCGTTTCCTCCGCATCGACCAGATCCTGGCCGGCCGTAGCAATGGCGTGGGCATGGTCCCGGGCAACCGACCAGGCCTTGAACGTCTCGTCGTGCAGGTCCTTGTACTGGTACCATTGCTCCTGAATGTTATGGAACAGCGCCTGCTCGCGATCCGTCGTGATGAACGGAACATACTGGTCGATGGCATGGGCGATCTTGTCCGAGGCCACGTCGCTCTCGCCCGAGAGCTTCGTGAAATCATCCTGCGACGACGCGGTAAGCTGCGTGATTTCGATGCCCCGGAAATTCTGGATCTCGGTGCGCAGGGTCGAAAGTGCCTTGATGCTCGCAAGCGACTTGTTGGTAATCGCCTCGACCCGGCCATTCACATAGGTCAGGCCCCCTATCGAAAACAACCCGGAGAACACACAGGAAAGGGCGATAAAAAACAGAACGATACTCAACGACCCTTTGATGCCAAGCGATCGCACAGGCCACCCTTTCGCTCTATCTGGCGCCCGTTTCCCCACATGATGGACGCACGCCGCCGCCCACGGCCGGAATGGCGGGGATACGCGCGCGACCCTACAGTCAATCCGCCGAGCGAATTATGAAGATTATATTTACTTTGCCGATCGACCGTCGGTGGAGCGGCACGCCGGCACCATCCTTGACCCAGATCATGGAATCCGGGCGGGCGCTCTCATCATACTGCACCCCCTTTCTGATCATGGAGCGCCGTCATGGCACGTGTTTCCGGCAAAGTCGCGATCGTCACCGGCGCATCCCTCGGCATCGGCAAGGCCGCCGCCCTGATGCTGGCCCGCGAGGGCGCCAAGGTCGCCGTCGCCGACCTGAAGGAAGATGAAGGCCACGCCGTCGTGGCCGAAATCGAGGCGGCCGGGGGCGAGGCCCTGTTCGTCCCGCTGGATGTCAGCCGCGAAGATGAGTGGACGCTGGCCATCGCCGCTGTCCTGGCGCGCTTCGGGCGGCTGGATATCCTGGTCAACAATGCCGGCATCGCCTATTCCGGCACGGTGGAAAGCACCAGCCTGAACGACTGGCGCCGCGTGCAGTCGATCAATCTCGACGGCGTCTTCCTGGGCACGAAGGCCGCCGTCGCCGCGATGAAGGACCATGGCGGGTCGATCATCAACCTGTCCTCGATCGAGGGGCTGATCGGCGATCCGACCCTGGCCGCCTACAATGCCAGCAAGGGCGGCGTGCGCCTGTTCACCAAATCGGCGGCCCTGCATTGCGCCCGCTCCGGCTACCGGGTCCGCGTCAACTCGGTCCATCCCGGCTATATCTGGACCCCGATGGTCCAGGGCCTGACCGGCGAAACCGCCGACCAGCTCGCCGCCCGCAAACGGCTGGAGGCGCTGCATCCCGTGGGGCATCTGGGCGAGGCCGACGACATCGCCTACGGCATCCTCTACCTCGCATCCGACGAATCGAAATTCATGACCGGCAGCGAACTGGTCATCGATGGCGGCTATACCGCCCAGTAAGCACCGGTTTTACGGGGCGAAGAGCCGCCGCAAGCAGCTTTTCGTCCACATACGCTTCAAAAGGCGATGTTCCAGGCACATTTCGTTACGATGGGATTAGACATTTTTCCGGTCCCGCTGCTACCGTCCCGACATCTTTAACCATTGGGACACGCTCCTCCATGAGCAAGGCTTTCATCGCCGCCGTTCTTCAGGATTCTCTTAACTGCACGGGCGTTGCCGCCGGCAAGGCCGCCAACGACCTGATCGATGCGATCGTGGCCACGTTGCACGAGGAAGGCGGGTTCACGCTCCCCTCCTTCGGCACGTTCACCGTGCACAAGACGAAGGCCCGCAAGGCACTCAATCCCCGCACCGGCGAGTCGGTGAAGGTCAAGGCCGGCAAGACCGTCCGCTTCAAGGCCAGCCCGAACCTCAAGAAGGCGGTCTGACCCCCCCAACCGGCATCGGAGGGGCGGCCGGTCCGCCCCCATGCATCCTTTGCGGGACCGGCCGCGTTCCCATCCGGGACCGGCCGGGCGGAATGGCTCCGCCCATCGCCTTGGGAAAGCCCCCGCCATGCCCACCCAGCACCCGCGCCTGACGATCCGCTACTGCACCCGCTGCAACTGGCTGCTGCGCGCGGCCTGGATGGCGCAGGAACTCCTCTCGACCTTCGGCGCCGCGCTGGGCGAGGTCGCACTGATCCCCGACGACAGCGGCGGCCGCTTCGAGATCATGCTGGATGACAGCCTGCTGTGGGAACGCACGCGCGACGGCGGCTTCCCCGGCCCGAAAGAACTGAAGCAGCGCGTGCGGGACATTGTAGATCCGCAACGGTCCCTAGGCCACACCGACCGCTAGGAGGCGGCTGCAAAAGCCCCGCTGGCGCCAGCCACGCTTCCACTCACCATCGGGGCTTTTGCAGCCGCCTCCACCCTCCACGAACCCTGCGCGCTCCGGGCATCGTTTCTACCCCCACATTCCACTTCATCGCGCTTCGCAGTAAGAGGGGCTGACGTTCGACGACCGGAGCATGTCCATGACCCACCAGCCTGCCGATCAACGCGTCACCCCCGACGACCTGCTCGGCGCTGTCGAGGCGATCCTGGCCGGAGAGCCCGATCTCATCGCCAATGCGGCGAATGTCGCCGCCCTGCTGTTCGAGGCGCTGCCCCGCATCAACTGGGCCGGCTTCTATTTCCTGCGTGACGACCAGTTGGTCCTGGGGCCGTTCCAGGGCCGGGTCGCCTGCACCCGCATCCCGCTGGACAAGGGCGTCTGCGGCGCCGCGGCCAGCCGGCGCGAGACCATCGTGGTGGCGGATGTCCACGCCTTTCCCGGCCACATCGCCTGCGATGCGGCCTCGGCCTCGGAAATCGTGGTTCCGCTCATCGCCGGCGACCGGCTGATCGGGGTGCTGGATATCGACAGCCCGATCCGCGACCGCTTCACGCCGCAGGACCGGAAACGTGTGGAAGAGGTGGCCGCACTGCTCGTCCGCGCTCTTCCGGCATGACGCCCCGCTCCAAGGTCACCACGGCGGTGCCATCGCGGGGCAGGTCGGCATGGAAGGCCACCGTATTCCGGCCCGCAGCCTTGGCGTGATACATCGCATGGTCCGCGCACGATAACAGATACGCCGGTGTATCGGCATCGTCCGGCACCGCCGCCACCCCGATGCTGGCCGTCACGGGATAGGTGACGGCATCGACGCGGAAGCCGCCGCGAAACTTCAGCAGAAACGCATCGATCAGCCTCCTGACCACGTCCCCACGCGGATCGGCCAGCATCAGTGCGGTGAACTCGTCGCCCGACAGCCGCGCCACGACTCCCATCGCCCCGACACCGTCCTCGGTCGCATCGCGCACCGTGGCGGCCAAGGCATTCGCCACCGCGCCCAGCAGCGCATCTCCGGTCCGGTGACCATGCACGTCATTGACCTGCTTGAAATTGTCCAGGTCGATGAACAGCATCGTCAGCGGACGGCCGGTCGTGGCGCTGATGTGAAAGAACTGGTCCAGCTTGTCGTTGAAATAGATCCGGTTGCCGATCCCGGTCACCGAATCCGTCTCGTACAATTGTCGGATCTGGCGCAGCGATCGCGTCAACTGGCCATGCAGCATCCGCACATTCGCCGCCAGCCGGCCGACTTCCCCCATGTCGGGCACGTCGATATCGTTCCGGCGATTTTCCATGATCGCCGTCACCTGGCGGTCCAGTTCCTCGACCGGTGCGATGACATAGCGGCGCACCAGCATCATCAGCACCCACACCGACACCAGGCTGAGGCCGATGACGAACAGGCCGGTCACGGCGGCAAAGCGCGTCAGCGGGCCGCGCAGATAGGCGACGGAGGGGGTTTCATGCGCATAGAGGCCCGGAGCCAGCGCGATACCGGCGGATAATTCCCGATACGATATCTGCGGCGTGCCGCCCAGTTCGACCGGCGCACCATATTCATGGGCCATGGTGCGCCGGATCATCTCGAAACGGCGGGGCCGCACCGCAACCTGCATAACGAGCGACTGATCCGGCTGCGGCCCCACAAGCCCCACGCCACCGGTACGCGCCTGCACTTTCCCCGCCATCACCAGATAGGTCGTGCCGTCTCCTTCGGTCACCAGCCCCGAACGCGAGGCCACCTCGTCGTTCAGCACCGCATGCGCGAATGCCGACTGGCCCGTCCCCAGCGTCTGGAACGGGTCGGACCCGTTGTCGAAATAGAAGATCTGCCTGCCGTCCGACTGAAAGATGCTGCACGACACGCTCGTCCCGTCATTGGGAACCAGCGATTGCAGACTGTCCTGGACACCGATCGCCAGAACCCTCGTCCGGTATTCGGCGTCGCTTTCATCGATAAAGGTCAGGAAGGCGGAGCTGTTGCGCACGACATACAGCAATTGCGAATCCAGCGCCGCATATTCGGCATAGGCGCTCTGGAGCTGTGACAGATTCTGCTGAAGCCTGGCCATGTTCTGCGTGATCAGGGCATGGCGATAGCCCAGATACGCCGCCCCGCCCGCCAGGATATGACCCAGCAGGACGATGGGGAACAGGACCGCGAACGCGCGTCTATTGAGTGTCATGGATCGCCAGCAGGGCACTGAGGATACGGCGCCGCAACGGCAGGCTGTCGGTCGGAAAGGGCCCGCGATAGATGATGGGATAGCCCGGCGGCGGATAGATCTGCGGGTCGTCGCGCATCGTATCCGGCAGCAATGCGGCCGCATGCGGGTTGGTCGGCGGCTGGCGCAGGAAGATCGCATTCGCCGCCCCATTGTCCGGCTGCGCCAGAAACGCGACGAACCGTTCCGCCAGGCCCGGATTATGCGCACGCTTCAGCACGACCAGGCAGTCGGTCCACACCATCGCCCCCTCGCGCGGCGTCACGAAACGCCAGACCTCCTTTCCCCCGCCGGCCATGTTCAATGTCTTCTGGTCTCCCGTTCCGCCCAGGCCGATAAAGATCTGGCCCCTTACATCCCGACGCTGCTGCGCGGTCGATGGCAGCCCGTAGGTCAGCACGGCGGGCGCCTGCGCGCGCAGCAGTTCGAAGGCCCGCCGCAGGTCTCCCGGATCGCCGCTGTTCATCGGGCGTCCCATGAAATTCAGGGCGGCGGCCAGCAATTCCTCCTGGTCGTCGGTCATGGCGATATGCCCCACCAGGGCGGGCCCCGGCTTCAGCAGGTCCGCCCAGGATTGCGGGGCCTCCTTCAGACGATCGGCGCGATAGACAATTCCGGTATTCCCCCAGCTATAAGGCACGCCGTAACGCCCGCACATGCCGCGCCACCGGTCCTCGCTCCGCGCCGTCTCGGGCAGCGACAGGCCGGACTGGTCCAGCAGCAGCCCCCGCGCGCCAAATGCCTGAACATGCGCACTGTCGATCACGGCCAGATCGACCGGCGCATTGACATTCGCGATCAACAGGTCCCGCCGGTCTCCATTATCAAAGACGATCTGGTTGATCTCGACGCCGGTCATGGCTGTCCATGCCCGCACCAATTCGGGACTGATTCCCCATTTCCAGACAAGCAGGTTCAAGGCATTGGCATGCGCCTCGAAAGGCCGCAGGACCGACAGGACCAGCATGAAAACGCCTGTCCCCAGCAGGACAGGCCAACGGGAAGACCGGCCCGCCGATGCCCCGACGCGACCAGCCGCCCACGCCGCACTCAGCCCCCGGCGGCACACCCGCCCGGCAGATCGCCCTTTCAAACAGCCTTCCCGACAGGCGCGCACGCTATACCAATCCGTCAAAAAATCGCCTCGTCCGGCAGTGTTGTGTCCGCATGCCCATATCGGTCGTCACAACGAAGAAAGACGAGCAATCTCAACCGAGCCGCCGCCAAGTATCGCCGACGTGCTATTACGCATTTCGCTCTCGCAATCAACTCTCCGGAAGAGGCGGCGCACGCGGCAGGCTGGAATTGCCGAACGCCTTATAATCCCTACCACAATCGCGCACACACGACAGAAGTTTATTTCGATCTTGAATCAATGATTATAATTGACGGCAATATTGATAACAATGATGCGCCCCTGGATCGCGGAGAGCGATCGCACCCCTCCCGCGCACCGTCCATGCTTTCCCGCCCCCACCGGTTTGGATAGTCTGGCCGCCCGTCCAGCGAAGGTTCGCGCGTGCTCGACTCCTCCCCCCTCGTTCCACCGATGCCGCCTCTCCTGTCGGAAGGCGCCGGGGGCCTCCGCGTGCTGGCGGCGCTGCGCCGCAACGGCTATTCGGCCTTTCCGCCCCGTTGCCTGACGGAACCGGTCGTCAGCCTGCGCGCGCTCGGCCGTCCGCTGGTGCTGGCCGCCGGGCCCGACTCCATGCAGACCATCCTGACATCGGATGCCGGGCATTATCGCCGCATGCGCGTCGGCCAGCGCGTTCTCAGCCCCATCGTCGGGCGCGGCCTGCTGGTCAGCGAGGGCGATACGTGGCGGCGGCAGCGCCGCGCCATGGCCCCGGCCTTCACCCCGCGCACGGTGCCGGTGCTGGCCGGGCATATCGCCGCCTGCGCCGAACGGGGTTGCCGCGATCTGGACACCGACCGGCCGGTCGATCTGTTTTCCGCCATGCGCCGCCTGGCGCTGGATGTCGCTGCGGTGTCCATGTTCTCGCTGGATATCGGAGCGTTCGACCAGCCCCTGCGCGATTCCGTCACCCGCTTCATGACCGGCATCGGCACCCCGCGCCCGTCCGACTTCCTGCTCCCGCCCGGCACGCCCACACTGCTGGGCTGGCGGCGCGCGCGTTTCCGCCGCCAATGGGTGGCGCTGGTCGGCCAAATCATCGCCGCCCGCCGCACGCCGGGTCAGGCAGAGGCCCCACGCGACCTGTTCGACCTGCTGCAGGCGGCATTCGGCGACCAGGACGGCGGCACCACCTCCGAACTGATCGACGAAGTCGCCACCATGATCGTCGCCGGGCACGAAACGACGGCGTCGGTCCTGTTCTGGGCCTGCCTGCTGCTGGCCCAATCCCCCCGCTGGCAGGACGAAGTGGCGCGGGAAGCGCGCGACAAGGACCTGACACCCGATGGCGCCGCCACCTCCCTGCCCGCCCTGCACGCCACCACCGCCGTGGTGCGCGAAACGCTGCGCCTCTATCCACCCGCCTTCATGAGCGGCCGGGAAACGGTGGGCGAGACCGAACTCTGCGGCCACGCTCTGCCCGGCAACGCGATGGTGCTGCTGCCGTTCTGGATGCTGCACCGCAATCCCGCCTTGTGGCACGCCCCCGCGCAATTCGATCCCCAGCGCTTCCTGGACCGCCCCGATCCGCCGCGTTTCACCTTCCTGCCGTTCGGCGCCGGTCCGCATGTCTGTATCGGCGCGCAACTGGCCATGACCGAGGCCGTGCTGGTGCTGGCACGGCTGCTCCAGGATTTCGCCCTCACCCTCGCCGACCATCGGCCGGTGCTGCCGGTGGGGGTGCTGTCGACGCGGCCCGACCACGCCCCGGCCTTCCGGCTGCGCCGCCGCTGACAGCACGCCCCTCCGCGCGACTGGCGGTCAGCGATACACCATCCCGCCATCGATCAGGACCGATTGGCCGGTCATGTAATCGGAATCTGGGCCCGAGAGGTACGACACCAGCCCCGCCACATCCTCCGGCGTTTCCGCGCGGCCCAGGGCGATGCCGTCGACATATTTGCGGAACGTCGCCCCCTTCTCCGCCCCCGTGATCTCGGAGAACAGCCGGTCGATCTCCACCCACATATCCGTCCCCACCACACCGGGGCAGTAGGCGTTCACCGTAATGCCCTTGCTGGCATATTCCTTCGCCGCCGCCTGGGTCAGCCCGCGCACGGCGAATTTCGTCGCCGAATAGACGCCCAGCAGCGCAAACCCGTCATGCCCCGCGATCGAGCATGCATTGATGATCTTGCCTTTCCGGCCCAGGGCGATGAACCGGTCGGCCGCCGCCTGGATGCCCCACAGCACGCCCTGGACATTGATGCGGAAAATCCGCTCCACATCCTCCGGCGTTACCGACGCCAGCGCCTTGACCTGCGCGATGCCGGCATTGTTGACCATGATGTCGAAACCGCCCAGCACCTGCGCGGCGTGGCCGACCGCCGCCCGCACCTGCTCGCGGTCGCCCACATCGGCGACAAAGATCGTGGCCCTGCGCCCGATCGCCTCGATCTCGGCCGCCACCGAGGCCAGCGCCTCGGCCTTGAGATCGACCAGCGCCACATCGGCGCCGTCCCGTGCCAGGCGCAGGGCAATGCCCCGGCCAATTCCCTGGGCCCCGCCCGTGACCAGCGCGACTTTTCCTGCGATTGCCATGCAATCTTCTCCCCTTCAGCCATGCGAACCGCCGGCTACCGGGCATGAGATCGCCACAGGCGCATGCGGCGCGAAAGAGGCCGCACCCCCTCTCTCGCGCCCTCGTGACAGGTCCGCGCAACACCTGTCGCGGACCTGCGACAGTGGCCGGTGGAGAGAACATCAAGGGCGGGATCACGATGGCCGGACGGCGGCCACCGGAAACATCACGCCCGCCCCACGACAGTACCGCACAAGGGCACTGTCGCCGGACGAAGGCGGCGCGCGCGGTCCCTACAGGGACGCGCGCGCCGCGCCGTCAGTCATTGCCGCCAAAGGCCGGGCGCGTGGATTCGAACAGGAACCATGTCCGGCGCTCGGTTTCGTCGATCCAGACTTCCAGCAGGCTCGCCGTCGCCACGTCGCCGCCCTCGTCGCAGATCGCATGCACCGCGCGCAGGCGGCCGGTCAGCGCCAGATTGTCCTCGCGCAGCTCGGCCAGCATGTCTTCCGGGGTGACATAGAGCGCATCATTGTCCGCCACCTTGGTCAGGCGGCTGATCTCGCCGATCGAATGCAGGGTCGTACCCCCCAGCTTGCGCGCGCGCTCGGCCAGCGGATCTGTCATGGCGAAGATCTGGTCGCTCTGCTCGTCCAGCAGCACATGGAAGTCGCGGAAATGGCGGCCGCTCATATGCCAGTGGAAATTCTTGGTCTTGATATAGAGCGCGAAGACATCGGCCAGAACCGTCCGCAAACCGGCGGAAATGGCCTCGACCGCGTCTTTCTTCAGGTCGGTCGGTGTCCCGAGATAGGTGTGAACATGGGCCTCGCCGACAGCCAGGGCCTTGGTCTTGTTCGACATTGTCTTCTCCATGAACATGACGTTCGACAGGCCATGTGGGCATCGGCCGCGATATCGGCAACCCCGATCCCCGGCTGTCACGCAACAATCATATCCGGCATGCGCAGGCATCCCGGCTCCGGAATCCTGCGGATTTCCGGACCGCCCTATCCAATAGACCAATATCCCGACGGCCTGCCCTTCCCGTCAGCCGTCGCGCATATCCCCATCCCGGGCATGCCGCCTTTTATGTTGCAATTGATATTCATTCTTACTATTGGTCAGGAACTCACGGCGTCACGACAGTTTCCCAACCGTCGATTTCCCAACCCTCGCGCCGTGAAACCTCTCGCGGCATCGCCATCCTCCCGATGGCGGTGCCGTTTTTTCATCCGTCGCGCGACCGATCCTCAAACCGAGAACAGATCCCGGTACCGCGACGGCTGGCAGCGCAGATACTGGTCCGGCGCCTTCACCCGCGCCCCCAGATGCGCCGCCGCATGCCATGGCCAGCGCGGGTCATACAGGATCGTCCGCGCCAGCCCGACCATGTCGGCATCTCCGGTGGCGACAATCGCCTCGGCCTGGTCGAAATCGGTGATCAGCCCCACCGCCACCACCGGCACATCCACCTGCTGCCGCACCGCGCGGGCCAGCGGAACCTGATAGCTGGGCGCCACCGGAATATCCTGCAACGGGCTCAACCCCGCGCTGGAAACATGCACGGCATCGCACCCGCGCGCCTTCAGGCCCTGCGCAAAGGCCACGGTCTGGTCGATCGTCCAGCCCCCCTCGACCCAGTCGGTACCCGAAACACGGACCGAGACAGGCCTGTCGGGAAAGGCCTGGCGCACGGCATCGAACACTTCCAGCGGAAAGCGCATCCGGTTTTCCAGCGTGCCGCCATATTCATCCTCCCGCTGGTTGGACAGCGGCGAGAGAAACTGATGCAGCAGATAGCCATGCGCGGCATGAAGCTGCACCAGATCCAGCCCCAGCCGCGCCGCCCGCTTCGCCGATGCCGCAAAGGCCTCGCGCACCCGCCGCATCCCCTCGCGATCCAGGGCGTCCGGCGCATGCGTATCCGGCGTAAACGCCAGCGCGGACGGCGCCACCGTCCGCCATCCGTTCGCGGCATCGGGCGCGATCTGCCGCCCGCCCTTCCATGGCACCTCGCACGATGCCTTGCGCCCGGCATGGGAAAGCTGGATGCCGACCGGCATGCCCGACCACGCCCGCACACTGTCCAGCACGCGGCGCAGCGCCTCTTCCGTGCCGTCATCCCACAATCCGACATCGCCATAGGTGATGCGCCCCTCGGGCAGCACCGACGTGGCCTCGATCGTCAGCAGGCCGGCACCCGACAGCGCCAGATTGCCCAGGTGGATCAGATGCCAGTCCGTCATCCGGCCCTCGACCGCCGAATACTGGCACATCGGGGCGATGACGATGCGGTTGCCCAGCGTCAGCCCGCCGATCCTGATCGGCTGGAACAGCCTCGATTGCGGCATGGATGCCCTCCCTCGATGTTTCGGCGAGTCTCGCCTTACGCGGCCCGGTAGGAAAACCCGCCGCAGCGCCTCAGATATGCGCGCAATTCGCGCAGGAACACATCCACATTCGCCCGCGCCCCCTGGCGGTGAGGCCGCAGCGCGTAGAAATCGATCCCTTCCCCCGAAAGCTCCGGCAGGACATGCACCAGCTTGCCGGATTTCAGATCGTCATGGACATCGCACATCAGCTTGTAGGCGATCCCCTGCCCCGACAACGCCCAGTCATGGATGACCTCGCAGCTCGTCGAGGACAGGCGCGGCTGCACCGTGACCACCTCCCGGTTCTCCTCGTCGCCGAACGCCCAGCGATTGACCAGGGTCATCGACTTGCTGCGCCGCAGGCACAGGCAATCATGTGCCGCGAGGTCCTGCAGCGTGGCGGGGGCAGGATGGTGCGCCAGATAGCCCGGCGAGGCGCAGAGAATGCGCGTCGTCGAGGCCAGATGCGTCACGATGGCGGTCGGCATGTCGGGCATGCCCAGCCGCACGATCAGGTCGAGGCAGTCGCCGAATTCGTGCCGCCCCTCGCTGACCAGCGCCAGCCCGATCTTCAGCTCCGGATAGCGTTCGTTGAAGGCTTCGACGAAGGGCGCGATCAGGCGGCGCCCCAACTCCAGGGGCGCGCCGATATTCAGGCTGCCTTGCGGCATCCGCTCGGCCGACGCGATCTCGGCTTCCAGATCGGTGATGTCGGTGACGATCCGCAGCGCGCGTTCGTACAGGATCTGCCCCGTCTCGCTCAGCTTGAACCGCCGCGTGCTCCTGTTCACCAGGCAACTGCCCAGCCTGCCCTCCAGCCTGGCCAGCCGGCGCGATATCACGGCCGGAGAGGTCCCCATGCCGCGCGCGGCCTTCGTCATGCTCTGCGCCTCGGCCAGCATCACGAAAAACCTCAGATCGCCGACCTCATCGTAGATCATTTTTCCGACGGCTCCGATTTTTGTCGATTCAGCATAAATCTTTTGTCCCGTTTTTGATAGAAAAAATCACGAAAACGGCATATACCTTCCATATACCCATGAATATTTATCCACAAAACGACCCTGTAAACAATTAACAAAAGAACAAGTAAAATATTTACAGACGCCACACGGCTCCCCTTACTTGATTCTTGCTTCAAGAGGAACCATTCGGAAAATGACGCGGGTACACGGTGAGAATTCCAGCGATCTGGCACAGCAGCTTATTGGCACGTGGAAGCTTGTTTCCTACCAGGTAGAGGACAAGAAAAGCGGCGAAATGATCGAGGCCATGGGCGATTGCCCGCGCGGACGGGTCATTTTTACCGCGGATGGCTGGGTCGCCTTCAACCTGGAAGGCAGCCTCCGCCAGCCCGCCGTGACAGACTGGGACCGCGCGCAGCTCATGAAAACCCTCGTCGCCTATATCGGCCGCTACCGGATCGAGCACGATCAATGGATCACGCGCGTCGAGACGGCCTGGGCCCCCGAATGGGTGGGCACGGAACAGCGGCGGACCGTCACCGTGGACGGCGCCCATGCCACCGTCGTCACCCCCTGGCGCGAAATGCCCAACTGGGCCGATCGCGGTCCCTCCCGCAGCCTCATCCGCTTCCGGCGAGCGTGAGCGGAAATGCGCGCTGGTGGCGATCCGGCGCGCGTTTCCTGCGCGGCACTCTCGCTCACCAGCCCACATTTCCGCTCACGCTCGAACCAGGGGGCGTGCATGCATATTGCGGGAGGCAGCACGCCACGAATTGCCGATTGAGCGCACATCCCGAATCTGTTCCGATGGCATTCATCCGGACGGATTTCGCTGCGGGGAATGTCCTCACATCGTGACGGACCTGATCGTGATTTGAATAGTCTCAGGCCTTTCCTCCCCTGTTCTTTCCGGACAACGATGCATGGCAGGTTCAGCCCTGTCCGGAGATGATCATATGACAAAGGCATCCGACCTCCTCGTCGCGTCCCTCGAGAACGAGGGCGTCGATCGGATTTTCGGCATTCCCGGCGAAGAGAATCTCGATATCGTCGAATCCCTCCGCACCTCATCGATCAGGCTGACGATCACCCGCCACGAACAGGCCGCCGCCTTCATGGCCGCGACCCATGGCCGCCTCACGGGCCGGCCGGGCGTGTGCCTCGCAACGCTCGGCCCCGGCGCGCTCAATCTCGCGACCGGCGCCGCCTACGCCCATCTGGGCGCAATGCCGATGGTGATGCTGACAGGGCAGAAGGCGATCCTGTCCGAACGCCAGGCCCGCTTCCAGATCGTCGATGTCGTGGCGACGATGCGCCCGCTGACCAAGATGGCCCGGCAGATCGTCTCCGCCCACATGATCCCGACCCTGATCCGCGACGCCTTCCGCGTGGCGGCCGAAGAACGCCCCGGTCCGGTCCATCTCGAACTGCCCGAGGATATCGCGCGCGAAGAATGCGGCAATCCGGCGCTGATCCGCCCGCACGCGATCGACGCGCCCGTCGCCAGTGAGGCTGCGATCCGCATCGCGGCCGACCTGCTGCGTTCCGCCCGGCGCCCCCTGGTCATGCTGGGTGCCGCCGCATCCCGCCCGCGCCTGGCCGGCAAGCTGCATGAATTCTTCTCGCGCACGCGCCTGCCCTATTTCACCACGCAGATGGGCAAGGGCGCGGTGGGCGGATGCAGCGATCTCTATATGGGCACGGCTGCCCTCAGCGAGCGCGATTACGTCCACGAGGCCATCGAACGCGCGGACCTGATCCTGACGATCGGCCACGACACCGCCGAAAAGCCGCCCTTCATCATGGGCGCCAACGGGCCGGACGTCGTGCATTTGGGCTACGAGCCCGCCCATGTCGAGCAGGTCTATTTCCCGCAGACCGAAATCATCGGCGATATCGGCGCCTCCCTGTCCCGCCTGGCCGACCAGGTCGCAGGCCGCCTTGCCAACGCCGACGCCCTCCTGGGCCTGCGCGACGGCATCCTCGACCATATCCTGGAAGGCTCCACCGACAATCGCTGGACACCGCAGCGCGTCGTCGCCGATATCCGCAGGGTGATGCCGCAGGACGGTATCGTGGCGCTGGATAACGGCATGTACAAGATCTGGTTCGCGCGGAACTACCGCACCAGCGTCGCCAACACGCTCCTGCTGGACAATGCCCTGGCCACCATGGGTGCGGGCCTGCCATCGGCCATCGCGGCCGCCATCCTCTACCCCGACCGGCGCGTGCTGGCCGTCTCGGGCGATGGCGGGTTCATGATGAACAGCCAGGAAATCGAAACCGCCGTCCGCCTCAGGCTCAATCTCGTCTCCCTGATCATCGATGACGGCGCCTTCGGCATGATCCGCTGGAAGCAGGCGGTCGATCATTTCCCCGATTACGGCATGACATTCGGCAACCCCGATTTCGTCAAATATGCCGAATCCTACGGCGCCAAGGGCCATTTCGTCGAAAAGATCGAAGATTTCGCGGCAACTCTCGAACGCGCCTTCGTCGAGGGCGGCGTGCAGATCATCGCCATCCCGATCGATTATTCCGACAATATCCGCGTGCTGATCGACGAATTGGGCAAGCGCATCCCCGTTACCTGAAGCGCCCCCGACCGGGCAGAAATCCGGCGCGCCCTTCATGCACAGGGCGACAAGACGATATCCGAACCCCATCGGCCGCCCGGCGTTCACCCTGTCGGGGCTAACGCCGTCCGGCCGCCTTGCATCGTCCGGCACCAATTCCCCCTCATGCCGATTTTCCGGCCCGGTTTCACGCCTGATCCCGCCGCAAGGAGTGCCATGACCGCTTACTCCCCCGTCCAGGTAAAGCCGCCATCCACACTGGCCACGCCCCGCCGCCTCGAGCGCTTCCTGTGTCTCGATGATTTCGAGACCGTCGCCCGACGGCGCCTGCCCCGGCAGATCTATGGCTATTACTCGGGGGCTGCGGAGACCAACCGCTCCCTGCGCGCCAATCGCGAGAGCTACGCCGCGCTCGCCCTGCTGCCGCGCGTGCTCGTCGATACGCGCGCGCGCTCGACGGTGGCGTCCCTCTTCCGCAAATCCTTCAGCCTGCCGGTCGGCATCGCGCCCATGGGCCTGTCCGCCCTGTCATCGTTCCGGGGCGACATCGTCCTGGCGCAGGCCGCGGCCGCCGAGGACGCGCTGATGGTGGCCAGCGCCACCTCGCTCACACCGCTGGAAACGATGGCCATCGAGGGCGGAACGCGCTGGTTCCAGGCCTATCTTCCCGGCGACAGAGAACGCATCGGGGCAATGCTCCGCCGGGTCGACGCGGCAGGGTTCGAGACGATCGTCCTCACCGCCGACGTGCAGGTTCCCGCCAATCGCGAGAACAATGCCCGCACCGGCTTCTCCATGCCCCTTCGGCCCACCCCGCGCCTTTTCTGGGACGGGGCACGTCGTCCGCGATGGTCGCTCGGGACGTTCCTCCGCACACTCGCGCGCGGCATGCCGCATTTCGAGAACATGGATGCATTTCGCGGGCCGGCGATCCTCTCGCGCTCCGCCGAGCGCAATATCGGCACCCGCGACGGGCTGTGCTGGGAACATGTCGCCTTCATGCGCGACAACTGGAAAGGCCGGCTCGTCGTCAAGGGAATCCTTTCGCCCGAAGATGTCGCGCTCGCCCGCACGGCAGGTCTCGACGGCGTCTGGCTGTCCAATCATGGCGGACGCCAGCTCGACTCGGCCATCGCCCCGCTGCTCATGCTGCAGGAGGCCGCGCGCGAGGCAGGCGAGATGGCGGTACTGATCGATGGCGGCATCCGGCGCGGCACCGACGTACTCAAGGCCCTGGCGCTGGGTGCGGATTTCGTCTTCGTCGGCCGGCCGTTTCTGTATGCCTCGGTCGCGGCGGGCACGGCCGGGGTGCGGCACGCGCTGCATCTGATGCGGGCGGAAATCGCGCGCGACATGGCGATGCTTGGCGTGAACACGATCGGCGAACTGTCCCCCGCCCATGTCCGCCGCTTCGCGGCCCCGTGAAAGGCGGGGTCGAACGCACATGTCCTGCGGGAAGGCCGGGGCTCCGCTCAAACGCGCGAGGGGCCGGGGGGCCACATACCCTCACGCCCCTCCGTAAAACATGGCCCCGCCCCGCACGTCGTCCCGATGGACCGAGAAACTCACACGCGCATGCCGCCGGTCACATGCTTGTTGGCCACGGCGGAAATCGAAACCGGAATGCCCGCAGCCTGCATGCCAGCGCCCGAAAGGCGCGGGGGCGCCCCAATCCCCAGTGCGGCCATTTCCTTCCCTGCGACGGCACGAAGCTGCTCGGGCTTATAGCCCATTTGGGTGAATGCCCGGAGCAGCATCGCGCACCCCATGCGGACGGTATTCCAGGGCAGCTTCGAACGTCCCGCGACGCTGAACAGCCCGATCGCATTGCGTATGCGTGCCTCGAAGTCGCCAACCCGCCTGCCATCGGTCAGATAGCCGCCATAGACATGCATTCCCTGGGGATGGTTCTCGAAACAGGCCATCAGCCCGCGTACTTCTTCCCTCGGATCGACCTTGTCCTCCGCGAACGTATCGTAGATCGGGCCGCTATAGAGCGGCCTTGTATGGGTCATCGGCACTTCATCCACGATCGCCGCGCGGTAGGCGGGCGCCTTCATCAGCATCGCCCAGATCAGATCCGTGCCCCAGCCCGTGAAATGCCGCTCGAACATCGGCAGAAGCGTGCGCAGATAGGACGATTTGATGCAGCACGCCATGGATTCAAGAAAAGTACTGTACCGAAGCCGAAAACCCGGCATCCGCAGGACGACGGCGTGCGAAAGGTAGCTTTCGATCGTCATGGCCGGCTGCGCCATCGTCAGGTCATATTCCACCGCGATCTCGAACAGCCGGTTGATATCCGCCGCCTCCATCAGCACATCGTCATCGGGGAGCATGATATACTCATAACGATCCAGCAGCTCCGGATTGGCCCTGAAATGGCGTGCGATACTGTCCCACTTGGTACCGTAATCGAATACCGGCGGCAGATCGCCATCCTGGCAGAGTGAAACATCCTTGGCATACGAATTCAGTTGCAGGTCCCAGTTCCGCGTGACCGTCCTGTCCGCGATCCAGCTATGGTGCAGCGACTTGTCACCAACGCGACCAAGGACGAGAAAGCGCCTGTTTTCAGATTGAATATTTTGTTCCGGTTTCATCACAAATCCTCCATGACTGGAAGCTGACGATCTCATGCGAACTGCCGGAGGCGGGGCATGCGGCCCGTGACGAAAAATGCGCATGACCCACGCGGCGATGATTGTACTGGACCGGCCCATCCTCTAAGTCGGAACAACGCCGATGGTTCCTCCATGGCCGAAGCGCGATTCCCTGCCGCTGCGGAATATTCAGAAAATCGGCGGCGCCCCCCGTTGCAGGAACGGCCAGGAGGCATCCTTCGGCGAGACACCGCTTACATCCAGAGGCCACGAAATCCCGACCAGCGGATCGTCGTGGCGCAGGCCACCCTCCATGCTGGGCGTATAGGCGGCACTGACGGGATAGAAAACCTCGACATCATCCGTCAGCGTCTGGAAACCATGGGCAAAGCCGGGCGGCACATAGAGCAGCCGGTGATTTTCGGCGGTCAGATGAAAGGCTTCATGCTTCAGGTAGGTCGGCGATGTCCCGCGCAGATCCACGATCACATCGACGATCTCCCCCCTCGTGCAGCGCATCAGCTTGGCCTCGGCATAGGCACCACGCTGGAAATGCAACCCCCGCACAGTGCCCTTGCAGCGCGAAAAGGACATATTGTGCTGCACGAAATCGGAAATCAGCCCATGTGCCGCGAATTCCTCCCGGCACATCATCCGGGCGAAGAAACCACGGTCGTCACCCCGTGGCTCCGGCTCGATCAGCATTGCATCCTTCAGCGTGGTTTCATGAAAGATCATAAACCACCTCTTCGACCACGACGGAAGGCGCGAAGACGGCCTCCTGCTCCGCATAAAGCCGGTCGATCGTCCGCCCTTCGGGCACATCGATATCGGCGAAGGTGATGGGCCGGTCCCGCGGAATGGGCCTGTTCACCCGCCCGCCGATCGCAAGTCCCAGCGGGATCAGGTTTTCCGCCCGGATCGTCTCGATATTCTCGATCATGCCATAGGCTTCGAACCCGCCGAGCGCGGAGATGACATCCCCCGGCGCGAGATCCTTCTTGGCCAGCGCGATGACACCGACGCTCGGCCCCGCCAGCGGCGTCAGCGTCGCATCCCCGAACAGCACCGCCCGCGCGACCGAACCCGGAACCTCGAAATGGCACAGGTGGAAGGGGGTGTAGAAACAGTAATAAGGCCCCGGCCCCATCTTGTAATAATTCAGGAAATGCCGTTGCCGCGCATCCTCCATCGTCCCGATGACGAACACACCGGGACCGGGCCGCGCACCGATCACGTAATCGACAAAGCCCGGGCCGCCGGCGGCGAGATGCGCGTCGAGATAGGCGGCGAAGGCGCTGGTCGTCTCCTCAAGCGGCACCAGCGGCGCATAAGGATCTCCGCCGGAGAAATCCGGCCCGATCATCCCGCGCCTCGCCACCTTCATGCCGGTGCCATTGGCAATCACCGTCTGCTCGAACGAGATCTTCGTGCCATCGGCGAACGACGCCGCCATGGCCGGGTCCAGGCCCCATTTCTGCGCGAAGGACACCTGCGTGTCCGGCGTACGATACGGGTCGTACAGTCCCTTGATGCTGCCGCACAGTACCGGCCGGACGCCGATCCCTTCCATGAAGCGCACCAGATTCATCATCACGCCCGGCTGGTCGCCATCGCCTGCGGTATAGACGACACCGGCCGCATCCGCCTTCACCTTCAGGATCGGACCGATGGTGCCATCGAGTTCCGCATTCACCTGGATCAGGTGCTTGCCCCCCTCGATCGCGGCCAGCACCGCACGGGCGGCATATTCCATCGATCCGGTCGCCTCGATCACGGCATCGATGCCTGTCGCCCCGGCCAGCAGCAGCGGATCGCCGGTGACCGCCCGCGCCCCCGCCGCAAGGGCGGCGTCAAGGGCCGCGCCGTCCGGGCACCAGACCGGATCGAGTCCGAGTTCGGTAAAGACCGCCTCGCCATTCGCGCGCGTGCGGTTGGCCACCGCGACGACGCGCATGCCGGGTGTCGCAATCTCGATGGTGCGGGCAATGGCCCGCGCCTGGGTGCCCGCGCCGACGATGGCGACGGTCACAGGCCGCCCTTCCGCCTCGCGCTTTTTCAGTGCCGTATCGACGATGATCATGTTCCGGCTCCTGCCAGTTGTGTCATTTCCGATGGTCTCGCGTCACACGGCTCCGTCCGCCGTGCGATGCGCATGCCGTCCCCGGACGCTCTCCCGGCGATGACACGCTCTCCGCCATGGCGTGCGTGAGGCCGCCGCCTGTCAGTCGGACCATACTTTCCAGGGCGCTGCCTTGGTTGCCCACGCCGCCTCCAGGACCTGCTTGTCGCGCAGCGTATCCATGCTCTGCCAGTAGCCGTTGTGTACGAAGCTCGAGAGCTTGTCGCGCGCGATCAGCCGATCCATCGGCTCGGCTTCCCATGTGGTCAGATCGTCGTCGATCAGATCGAAGATCTCAGGTTCGCACACAAAGAAACCGCCATTGATCAGCCCGCCATCCCCAGCCCGCTTCTCGCCGAAGCCGCGCACGGCGGCGCCGTTGTCGCTGAGATTCAGCGCACCGTAACGGCCGGGCTGGACCACTGCCGTCAATGTGCACCACGTATCGCGGGATTTGTGAAATGCCACGAGATCGCTGATGTTCACATCGCTCACGCCGTCGCCATAGGTCAGGCAGAACGTGCCGCCTTCCAGATAGCGGCGCGCCCGCCGGATGCGTCCGCCCGTAAGGGATTCCTTGCCGGTGTCCAGCACCGTGATGCGCCAGTTCTCGGCCTGCGCCTGCAGCCAGTCCACTTCCCCGGTGCCGAGGTCGATGGTGAAATCACTGAGCGATGCCCGATAGCGCATGAAATAATCGCGGATGAAATCGACGCGATACCCGCCCAGGACGACGAAGTCCGAAAATCCGTAATGGGCGTATATCTTCATGATATGCCATAATATCGGCCGGCCGCCGATCTCGGCCATGGGTTTTGGGCGGATCATCGTCTCCTCGCTGAGCCTCGTTCCAAAACCGCCGGCTAGTATCGCGACCTTCATGTCCCCACCCCTCCCATTTTCATGTTATTGGCCCGTCTCCCGCCCATGACGGGAGACGGCGCCAGGCGGAATACGCAGCGCGCGCCTCTCAGGGGCGCGCGGATGCCTGCCAGACCAGCGATGAATCGAGGCGCCCCGCTTCCATATGCGCTTCCAGAACCTTGAGGCGGATCAAGGGCGAATTGCGGAAATCCGCATTGCCGAAATGCATGCGTTCCAGCCCCGCCTTCAGCTCTTCGATGGAATCGCGCAGCGTCACCTGCGGCTGGTGATCGGGCGCGAGTGATTTGTAGAGCCCGAAATCGACCCGGTAAGACCGGCTGTCCACCGGTGCTTCGGTATTGACGCTGACCTCGGTCCCCGGCAGCGCCTCGGCTACCGCATCAGCGATCTCGCGCACCTGATAGTTGCGGTCGTCGCTGCCGACATTCACCGCCAGGTAGCGCCCACCCGCCTCCGCCGAGCGGTCCACCGCCCAGTCGATCGCGCGCGCCATGTCGGCGGTATCGATCATCGGCCGCCACGGGGTTCCATCCGAAAGCACGCTGAGTTTGCCGGTCACCATGGCGGATGCGACGAAATCATTCAGCACCAGATCGAGCCTCAGCCGGTCGGACATGCCGCAGGCAGTAGCGAAGCGGAGGCTGGTGATCACCATGTCGGTGTCGATCTGCTCCAGCGCCTTTTCCGCGCCGATCTTGGATCGGGCATAGGCCGTCACCGGATTGACCGGATCGGTCTCCTTGCGCGGACCGCCCTCGGCGATGCCGTAGATGCTGCAGCTCGACGCAAAAACGAAATTTTTTACGCCCGCGGATGCCGCGGCCCGAGCCAGCGCGATCGTGGTATCCTGGTTGATGTCGTATGTGATCTTCTCGAATTTGTGTCCCATCGGATCGTTCGATATGGCGGCGAGCTGAACGACCGCGTCATATCCGGCAAGCCGCTCGGGCGTGATGGACCGCACGTCGCCATAGAACTGCGCATCGAGATTCTGTTCCGGTAGGCGCGTGGCACCGGTCAGGCAATGGGCGAAATAGGCATTGTCGAAACCATGCAGCACCGCATCGGGCCGGGCATGCCTCAGATATTTGCATACCGTGGATCCAACATAGCCCATATTTCCGGTAATCAGTATTCGCATCGCAACCTGTTCCTCACCAGCGGCTAAGGTTCTCAATCCGCGACCTGCCGAAATATCGGCGCATTATTATTGTATCGACAAACTTTCATGAAACTGCCGATCAATGCCGGCACATCCCACAATTCACGAAGAGCTGAAAAACCACACACTCAGGGCGGCTCGTCAGCTTCGTGACAAAAGATTAAAGTATTCGGAAGAGAAAGGTTTCGCTATCCGCCAAAAAAATTTTGCTGTTTTTAAGAAGAGTTTTTTCGTTTTCGACCAGATCTCAAGTCGTAAAAAAAACGTTAAAATATCGAATATTATGCTTTCGCACCCAAACTTCAGTAACAGGTACGAGATATCGTCCCGGATACCATATTCGGGCGATCGGACGAGCCGCCCCGGGTCATGCTGAACGAGCGCGGCGGCCCGCCCACGCCGGGCTGGCAAGCCGCATGAATCCTGCTCGCGTGGCGCGATGAGGCAGATGCCGTGATCCCCCGGCCCTGAACCAGGTGGAACTTCACCCGTTCTTCACCCAATCGGCCGTTCGCGAATACGACCGGACGTCGAGCATCGTGACCCAGGCCTGGTCGCCCATCGGGGGCGTCATGCGTTACCGGGGTGATGACAGGCCGCCGGAAGACGATCCGCTGGCACACCCCACCATCATGGCAATCGGACGAAAATACGACAGGGCCCCGGCGCAGGTCATCCTGCGCTGGCTTCGACTTCACGCTTACAGCCGACGACATCGCCGCGATCGAGACCCTGGATCGCAGCCGGCGCGGCGGCCCCGATCATCTTCCCGATGCATTCTACAACCGCACGATCCCCGACTAAGGGGCAGTCTGCACAGTCACCCGCCGACGCCAGCAGCGGCCTCGGCGAGGCCGCCGCGCGCCATCTGGCAGCCAACGGGGCGAAGCTGGTTCTCGGCGCGCGCCGCCTCGACCGGCTCCACGTCCGCCCCGGCAACGCCGTCTATGCCGCAACCAGGGCCGCCGTGCTGATGTTGTCGGAGGGCCTGCGGCAGGAAGCCAAGCCCCACAACATCCGCACGACGGTCATCTCGCCCGGGGCCGTCCAGTCCGAACTGCCGCAGAGCGTCATGGCCCCCGATGCCGCGCGCAACATCGCGGCGTTCTACAAGAGCTACGCCATCCCGGCGGACAGCTTCGCCCGCGCCGTCGCCCTCGCTATCGGCCAGCCGGACGACATGGACATCAACGAAATCCTCTTCCGCCCCACCGCGCAGGAATTCCAACCGGCCAGGGAAGACAACACCAACGCCCCGGCACACCCTCAGCTAGATCGCGCGCTCACCCGACCCGCCTCCCGCATCGGGCTTCGGCGGCGTCAGCCGCCACGCATTTTCCTTTGACCATCCAAATCATTCATGACAACACAAGAAAATTCTTCTTTCGATCAAGCCGGAACATAAGCCCGGCAAGCCGCCGCCAGCCGGTTCGGCCCATCAATCGGATCCATCCGCCTTATGAACAGTGACGGGCCAGCGCCCAACGATGCCTCGCCCCTTGCCTATATGCGCCAGAAGATGGACCAGGCCGATTCAGCGTTCAGGCGCGATCTGCAAGCCGCCACCGGCGAGGCCGATCTCGTTCTTCTGGCCCGGCGCATTCTCCGGCTCTGCGATGAGGTCGCGGAGACGTTGAAACGCCTCAGCCCCACCGCGCCGCTAGCCTGCACGAAGGGCTGCGATACGTGCTGCCACAGCCTTGTGCAGGTCAATCCGCTGTTCGCGATCCTCGCCGTTCACGAGGCACGGCACACATTCCCGCCGGAGCGCCTCCAGCTCCTGAAGGAACGGCTGGCCTCGCCTCCAGCTTTCTGTCCGTTCCTCTTCGATGGAAGCTGCGCGATCTATGCCGCCCGCCCCATGGTGTGCCGAGGCTATTACAGCCTGAATTTCGATCTCTGCCGGCAGGGAGAGTTCTGCGAGAAGCCTCTCGGCTATCAGGGCGACCAGGCGCACGCCGCCCACCAGTTCATGATCTTCCTGTTCGCACTGGAAAAACGCCTGGAAAGCATCGAAACCGAGTTCGGCCTCCAGGACGATCCCGTCTTTCTCAACATGGCGGCACGCACGCTGCTGGAAACACCCGGCGCGGCCGAGCGCTGGCTGGCCGGCGCCCGGTAAAAGCACGCCCCCTCGGGCGGTCCCGCACTCTACCCGGCAGAGCCGCCGCACCGGCCACGCACCGAAGCACAGGGAACCCACCGGGCCGCTCGTCCGTTGACCTATGCTTTTTTATGCACAAGGCATGCCTGCGGGCCATTTGAAATTGCACGCTCATTACGGGGATGCTTCGATACGATCGTTGGTCGCTATTTTTTCTATCAACACTCTATTTTGGTAATTATACGGAGCCGATCGTATTATATCAGCCGCGATACGTTGTTATTCATATTGTCATAAGGCTCAGTAGAAATGGAACTGCCGGCCCTGATCTATTTTACGAGCCTGATCAACGAGGGCTCCGCCGCCTCGGCCGCCCCGGTGCTTGGCGTCAGCGCATCCACGCTCAGCCACAGCGTGTCCGCCCTGGAGCAGGCCATGGCGACATCGCTGCTGTCCCGCTCGTCACTGCGCCGGGGCAGCAGGGCCGTCACGACCGCGCAGGGCGAGAGCCTATACCGTTCCGCCCTGCACCTGCTGGGCTGGTGCCTGACCCTGATCGAGGACGATAATCGTTCCCACCTGGCCCCGCCGGAACGCGACACCGCCGGCCCGCTGCCGACGCATCGCCTGCGCGCATTGCTGGGCTCGGGCCTGACGCTGCGCATGATCGGCTATTTCCTCTCCGTTTACGAAACCCGGCGGATCGCCGCCGCCGCGCAGCGCCTGTCGCTGACCCAGCCCACGCTCTCCCGCCAGATCGGCCGGCTGGAGACGATTCTCGGCCGGACATTATTTGTACGCAGCCCCCATGGCGTCATGCCGACGGCAGAGGCCGAGGCGCTGCGCCAGGGCTGCCAGCAGGTGGACCAGACTCACCGGCAGATCATGCGCGACGAGAATTTCAGCTATTTCCGCGCGTTCAGGACCCTGAAGCTCGCATCGATGATGCCGACCAGCAGCGACAGTTCCCTGACATTCCTGCTGGCCAATCTGGTCCGGCTGTGGCGCCACCGCCGCTACCAGCCGCCCCTGACGATCTCGACCATCGCCGCGCCGCAGATGGTGGAGGGGCTGCTGGACGGACGGTTCGATGCCGGCCTGTCCGACCTGATCGACATCCCGCTGGACCTCGACAGCGCGGAACTGGAAAAATCCGCGATCTTCCTCGTCTTCGGCCGGGCGCACAGCCCGCCGCCGGGCCAGACGCCCCGGATCGCCCTGGCCTCGTACCTGCTGACGGTGCCCGCCCTGGGCACGGGGCTGCGCCGGGTCACGGACCGCTATCTGGACCAGGAAGGCATTACACCGGGCGGCATCTTCGAGACCCAGTCGCTTTCGCTGATGCTGCGCCTGGTCGAGGACGGCACCTGCTGCGCCATCCTGCCCGCCGGCTCGTTCCGCTCCCATGCGGTCCATGCCGTCCCCCTGCCCGACCGCTACCGGATGACGACGCGCCTGATCTGGAAGAAGGAGCACCCCAACCTCGCCATCATCGGCCGGTTGCAGGCCGGCCTGGCGGAAATCCAGGCCGAGGCCGGCTCGGCGGGACGGAAATCCGTCGCATGAGCAGCACCGCCTCCATCCTCTCCCCCGCCCTGCGCCGCCGGCGCCAGATCACGCTCCTGCTCCTGATGGCGGCCGGATGCGTCAGCTATATCGATCGCGCCGCCCTGTCGGTCAGCAATACGGCCGTGATGGCCGACATGCACATGTCCTACACCCAGATGGGCCTGCTGCTGTCGGTCTTCGCCTGGGCCTATCTCGCCGGGCAGATCCCGACGGGCCTGCTGGCCGACCGGTTCGACAGCCGCTTCCTTCTGGGGGCGGGCCTGGTCCTCTGGTCGTGCGCGCAGATGGGCTTCGGTCTGATGCACGGCATCGCCGGCCTGTTCGTCGCGCGTATCGGGCTGGGACTGGGCGAAACCCCCTTGTTCCTGTCCGGCACCCGCGCGCTGGTCCGCTGGTACCAGCCTCGCGAACGCGGGCGTCCGCTCGGCCTCTTCAACGGGTCCGCCGCCCTCGGGCCGGCCCTGGCCCCGCCGCTGCTGCTCGCGATCATGGCGCTCTGGGGCTGGCGGGGCATGTCGGTCGCGATCGGTGCCGCCAGCCTGGTGCTGGCCTTCGTGTGGATCCGCTTCTATCGCGACCCCGCCGACCTGACTCTGAGCGCCGCGATGCGCAAGGCCCTGCCCCGCCCCGGCGCCCCGGTGCCGGCGAGCATCGTGCAGTCGCTGCGCGCCGATCTCGGCTATCTGCTGCGCCGGCGTTCAAGCTGGGTCCTGACGGCCGGCTATGCCGGCGTGATCTATCTGACCTGGCTCTACGCCACATGGATGCCCGCATGGCTCCAGACCTCCCGCCACCTGACGATCGGGCAGGCCGGGATGCTGTCCGCGCTGCCGCAATTCTGCGGTTTCGCGGGCAACGTGCTGGGTGGGGTGGTCGTCGACCGCCTGGCCGCCCGGGGCGTGGGGCTGCTGAATGCCTGCCGCGCCCCGCTGGTGCTGGCCATGCTGGTGGCCGCCATCGCGACCACGCTGACCACGCTGCACACGCCATTGGCGGTCATGATCGCCTTCATGGCCATCGCCCTGTTCGCGGGCGGCCTGGCCATCAGTTGCGGCTGGATGCTCGGCACCGTGATCGCGGCCGAACACCGGGTCGCGACCCTGCAGGCCATCCAGAATACCGGGGGCTCGCTCGGCGGCGCACTGGCCCCGGCCATCACCGGGCTGCTGGCCGACAGGTTCGGCAGCTTCACCCCGTCCCTGCTTACCGCCGGCGCCATCGGACTGGGCACCGTCGCGATCTACCAGATCGGCCTGCGCCCGGAAGACGTCGCCGCGCACGCCTCCCTGCCGAACGGCCAGCCGCCATCCCGCCTCCCAGGCGCCACAGGATGCAACAAGGAATGACCCGATGACATCACGACGGATTCTCGCGCTCTCCACCATGCTCGGCGGCCTCGCGATCGCACCCCAGCTCCACGCCGCATCCCCCACGCCGGAGGCCCGCCGCACGCCTGCCCCGGCACAGGCGACCTCGCGCCCGAGCGCCCCGGCCACCACCCATCGCGCCGCCGGCACGACCGGCGCGGGCAAGGCGGCAGCCGGCACCCCGGCCCCCGCCAACGAGGCCATCTCGGTCTTCGGCCATGGCTCGACCCGGCAGATGACCAGCGTGACGCGCACCATGATGCAGCAGAGCGTGCCGGGCACCTCGCCGCTGAAGGTCCTCAGCCAGCTTCCGGGCGTACTCTACCAGTCCGCCGATCCGTTCGGCGCCTATGAATATTCCAGCCAGATGTTCATGCGCGGCTTCAACCAGTCGCAGCTCGGCTTCACGCTCGACGATATTCCCCTCGGCGATCAGCAGTTCAACAATTACAACGGCCTGTCCGTCACACGCTCGATCATCTCCGACGATGTCGGCGGCGTCGACGTCTCGCAGGGCGCCGGCGCGATTGACGTGGCCTCGACCAGCAACCTGGGCGGCGCGATCCAGATCCGTTCGATCGATCCGTCCCATGTGCGCGGCGGCACGGTCGCCCAGACCTTCGGCAGCAATTCGACGATGCGGACCTACGCGCGCTTCGAAAGCGGCGATCTCAATCCAACCGGCACCCGCTTCTACGTCGCCTATGCCCGGCTGAACGGCAATCTGTGGAAGGGCGGCGGCTACGATCATTCGGACCAGGTCAACGCCAAGCTGGTCCAGCCGCTGGCGCGCGGCTCGTCCCTGAAACTGTTCTTCGACTGGAGTTCGATCCAGCAGTTCGACTATCAGGACATGACCAAAAACTGGCTGAACACGGTCGGCCCCAACCTGGCGAACTACTACCCCGACTATACGGCCGCGTACAACGCGGCACGCGGGACCTATCCCGCGCCCCTGCAGAAAACGAACGACCCGTTCGATGCCGCCTATTACGCCGGCACCGCCAACCGCACCGACTATCTCGGCGGGCTCACGCTCGACGAAAATCTCAGCGAGACGCTCAACTGGAAGACGACGTTATACGGCCACGCCAATAACGGCTACAGCACCTGGACGACGCCCTACATGCCCTCGCCCAACGGCGCGCCGCTCTCCCAGCGTATCCAGACGCCCAATGTCGCACGCGGCGGCTTCCAGAGCGCGGTGACATGGAAAATCGCACGCCATGCCGTCAATGCCGGCGTGTGGTACGAATACGGCAATTTCAACGAAGGCCGCTATTTCTCCGAAGCCCCGCTGCTGGGCCAGGGCACGCTCGGCAACCCCACCACCGGCTTCCCGGCCGACAAGGTGTTCGCGACGGCCTGGCAGGAAGCGTTCTCGACCCGGACCTTCGTGTTTCACCTGCAGGATACCTACAAGGTCACGGACAATTTGACGATCAATGCCGGATTCAAGTCCATGATCGTCAATTCCGGCAATTCGGTGCCGACGCAGGACGGCACCATCAACGGCACGCGGGTCGCTCAGGGGCATCTGGAGGCCTCGAACGCCTTCCTGCCGCAGGTCTCGGCCAACTGGCGCTTCCTGCCGCATAACGAACTGTTCTTCGATGTGTCGCACAATATGCGCACCTTCCCGCTCGACGGGTACGGCACCAACGTATCGGCCACGCCATGGACCGCGTCGCAGGCCTCGTTCCAGGCCACCCGCAACACGCTGAAGCCCGAAACCGACTGGGTCTATGAAGGCGGCTACCGCTACACCTCGCCCCTGATCAGCGCGCTGGCCTCGCTGTATCGCGTCAATTTCTCCAACCGCCTGCAATTGATCACCAGCCAGGCCGGCATCAATCCGGTCACCGCGGTGCAGAATGTCGGCGGGGTCACGACCAACGGCGCCGAGGCCAGCGTGACGCTGCGCCCGGTGCGCGGGCTTTCGATCTACAATTCGTTCTCCTACGCCCATTCGACCTACGACCAGAATGTCATGACCGCGACGGGGCCGCAGCCGACGCGCGGCAAGCTGGTGCCGAACTACCCGCAATTCATGTATAAGGGGAACATCTCATACGCCATCGGCAATTTTGACGCCCATGTCGATGGCACCTACCTGTCCCGCCGCGAGCTGACCTACACCAACGACCTGCGCGTGCCGGGCTATTTCCTGATGAATTTCGGCATGCGCTATCATTTCGGCCAGGTGGGGCCGTTCAAGGGCCTGACGGCCAGCTTCAACGTCTACAACCTCACCAACAAGACCTACATCGCCACCACGAACGAGCTGGGGAACAATTTCGTCAATACGGACTTCAATTATTTCCTGATGGGCGCTCCTCGCCAGTTCTTCGGCACCGTCAGCGCGGATTTCTGACCGGAACCGTCATGACGCAACAGCCACAGGGACGAAACGGAAAAGCGCTGATTGCCGCTGCCTGCATCGGCAATCTTCTGGAGTGGTACGATTTTTCGGTCTACGCCCTGTTCGCGCCCTATATCGCCCATGCGCTGCTGCCCCCGGCCGACCGCCTGTCGCAACTGGCGCAGGGCCTGCTGGTCTTTGCCCTGGGGGCGGTCGCCCGCCCCCTCGGCGCGCTGCTCCTGGGCCAGCTTGCCGACCGAAGGGGGCGCGGCCCGGCACTGATGCTGACCTGCCTGCTGATGGGGGCAGGCACGGCACTGATCCTGTTCGACCCGCCCTATGCCACGGCAGGGCGCGCCTCCATCGTCATCCTCTGTCTTGCGCGGCTGTTGCAGGGCATTTCGGCGGGCGGCGAGATCGGCGGCGCCGCCTCCTTCCTGGTCGAAGGCGCGAACAATGGCCGCCCCGGCTTCGCCGGCTCGTTCCTGCAGGCCACCATGGGCCTGTCCAACATGCTCGGTGCCGCCGTCGCCGTAGGCCTGACCGCGCTGCTGAGCGATGCACAGATGGCCCAGTGGGGCTGGCGGGCACCTTTCGCCGTCGGGCTGCTGATCGTCCCCTTCGGCATCATCCTGCGTCGCGGCAACGCGGCACCGAAGCGCCCTGCCACCGACCATGGCCCCATCCTGCGCGACCTGGCCCGCCACCATGGCGGCCGCTTCGTCGCGGCACTCGGCCTGTCCCTGCTCTGGGGTGCCGCACCCTATGCGCTGGTCATCTACCTGCCGCTTTACGCCCAGCGATTCAGCGGCGTCATCCCCCATGGCAGCTATGTCGCCGCGCTGGCCGGCAATCTCGCCCTGGTCGCCGGTTCGCTGACGGCGGGGGCGCTGGCGGATCGGATCGGCGTCCGGCGGCTGCTGGTGGCGGCGACGCTGATGCTGATCGCCCTCCCCGGCCCGATCCTGGGCCTCCTGAAATACGATCACGGCACGGCCGCGATGATCGCGGTCGCGGCCAGCCTGTGCGGCCTGGTGGCGCTGTTCGTCGGCGCCGCCCCGCTCGGCATCGCCAGCCTGTTCCCGACCCGTATCCGCGCGACCGGTATCGCCCTGTCCTACAACGCCTCCGTTTCGCTGTTCGGCGGCTTCGCCCCTGCGCTGCTCGCCAGCCTCGGCCTGGCCTGGCACGGCATGCCCAGCCCGGCCCTTTATGTCGCGCTCGCCGGGCTTCCGGCCCTGGCGGCGCTGCTGTCACCGCCCTTCGCCCCCGCCCGCACAGCCCGGATTGCAGAAAATTCTATAGGCCTTGCACAAAAAAGCATAACCGCGCCGATACCCCGGAATGGGAGACTGGCTTCGGCAACCAGGGACGAAACGCTGTCGTGACCCCCATCTCCCTTTCCGGCGAAACGCTGCCGCTGACCCGGCTCACCGCCATCGCCGATGGCGCGCCGGTCACGCTGGGCCCGGACGGCATCGCCCGCCTGCGCATGGGCGAACGGGCACTGCACGAGGCCCTGGCCCGGGGCGACGGCATCTACGGCACCACCAGCATGGTGGGCGCCTTCAAGGATCACGGCGTCACGGATGACGACCGGCCGAAATACGCCCTGCGCCTCCTGCGCTCCCACCTGCTCGGCACCGGGTCCTACCTGCCGCGGCGGGTGGTCCGGGCCGCGATGGCGATCCGCCTCAACACGCTGCTGACCGGTCACGCCGGGGCCAGCCTCTATCTGGCTACGGCCCTGGCGGACCTGCTGAATGCCGGAATCACCCCCGCCGTGCCCGAATACGGGTCGATCGGCTGCGCGGATGTCGGCCTCATGAGCCATATCGGCGCGACCCTGCTGGGCGAGGGCCTGGCCTTCGCCCCCGAAGACGGCCCGGCGCTGCCCTCCGCAACCCTGCTGGCGCGGTTCGAACTCAAGCCCATGGTGCCCGGCCCGAAGGACGTGATGTCGGTCCTGTCCAGCAATGCGCTGGGGGTCGCGGGGGTGGCGCTGGCCGCGGCCGACCTGCGGGGCCGCCTGCCGCTGCTGCTGCACGTCTTCGTCCTGGCCGCCGCGGGTTTCGGCGCCTTCGGCATCCCGTGGGAAACCGCCCGCCTGGACGGGCTGCGGGACGAAGCCCGCATCGCCCGCTACCTGCAAGGGCTGACAAGTCCCGGCGACTGGACACCACGCCGCAACCTGCAGGACCCGTTGAGCTTCCGCTGCATGCCGCAGATCGCAGGCGCCCTGGTCGCGGCGCTCGATCGCGTCGAGGCCACGCTGGCCCACAGCATCGCCCATGCCGACGACAACCCGATCCTGTTCGACGGGCGGGCCATGACCTCCGGCGCCTCCCTGCCGCTCGCCCTGGCGCTGGACGCGCAGGCGCTGGTGATCGCGCTGTGCCATTACGCCCGCAGCACGCTCGGCCGCATCCTCGCCTCCTGCCGCGAGGATCTGTCCGGCCTGCCGCGCAACCTCACGCTCGATCCCGGCCGGCAGGTCGCCTTCGGCGCCGCGACCAAGCTGGCCGCCGACCTCACGACCGCGATCCTGCGCGAATCCACCCCGGCCTCGCTCTACCAGATCCCCGTCGCCAACGGGTTCGAGGACGAGGCCAGCTACCTGCCCTCGGTCGCCCGCGCGCTGGGCGTGCAGATGGACCTGCTCTCCCCTCTGATCGCGCTGGAAGCCATGGCCGCCCGCCAGGCCATCCGCCTGTCGGACGCCAGGCCGACCGGCAGCCCCGGCGCATTGCTGGCCGAACTCGACCGTCATGTGCCGCTTCTGGACGATAGCGGCGCCGTGTCCGACGCCGTGCATCGCACGGAAGATATCCTGGTCCGCTTCGCCACCCGCCTTGCCGACCCGCTCCCGGCGGATCTCGCCTTTCCGCCACCCCCGTTTCAGGAGAATGCCCGTGCATGACCTGCTGTTCAAAGGCCATGTCGTCACCGCGAATACGGTGCTCGAAAATGGCTGGGTGGCCGTCGATGCCGGCCGCATCAGCCACGTCGGCCAGGGTCTCCCTCCCACCGCCCGTCAGGTCGAGGATCACGGCGACGCGCTGATCCTGCCCGGCGCCATCGACGCGCAGGTCCATTCCCGCTCGCAGAAGGGGCAGGAAGATTTCGTATGGAGCACCCGCGCCGCCGCCGCCGGCGGCGTCACGACGATTGCCGATATGCCCTATGATGACGGGTTCCTGGTCTGCACGGCCGACAATCTGCGCCAGAAGGCGCGGGAAGCCGGTGAGCAGGCCCGCGTCGATTTCGCGCTGTGGGGCACCATCGCCCCCGATGACGGCCCGCACCATATCCCCGAAATGGCGCGGGCCGGCGCCTGCGGCTTCAAATTCTCGACCTTCGGCACCGATCCCGTCCGCTTCCCCCGCATCCCGCCGGACCTGCTGGCCGCCTGTTTCGAATCCGTGGCCCAAACCGGCCTGATCGCCGGCGTGCATAACGAGGATGACGAAATGGTCCGCGCGCGGATCGCGGCGGTGACCCGCTCGGGCATCACCGACTGGCGCGCCCACGGCCTGTCCCGCCCGGCGCTGGCCGAAACGCTGGCCATGGCCCAGATCTACGAGACGGCAGCCGCCACCGGCTGTTCGGGCCATGTCGTCCATTGCTCGGTCGCACGCGGCTATGCGCTGTGCGAATCCTATCGTCGGCAGGGGTTCGATACGACGATCGAAGCCTGCATCCACTATCTGGTGCTGGACGAGGAGCATGACGTCGCCCGGCTGGGCGGCCGCGCCAAGATCAATCCCCCCATCCGCCCCCGCGCCGAGGTCGAAGGCATCTGGCACCATCTGGCCGCCGGCAACGTCACGATCGTCTCGACCGACCATGTGTCCTGGTCGCTGGCCCGCAAATCCGACCCCGACATGCTGAAGAACGCGTCCGGCGTGCCGGGACTGGACGTAATCTATCCCCTCCTGCTGACCGAACTGTCCCGCCGCAACCTGTCCCTCACCCACGCCAGCCGGCTGCTGTCGGAAAACCCGGCCCGCCTGTTCCGCCTCACCGCCGGCAAGGGCGGGCTGGCCCCGGGCCGGGACGCCGACATCACCATCGCCCGGCGCGAGACCTGGCGCTACGACCCAGCCGCCAGCGACAATGTCCTGACGGACTGGAGCCCCTATGCGGGCCGCGAACTCGACTGGCGCATCGCCGGAACATGGCTGCGCGGGCAACAGGTCTTCGACGGGCGGACCGTCCTCGCCACACCGGGCACCGGCCGCTTCGTCACGCCCGAACAGCCCTCCGGCCTGCGATGAGCATCGCCACGCACGTCCGGCCCGACCGGCTCCAGGCCGATCTCGACGCCCTGGCCGCCATTACCGATCCCGGCCGCCCCCATACGCGCCGCTCCTTCTCGCCCCGCTTTCTCGAAGGCCGCGCATGGCTCGCGACGCGCTTCCAGCAGGCCGGCCTCACCACCCAAATCGACGAGTCCGGAAACCTGATCGGCCGCCGCGGCGGCACCACGCCCGGCCTCGGCACGCTCATGACCGGCTCGCATTCCGACACGGTGCCCGATGGCGGCCGTTTCGACGGCATTCTCGGCGTCCTGGCGGCGCTGGAGGCCGCACGGGCCTTCGCCGATGCCGGGATCGCCCTGCGCCACGACCTCGAAATCGTCGATTTCCTGGCCGAGGAACCCAGCGATTTCGGCCTGTCCTGCATCGGCAGCCGTGGCATGGCCGGCGCCTTGTCGGCCGAGCATCGCACCCTGCGCGCCCCGTGGGACGAAAGCCTGGCCGACGCCCTGGCCCGCATGGGCGGCGATCCCGGCCGGCTGGACACACCGCGCCGCACCGATATCCGGGCTTTCTTCGAACTGCATATCGAACAGGGCATCGTCCTGGAGCAGGCACAGACCCAGATCGGCGTGGTCGACGCCATCGCCGGCGTCACCCGGCTGGAAATCGTCTTCTCCGGCCGCGCCGACCATGCCGGCACCACGCCGATGGACCTGCGGCAGGACGCCGCCGTCCCCGCCGCCGCGATCGTCGGCTTCGTCCACCAGCGGGCCAGCGCGCTGGCCCGCTCCGGCGCAGGCCATGTCACAGCTACCTGCGGCGTGCTCGCCCTCTCCCCCGGCGCCTCCAACGTCATCCCGCGCTCTGCCCGGCTGGTCGTCGATATCCGCGTCTCCGAACGCCCGGTCGCCGAAGACCTCGTGGCATCGATCCACGCGGCCTGCACCGACGCCGCCCAGGCCAGCCGCACCACCCTCGCCCGCTTCGCGATCCAGTCCGACACGCATCCCACGCCATGCGACCCGGCACTGGCCGCACTGGTCGAGGCCGCAGCCCACGCGCAGGGCTTCACCACCCGCCACATGGTCTCCGGCGCCGGGCACGACGCCGCCTTCGTCGCACGGCTGGCGCCGATGGCCATGCTCTTCGTCCCCTGCCGCGACGGCCGCAGCCACGATCCGGAAGAATGGTGCGCGCCCGAAGACGCCACGCGCGGAACGATGGTCCTCGCCGAAGCGATCGGCCTGCGCGACCGCACCGACTGAACCAGGAACACACAGGAAAGAACCAAGATGGGCCGTATACTGGTTGAAAAGGATGTCGAATCCGCCATCGCGGGCGGTTCCATCTTCGCCTGCGGCGGCGGCGGCTGGGTCGAGCATGGCCGCATGCTGGGCACGGCCGCGGTCAATGCGGGCCAGCCCGAACTAGTCGGCGCGGACGAGATCGCCGACGACGCGATCATCGCCACCGCCGCCGCCATCGGCGCCCCCGCCAGCACCACCGAATGGCAGATGCTGGGCGTCGATTACGTCAACGCCGTCCGCCTGGTGGAGAAGGAGCTGGGCCGTCCCATCTACGGGCTGATGATCGGTCAGAACGGCAAGTCCAGCACGCTGAACGCCTGGCTGCCGGGCGCCATCCTGGGCACCAAGGTCATCGACGCGGTCGGCGACATGCGCGCGCACCCGACGGGCGACATGGGCTCGATCGGCATGGCGGGCTCGCCCGAGCCCATGATCCAGGCCGTGGTAGGCGGCAACCGCGCGAACGGCGCCTATCTCGAAGTCGTCGCCAAGGGCGCGACCGCCCGTGTCTCGCCCATCCTGCGCACGGCCTCCGACATGTCCGGCGGTTTCATCGCCTCATGCCGCAACCCGCTGCCGGCCGCCTACGTCAAGCGCCATGCCGCATGGGGCGGCATCTCGCGCGCCCTGGCATTGGGCGAGGCCGTGCTGGCCGCCCGCCCCAAGGGCGGCAGCGCGGTCATCGACACCATCACCCGCGCGCTGGACGGCGCCATCGTGGCCCAGGGCAAGGTCTCCCGGAAATCGGTGGCCTACACGCCGGAAGCCTTCGATATCGGCACCATCACCGTCGGCACCGGCGAACAGTCCGTCACGCTGCACGTCATGAACGAATATATGGCCCTGGACGATGCCGGCGGCAGGCGGATCGCCTCCTTCCCCGACATCATCACCACGCTGTCGCCCGAAGGGCACCCCCTCAGCGTCGGCGAAATCGTCGAAGGCATGGAAATCCTTGTCCTGCACGTGGACAAGAGCAAATTCCCGCTCTCGTCCAGCGTGCTCGACCCCGCGGTCTATCCCCCCGTCGAACGCGCGCTCGGGATCGACCTGACCAGTTACGCCCTCAGCTTCATCGGCGACAGGGGCTAGACCATGACGAAACAACAGTTCGGCGTCACCTCGGGCGGCAATCTGCGATGCCGCGGCTGGCGGCAGGAAGGGCTGCTGCGCCTGCTGGAAAACGTGCTGTCGGTCGGCGAGGACCCGGCCAACCTCGTCGTCTACGCAGCATTGGGCAAGGCCGCCCGCGACTGGCCGTCGCACGACGCCATCGTCCGCGCCCTGACCACCATGGGCGATGACGAAACCCTGATCGTCCAGTCCGGCAAGCCGATCGGCGTCGTGAAAACGCACGAACGCGCGCCCATCGTCGTCATGGCCAACTGCAACATCGTCGGCCAGTGGGCCCGCGCCGAGGAATTCTACCGGCTGGAAAAGCAGGGGCTGATCTGCTGGGGCGGGCTGACGGCCGGCGACTGGCAATATATCGGCTCGCAGGGCGTCATCCAGGGCACATACGAGATCTTCCGCCGCATTGCCGAACGGCATTTCGACGGCGACCTGACCGGGCGCCTGATCCTCACCTCCGGCCTCGGCGGCATGGGCGGCGCCCAGCCCCTGGCCGGACACCTGGCCGGCGCGATCATCCTGTGCGTCGAGGTCGATGACGCCCGGATCACCCGCCGCATCGAAAGCGGCTACCTGCAACATCGCGCAACCTCGCTGGACGACGCATTGCGCCTGGTCGAAGAGGCCCGCGCAACGGGCGATGCCCGTTCCATCGGCCTGTGCGGCAATGCGGCGGATATCTTCCCCGAACTGCTGGCCCGCGGCATCATCCCGGATATCGTCACCGACCAGACCTCGGCCCACGATCTGGTCTACGGCTACGTGCCGGCCTCCCTCACCCTCGACCAGGCGAAGGCCCAGCGCCAGAGCGACCCGGAATCCCTCTCCCGCCTGGCCCTGCAATCGATCGCCCGCCACGTGCAGGCCATGCTCGATTTCCGCGCCGCCGGCGCGGTCGTCTTCGACAATGGCAACCTGATCCGCACCCAGGCCCAAAAGGCCGGGATCGACCACGCCTTCGACATCCCGATCTTCACCGAAGCCTATCTCCGCCCGCTCTTCGCGCGCGGCATCGGCCCGTTCCGCTGGATCGCGCTCTCCAATGACGAAGCGGATCTGCGGAAAATCGACGAATACCTGCTGGAAACATTCGCCGACAATCCATCGATCGTAAACTGGATCACGCTCGCCCGCCGCTTCATCCCCATCGAGGGCATGCCCGCCCGCATCGCCTGGCTGGGTCATGGCGACCGGACGAAAGTGGGGCTGGCCGTCAACCGCATGGTGCGCGAGGGCATCCTCTCCGGCCCGGTGGCCTTCACCCGCGACCATCTGGACGCGGGCGCGATGGCCCACCCCAACATCATGACCGAAAACCTCAAGGACGGCTCCGACGCCATCGCCGACTGGCCGCTGCTGAACGCCATGCTCGCCTGCTCGTCACAGGCCGACCTGGTGGCCATCCATTCCGGCGGCGGCGGCTATGCCGGCTATATGACGAGCGCCGGCGTCACCACGATCGCCGACGGCTCGTCGGAAGCCGACGAACGCCTGCGCCTGACCCTGACCAACGACACCAGCCTCGGCGTCATGCGCTACGCCGACGCCGGCTACCAGGAGGCATTCGAGGAAATCGACCGCCAGCACATCCCCTATATCAACCTCGCCACGCCCCATCCCTGAAAGCCTGACCGAAAATGCGCGCTGGCGGCGATCCGACGCGCATTTCCAAACAGGCTCTCAGATCCCCGGCAGGTCCTGATGCCCCTCATCCTGCCGGGATATTTCCTGCTCGCCATGCGCCCGGAGCAGGGCCAGAAGCCGCCGGCGCATGATCAGCCCCGGCCGGTCCGAGGCCATGTGCATCTCGACCCGGCGGGAGACATCCAGGATCGCATCGCAATCGGTCGCCTCCAGGATCTCGCGATCCTCCTCGATGATCGCCCGGTCCCAGGCGATCAGCTTCTCCGCGCTGCACGCGGCCTCGGTATCGTTGCGGTAGAGCAACTGGACGAGCTGGATCTTCCCGTCTTCCACCGGGGTCGCGCAATTGATGATGATGTGCCGAATCCCCGAGGGATACAGCATGTCCATCCGGCGCGCGAAGGGCAGGTACCAGTGATTGTGCATCGTGCGCGTCGTCGTCGGATTCGGATCGCCCGTAATCGCCACCGCATGGGGCGGGTTGACCACATCCACGACGGTCGTGGCCTGGAACCCGTAATCGGTCTCCTCGATCCTGTAGACGCGGGGCCGGGGTTGCGCCATGTCGCCGAAGGTGCCGCGATGGACGAAGGCGAAATGCGCGTTGTCGAATGAATTTTCCATCAGCCGCAGCGGCGCCGTGTTCCACTGGTCGTAGAACTGGAAGATGCGCCGGAACCCCGGATCGCGATCCTCGGGAATATCGAACAGTTCCACCAGCGGCTCATCCAGCGCGACCCAGGCATAGCCATAGCGCGCCTGGCAACCATAGGCCCGCGCGCGGAAATCCGGCAGCGCCGCGCCGGGCGCCTGCTGCGGAATCGCCACCACCGCGCCCGTCCCGTCATAGCGCCAGCCATGATAGCCGCAGACCAGCTCGCCTTTGTCGCACCACCCTTTGGACAGTTTCGCAGTGCGGTGGCAGCAGCGATCCTGCAAGGCCCTCGGCGCGCCCTCCGCGTCGAGGAACAGCACGATATCCTCGCCCATCAGCCGAAAGGGTTTCGGACCGTCCGACAGATCCGCCAGCGGAACCGTCGCATACCAGAACCGGCGCAGGACTTTCTGCCGGGTCGTCAGCATCGCGCTCTCCTATCCTGCAAGGGACATCAGCCGTGCGACCACGGCGCGGGCACGCGCCATCAGGCGCGGCAGGTCCAGGCCGGGAATGGCGCCGTCCACCACCACGGGCCGCCCCGCGCACAGCACATGCCGCACCGAGGACGGGCCGCAGATGACCGGGGCAAGCAGCGGATCGTGCAGCCCCGCATGGCGCGGCGCGTCCAGCGCGTGAATCGCCAGGTCCGCGACCTGGCCGACCGCGACCGTCCCCAGTTCCGTAAAGCCCAGCATGGCGGCGCCGGATGCGCTGGACCAGCGCAGCACGTCCTCGACCCGCGCCGCATCGGGGCCGCCCATCGCCCGCTGGATCAGCCAGGCATTGTGCATCTCGCTGGCCATGTCGCACGCCTCGTTCGACGCGGCCCCATCCACGCCGATCGCCACCCGCCCGCCGGCACGCTCCAGCGCGCTCGCCGGCGCCACGCCGGAGCCGAGGCGCCCGTTGCTCTGCGGACAATGGACCATGAAGGTGCCGGTAGCCGCCAGCAGCGCAATCTCGTCGGCATCGATATGCACCAGATGCGCGAAGGACACGTCGGGCCCCACCCAGCCGCAGCGCGCGGCGAACGCCACCGGACGGCAGCCATGGGTTTCGGCGCAGAACGTCACGTAATTGGTGGTTTCCGACAGATGGGAATGCAGCCCGATCCCCAGGCGGCGGGCGGCGGCGGCCATCTCCTTCAGCTCGGCCGGCGTCGCCCCCCAGGTCGGCGTGTTCGGCGCCAGCAACACGCGCCGCATGCTGTTCGGGCCGCTATCATGATAACGCGCGGCCAGCCCCTCGACATGGCGCAGCATGCCGTCCAGCGTCTCGACGGGCATCGGCACGACATCGTCATTGTCATAGACCCGGTCGCGGGTGGTGCCGCCGCGCGACAGGCACAGGCGGATGCCCATCCGCTCCGCCGTCTCGAACAGGATCGCCGCCGGATCGTATCCGCTCTCTCCTACGGGAGAAAAGGAGGCGAAAGGATAATGATGGTCATTGACCATCGTGCAACCGGACAGCAGCAATTCCGCCATCCCCACCTCGGCGGCGGTGCGCAGCGCCTCCTCGTCGAAACGGTGCCAGTAGCGCACGGGCACCAGCCGCAGCCAGGTTTCCAGCCGGGCGTCGATCGCGGCGGGCACGGCCTTGAGCATGCTCTGGAACAGATGATGATGGGCACTGACCAGCCCCGGCGTCACCACCCCGCCGGCGGCATCCAGCACATGGTCGCCGGGCCGGGCCGCCACCGCGCCGATCTCGGCAATGCGCCCGTCATGGATGCGGATATCGCCCCGGCACCGCTCGCCGGGGCCGCGCAGCCCGGTCAGGATGCCAACGGCATTGCGAATGACCAGATCCGCGCCCATCATGCCGGCACCACCTGCGCCGCATCGGCAAAACGCGTATCGAATGCCGCGCGCCAGTCCACCCCCGGCGCGATCAGCCCGTTGCCGACCATGAATTCATATGTCGCCCGCCAGCGCGCCTCGGTCATCGACCCCAGGGCCCGCAATCCGCCCTGGCCGCCCGTCAGCACACTGGCGGCACGCATGGTCGCGATGCCATAGGCCAGCCGCGCCTCGTCCTCGCGCGCCGAGGCCTGCCGGATCAACGCATTGCCCGGCGCCGGATCGCCATGCAGATACTCCCGCCAGCCCATCATCGACGCCCGGACAAACCCTGTCACCGAAGCCGGATCACCACCGGCCAGTGCGCGGGTGGTCACGATGGCCGTGCCATAGGGCGGATAGCCCTCATCGGAAAAAGCAAAGAACCGCGCGGCGACCCCGGCCTGTCGGATATCGAACATCTCTGAACTGGCATAGCCCTGCACCGCGACGTCGGGAGAAACCAGAAAAGGCTGAAGATTGAACGTATAAGGCGCCGCCTGCGCAGCACTGAGTCCATAGCGCCGGCTGAGCCACGGCCAGAATGTCTGGCGCGACGAACTGGCGATCAGTATCCGCCGCCCCTTCAGGTCGGCCAGCGACCGGGCGGGCTCATGCAAAATCATGCCCTGTAGATCGTGCTGGAACGACGCCCCGACCGTCACCAGCGGCATGCTGGCGGCAACGCCATGCAGCGTCTGGAAATCATAACCGGTGATCAGGTCGCATTGCCCGGCCAGCAGAAGCTGGACCGCATTCACCTGCGGCCCACCGTTGGAAATCGTCACGTCCAGCCCGGCATCGCGATAGAATCCCCGTGCCAGCGCCTGATAGAATCCGCCGACCGGCGCCTGGGCATACCATGCCAGGGTGAGGCGCAACGGCTTCAGCCCCCGCGCGCGAGCCGGACGGGCACGCCCCACGCCGGCCAGCAGCATGGCGCCGAGCATCGCGCGACGCCGCGCCACTAGCGCATTCATGCCACCACCGAAGTCAATGCGCTGGCGAACGAGAAATCGCAGGCATCCTGCCAACGCGCACCAGCGGGCAACTGCCCCGTCGCCACCAGAAAATCGCGGATCGCCTGGCAGCGCGGGGCCGTGATCGTGCCGTAGCGGGCACCCGCCGGCCCGAACACCCCCATGGCGCGGAAACGCTGCCGCGACCACATGATCTGGTCCAGCCCCATCTGCGGATTGGCCGCCCGGATGGCATCGTTGCCCGGCGTGGGGTCGCCGCTCATCCAGTCCGCCCAGCCGCGCATGCTGGCCTGGAGAAACCGCACAAGATCCTCGCGACGATGCGTCAGCACATCGCGCGTCGTCACCAGCGGATTGCCGTAATCATGATAGGTGGCGTCATCGAGCGGAAAGAACCGGCAGGGCACCCCCGCCTTCTGCAACGCATAAGGCTCCGACGTCGCATAGGACTGGATGACCAGCCCGGGATCGAGGATGAAGGGCTGGATGTTGAAACTGTAAGGCCGGACCTGGCTCTCATCGAACCCGTAATGATCGCGCAGCCACGGCCAGAACGCGGCACGGATCTCGGTACTCAGCAGGATCGTATGCCCCTTCAGGTCCGCCAGCCGCGTAATGTCGGGATGGGTCAGCAGCCCCACCAGCGAACTCTGGAAACTGGTCGCGACCGCAACCGTCGGCATCCCCCGCGCCGCCGCCATCATCGTCGCGCCGATCGACCCGATGACGACGTCATACCGCCCGGCCACCAGAAGCTGCGTGTTGTTGCTCTGCGGCGCGCCATGGTCGATCGCCACGTCCAGCCCGACGTCACGATAGAACCCCCGCGCCAGCGCCTGATAGAATCCCGCATGCTCGGCCTGGGCATACCAGTTGGTCAGGAAGCGGAACGGCACGGAGACCGCTCGCGCCGGCCGGCTCCCGGCAACGCCCCCCAGCGCCGCCGCCGCCAGCAAGGCGCGCCGGGACAGGGCGCGCGACAGCACGGGCCGGGTCATGCCCCCTCCCCCGCCGCATCCAGCGGAAACGCGTCGGCACGCGCGGTAAAACCGAAACATTGCCGGACATTGTAAAGCGTCGCCTCGGCGCAGAAGCCGGGCGATGTCGTCGCTACGCAATCCTCCAGCAGCACGACGTCATATCCCAGCCCGTTGGCGTCCATCAGCGTGCCCAGCACGCACTGGTCGCTGTTCACCCCGGCGAAAAGCAGCGTGTCCACACGCAGATTCCGCAAAATCGAATCCAGAGGCGTATCCCAGAACCCGCTCATCCGATGCTTGGCGATCCGGATATCCTCCTGCGACGGGGCCAGCTCGTCCACCACCTCCGCATTCCAGCTTCCATATTGCAGGACAGCGCCACTCCCCCCCGGCAGCGTGCCGCCAATCCCGCCCCCTTCGCCGGCGGGATCGTAGACATGCAGCACCGACGGGCTCAGGTTCAGCCGGTCGGGCCGCGTCCCCCAGTTCACCCACAGGATAGGCACTCCGGCCTGGCGCAGGCGCGGCAGAAAGACCCGCAGGGGCACGATCGGCGCGCGAAGGGGCGCGATATCAACCCCGATGCCGGCCAGCCAGCCATCGGGGTGGCAGAAATCGTTCTGCATATCGATCACGATCATCGCCGTGCGGGAAAGGTCGATCGTCAGCGCCTGCGGCAGCGCCGGAACCGCCACCGGCCGCGCGCCGCGCGCCGGGCGCACCAGGCTGACCGCGTCCTGCGACACCTGCCAGCGATTGGCCGCCGTCGGGCCCAGGCCCTTCATGCGCACAGCACCCGCCGATCCTCGTCATCCAGCACGACCGGCGTGCCGCTGCGGATCAGCGCCCCGAACGCCTCGTCGGGCATCATGACCGTCAGCGTATAGAGCTTTCCCGCCCCCGTATTCTCCACCACATGCTCGCTGCCGGGCTTGACCAGCAGCGCATCGCCTTTCTTCAGCGTGGTCCGCTCACCATCGCACCAGGCCACCCCCTCGCCGCTGAGGACGAAGAACAGCTCGTCCGCCGCCTGGTGGGTATTGGGCGGCGTCCTGCCGCCGACGGCAAAGATCTCGACCACGGCGACCGACGCGCAGTCCCCCGCCTGCCGGTCGGCCAGGATCGCGAAATAATTGCTGTCGGACGGCGAGATGCGAAAGGCTTCGATCTGGTCGATCGATCTCTTGAAGAACGGCATGGGGCTACTCCTGGTCGGATCGGCGCAATGGCGCGTGCAGGCGCGATCCCGCGCGCCGGATGGTCAGGATCAGGACCTGCTGGTCGGCCAGCGCCGCCATCCATGGCGCAACGCCGGTGCCGGGATTGACGGGAAAGGCGGGAAAACAGGCCGGCGACAGCGACAGCCGCAGCCGTTCGCCCACATCCAGCGTGCAGCACGTCGCCCGCATCGCCACGTCCCCACGCCCCGGCGCCAGCGTCGCGTACCCCTCGGCCAGCGGATAGGCGGCGCCCGACGGCGTGACGCGCGACAGCGTGGCCAGCAGGTCGAAGGACAACGCATCGGTCTCGACCTCCACCGTCACCGAAACCGGCCCGGCCAGCAGCGCGGGCCGTTCGAACGGCGCCGAGGTAAAGGTCAGCACATCCGACCGCGCATCCACCTGCGCCCGGTCCACCGGCCCCGGCGGCTGGCCGAACGCACCGCCGCACGGGCCCGCCGGGCGCCAGGGGTCCAGCGTCAGGCGCTCGGTCGCGGTCACCGCTTCTGCCTCCACCGCAGCTTCGTCCAGTTCCAGGCCGCCATCGCGCATATCGATCGCCGCCCGGCCCGTGCCGCTGAGCGGCAGCGCAATCGTATCCTCGGGAAAGGACGGGAAATCACGCCAGACCGCCGCCCCCATGTCGAACAGGCACACGCCCCGATCGGGACCGGACGGTTGGTCCTTCAGCCAGCGATCGAACCAGGCGACCTGCTGCCGGTCGATATCGGTGACGGCGGCATCGCCGAAATCCAGGGCACCGATCTTGCGATCCCACGGAAAATGCGCCCATGGCCCCACGACCAGGCGCGACGGCACCGCGCCCTCCAGCGCGCGATAGGCGGCCATCGTCCCGGGCAGATGGCTGTCATACCAGCCACCGACAAACAGGATCGCCGGCCCCGCCGCGACGATCCGTTCCAGCCGTGCGGCGGGCGAAATCAGCCGCCAATAGGGGTCATCCAGCGGCGTATCGCGCCAGCGCGCGTAATGGCTGTAACGCGCCAGCAAGTCCTCATGCGCGGGAAAAGCCGGCCGCGCGCCGGAAAAGGACAGCGCGCGGCTGGCCGCGAACAGGGCGGCCTGCGCGTCATGGTCGCCCGCCAGCCGCGCGGTCTCGGCGGCAAGCTGCGTCGCCCAGCCGACATTCCCCCGCAACCCGAAGGCCCCGCCTTCATAGGCCCAGTCGTCCGCCAGATCCCAACCGATCATGGCCGGCGCCAGCGCCCGCAGCGCCGGGCACCCCTCGCCCGCCGCCAGAAGCTGGTTGCTGCCCTGGAACGAGAAGCCGAACATGCCCACCCGCCCATTGCTGCCCGGCAGCCCCGCCGCCCAGGCCACGCTGTCGGCCCCATCCTCGGCCTCATGCACGAACAGGTCGAACGCGCCCTCGGACGCCCCCCGGCCGCGCACGTCCTGAATCACGACGATATAGCCCTGCGCGGCATACCATTCGGGCGGCGCATAGCACAGCGAGGTGCCGATCCGCCGTCCATAGGCCTGGCGCATCAGCAGCACGGGAAACGGCCCCGGCGCATCGGGCTGCCAGATATCGGCCACCAGACGGGTCCCGTCGCGCGTGCGCATCGCCTCCGTGCGCGGCTTCAATACCGAAAAGCCCATCATCCCTGCGCCTGCCAGCGACGCAGGACCAACCGTTGCAGGGCCGCCGTCGCGCCATACAGGACCAGCCCGGCGACGGTGATCAGTGCGAGTGCCGCGAACATGCGAGGAATATCCATCTGGAAACCGGATTGCAGGATCTCGTACGCCAGCCCGGCGCTGCTGCCGCCGGTGCCGGCGACGAATTCCGCCACCACCGCGCCGACCAGGGCCAGCCCGCTGGAAATCCGCAGCCCGGCCATGAACATCGGCAGCGCACTGGGAATGCGCAGGCGCAGCAGCATCTGCAACCGCGACGCCTTGTGCATGCGAAAGAACGATTCCAGCCCCGGATCGACGCTGCGCAATCCCTGAAGCGTGTTGGAGATGATGGGAAAGATCGCAATCAGCGTAGCACAGACCACCAGGGCCGGCATCGTCGCCTTGACCAGGATGATGATCAGCGGCGCAATCGCCACGATCGGCGTCACCTGCATGATGATCACATACGGCATCAGGCTGGTTTCGATCAGCCGGCTCTGCACCAGCAGAAACGCCGACAGCACCCCACCGGCCACCGAAATCGCCAGCGCCGCCATCGTCACCGCCAGCGTGCTGCGCAGCGCATGCAGCAGCGCCGGGCCATTGGCGGCCAGCGACGCACCGATATCGGTCGGCGCCGGCATCAGATAGGGCGGAATATGCCACAGGCGGCACGCCGCCTGCCACGCCAGCAGAACCAGCACCCCAACCGCAATGGGCGCGGCAACGGCAATCGCACGCGGTGATACTGTCATATCCCCTCCTCCCCGGCGCGGCGAGGCGAGACCTCGCTCAACAGCGCCGTCAGGTCGCGGCAGATCCGCGCGAAGGCGTCGCTCATGCGAAAGGCCTCGTCACGCGGCATGCCGGGATCGATGACGTATTCGGCATGAATCCGCCCCGGATCGGCCGCCATGACGATAACGCGCGAGGACAGGAACGCAGCCTCATAGAGCGAATGGGTGACGAAAATCGTGGTCAGCCCGTCGCGCGCGCACAGCCGCGCCATATCCTCGTCCAGGCGGTTGCGGGTGAACTCGTCCAGCGCGCCGAACGGCTCGTCCATCAGCAGCAGGTCCGGCCGCGTCACCAGCGCCCGCGCGATCGAGACACGCATGCGCATCCCCCCCGAAAGCTGGGCGGGATAGCGTTTCGCCGCATGCTCCAGCCCCACCTGCCGCAGCGCCGGCATGATCCGCGCCTCGGCCTGGGCACGCGGCACGCCGTCCAGGTCCAGCGGCAGGCGCACATTCGTCGCGACGTTCGACCACGGCATCAGGGTCGGGTCCTGAAAGACGAAGGACAGGCGCCGCCCCTCTCGTCCGATCGCCGAGAAATCCTCGCCCCACCAGCGGACGGCGCCGCCGCTGGGCTGGTGCAGATTGGCGATCAGCTTCAGCAGCGTGCTCTTGCCGCAACCGGACGGCCCGATCAGGCTGACCAGCTCGCCCTGCCCCACGGCCAGGTCCAGCGGCGCCAGCCCGCGCACGCCATTGGGAAAAACCTTTTCCACGGACTGAAGATGTATAGTCGGTGCTGGTGCGAGCATGGAAAGCAACTCCTCTCCGGCGCGTTTCATGCGGGCAGCGTGGCGGTCAGTTGCCTGACCAGGTCCAGCGTATAGGCCCCCTTCCAACGGCCGGTATCGGCGATGCCGGCCGTCTGGCAGACCATGGTGCCGATCCGCCCCCATTGATGGTCGTCCATCGCCATCGCCAGCCCGCCCGCCGGCCCCATGCCATGGACGGCCCGCAACCGCGCCCGCGACCAGGCCAGATGATCGGCGGTGACGTTCGGATTATCGGCACGGATCGCCGCATCCCCCGGCCGGGCGTCACCATGCAGATAGTCGATCCACCCCTCGGCCGACGCCCGCAGAAAACGCAGCAGCATGTCGGGCCGCTGCTCCAGCAGCCGGCGCGAGACCACGACCGCATTCGAATAAGACGGATAACCGGCGTCGTCGAACAGCAGAAAACGGAAGGGAATGCCCTGGCGCTCCGCCGCATAGGGCTCCGAGGAAATAAAGGACTGGATCGCCATCGCCGGATCATGGACGAAAGGCTGCATATTGAACGTATAGACGCTCGCCTGCGCATCGCTGTAGCCGAACGTCCGGCGCAGCCATGGCCAGTAGGTCGCCCGCGCCTCGGTACTGATCAGGATCGGATGCCCCTTCAGCGCCGCCAGGTCCGCAATGTCGGGATGGACCAGAAATCCCGTCATGCATTTCTGAAAAGTCGCGCCGATCGTCACCACCGGCAGGCCGTTCAGCACCGCCGTCACCACGGCCTCGGGCTGGGCGATGATCATGTCGCATTGTCCGCCCAGCAGAAGCTGCATGGCATTGACCTGCGGGCCGCCCGACCGGATGGTCACGGCCAGCCCCTGCCTCTGGTAACACCCCGTGGCGACGGCGCTGTAGAACCCGCCCAGTTCGGCCTGCGCATACCAGTTGGTGGCCAGCGTCAGCGGCTCGGCGGCCTCAGCGCGGCGCATACCCGCCACGCCCACCGCCGCCATCCCGGCCAGCAGCGAACGCCGACCGATGAACCCTCCCCCCGGGGAATGCGATACGACAGAAGCCATGGACGCTCCACACTCCGTGACCATATTGGCAGCGTAACGGAAGCGCATGGAATTTTTACAGAGGCATTTTCAGGGCGCGCCGCTGCTTTTTCGGCAGCACTGCGCCCCCCTCACTCCTCCTGCATCACATAGATGCAAACCGCCAGCATGGTGATGAAAAACCGAAACGCCGGCTGCTGGCCGTTCCAGGCCGGGGACTGCCACATCACGAACCACTCGCCGCCGACCACCGAAAAACCAAAGAACCAGACCAGGAAACCCAGCGCCGTGCCCAGCGGAACAAACCGCTTCGCCCGCGCGAAGGCAGCACCATCGCCCCGAAAGGCCCGCCCCATCGCATAGGCGGCCACCGCAAACACCACGCCGGTCGCGGCCTCGCCCGCGATGATCAGCGCATACAGCGCATGCCAGGCCCATTCGGCGGAAATCGCCCGCCACATCAGCCGATTGCCGGAAAAAGTCGTATCCATGCTCAGAACATGCCGAACGAACAGGAAATTGGACCGATAGTCGGTCACATTATTGAACGCGACCAGCAGGCCGAAGACGGACAGGGCCGCAACCATGACGAGCTTCGCCGCCCGCGCCGGCCACGCATCTTCACGGGAATCGATCGGACGGGTCATTTTGCTTCCATGACGATCAGGGACGGAACCCGCTTTTACCCTGCGGACACGGCAGTCGGGCAAGCGTCGTCGCGCGACAAAAAAGGCAGCGCACGAGGCGCAATTTGATGCTTCATGTGCTGCACGCGCTGCCCCATCATAACGGATAAGAAAAGAAACGGTATCGACCCGACCAGGCACGTCCCGCTTTCGTCCGGGGCCCGTCCGGGGAAATGGAAGGACCATGGGAATGACCGACACCCTGCCCCGCCACCGGTGGGAAGACATGGCTTCGCGCGATTTCCGCACGCTGACGCCGGCAACGGTCGCCGTATTGCCGGTCGGCGCGATCGAACAGCACGGGCCGCATCTTCCCGTCTGCGTCGATAGCTGCATCAATGCCGGCCTGCTGTCCCTGGCGCTGGAACGCGCGCCCGCCAACCTGCCCATCACCGCACTACCGATCCAGACGGTCGGCAAGAGCGACGAGCACATCGCCTATCCCGGCACGCTGACCCTGTCGGCCGCCACGCTGACCGCGATCCTGCTGGAACTGGGCGCCAGCGTGCACCGCGCCGGCATCCGACGGCTGGTCCTGCTCAACTCGCATGGCGGACAGCCGCAGATCCTCGAAATCGTCGCGCGCGAACTGCGCCGCACGCACCAGATGTTCGTGGTGACCACAGCCTGGTGGGCCTTCGGCACGCCCGAAGGCATGTTCACGCCTGAGGAACGCCGCTTCGGCATCCATGGGGGCGATGCCGAAACCTCGATGATGCTGTTCCTGCGCCCCGACCTGGTTCATATGGACCGCGCGGCGCATTTCCGCCCCTGGTCGCAGGACATGACCGAGCAGTTCCGCTGGCTGGAACCGGAGGGCCGCATCGGCTTCGGCTGGCACGCGCAGGATCTGCATCCCGCCGGTGCGGCAGGCAATGCCGCCAACGCCACGGCGGAAAAGGGGCGGCTGATCGCGGACAAGCTGGTCACAGGCTTCCTGGAACTGGTCGACGAAGTGTCGCGCTACCCGCTGGACCGGCTGCGCCCCGCCTCGGCCGATCTCGGCTGACCGGGCCAGGGATCGATCGTGTCCGCCGCCAATATGGGATCTCCCGACATGACGCAGCCCTTCCTTTCGCTTCTCGGCGATATCCCCACGGTCACCGATCCCGCGATCGTCCGGCGCAAGAGCCGCGATTTCTACTGGTACAGCCCCCTGCTGAAGACCCTGCTGGACGGGCTGCATGCCGACTGCCTGGTCGTCCCGCGCGACGAGGCCGACGTGCTGGCCGTCGCGCGCGCGGCCCGCCAGACCAGCACCTACCTGACCGCGCGCGGCGGCGGCACCGGCAATTACGGCCAGGCCGTGCCATTGCATGGCGGCGCGGTGGTGGACATGTCGGCCCTCGACCGGATCCTGTGGGTCCGCGACGGGGTGGTGCGGGTCCAGGCCGGGATGAACATGCTGGCGATGGACCGCGCCCTGCGGGAGCACGGCCATGAGCTGCGCATGTTTCCCTCCACCAAGCGCACGGCGACCATCGGCGGCTTCATCGCCGGCGGCTCGGGCGGCATCGGCTCGCTGGTCTGGGGCGGATTGCGCAATATCGGCAATGTGCTGGGCGCGCGGGTCGTGACGCTGGAGGCCGAACCCCGCGCCGTCGAACTGCGCGGCGAGGAAACGCGCGCCATCAACCATGCCTACGGCACCACCGGCCTGATCACCGAACTGGAACTGCCGGTGGCACCCTTCACCGACTGGCAGGACCTGGCCTTTTCGTTCCCTACCCTGGCGATGGCCGCACGCTTCGCCCGCACCCTGGCCATGCAGAACGGCATCGACAGGAAACTGGTCTCGCTGTCCGACGGCGGCCTGCTGGCCTATTTCGCCCCCCTGCGCGACACGGCCCCGGCGGGTCATTCCATCGTCATCGCCATGATCGCGCCATCGGGGCTGGAAGCCACGCGCGCGCTGGCCGATGCCCATGGCGGCGCCCTGGCCTATCACGCCGGCACCCGCGAGGCCGAGGATGATCCCGGCCGCATTCCGCTCTACGAACTGACGTGGAACCACACGACCCTCCAGGTCCTGAAGAAGGACCGTACCTACACCTATCTCCAGGCCGCCTTCCCTGCGCGCGACACGCTGGCGCTGGTCGAGGAGATGGCCCGCCTGCTGCCCGACGAGATGATGACCCACCTGGAATTCATGCCGATGGACGGCGAAATCTCCTGCGCTGGCCTGCCGGTGATCCGTTTCACCTCGACCGAGCGGCTGAAGGAGATCATCGCCCTGTACGAACGGAACGGCATCCTGATTGCCAATCCCCATGTCTATACCATCGAGGATGGCGGCACCCACCGCGTCGTCTCGCCGGCGCTGGCAGCGGACAAATGGCGCTTCGACCCCGCCGGGCTGCTCAATCCCGGCAAGATGCGCAGCTTCGCCCAGGGCTAGCCGATGGGCAAAACCCCCTCCCTGATCCGAGACGTGCGGATTCCGGTCGACCTGCTGGCGGCGGCGCCCGACGGGCTGCCGCCGGCAAACGGGCTGACACGCTGCGACCTGCTGGTCGAACAGGGCCGCATCGGCGCCATCTTCGGCCACGGCACCGCGCCGGAGGGCCTGCCGGTCGCGCACGACCATGGCGGCCGCATCGCCCTGCCGCTATTCGCCGACATCCACACCCATCTGGACAAGAGCTTCATCTGGGACCGCACCGCCAATCCCGACGGCACCTTCGCCGGCGCCATCGCCGCCGTCACGCGCGACCGGGAAGGGTTCTGGACCCCGGACGATGTCCGCCGGCGCATGATGTTCGCCCTGGAATGCGCCTGGGCCCACGGAACCGGCCTGCTGCGGACCCATCTCGATACGATCGGCAGCCATGGCGAGGCCGTGTGGCTCCTCATTCGCGAAATCGCGGTTCAATGGCAGGGGCGGATCGCCTTGCAGGCGGTCGCGCTGGTCATGGTCGAACGCTATCTCGAACCCGGAGCCCGCGCCCTGGCCCGCACGGTCGCCGACATGCCGGGCGGCATGCTGGGCGCCGTCATCATGCAGGACAACGCAACCGACGAAAGGCTGGACGCGCTGATCGGCCTGGCCGCCGATCATGGCTGCGACCTCGATCTGCATGTGGACGAAAACGGCGTCACCCCCGGCACGGCATTGGAACGGGTCGCCGACCGGGTGATGGCCGCGCGCTTTCCCGGCCGCGTCCTCTGCGGCCATTGCTGCAGCCTGGCGCGGCAGGATGACGCGGACCAGAAGCGGATCGTCGCGAAAATCCGCGATGCCGGCATGGGAATCGTCAGCCTTCCCACCTGCAACCTCTATCTGCAGGATCGCGGTGCGGGAAAGACCCCCTTCTGGCGCGGGGTCACGCTGGTGCAGGAACTGGCGGCCGCCGGCGTACCGGTCATGTTCGCCAGCGACAATGTGCGCGATCCGTTCTTTCCTTATGGCGACTACGATATGCTGGACGTCTTCGCGCAGAGCGTCCGCATCGCCCAACTCGATGCCCCGCCCGGCGACTGGCTGGCGGCGGTGACTACCCGTCCGGCAGCCTGGATGGGCCACGACCTCACGATCCGCGCGAACGGACCGGCCGACCTGGTGCTGACCGACGCCCGTTCCCTCAACGAACTGCTCAGCCGCCCGCAATCATCGCGCCGCGTGCTGCGCGACGGCGTCATGACCATGCCGATCCCCCCATCCTACGAGCAGATGGACGGGATTCCCGGCATGAATCCTGTTTCGGCCGTTTCATAGCAAGCCAGACCGACAGGGGCCGACGGCACGGCTCTCCCAACGTTATTTGTATCGTTATCGAAATATAAATCCCCTGCCGTCCGCCCCCAAGGGCGGATTATGCGTGTCCGTGTCACGCATACCGGACCCATCACAAGGCCAACACGGCTCTCCTCGCCGGACGGATAGCGGACGCATAGAGATTGGCATTGTTTCAATGGATACAAAGCATCTCTCCACGTCACAGGTCACGATCCGTGCAAGCCGGACGACGCGGCACCCGGCGCGCGGCACCCCGTCCCCCTCGGAGACCGCCCGCCCGCTCCTCCCCCGCACCGGTTCGCGACAGGAGCGGATTTCTGTCCATACGATCAGAATCATATTGCGACTTCGAACAGACACGTATACCGTTCGTAATGAATTCCGATGCGGGATCGACACAAGATTTCACGTCCGCCCGGCCAGGTCGGGCGCCAGGCCCGCGATGCTACGATTAGGAGACCTTCGTGAGGTTCCATACACAGATATTGCTGGTCGGCACGATCCTCGCCTCATGTTCCGGGGGGCATATGGCCTGGGCCGCGACAGCCGGACACCATTCCACCCCGCAGGCGAAGGCCACCAGGAACAAGCCGCCACCGACCGGGGCGACCGTCCCCGCAACCCGAAAGCCGGCCACGGTCCGGTCCGACCCCGAAGCCATCACGGTGCAGGGCAGCCAGGCCGCCCGCGATGGCGGCGGCGGCATGATGCGGATGGAAACCGCCGCCCACGCGGTGCAGAGCGTCGGCCGCCAATATATCGAGATGCGCAGCCCGACTTCCACGGGCCTGGACCTGGTGCAGAACCTCCCCAGCGTCAGCGTCGCGATGCCGGACACCAGCGGCTTCAAGGGCGGCGCGATCTATATGCGCGGCCTGAACGATTCCGACATGGCGCTGCTGCTCGACGGCGCGCCGGACTCGCTCGCCGCCTACCTGCAGCAGAATGTCGATCCCGAAAATATCGAAAGCGTCAACATCACGCCGGGCAGTTCGCCGGTCGACGCGCCGGCCTCCAACGCGGCCGCCGGCACGCTGGAGGAACGCACCATCACGCCCAGCCAGAAGATGGGCGGAATGGTCGATTTCTCATACGGCACGAACAATCTGTCGCGTGAATTCATCCGCCTGGAATCCGGCCAGATCGGCAATTCGGGTGTGCGGGCCTATATTTCCTTCTCCAACGCGCATGCGCGGCAATGGATGGGCGCCGGGACCAACGAACGCAAGCATGTCGACGTCGGAATCCAGAAGGACTTCGCCAATGGCTCGTATCTCAAATTCTTCGGCTCGTGGCACAATTCGCTGTTCACGATCGACGCCTATCCGACCGAAAGCCAGTTCTTCGCCTACAAGCATACGGGCCAAGGCTATAACCGCACCAATGTCTGGGACCCGACATCGCCGACCGCCGGAAATTACTGGAAATCCAACCTCGATTCCTGGAACCAGTTCTTCCTGACCGCGCCGATGCATTTCGTCGTGAACCGCGCGCTCGATTTCGACCTCACGCCCTATTTCACCACCGGGTTCGGCTGGGACGGGTCCACGGGGGGCACCGTCGGCACGTTCGGCGCATGCACGGGCGGATGTTTCTACGGCAATGGAACCCAGGCGTCCGCCGGCCAGCAGCTCAGCACCTACTGGTCGCAGGGCTGGTCCCCGGATGTCGGCCTGACCGCCAAGGTGAACTACCGGATCGACCGTCACAACCAGCTGACATTCGGCTACTGGTACGAAAACAACGCCATCGATTACGCCTTCCCCTACCAGGCCACCATGCCCGACGGCCGCAATCCGACATCCAACAACAGCGCCTACAAGCTCTATACCGCCGACGGCGTGCGGACGACTTTCCAATATAATGCCGGCTACGAACTGAATTCCTTCTTCATCGAGGACACGGCCAAATATCTCGACGACCGCCTGGTCATCAATGGCGGCTTCAAATATGTGATGTCGAATTACTGGGACCGCGCATCCGGCCTCAGCACCTATACGATCGGCGCCAACAGCACGGCCCCGCTGCCGCACCTGTCGATCAGCTATCGCTTCAACGAACATCACCAGATCTATATCAACGCGGAAGGCGATTTCCGCCAGCCATCGCCTTCGGCCCTGTCGAACGCGACCACGATGCCCAAGAACCAGTATTCGATCACCGAACAGATCGGCTACCGCTACAACAATAAATGGTTCCTGTTCGATATCGCGGCCTTCAACGCCAGCATCACCAACCGCCTCCTCAGCATCTATCTGCCCAACACGGCCTACGCGACCGCCAATGCGGGCAACCAGACGATCCGTGGTTTCGACGCCATGATCGCAGGGCGCGAATTCCACCATTTCAGCCCGTACGCATCCGTCGAATATCTCCACGGCACGTTCGACAGCAACATCCCGTACGGCGACACCTACCTGCCGACGAAAGGCAAGCAATCGATCCTGACGCCCCGGGTGATGGCGAATTTCGGCCTGACCTATAACAGCAGCGGCTTCTTCGGCAATTTCAGCCTGCATTATACCGGCCCGCAATCGGTCACCCTGGTCGACGACCAGCGGATGCCCGGCTTCGTCACCAACACCCTCGCCGTCGGCTATCATTTCAAGCCCTTCATGTTCCTGAAATCGCCGACATTCCGGCTGAATTTCTCGAACATCACCGGCTCGATCATCCGGGTGGGCACCACCGGACCGGCCAACAATTACCGCCCCGTCACGCTTCTGGACGGGTCCACCCTGGCTGCCGGCAGCGGCGCGCAGTTCTACGTCCTGCCGCGTTTCTCGATGACGGGCACCATCTCGACCTCTTTCTGACCGCGCCCGCCGTCAAGGCGCTTCGATCCCGGAAAGCCGGATGCGTGGCAAACGCATCCGGCTTTCCTTTATCCTGGCAAGCACGGCCCTGAACCTCCGGCCAGACATACATTGCGGTTCCGGACGGAAAAAACCGGGTACAACCGAGCAGGGTTGCCGAACAGCGTGCCGTCTGTCACAAAACTCGGACCACATGCAGGCAGGTGAGGTGTGAGCCCAGACCGAAACGCGAGAACACCGCGACAGAACAAGGATAACAAGGATTCGGAACGCGTGGGCGTGCGCCGGCGCAATATCGTGCCGCAGATTCTCGACGCCGCCGAACAGATCTTCGCCGCACGCGGCCTGACCGGCACCCGGGTCGAGGACATCGCCCGCATCTGCGACATCCCCAAGGCCAACATCCTGTATTATTTCGGCACCAAGGAAGACCTCTATCGCGCGACCCTGTTCCGGGTCCTCGAACTCTGGCTGGCCGATGCCGATGACTGGCTGCTGGCGGACAAGGCACCCCTGGACGCCATCGAAGGGTATGTGCGGGCCAAGATCGGGTTTTCGGCCTCCCGCCCCGACGCCTCGTCCCTGTTCTCGCAGGAATTGCTGTCAGGCGCGCAGGTCATCCGGCCATTCCTGGAAAACGAACTGCGCACCCATGTCGACCGGCGCGCCGAAATCTTCCTCGGCTGGCAGCGCGCCGGCCTGATGGTCGAAATCGATCCCCGCCATTTCCTGGTCCTGCTCTGGTCGATGACTCAGGCCTATGCCGACATGCGCGTCCAGTTCCAGGCCGTACTCGGCAAGGCTCATCTGGCGCGCCCGCAATATGAAACGGGCGTCCGCACGGTCATGACAATGGTCTCTCCCCTGTTCCCCCGCCCATCGGCAAACGGCACGGACGAGACACCGCCACCACGGAAAGCCCGGCGAACCGCAAAAGACCCCGCGACCGTCGCGGCGCCCTGATGCAGGAAAAATGAGGGAAAGCCCCGTTGCATAGTCGCATCCTGCTCTACCTCGACACCGTTGCCCGCTGCGGCTCGATCCGCAAGGCGGGCGAACAGCTCAACGTCGCGTCGACGGCCATCAACCGCCGCATCCTGGCCCTTGAGGAAGAACTGGGGACGCAGCTCTTCCAGAGACTGCCGCGCAAGCTGGTCCTGACGGCGGCCGGCGAGCTTCTCGTCGCCCATGCGCGCGAAACCATGAAGGCCATGACGCATACCCGGCGCCTGATCGAGGAAACGCGCGGGCTGCATCGTGGCGAACTGACCATCGCCGCGATGGCCGGCCCCACTTCGGCGCTGCTGCCGATGGCGCTGGCCGATCTGCGCCGGACTCACGGCAATGTCCGCGTCCACGTCAAGATGCTGGGCCTGCACGAACTGATGCGCGCGGTTCACGAGGGCGATGCCGATCTGGGCATCGGTTTCGACCTGCCGCGCGAAACCGGCCTGAACGTCCTGGCATCGCGCGCCGCCCAACTGGGCGCGGTGATGAGCATCAATCATCCCCTCGCCTACCAGGAATCGGTGGGGCTCAAGGATTGCGACGCGTGGCCGCTGGTCGTCGGCGACAGCACAATGGCCATCCGCCCGCATCTCGAAGCACTCTATGCCCGCCTCGACGCCACCCTGCTACCGACGATCGAGACGAATTCCATCGAACTGATGTGCAAGATGGCCATGAGCGACGAGGCGATCACCTTCCTGACGCCGCTGGACATCATCACCGAACTGCACACGCGAAAACTGAAATACCTGCCGTTCCGCGACACGGGCCTGCGCCCCCAGCACCTGGCGCTGGTCGCCCACGCCCGCAACACCAATCCCCTCGTCCCGCTCCTGGTCGACCGGATCGAATCCCTGCTGTCGGATCTCGGCTGATCTCCTGCCGCGCTCTCAGGCGTTGGACGATGTTCTCGACACCGGCGCAAAGGCAGGGCGCTCGACATACCGCCCCGCCCCCTTCTCGGCGCGCAGCCCCCCCCGGTCCCACACGATTTTACCCTGGCTGATGGTTTTCTGCGCGACGCCGCTGACCGTCAGCCCTTCATAGATATTGTAATCGACATTCTGGTGATGGGTGCCGGCCGAGATGGTCCGGGTCGCATGCGGGTCCCACAGCACGATATCCGCATCCGCGCCGGGCACGATCGTGCCCTTGCGCGGGTGAAGATTGAAGATCTTGGCCGTGTTGGTCGACGTCACGGCGACAAACAGCTCCGGGGTCAGACGACCGGTCGCCACGCCGTAATGCCACAGCACGCTCATCCGGTCCTCGATGCCGGGCGTGCCATTGGGGATGCGCGTGAAATCGGCCACGCCCTGTTCCTTCTGTTCCTTGCAGAAACAGCAATGGTCGGTCGCCGTCGTCTGCAACTGGCCCGAGACCAGACCGCCCCACAGGGCCTCCTGATGCGATTTCTCGCGAAAGGGCGGGCTCATCACATGGCGCGCGGCGGTCAGCCAGTCAGGGTCCCGATAGACGGTTTCGTCGATGACCAGATGCTGGGGCAGCACCTCGCCATAGACATGCTGCCCACGCAGCCGCGCCTCGGCAATCGCCCGCGTGGCCTCCCGGGTCGAGACATGGACCACATAGAGCGGCGTCCCCGACAGCGAGGCCAGGGCGATGGCGCGCGATGCCGCCTCCCCCTCGACCGAGGCCGGACGCGACAGCGGATGCGCGGCCGGGCCGGTCTGCCCCTCCGCCAGCAGCATCTGCTGCAGATAGGCCACGGCATCCCCATTCTCGGCATGCACGGTGCAGAGCGCGCCCAGTTCCCCCGCGCGGCGCATGGACAGCAGGAACGCCTCGTCCTGCACCATCAGCGCATTCTTGTACGCCATGAAATGCTTGAAGGAATTGACCCCGCAGTCGTGCACCAGCGTCGCCATGTCCGCATGCACCTGCTCGTCCCAATGCGTCACCGCGACATGGAACCCATAATCCGCCGCCGCCTTGGCGGCCTTGGCGCGCCAGTCCTTCCAGGCATCCAGCAACGAGCCGCCACGGTCGGGAATGACGAAATCGATGATGCTGGTGGTGCCGCCCGCGAGGCCCGCAGCAGTGCCGGTATAGAAATCGTCGCTGGCGGTCGCGCCCATGAAGGGCATTTCCATATGCGTATGCGGGTCGATGCCGCCCGGCATGACCAGCAGCCCCGCCGCATCGACGACCTCGCAACCGGTCGGGGCCTCCAGCGCCGGACCGACCTGGGCAATCAACCCATTATCATCGCACAGCACATCGGCCCGAACGCTGCGTTCCGCCGTTACGACCGTTCCACCCTTGATCAGCAGCATCACAACCCCGCACTCAGGACGCGTGCCCGCGCCATCCGTTCCGATCTTGCAATCGTATTTTTACTCTGACCATCCGGTCAATATTCAGAACGCGGCGTCGGCCCGCAGGATCGCACCCAGCAGCACATTCGCACCCGCCTGGGCATCGGCCTGGGTAATGCTTTCCTCTTCGTTATGGCTCAGCCCGTCCTTGCACGGCACGAAGATCATGGCGGTCGGGGCAACGCGCGCGACATAGGCCGCATCATGCCCAGGTCCCGAGACGATCGAACGCGGCGCGAAGCCCGCCTCGCGCGCGGCATCCGCCACCATGGCCACGCAGGCCGGGTCGAAATGCACCGCCGGCGCATCCCATATCCGCACGATCTCCACGTCCACGCCGCCGGCTTCCGCAATCGCGCGGAAGCGCTCCTGGAACGCAGCCTCCATGGCCGCCACCACGCCGTCCTCAGGATGGCGGATATCGACCGTGAAGAACGTCTCGCCCGGCACGACATTGTTGCTGTTGGGATGGTTCTCGATCAGCCCCACGGTGCCGACCGCCGGCGCGTGGGCACGCGCCACCTCGGCCAGGGCCGCGATCATGTGGGCGGATGCCAGCAGCGCGTCATGGCGCAGGGGCATGGGGGTGGACCCCGCATGCGCGTCGCGGCCGCGCACCGTCACCTCATACCAGCGCATGCCCTGCACGCCCGCCACCGCGCCGATGGTCAGTTCCTCGGCCTCCAGGATCGGCCCCTGTTCGATATGCAGCTCGAAATAGGCGGCAATCGGATGCCGGCCGCAGACCTCCCCACCCCGGTAGCCGATGGCCTCCAGCGCGTCGCCGAAGCGCAGGCCCGCGCGGTCGCGCTTGTCCAGCACCTCCTGCTCGGTGAAAATCCCGGCGAACACGCCCGAACACATCATCGGCGGGGTAAAGCGCGAGCCCTCTTCGTTGGTCCAGTTGATCAGCTCGATCGGATGCCGGGTCACATGGCCCGCCTCGCGCAACGCCCGCAGCACCGCCAGTCCACCCAGCACGCCCAGGATGCCGTCGAACTTGCCGCCCGTGGGCTGGGTGTCCAGATGACTGCCCATGGTGATGGGCGGCAGGCTGTCATCCAGGCCGGGACGGCGCGCGAACAGATTGCCCATGGAATCGCAGGACACGGTGCAGCCAAGCGCTTCGCAGGTCTTCACGAACCAGTCGCGCACCTGCCTGTCTTCCGCCGTCAGCGTCAGCCGCTTCACCCCGCCCTTCGGTGTACCGCCGAAGCGGGCCGTCTCCATCAGGTCGGCCCACAGCGCCTCGCCATCCACACGCAGGTTGCTGCCGCTCGTCTTAAGCCCCATGTCGCTCCCTTTCCAAAATAACGCCGGGGACGCTGCCGCCGTCAGGCGGTCACCCGGCTGGGATTGTTGGGATGGTCCCGCCAGGTCTGCACGCCGTCAACCGGCTGCGGCTCCATCGTGATGCATCCATCCACCGGGCAGACATGCGCGCAGAGATTGCACCCCACGCATTCCTCGTCGATCACCTCGTACCGCCGCGCCTCGCCGTCCCGCAGCCGGGCGATCGCCTGGTGCGAGGTATCTTCGCAGGCAATATGGCACAGGCCGCATTTGATGCAGGCATCCTGGTCGATCCGCGCGAGGGTCCGGAATTTGAGGTTCAGATCGTTCCAGTGCACGTAACGCGGAATGGCCCGCCCCGTTACATCGTCGATCCCGGCATAGCCCTTGCCGTCCATCCAGGCAGACAGCCCGTCGATCATGTCCTCGACGATGCGGAAGCCATAATGCATCGCCGCCGTGCAGACCTGCAGCGTCGTCGACCCCATGGCCAGGAATTCCGCCGCGTCGCGCCAGTTGCTGATCCCGCCGATGCCCGAGATCGGCAGCGCCGACAGCTCCGGATCGCGGGCAATGTCCCCGATCATGCGCAGGGCGATGGGCTTGACGGCGGGCCCGCAATAGCCGCCATGCGTGCCCTGCCCGCCCACCACCGGCATCGGCGCCATGGCGTCCAGATCGACCCCGATCACCGACTGGATGGTGTTGATCAGCGACACCGCATCCGCCCCCCCCGCCAGCGCGGCCCGCGCCGGGGCCAGGATATTGGTGATATTGGGCGTCAGTTTCACGATCACCGGCATGCGCGTGTACTGCTTGCACCAGCGCGTGACCATCTCGACATATTCGGGCACCTGGCCCACCGCCGCGCCCATGTTCCGCTCGGACATGCCATGGGGGCAGCCGAAATTCAGCTCGATCCCGTCGGCCCCGGTCTCCTCGACGATCGGCAGGATGGATTTCCAACTGTCCTCCCGGCACGGCACCATCAGGCTGACCACCAGGGCACGGTCCGGAAAATCCCTTTTCACGCTCTTGATTTCAGCGATATTCGTCGCCAGCGGCCGGTCCGAGATCAGCTCGATATTATTCAGCCCCGCCATGCGCCGCCCCTCATAGGCCAGCGCACCGTAGCGGGAACTGACATTGACCACCGGCGGGTCTTCTCCCAGCGTCTTCCACACCACACCGCCCCACCCGGCCTGAAAGGCGCGGCGGACGTTATATTCCTTGTCCGTCGGCGGGGCGGACGCCAGCCAGAACGGATTCGGCGAAGAAATTCCGGCAAAAACCGTGCGCAGATCAGCCATTATCCGTTCTCCTGCTCCACGCCGCGTCCTCGCCCGTCCCCGGCGCGCAACGCCTTGTCAATCGCCTCGGCCGCGTCGCGCCCGTCCCGCACGGCGGCCACGGTCAGGTCTTCGCCCACAATGCAGTCGCCACCGGCATAGACGCCCGGCATCGAGGTCCGGTACTGCCCATCCACCACGATCCGCCCGCCTTCGACGGCGATATGTTCGCCCTCGGCATGCGCGGGCAGGAAAACCTGGCCGATGGCCTTCAGCACCATATCCGCCGCCAGCGTAAAACTATCCTCGGGGTCGTAGACAACCCGCCCGTCCGCACCGGCCCGGCCGCGCGCGAAGGCAATCCCCGTCAGCGCCCCATCCTCGGACAGCAGGCCCTGCGGCGCGGCCCACAGCCGCACGGTCACGCCGTTGGTCTGCGCCCACTCGCGCTCGACCGAGGTGGCGGACATATGCTCCACCCCGCGCCGGTAGACCAGCGTCACCTCGTCGGCACCCAGGCGCCTGGCCTGCACCGCCGCATCCACCGCCGTGTTGCCGCCGCCGATCACCACGACCCGGCGTCCCACAGGCACGTCCTTCTTGTCGTTCGACCGCAACGTTTCAATGAACGACACCGCATCCATCACGCCGTCCAGCGTCTCGCCCGCCAGCCCCAGCGCGCGCACGCCCGCCAGTCCCGTCGCCAGGAAAACCGCGTCATATTCCACAGCCAGGGCGGAGACGGTGACATCGCGCCCCACCGTCACCCCGCCCTGGAAGGTAATGCCGCCGATCTCCATCAGGAACGCGACCTCACGCTGGGCGAAATCGTCCGCCAGCTTGTAGGCGGCCACGCCATAACTGTTCAGCCCGCCCGGTTGCGCATGACGATCGAACAGCACCACGTCATGCCCATGCATCGCCAGGCGATGCGCGCAGGCCAGGCCCGCCGGCCCGGCCCCCACCACGGCGACGCGCCGCCCCGTCAGCGGCGCGCGGGTGAAAGGCTGGCCGCCATGGTCCATCTGCCAATCAGTCGCGAAACGCTGCAGCGCCCCGATCCGCACCGGCTTGCCCGCCTCCAGGCTGTTATGCACGCAGGCCTGCTCGCACAGGATTTCGGTCGGGCAGACCCGCGCGCACGACCCGCCCAGAATGTTGGATTCCAGGATGGTACGGGCCGATCCGGCCAGATTGCCCGAAGCAATAGCCTTGATGAATTTCGGAATATCGATGCTGGTGGGGCAGGCTTCCATGCACGGCGCATCGAAGCAGTAGAGGCACCGGTCGGCTTCCAGTGCCGCCTGCGGCGCCGTCAGCGCCGGATGCGCATCCGCGAAATTTTGTGAAAGCTCCAACGCACTCAGGCGGCCACAGGCGATGTCTGGTGTCGCGTTCATGGAAGTCTCCGCCATTCAATCCATGTGCGACACGATAAAGCCACTCTGTCCGGAACCGCAACTTTTTTCTGACCAAATGTTCAAATTCCGGCGTACCTGCCCTGCACCCTATGGCGTCACGCCGATCAATACGTTCTAGTGTCACAATGATTCGTCGTCGGCCCGTCGCGCAGCGCGTCCCGGACCCGATGGCGAATCCTTCCAGCGGGAGGGACCATGCCACGCAAGATCATCATCGACACCGATCCGGGACAGGACGACGCCGTCGCGATTTTCCTGGCCCTGGCATCGCCCGAACTGGATGTGCGCGCGATCGTCGCCGTGGCGGGCAACGTGCCCCTGCCCCGCACCAGCGAGAACGCGCGCCGCGTCCTGGAACTGGCCGGGCGGACCGATATCCCGGTCTATGAGGGCGCCAGCCGCCCGCTGGCGGCCGCCCAGACCACGGCGGAACATGTGCATGGCCCTACCGGGCTCGACGGGCTGGACTTCACCGCGCCGCCCGCCATCGCGGCCCAGCCCGAAAGCGGCATCACTTATCTGATCGACACGATCCGCGCCGGCACGCCGGGGGAGTATACGCTGGTGGCGCTGGGCCCGCTGACCAACCTGGCGATCGCGCTGAGCCTCGCCCCCGACATCGCCACCCTGGTGCGCGAGATCGTGCTGATGGGCGGCGCCTGGTCCGAGTTGGGCAACATCACCCCCGCCGCCGAATTCAACATCTATGCCGATCCCAAGGCCGCCGAAATCGTGTTCGGCGCCGGCATTCCGCTGGTGGTCCTGCCGCTGGACGTGACCCATCGCTGCCTGGCAACACCCGCGCGCCTCGCCGCCTTCCGCGCCAGCGGCAATCGCTGCTCGCTGGCCGCCGCCGACATGCTGTCCTTTTCGGAACGTTTCGACCGCGCGAAATATGGCTGGGCGGGCGCGCCCCTGCACGACCCCTGCACCATCGCCTGGCTGCTCCAGCCGGAAATCTTCGGCGGCCGGTCGGTCAATGTCCGCATCGAGACCGAAAGCCCCCTCTCGCGCGGCATGACGGTGGTGGACTGGTGGAAGGTCACCGACAGGCAAGCCAACGCCCTGTTCCTGCGCGACGTGGACGACACCGCCTTCTACGACCTGCTGACCGCGCGCCTGGCGCGCCTGCCGTGAGCCGGGACCAGGGCCATGACGCGCGCCACCGCGCGTGGCCTGCGTCGGCACCGGCGCGTTCGAACGACTGGTTCGCCAAAGGGGTGCTGAAATATCACCGCCGTATGGCCACCACGCTCAACACCCTGACCGACACGGGCTTCGCCCTGCGCCGGATCGACGAATGCGCGCCAACACAGAAACAGATCGCACAGATGCCGACCCTGGCCGAGGAAATCGAACGGCCCATGATGCTGCTGATGTCAGCGACCCGACCATGACCCGAACACGCTCCTGCCCCGACGCAAGGCCGATCACCCGGCCGCCGGTCCGCTCAACGATCCATCGACGTGGCCGCCCGTTGGCACCACCGGCTCGTTCACCGTGATGGTGGCTTCATTGGCAAAGGCGATGACATCCGCCGGCCGGTCCTTGTTCTCCTGCGCGGTCCGGGCAATGCCGGCGGTGAAGGCCCGCAATTGCGCCAGTTCCTCGCGCACATCGTTCAGGATCTCGACCAGTGCCGTATGGTCCTCGATCGCCCGCTGGTCGGTACCACGCGCAATGACCGCATTGCCGACCATCAGCGCAGGCAGCGCGACGAGCTGGATGCAGTTGCTGATATACAGCAGCGGCCCCTGCCAGGACGCATGGAGCAGCGGCAGCAGCGAAAAGACCGTGAACGTATAGACGCACCAGATACTGCCGAACATCACCGTCATCTTGACGGCCAGCCGATCATTGAATGTGTCGATCCATCGCGGAGCACCGGGCGGCCGATCCGCCCGATGGCGATCGCGGTAAAACCAGTTGAGCGGCTTCCAGACATGGGGCGGTTTCAAGGGCATGGTCCATCATCCTCTATGCCACCGGCAAATCGCCGGCAGGCACACCGATCGTTCCCAGCCAGCCCCGCACAGTCAACCGCCGGCACCCCACTTGCAACGACGACCAGCCCCTCAATGCGCGCAGTCCGGAAATGGGCCGGGCCTCGGGAAGGGAAACCGCACAGCACCAGCCGGGTGGGATACCCCGCTCCGCAGGGCTGTGAATCTGTCCTACGCGCGGATTCATGTGACGTGATCGGAGAGAGGGCGCCCGGCATCATATGTCGTGCGAATCGATACGTTAAAACCATAAGTCTCATAAGGCGTACTTACGCGGCCATTGGCCACATCGACGACCGGAAAGCCTTCCCGGGTGCCCAAACGTGTGCCGTGCCATCAATTGCCGCTTACCGCTCCACCGGTAATATAGGGCACACCGTACCAGTCGACCCGTTCGAGCACATGCGTGTGTCCCTGTAGCACCGCGATGACATTCACGGTGCCGAACAGGTCGAGGATCTCGCTCGCATTGACGACCTGCAAGGATTGATGACGTGGCGGAATCGACGACCTACGCCGATCAAGATCCATCATGCAGGTGCGTTTCGTGCAAAACGTCCGGGGCCAACGGGCAATGCGGGTTCGCCCCTAATCATCGTCGTCGATATCGGCGATATCGACGATCGGCCGGAAACGATGCGCCGGCAGGGGCATGACGGAATCCATGCCTCTGATATCTTTCCAGATCACCTCACTCAGGCCATGCATGGGAGCTTTGTCGAGACCGGAAAAATCCATCCGCAGGCTCTGTCCCGCGCCATAGGCATGGACGGAGTTGATCGCGTTCACATCGACTTTCGGTGCGATAACCGTAAAGGGGGTCGGGTCGCTATCGACACCGAAGGCCGCATACATCGGCATGGCCGCAGCATCGTACTGGCTCATCGGCGGCAGGCCCAGCAACAGTTCCATGGACCGGATCATGGAGCTGGTGGTATAGAGCGTGCTGTCGACGCGACTGCGCCGCGTATAGGGGCTGATGACCAAACCCACCGTGCGGCGCGCATCGATATGGTCGGGACCGCCACCCGGATCGTCCTCGATGATGAAGATCGCCGTCTGTGGCCAGTACGGGCTGTGACTGACCGCATCCACAACCTGCCCGATCGCGTAGTCACTGTTGGCGACCATGGCGATGGGAGTATTCGCACCCGGCCGCGTTCCCATCGTGTGGTCCTCGGGCATGCTCATGATCACGAAATTGGGCAGACGTCGTTCCGGATCCGGACTGCGATAATTTCTATCATAGGCATGGAGATCGCGGATAAAAATTCGGGCCCGGTCGGTATCCCGGTCCGGAAACCAGTTGAAATAGTCGCGAGCGACATGGCCCTTCAGATTTTCCGCCCCCGGAGCAGCCTCCATCACGGTCGGTCCCGTACTGACGCGGGTGGCGAATTCGCCATAGGAGCGATATGTCAGGCCCTTTTTTTGGGCCAGATCCCAGATATGGCCGGCAGAAGGGACCATCGCCTTGACATTGTACTCGCCCACACTGTAGCCGCCATAAAGTGGTGGCCATTGTTTTTCATTGAAATCGGTCGCATAGGCTGAATCGGACCAGGAATGGCCATCGACGCTGACCTCGCCGTCGCAATAGAGATTGTCGAAAATCATGTAAGTACTGGCCAGCCTGTGCTGGTTCGGCGTCACATCCCAGCCGAACAATGTCAGGCTGGGGTCCCCGTCCGCCTGACGCAGATCGCCGAACAGATTATCGTAACTATGATTTTCCTTGATAATATAAATGACATGCTGGATCGGCGACGGCGCGCCTACCCGCTGGGGCAGGATGCTGGGTTCGCGCGGAGGGCGTGCCTCGGACAGCAGGGAGTCACGATAGGGCGTATTCTCCACGACCTGCCGCGTCCAGGCAGGCAGCCGGCGTTTCAGGTCGGTCAGGGACAGCGAGGCGATGGTACTCAGTTGCAGCGCCATCGTGCTGGTCTGTTTCTCCAGTTCATCCATCCTCGCGCCGTCGCGTAACGGGCTGAAGGAACCGTAGGGATTGGGGCCGCGCCCGCGTTCGCCTTTCGCGTCGGCGATGTAGAGGACGCGTCCGTTATCGCCCAGGGCCAACGCGGACGGGTACCAGCCGGTCGGAATGAAGCCCAGGACAGCACTATTATCCGGACGCGCGATATCGGCGACCGCGATCGCGTTGTTCCCGGCATTGGCGATATAGAGCAGATGCCGTTCCCCGTCGATCGCCAGCGCATCGGGCGTGGCCCCTTCCGGCGCCTGGGGCGTCTGCGTGGTCAGGATTCTGTCCATGACCTTCAATGTCCGCCCATCGATCACAAAAACCGAATTGTCATTCGAACAGGCCACGAACAGCCGATCATCCGACGACATGACCATCGCATTGGGATTGGCCCCGACGCGTAGCGTCTGGAGCACACTGCTGGTCCGGGTATCGATGACGCTGACCGTGCCGTCGGACCAGTTCGAGACAAAGAGCCGCCTTCCGTCGCGGCTGGATAAGATCTGATAGGGGGTTATCCCCACCCCGACACGCGCCACGGGCTTTCGGGTCGCCAGGTCGAACGCATAGACGCTGCCCGGCTTGTGCCCGGTCGTGCGGTCCACGGCGTAAAGCCGATGACTGGACGCATCTTCGACCATGTCCGACCACCAGATCCTGGCCGGATCGTCATACCGGGCAAAATGCATCATCCGGTCGGCATCCAGCCGACCGTCCCGATAATCGAAGACATAAATCGATGCCTGGTGTCTTCTCCTGTTCTTCGGCCCCGTCGCGTTGCCTCCCGCGACATAGAGCCGCTTGCCGTCGGCCGACCAGTGCAGCCCCTGCCCCACGGCAGGCAGCGTGATCGACTGGATTTTCTCCTGTGTATTCGCGTCGATGACGTCGATGCCTTCCTTCAGCCATCCAGGATGACTGGCGACCAGGATCTTTCCATCCGGTGACAGGGAGAGGTTCGAGACCATGTCGGACAATTCGACAAAAGCCGTGCCGGCCGGACTGATCTTCCAGCCATTGGGCAGGAGCATGCCACCGGGAATGGCACCCGGCTTCGGACCATCACCAATGGCCGTCCTCGCCCTGCCGTCGCCATGTCCCATCACAATGGCGGAGGAAATGCAGAACGCGCATAGTGATGCCCTGATGGCAGGCCGACGGGCCGGACGCCCTGCCGCCCTGCATTTCTCGGCAGATGGCGTGCGGTATGACATGACGAGGCAATTCCTTCCTGCGATGCGTTTCGGGAAAGCGAACGGTCGTCCGCAAAGACTTCAATCGAAGATCACATGGAAATAGGCGCCCCGACCGTAGTACTGGTACTGGTTGATAAAGCTGACATGGCCTTCATACCCGTAGGTATTATATGGCTGCTGGTCGGCGACATTCATCAGTTCATATTTGAACATCAGATGCGGAATAACCCGGTGCCAGAAAGCCAGGTTCATCGTGAAGAGCGAGCCGAATCCGTAATACAGGCCCGGTGTGGCACCGAAACTCGTGACATAGCCACCAGAATAATTCGCCGTTACGCGAAGACCGCCATCTATCTGGGGAATCTTCCATGTCACCGCGCCATTTGCCAGGACGGTCGGCTGGTTGATCAGACTGTGGGTGGTGGCCATCTGCGTCCCGAACATGTACTGCATGCTGCCGTTCATCCACGTCGCATTGGCGGACAGGTCGAAAACCTGATGCAGGAAACGGATATTTCGCTCCGTAGCGCTGAATTCCAGCCCCATGATCGTCGATCCGTTGGCATTTTCCGGCCGATTGACCGTATAAAGCTGGTTGTTGATAGTTTGGAATGAACTAAGAGTATAGATATCGTCTTTAATCCATTTGTCAAAAAACGCCAGACTGACAAATCCGTTATTTTTGTTGAAATATTTATCGACTGAAATGTCGAAATTCTTGGCTCGACGCGGTCGCAGGTTGGGATTGCCCATCGAGATCGAGCAGTCGGTGATGCTGCCCGGCGTGCTGGTGTTCCCGCAGCTGATATATTCGGCGGCGGCCAGCTGGCTTGGGTTGGGGCGGCCCACCGTCATGCTGAAGGATGCATGAAGATTGACCGCGTAGGGAAAGTGATGGATGACATCGACGGACGGTAGCGGATTGAGATACCCGCCATGCGTGACCGTCGTCGCTCCCGTCAGCATGCTGTTGCTGATCTGCGGCGTCCAACCGGTATAATTCACCGCGTCCGTCCTGACGCCGGCGATGATCACCGTACGCGGCAGGCGATAGCGCAGCGAGACATAGCCATCATACAGATCTTCCTGGTAGGCATAATCCGACGTGCCGGAATAATATGCCGTCTGCGCGGCATTGAGGGGCAGAGTCGAGAACGGAAAACCGGACACGTTAATGACCGGCAGGGGTTTCGCGAAACCGACCAGCCTGTAGTCAGGATGCAGGAAGTATTTCGGGTCCAGAACCTGTCCCGTATTGAACATGTCCTCGCTGGCATTGCGTGAAATCGACATTTCACGCCATTCGAATCCGGCCGCCACGCCGAAGCCGCGATCGCTCTTTCCGGTGTTCCACGAATAATCCAACCGCGCGGTCGGCAGTTTCTCAATCGCGCGCTCCGCGTAAATGTCGGCGGAGTCGATCTTGAAGACGGCGTTGTTCCAGAAGCCCGGTTGATCATAACCGGTGATATAGGTCATATTATTATTCGGACCACCGCCGCCATAGGTCAGGGACTGATTGGTCGGGTAGGTCCGGGCTTCGAGGTAACGTTCGCCATTGGCATAGGTCTCCCATGTGTAGCCAGCCTTCAGCGACAGCAGCGATTGCCTGCTGCGCCACTCCAGATGGCCGAGCACACCATAGCTGTCGCGCTGCCACGTATCACCGGTGCGTTGGCTGAGATACACACTGCCGATCTTCTCGCGTCCGCCGGCTCCCGTCTGATGAGTCACGCTGTTGGTGTACATCGTGTCGTAAGAGCCGGTATTGCCCTCACCACGACGATAGGCCCATCCCATGACCGAGGCTTGCAGGTTGCTTCTGGTGGGCCTCCACTCGAATCGACCCGAACCGCCGACATTGGTGATCGCATCGGAATAGTCGGCACTTTGAAATCTGCTCGGCGTCAAAAGGCCATTCCAGCCAGGCAGGGCAGGTGAATTGATCGCTTGCCCGGCGGTATTATAATATTGCGAATAGCCAAAGGTCTTGCTGGAGTTTCTGACCCGATACTGATAGCGACCCGACAGGACGATACCGAATTCGTTGTCCTTGCCGAACTGGTCAGAGACGATCCCCTTGACGCCCTGGCCCCAGTGCGGCGTGCCGCCTTTGGCGCCATCCTTGCCCGCGATGCCCGCCAGGGTGGAATAGATCGCGTCCGCATCGATAAATTTATAGAATCCCTTATGGTCGTAGGCACTCATTGGAATCAGGTCCACGACGCCGCCGATGGCGCCGGCATCCTGCTCTGCCGTGAACGATTTATAGATATCCGTCCGCGCCGTCATGTCGCTCGGGATGTTCTGCAAGTTCACACGTCGCGCCCCGGTTCCGTTTTCTCCCACGGTTGCCAGGGCGATGCCGTCGATGCTGGTATGATTGAGGTCAGGAGAAATACCGCGCAGGCTGACATAACGCGGCTCGTCGCCATCGGTAATCGCCGTGACCCCAGGCAAAAGGACCAGGGATTGCGCGATGGACGATGCACCGCCCAGCGTCTGGATGGGGTCGTAGGCAATACTGTCCACCACGACGTCAGACGCCCTTTTATGCGAGAGAGCGTTGTGATAGCCGATCGCGAAGACGTCCTCCGTTCCCTCGACCTTCCGTACAATGGTCTCTCTCTTTGTATATTTCCTTACAATAACGACAAATTTTCCGTCGAATCGTTCTATGGACAAAGGAGAACCCTGCATCATCATGCGAAGGGCTGCCTGGTCGTCCATGCTCCCCCGCACGGCGTGAAACCTCAGGCCTTCGACATCGGCGCCCTTTGCCAGAACGCCGATCCCGCATTGCTTCTGCCACTTGGACAGGGCATCCGGCGCGTTTTCGGCCGGGATGTCGAACCGATGCGTTGCCGCCCTGGCCGCATCTGCAAAATAGAGGCTTGTCCCCATAAGAATTGCGGAAAAAGGACAAATGAACCGACGCATCACGCTCGAACCTCAGGGTTTGTGAAAAGCACAGCTAAGACGAGCGGCGATGTCGTTTTTCCCTCCCCGATGACCATAATTATTGTGAAAATTATATGACGGAAATATTGAGGATAATTTCCGTCTCGGCGCGCTCGCCCTTAAAGCATGGAAAAGGCTTTGTTTCATGAGGGCGGCCTTCAACAGCACGCGGCAGCGGCCGATCGTCAGCGGCCCGTGCCTGGCTTTAAGGGCGGAAGCGAGGCGTGATAGGTAGCCACCGTGATCTGGCAGGGGATGCCGCAAGGCCGTGGAAGAAACCAGCAGGACAGAACGCGGGGAGAGGCCTCCGAAGCCTCTCGATGAGTCCCGACTGGCATGGATCATTGACCATGTGTTGCCGCATGAGCGTGAGGTGAGGCAGTGGCTCAGGCGGTTCACGCTGGTCGATCCCGACGACGTCATCCAGGAATGTTATGCCCGTCTTTGCGCGGGGCCGGAGCGAGAAATCCTGAACGGGAGGGCCCTTTTCTTTCGCTGCGCCCATAATCTGGTCATCGAGGAGGCGCGCAAGGCGAACGTCCGCTATGTTGGCCAAGCCCTCGCATTCGATGACGGGCACGAGCCCATGACCCAGCTTACTCCGGAAAGGCATGCCGCATCGCGACAGGAGATGGCGCGTATCAGGGGACGCGTGCTGAGTCTGCCGAAGGAATATCGCGACGCTTTTCTGCTGCGTAAGATCTATTGCATGACCTACAATCAGATCGCGAAAAAACTCGGCATCACAAGACGCACGGTCGAGCGCCGCGTTCTGCGCGGGCTCAAGCTGATTTCGGATGATCTTGAAAGCACAACGATGTCAGTGTCGTCCGAAGAAATGGCGGGAGATGATACGTTCGATCATGTACGGAAACCCGAGAAGATAAAGAAATAGCGACCGATATATGATGGACTTCTATATGCGGGGCAGGAAAATGACACATATGATGCATCTCCCGGAGATCGCGTGACAGCCGCCGTGCGGAAGATCGGAACACAGCGCGCGAGACAGGCGGAAGAATGGATTATCCGCCAGGACGGCGAGCCGTTGCCCGCAACCGATTCCGCGCGTTTGGACGCCTGGCTGAAGGAAGACAGCCGCAATTTTGGCGCATATGTACGGGCTGCCGCGCTTTACCGCGCGCTGGACTATGCCGCCGCGCCGCAGAGCATGCCGGTCAATGCGCGGTTTCCTGTCTCGCGGCGAATGGCGATCGCCGGGGCCGCCGCCGCGTGCGGGGCCCTCTTCGTCACGAAGCGCGTGCCGCCGGACCCGCTCTTTTTTGTGCGCCATGCCCATGAAGCGCCCCGGCGCTATGCGTGGCAGGGGAATGTTCTTATCCTCGACGCTCTGTCGGACATGGATGTACCCCAGAGTTCCAGGGGGAGCGTCCAAGTGTTGAGCGGCCGTATCGGGGTGGAAGGAACGGGAAGCGGGTGCCACCTGTCCGCCGGCGGTTTCAGCGTGCAGACACGTCATGCGGATTTCGACCTGTCGGTACATCGCGATGGGATTGAACTGGTCAATTATGGCGGAGACGTCCGGGTGTCCTCCCATGGCTCCGTCATGCGCCTGGACGCACCAGCCGTTTACCGGTTGTCGCTGCCTGCCGAAGGCACGCCGGCCGTCGCCCGCCATGACAGCATGAAGGATGCCGAATCCCTGACCAGGCGGGCCTGGCGCGGCGGGCAGATCGTGCTACGAAACACGTCCCTTGTCGCTGCTGCGTCGCAGTTTATGAAATATTCGCCGATCGTCATTTCCATCGACAATCCCGTTCTTGCCGACCAGCTTGTGACTGGCCGCTTCAGCCTGCTTCAACCCTACGATTTCGCTCGCGCTGTGCAGAAACTGTTTCGGTGCGGCCTTCAGGCGACGAAGGACCGGATTGTCCTGACATGACCGAAGGCTGCGTGTGGCAAATCGCCACATATAGGCTGTTGCGGATGCGCGTCTATCTGTTGAACGGCGATACGCCCCGTCGATTCAACGACTACACGCAGACAATTGCGCCGTCATCCACTATACGGAGTGCCTGACCCCGGCCGGGATCGGGCGACGCCATGCTCGACAACGCCGGTCACAAGGCGCCCAGCCCGGCCATGATCCGACGGTTTTCGCAGGCCATACGCGAGCGCCCCCTGCTCGAAGGGGGGCGGCTATCGGCGGGATCACCTGCGCGCTGGCGCAACGTGTCGAAATTGCCGACAGTCGGCGCCCATTGGCATGCCCAGAGACGAACTGAAATGGCGGAGAGGGTGGGATTCGAACCCACGGTACGCTTGCACGCACAACGGTTTTCGAGACCGCCCCGATCGACCGCTCCGGCACCTCTCCGTCTTCGCTAGCGGCGATGGATCGGGCTTATAGGGTGGTGCCGCAGGGCGTGCAAGAGACCTTGATGCGTTTTTCCGACATAATATTCCCCCCTCTCCCGCCCAGCCGATCAATCGGCGGTTGACGGCGCGCGGCAGCCGGCAGTAAAAGCCGCACCTCGCCCCCGCGCTGACGAGGGGTAGCCGTGTCCGCACGGCCAATAAAAAAAAGCGACTGGGTCGCGTCGCCTGTCCCGCCACGGGGCCGCACGCGCCAAGAGATCGGAAAGACAGGTTAGAACATGTTTGCAGTCATTCGTACCGGCGGAAAGCAGTATCGCGTTTCCCCCAACACCGTCCTGAAGGTCGAGAAGCTGGAAGCCGAAGCCGGCTCCACCATCACCTTCACCGACGTCCTCGCCGTCGGCGGCGAGAGCGGCACGACGATCGGCGCCCCGCTGGTCCCCGGCGCCACCGTGACCGCCACGGTCATCGCGCAGGACCGTCTGGACACGGTCATCATCTTCAAGAAGCGCCGCCGGCAGAACAGCCGCCGCAAGAACGGCCATCGCCAGCCCGTCACCGTGCTGCGCATCGCCGAGATCAACGCCGCCTGAACCCGCCAGGCGGCCTAACAGCGCCGCCGGCAGGCTTATCAGGTCAGTTCAGAGTCAGGAGTTCAGGCAATGGCACAAAAAAAGGCAGGCGGTTCATCCCGCAACGGGCGCGATAGCGCCGGACGTCGTCTCGGCGTCAAGAAGTTCGGCGGCGAGAGCGTGATCGCCGGTAACATCATCCTCCGTCAGCGCGGCACCAAGATGAAGCCGGGCACCAATGTCGGCCTCGGCCGCGACCACACGATCTTCGCGCTGGTCGATGGCCACGTGAAGTTCGAGCGCCGCGCCGAAGGCCGCGTGCACGTGTCGGTCGAGGCGCTGCCGATCGCGGCCGAGTAAGCACCCCGCTTCTCGGGACCGTTTTCGACCCGCGAAGGGCCGGTCCTCGGGACCGGCCCTTTTTGCGTCATGGCGGGGTATTATCTCCAGCCAGGACCACAAGCTGCCACCGGACCAGTACGATGAAATTCCTCGACCAAGCCAAGATCTACGTAAAGTCCGGTGACGGCGGCGACGGCGTCGTGGCCTTCCGGCGCGAGAAATACATCGAATTCGGCGGTCCGGACGGCGGCAAGGGCGGGCGCGGCGGCGACATCGTGTTCGTCGCCGCCAGCAACCTGAACACACTGATCGATTTCCGCTACACCCAGCATTTCCGCGCCCGCAAGGGCGGCAACGGCGCCGGCTCGGACCGTACGGGTGCCGCCGCCCCTCCGGTCGTGATCCAGGTGCCGATCGGCACCCAGATCTTCGATGAAGACCGCGAGACGATGCTCGCCGACCTCGACGAGCCCGGCAAGCGCATCGTGCTGTGCCATGGCGGCGATGGCGGTTACGGCAACGCGCATTACAAGACCAGCACCAACCGCGCCCCCCGCCGCGCCGACAAGGGCTGGCCGGGCGAGGAACGCTGGATCTGGCTGCGCCTGAAGCTGATCGCCGATGTCGGACTGGTCGGCCTGCCGAACGCGGGCAAATCCACCTTCCTCTCCGTCGTCTCGGCCGCGCGGCCCAAGATCGCGGACTACCCCTTCACCACCCTGCACCCGCAGCTCGGCGTCGTGCGCCTGTCGGTGTCCGAGGAATTCGTCATCGCCGACATCCCCGGCCTGATCGCCGGCGCGCATGAGGGCGCGGGCCTGGGCGACCGCTTCCTGGGCCATGTCGAGCGTTGCGCGGTGCTGCTGCATCTGATCGACGGCGCCGCCGGCGACGTGGTCAAGGCATGGCGCACCATCCGCCACGAGCTGGAAGCCTACGATCCCGGCCTGGCCGCCAAGCCCGAGATCATCGCGCTCAACAAGATCGACGCCATGACCCCGCAGCAGATTTCCAGCCGCCGCCGCGCGCTGGAAAAGGCCAGCGGCGCCAGGGTCGTCACCCTGTCCGGCGTCACCCGCCAGGGACTGGACGACGTGCTGCGCCTGCTGCAGGACGAGGTCACCGCGATTCGCGAGGCCGAACGCAACGAGGCTCCGCCGGCCGCCACCCAACGGCCCGAGCCCACGCCGTGACCGGCGCGGCACTGCCCAGCCTGGGCGCGGCCCGCCGCGTAGTCGTCAAGATCGGCAGCGCGCTGGTGGTGGATTCGCACAACGCCACCCCGCGCACCGACTGGCTGGACAGCGTGGCGCAGGACGTCGCCGCGTTGCGGGGCGCGGGTATCGAGGTCATCCTCGTCTCCTCCGGCGCCATCGCGCTGGCACGCCACAGCCTGGGCCTGACGCGCCGCACCCTGCGGCTGGAGGAAAAACAGGCCGCCGCCTCGGTCGGGCAGATCCGCCTGGCCCAGGCCTGGACCGATGCCCTGTCGGCGCACGGCCTGGTCGCCGCGCAATTGCTGCTGACCCCCGGCGATACCGAAGACCGGCGCCGCTACCTCAACGCCCGCGCCACGCTCGACACGCTGCTGGGCCTGGGCTGCGTCCCCGTGATCAACGAAAACGACGCCATCGCCACCACCGAGATCCGCTTCGGCGACAATGACCGCCTGGCGGCGCGGGTCGCGGAAATGACCGGCGCCGACCAGCTCGTGCTGCTGTCGGATATCGACGGGCTGTATACGGCCGACCCCAGAATCGACCCCACGGCCCGCCACCTGCCCGTCATCGCTACCCTCACGGCGGATATCGAGGCCATGGGCGGCGCGCCTCCGCCCGGCTATTCCTCCGGCGGCATGCGCACCAAGCTGATGGCGGCCCGCATCGCCACCCAGGCCGGCTGCGCCATGGCGATCACGCTGGGCAAGGACCCGCACCCGCTGGCGCGCCTGCGCGACGGGGCACGCTGCTCGTGGTTCCTGCCGTTGCCCGACGGGCGGTCGGCCCGCAAGCGCTGGATCGCCGGCGGCCTCGCACCGGCCGGCCAACTGGCCATCGACGACGGCGCCCGACAGGCCCTGGCGGCAGGGTCGTCCCTGCTGCCGGCCGGCGTGCGCGCGGTCCACGGCACGTTCGAACGCGGCGACCTGGTCGTGGTCACCGACCTGGACGGCAACGAAATCGCCCGCGGCCTGTCCGCCTACGGCGCCACCGACGCCCGCCAGATCGCCGGCCACCGCTCGGACGATATCGAATCCCTGCTGGGCTGGCGCGGACGCGACGAGATCATCCACCGCGACGACCTCGTCCTCACAGCCTGAGCGGAAATGCGCGCTGGTGGCGATCCGACGCGCGTTTCCTGCGCTCCGATGCTCACGGCCATCAAGGCCGCTCCGCTTCGGTGCTCGGAAACACACGCCGGCCGCGCCGCTTCGCGGCGCTCTCGCTCACCAGCCCACATTTCCGCCCAGGCTTTGACGGTCTGACGGGAGTGCCCGCCGTTCAGGTTCTAGGGGGCCAGCGCAAGGTGGGCTCCGACCGGGGCCTCTCATCCCATTCATCGTCGCGCTGCGGCCGGACCGCGCGCTCGTCAGGCACGCGATAGGCCGGCCGAAACGGCGCCTCTTCGGCTGCCGGCGGCGCGTCGGGAACGGTCGGCGGCGGCATATGAGGCGGCCGTGCCTCTTCCGGCGGCACGAAAAAAATCGGATCGCGCGGGGCGGCGGCCGGCCGGTCATGCCAGGGCATGGGCCGGCTGGCATCATGCGAAACCGGTGCGCCCGAACGCGGAACATAGGCCGGCGGCTCGACCGGCGGCGCGGCGCGTACACTGGCCGGCGCCGAAGGCGGCGGATCGAAACGGGTCGGACGCGCCGAAACCGGCCGCTCGGGCCGCGCCACATAGGCATCGCTGGCCGAAACGGGCCCGGGCGACCGCACGGGCGGCGGCGCGGGGGCCACAGGTTCCACCACCGGCGCGGCAGCCGCCGCCGGGCGCGGGGCCGGCACCGAAACCGGTGCCCGCTCCTCGGGCCGAAGGGCCAGCACGCGCAATTCGGCCTGCAGATCCTCGATCTGCAACGCCAGGGCATCCAGCCGCCCCTTCACGCCGAACACCGCGAACGGCACCAGCATCCAGAGGAAGATGAACAGCATCCCCAGGATCAGCAGCACAAGCTGCAGCCACCAGGGCATCCAGTCGGAAAACGGAAACGGCATCTGCGCACGACCACGGAAAAAACGAACCCCGCCGCGCATGTGACCAGATCAGCCACCACCCGCGCAAGGATCGCGTGAACGCCTAGAGACTGCTTCAAAAGCCCCGCTGGCGGTGGCCTGACGGCGCTTTTCTGCGCTTCGGTGCTCACGGCCCACAAGGCCGCTCCGCTCCGATGCTCAAAAACCACCGCCAGACGCGCGGCTGACACCGCGCTTCCACTCACCATCGGGGCTTTTGCAGCAGCCTCTCAATACCCGAGACAAACATCCCTTGAAACGTAAAGTCTGCCTTGAAAGCTGGCCTGCTGAGCGAGAGCGGCGCGTCCGGCGTGTATTTTCGAGCATCGGAGCGGAGCGGCCTTGTGGGCCGTGAGCACCGAAGCACAGAAAATGCGCGTCGGGTCGCCAGCAGGGCGGCTTTCAAGGCAGACTTACATGCCCAGGGCGCGGCGGTAGATGTCCAGCAGCGTCTCCTGCTCTTCCACCTCGGCCGGCTCCTGCTTGCGCAGGCGGATGATCTGGCGGATGACCTTCACGTCGAAGCCGGCCGATTTCGCTTCGGTGAAAATGTCCTTGATGTCGCCGGCCAGGGCCTTGCGCTCTTCTTCCAGGCGCTCGACACGCTCGATAATGCTGCGCAGCCGGTCCGCCGCAATCCCGCCGACCGCCGCCGCCTTGTCGTCATCACCGAAATTTTCCGCGTCCATGGAACGGCCTGCCTCCAGCATGGGGATGGAATCTCGCCCCTCCGATCCGCCCCGGATCGAGGATCGGGCCGCAACCGGTCAGGGAACGGGGGGCTTATCGTGACGGTGGCGGCCGGTCAATGGCAACTTGACAGGGTACGGGGCCTCGGCCCAAACCCGTGCAGGCAGGTCATCCCCCCCCATGACAACGGTGCCGGTCTCGACAAAGGCCATGTGCGCCCCCGCAATGCTCCGACCCGATGCAAGGAGGCCGTATTTCGATGCCCCAGCTCCCTCCCGTTGATGTTTTCGACTATATCGTCTTCGGTGCCACCGGCGACCTGACGATGCGCAAGCTGCTGCCGGCGCTGTATTATCGCTACCGCGACGGGCAGATCCCCGATCAGTCCCGCATCATCGGCACCGCGCGCTCCCCTCTGTCACGCGCCGACTATCAGGAGCGCGCCGAAAAGGCCCTGACCGAGTTCGTCAAGCCGGCGGACCTCGACGGGGCCACCGCGCGCCGCTTCCTCGACCTGCTGCATTATGTCAGCCTGAACGGCGCCGAAGCCGACAGCACCTGGCCCGCGCTGAAGGGCCTGCTGGAACAGGCGCCCAAGGACCGTATCCGCGTCTACTACCTGGCCACCGCCCCCGGCCTGTACGGCCAGATCTGCGAGAATCTCAGCGCCCAGGGGCTGGTGACCGGGCAGTCGCGCGTGGTGCTGGAAAAGCCGATCGGCACCGACCTGCAAAGCGCCGACGCGATCAACGACCATGTCGGCCGGTACTTCCCCGAAAACCACATCTTCCGCATCGACCATTACCTGGGCAAGGAAACGGTCCAGAACCTGATCGCCCTGCGCTTCGCCAACCCGGTGTTCGAGCGCCTGTGGTCCAGCGACGCGATCGACTATGTCCAGATCACGGCGGCCGAAACGGTGGGCGTCGAAAGCCGCGGACCGTATTACGACAAGTCCGGCGCGCTGCGCGACATGATCCAGAACCACCTGCTGCAGGTGCTGTGCCTGGTGGCGATGGACCCGCCCGGCTCGCTGGAGGCCGACAGCCTGCGCAACGAGAAGCTGAAGGTGCTGCGCGCCCTGCGCCCCATCGCGCCCGGCGACGTGGCGGCCTTCACGGTGCGCGGCCAGTACGCACGCGGCCGCACCGGTGACGGCCACACCCTGCCCAGCTATCTGGAAGATCTGGGCGAGGACGCCACCAGCAACACCGAAACCTACGTCGCCATCCGGGCCGAGATCCATTCCTGGCGCTGGGGCAACGTGCCGTTCTACCTGCGCTCGGGCAAGCGCCTGGCCGAGAAGTGCAGCGAGATCGTCATCCAGTTCAAGGCCGCCCCCTGGTCGATCTTCCCCGGCACCCCGCGCGCCAACCGGCTGGTGATCCGCATCCAGCCAGACGAGGGCGTGACCCTGTCGGTCTCGACCAAGGACCCGACCCCCACCGACAGCCTGACCCTGCGCCAGGCCGACATCAACATCGCCTTCGAGAAGGCATTCGGCACCCGCTACCCCGACGCCTATGAGCGCCTGCTGCTCGACGTGGTGCGCGGCGACCCGATCCTGTTCATCCGCCGCGACGAGGTCGAGGCCGCATGGCGCTGGGTCGACCCGATCCTGCGCGGCTGGGCCGAGAACAAGGCCCCCCTCCAGACCTATCCGGCCGGAAGCTGGGGCCCCGAAGCCGCCCGCGCGCTGCTGGCCGAGGACGGCCATGCGTGGCATGAGGACATGACATGAAGTCACCCGCCGGCATGGCTGCCACCCCGTCCGGAACGCCACGCCGCCCCCGGCGGACCATGCGCCAGCGCATCGTCCGCCGGGTGGTGATGGTGGTGCCGCTGGTGCTGCTGGCGACGGTCGCCGCCCGCATGGGCTGGCTGGACCAGGCGGCGGACCAGATCACCTTCCGCCACGCCAACTGGTTCGACGACACCGCCCTGGTCGAGCATTTCCGTACCGTGGTGACGCATAACGGCATGACCGACACCCCCGGCCGCTGCCTGCTGTTCATCGTCAACGGCAACGACCCGCCGGATGCCGCCCGCTTCGACGTGATGGAAAAACATTCCGGCTCCTGCCCCGGCGACAGCAAGACATTGCCCAAGCTGTTCACGCTCAAGGTCAACCGCATCGACCAGACGGTGCAGACCGATTGGGGATCGCCCAACACCTTCCACCCCATGCCCCACTAAGCCTGCCTGGAAATGCGCGCTGGTGGCGATCCGACGCGCGTTTCCTGTGCTTCGGTGCTCACGGCCATCAAGGCCGCTCTGCTCCGATGCTCGGAAACACACGACGGGCGTGCCGCTTTGCGGCACTCTCGCTCACCAGCCCACATTTCCAGGCAGGCTCTGACCTATCGACCGAAATTCGGTAAATCCACATGACAACGACCGGCCCAACCGAAACCGACAGCTCCGCGACCGATACCCCGGCCACCGGCAACCGGCGCGATTTCCTGACCCTGCTGACGCTGGCGGCCGGCGGAGCCGGGGTGGCGGCCTTCTCCTGGCCGTTCCTGGACAGCCTGCGCCCCGGCGATGCGGGCTCGGTCCGGCCGCCGATCGATGTCGACGTATCGAAACTGCCCCCGGGCCAGCAGATCACCGTGGTCTGGCACGGCAGCCCGGTCTTCATCACCCACCGCACTCCCCAGGCGCTGGAGCGGCTGCAACAGGCATCACTGGCCGCCCGGCTGCGCGACCCGTCCTCGGGCGCGTTGCAGCAGCCACCCTACGCCGCCAACTGGCATCGCTCGATCGTCCCCGCCTATGGGGTGGTGGTCGGGATCTGCACCCATCTGGGCTGCGTACCCACCTATTCTCCCGCCCCCGACCCCACCACGCCGGTCGCCAACTGGCCGGGCGGCTATGCCTGCCCCTGCCACGGCTCCAAGTTCGATCTCGCCGGCCGGGTCTTCATCGGCGCACCCGCACCCTACAACCTGCCGGTTCCGCCCTACGCCATGCCCACCCCGACCACGATCCGCATCGGCGAGAACCCGCCGGGCGTGGATTTCGACTTCTCGTCTATCCAGCAGATCTGACCGCCCGACCGGCCGCCCCGGCAAAGGCCGCGCGCAGCCGCCGCCCGCCAAAGCGGATCGCCGCCTTCCCCCACGGCATGAACGAATACATGTTCAGATAGCCATGGATGGTCCCGGGAAAGCAGCGGATTTCCGCCTGCCCCCCAGCCTCCCGCAACGCCTCGGCATAGCCCGTGGCCTCGTCATACAGCGGGTCGAACTGGGCGGGCACGATGACCGCCGGCGGCAGCCCGGCCAGCGAATCGGCAAAGATCGGCGCCAGCAGCGGATGAGTCAGGTCCTCGGGCGTACGGGCATATTGCTGGCCGTACCACTCCATCAGCCGGGCCGTCAGCATATAGCCCTCGGCATAGCGATGCCGCGACGGCACATCCCGCGCGCCATACAATGACGGATAATAGAGCAGTTGCATCGCCAGGTCCGGCCCGCCCCGGTCCCGCGCCAGCAGCGACAGCACCGCCGCCAGATTGCCGCCCGCGCTGTCCCCCGCCACGGCAAGCGGCCCACCCCAGCGCCAGGCCTCGCCCGCCAGCCAGTCCAGCGCCGCCAGGCAATCCTCGACCGCGGCGGGAAAGCGATGTTCCGGCGCCAGACGATAATCGTAGGACAGAACCGCCGCTCCCGATTCCCGCGCCAGCCGGCAGCAGATCCCGTGATGCGAATTCAGCCCGCAATGCACGAACCCGCCTCCATGCAGGAACAGCACCGCACCCCGCACCCGGCCATGGGGCACATACAGCCGCGCCGGCCGCAATTCCTCCGCCCCCGGCACCCGCAGCGCCAGAACCCGCCGCAAGGGCAGGCCGGACAGCGCCTGCGGGAAACAGGGCTGGTCCAGCGCCCGGCGCAGCGTATCGAGCGTGCGCGGCCGCCCCGCCTGCCGCCCGCCGCGCCCGCGACCGGCCAGATGCCGCATCAGCAGGCGGGCCATCACCCCGGGCTGCTCCCGTCGCGCCACCGACTGATCCATGCGCCATCTCTCCCGCTCGCTCTCTCTATATTTTTGATGCGGCGCATTCCCCCTTGACGCAACCCGGGGTGACAGTCAGTTTCCGCCAGCCAGGCGGTCGGGCGACCGCTGTCGCATGGATTTCCATGCGATGGAGGAAAGTCCGGGCTCCACGGAGGAACGGTGCCGGCTAACGGCCGGCGGGGGCGACCCCAGGGAAAGTGCCACAGAAAACAGACCGCCCACACGGCATTCCGGTTCGCCGGAGATGGTGCGGGTAAGGGTGAAACGGTGCGGTAAGAGCGCACCGCGCCCGCGGCAACGCGGGCGGCAGGGCAAACCCCACCGGGAGCAAGACCGAATAGGAACGGCAGACGGGTCGCTTGCGGCACCGTCGGGGGCTCCTCCGCCCCGTCGTTCGGGTTGGTCGCGTGAGGCGTGCCGCAAGGCGCGTCCCAGAGGAATGGTCGCCCATCCTTCTCCGGAAGGTGGACAGAACCCGGCTTACAGACCGTCTGGCCTCGTTTCCCTCTTGTATCCATCGCCGCGCCCGCCGGGCCACCCATCGGCCCGGCAGTCATGCGAACAATATCTGTTCTCGTTTTGATCTCATCAAACTAGAACATAACATAAACATCCATCATTCAGCCTCATTGCTCTCCCAAGCTGGGACGAGGACTGCACGTCCGCAATGTCACGACTGCACGAATTCTCAAAAAACAGCGGTTTTCCGCCAGAATTTCCGCGCGTTTAATTTGACGTCCCATAAAATCCCATGATATCCCATGCAGACCCAGCATGGCACCATCCGGCGCCCGGCAACGCCTGCGTCCAGAACCATTCCACCAAGGGAGCATCGCATAGCGTGAGTGTGTTCCTTGGCACCCACCAGAACCGTCTCGACGCCAAGGGCCGCGTCTCGATCCCGGCCGCCTTCCGCACCGCCCTGCGCACGCACGCCACCCCCGGCGAATCGCTGGTGATCCTGCGCCCCTCGCACCTGCATCCCTGCATCGAAGCCTGGCCGCCCGCCGCATTCGCGGCCCTGAGCCAGCCGCTGGATCGCATGGACATCTTCTCCGACGACCATGACGACCTGGCCGCCGCCCTCTATGCCGACGCCTATCCCATCGACGCGGACCGCGAGGGCCGGATCATCCTGCCCGACCCGCTGAAGGAGCATGCCGGCCTGACGGAAACGGTGGCCTTCATGGGCGTGGGCAAGATCTTCCAGATCTGGGAACCCGCCGCCGCCGAACGCCGCCGCGCGGAAGCCCGGACCCGTTCGCGCGCCCTGTCCGGCGCCCGCCCCGCCGCTCCGCGCCCGGAAGCCGACGCATGAACGCCATGACCACTCCGCCCCTCAGCACCACGCCGCCGCCCGGCCATGTCCCCGTCATGCTGGCCGAAGTGCTGCAGATGCTGGCTCCCAGGGACGGCGCGACCTATCTCGACGGCACGTTCGGCGGCGGCGGCTATGCCCGCGCCATTCTGGCCGCCGCCCGCTGCACCCTGTGGGCCATCGACCGCGATCCCGCCGCCATCCGCCGCGGCGAGGCCCTGCAGGCCGAACTGCGCGCCGCCGAGGGCACCTGCCGCCTGCACATGGTCCAGGGTGGATTCGGCGACATGCGCGCCCTGCTCGAAGCGCGCGGCGCCCCGGCGCTGGACGGCGTGGTGCTGGATCTCGGCGTCTCGTCCTACCAGATCGACGAAGGCGCGCGCGGCTTTTCGTTCCGCCATGACGGGCCGCTGGACATGCGCATGGGCGATACCGGCCCGACGGCGGCGGATATCGTGAACCGGACGGATGAATCCGACCTCGCCGACATCCTCTATCAATATGGCGAGGAACGGCTCTCCCGCCGCGTGGCGCGCGCCATCGTCGCCGCCCGCGCCCAGGAACCGATCCTGACCACCTTCCGCCTGGCCGAGATCATCCGCTCGGTCGTGCCCGGCGACCGCTCGGGCATCGACCCCGCCACCCGGTCGTTCCAGGGCCTGCGCATCCACGTCAATGACGAGCTGGGGCAGATCCGCTCCGGGCTGGACCAGGCGCTGGAGATGCTGGCCCCCGGCGGCCGGCTGGTCGTCGTGTCCTTCCATTCGCTGGAGGACCGGCTGGTCAAGCAGGCCATGCATCGCGCGGCCGGCCGCCTGCCCGGCCCGTCGCGCCACGATCCCCGCTCGATCCAGGCAAGGGACGACGCGCCTGCCTTCCGGCTGCTCACCGGCCGCACGCTGCGCCCCGGCGACGCCGAATCCCGCGCCAATCCCCGCGCCCGCAGCGCCCGCCTGCGCGCGATCGAACGCCTCCCCGTCCCGGACACATCAGATACCAGCCCCACGGAGCGCCGCCCATGATGCGATCCTTCACCGTCCTCTGCGCCGTGATGGCCGGCCTGTCCGGATTGTTCCTCTATTCCAAGAAGCACCAGACGACGCTTCTCGACCATCAGATCGCGCAGATCGTCGGCGACACGCAGCACATCCGCGAGCAGACGGCGATGCTGCGCGCGGAATGGGCCCTGCTGAACCAGCCCGACCGGCTGGGCAGCCTGTCCGCGCGCTTCCTGCCGGACATGCACCCGATGGCCCCGGCCCAGTTCATCCAGATGGCCTCGCTGGCCGAACGCCTGCCCGCGCCCGGCTCGCGCCCGCTGGCGGCGGTCGATCCCCGCGCCCATCTCGATGACAGCCTGGCCTCCCACGCGCCGGCCCCCGCCGACAGTCCCGCAGCACCTCCCACCCCGATGGCGGCGGCGTCGGTCCCGCCGGCGCCGGCCCATGCCGCCCAGCCCCCGATGGTGGTCGCGGCGGCAGTGCAGCACCCGCTCGCAACGCGCCACCTCTCCGTCGCCGATTCGACCCCGGCCGCGGCCCGCCCCGAGCGCCCGATCGTGATGGCCCAGGCCGCGATCGAGCCGGTCGTGGCCCATGTGGCGGCCCCGAAGCCGCGCCTCGCCCCGGTTTCGCCCGATTTGACACATAATGCCGACCGTCATGCCGCTCTCTCCGTTGCCCGCGCCGCGCGCCCCGTGCTACCGCCAGCGGCCGCATCCACACCGCGCTTCGCAGCCGCCAGGCCGGTCCATCCGCTGCCGGTCGCGGTCGCGGCCTGGAGGCCGGCAGCACCCCCCACGCCATATGAGGAGGCAAGGGGATACGGCAGGGGCTCCTCTCTCGGCTTCTCCCGTTCCGGCGCACTTCCTCCTCCCGTTCCAGTCAGCAACTGACGACCCCCCACAGGTGACATGACCCACGGCCCGACCGACACACCAGACGACATGCGGGACGGGCCCACCCGGCCCGCGCGAATGGATGTGCGTGTCACCGGCGACGATCTGCGCACGCGCACGGCGCGCGAACGCACCCAATCCCGCCTGCTCGCCATGTCGGCCGGTTTCTTCGGCCTGTTCGGCGCCGTGGCGCTCAAGCTGGCAACCGCCACGGTCATCATGCCGATGGCGCCCGAACAGCGGCAGATCGCCCCCCAGGTCCCCCCGATTCCGCGCAGCGATCCCAAGGGCATGCTGGCCGGCGATTTCGCGCTGCCGCAGGTCCACCGCGCCTCGGTCACCGACCGCAACGGGCAGGTACTGGCCATCTCGCTGCCGGTGGCGCAGGTCTATGCCAACCCGCAGGAAATGATCGACGCCCAGGACACTGCCAAAAAGCTGCGTACCGTCCTGCCTGCGCTTGACGAAGCCGAACTCATCCGCCGCCTGTCGACCAAAAAGCAATTCGTCTACCTGGCCCGCGACATCTCGCCGATGCAGGAAGTCGCCATCAACAATCTCGGCATTCCCGGCATCTATTTCGAACCGGGCGAGCGCCGCCACTACCCGCTGGGCCGGGTCGCCGCCCACATCCTCGGCGCGGTCGATATCGACGATCACGGCGTGGCCGGCATCGAACGCTCGATGGACAAGCGGCTGGACCACGACCGCACGCCCCTGCGCCTGTCGCTCGACGTCCGCATCCAGGCCGTGGTGCGCGACGAGCTGGCGGCGGCCAAGGATCTGTTCCAGGCCATCGGCGCCTGCGCCATCGTGATGGACGTCAATACCGGCGAGATCATCGCCATGGTCAGCCTGCCCGATTACGACGCCAACGATTTCGGCCGCGCCGACCCCGACGCCCGCTTCAACCGCGCCGTCACCGGCATGTACGAACCCGGATCGACCTTCAAGCTCCAGACGGCGGCCATGGCGCTGCAACTGGGCGTGGCCCATCCGTGGGACCGGTTCTCCTCCATCCCCATCCATATCGGCCGCTTCACCATCGCGGACATGAAGAGCGATCATTTCGCCCCGTGGCTGACGCTGAACGAGGTGATGGCCTACTCGTCCAACCCGGCCGCCGCCCATATGGCGCTCGACGTCGGCGCCCAGCGCCAGCAGGACTGGCTGCGCGGCATGGGCTTCTTCGCACCGGTGCCGATCGAACTGCCCGAGGCCGGGCGCCCCATCGTGCCGCATGTCTGGGGCATCTCCACGGTCATGACCGTCGGCTTCGGCCACGGCGTCGCCGAACCCCCGCTGGCCATCGTGCGCGGCACCGCCGCCACGGTGAATGGCGGCATCCTGCTCCACCCGACCCTGATGGCCCGCGACGGCGAACAGCCGGACGACACCGCCCCGCTCACCCCGGCTGTCGCGGACGGGGCCGCCCCCACCCTCACCCCGGCAGTCCTCACCACGCCCGCCACCGCCGAAACCACGGAAACCGCCAACGCCGCCAGCATGCCGGGCGCCACGCGCGTCATCTCGCCCGAGATCTCGGCCCTGCTGCGCCGCATCCTGCGCCTGGACGTGACCAAGGGCACCGGCAAGACGGCGGAATCACCCGGCTATTTCGTGGGCGGCAAGACCGGCACCGCCGAGAAGATCGGCCCGCATGGCGGCTATCTGAAACATGTCAACATCGCCGCCTTCACCAGCATCTTTCCGATGAACGCCCCGCGCTACGCCGTCTATGTCATGCTCGACAGCCCCAAGGCGACCCCGCAGACCCACGGCTGGACCACGGCCGCGTGGAACGCCGCGCCCACCGTGTCGAAGATTGTGACCCGCATCGGGCCGATGCTCGGCCTGTTCCCCAACACGACCAATCCGCAGGCGGTCGAAGACGCGCTGGCGATCCCGCTGGAACCCGCCGTGCCGCGCGGCTACCGCCCGCTTGGTCCCGGCAACGATCCGGGCGACCCACGCAACCAGCCGAAGGCCACCGCCCACGAGGCCGCACACACCGCCTCCGCCACCCGGACGCCCCGCGCGCGGCTGCACGCCGCGCGGGCCGAACAGGCCGTGCCAGGGCGCCCCACGCATCCGGAGGTCCGGGGATGACGCACATCCTGTCCCATCTGCTGGCCGCCGCCGGCCTGCCCGCCCCCGAAATGACGGACCCCGCGATCGGCCTGGTGACCGCCGACAGCCGCCAGGTGCGCCCCGGCACGCTGTTCGTCGCCATCCCCGGCACACGGGCCGACGGCCGCGCCTTCATCCCCGCCGCCCTCGCGGCGGGTGCCGTCGCCATCGTCGCCCCGCCCGACGTGTCGCCCGACACGGCCCCCGGCATCCCGCTGGTTCACGCTCGGGAACCAAGGCAGGCGCTGGCCCTGCTGGCCGCCGCCTTCGCAGGCACGCAGCCGGGCCGGATCGTCGCCGTCACCGGCACCAACGGCAAGACCAGCACCGTCGATTTCCTGCGCCAGCTCTGGACGCGCCAGGGCCGCCAGGCCGCCAGCATCGGTACGCTGGGCGTCATCGCGCCGGTCGCCCTCCCCCCCACCGGCCCGGTCCTGACCACGCCCGACAGCGTCGGGCTGGCCGACACGCTGGCCGCCATGGCACGGGGCGGCGTAAGCGACGTGGCGATCGAAGCCTCGTCCCACGGGCTGGAACAGCACCGGCTGGACGGGCTGCACCTCACGGCGGCCGGCTTCACCAACCTCACCCGCGACCATCTGGACTATCACGGCACGCTGGACGCCTACCGCACCGCCAAGCTGGCCCTGTTCGACCGGCTGCTGCCGGAAGGCGCGCTGGCGGCGGCCAATGCCGACATGGCGCCCGAAACCCTGGCCGCGCTCCGCGCCATCGCGGCCCGGCGCCGGTTCGACCTGCGATTGGTCGGCATGGCAGGCGACGCGATCCGCCTGATCGACAGCACCCCGCTGCCCGAGGGCCAGCGCCTGCGACTGGACTCCGGCGGCACGATCCACGACATCACCCTGGCCCTGCCCGGCCGCTTCCAGGCCGACAACGCCCTGCTGGCCGCCGCCCTGGCCGCGCCGGGCGCCGAGGGACTGGCCCAGGCCATCGCCCTCCTGCCCACGCTGACAGGGGTGCGCGGCCGCATGGAGCGCGCGGCCCTGCTGCCCAACGGCGCCGCGGCCTATGTCGATTACGCCCACACGCCCGACGCCCTGGCCCGCCTGCTGGACGCGCTGCGCCCCCACGCCACCGGCCGGCTGATCGCCGTGTTCGGCGCCGGCGGCGACCGCGATCGCGGCAAACGGCCCCTGATGGGGCAGGAAGCCGCCAACCGCGCCGATATCGCCATCGTCACCGACGACAATCCCCGCACCGAGAGCCCGGAAGCGATCCGCCGCGACGTGCTGGCCGGAGCGCCGAACGCGATCGAAATCGGCGACCGCGCCCGCGCGATCGCCGAGGCCCTGTCGATGCTGCGGTCGGGAGACGTGCTGGTGGTGGCCGGCAAGGGCCACGAACAGGGCCAGACCATCGGCACCACCACCCTGCCCTTCGACGACGCGTCCGTCATCCGCCAGACGGCCGGGGTGGCGGCATGACGGTCTTGTGGACCCGCGACGCGCTGGAAGCGGCCACCGGCGGCCATTTCGCCGGCGACGCACCGGTCAGCGTGACCGGCATCTCCATCGACACCCGCACATTGGCCCCCGGCGACCTGTTCATCGCCCTGGTCGGCGACAGCAGCGACGGCCACGCCCATGTCCGCACGGCGCTGGAGCGCGGCGCCTCGGCGGTGCTGATCCATGACCGCGCGGCCGCCGGTACCGCTGCCGCCGACCCGCGCGTGCTGCCGGTGCCCGACACGATGGCGGCGCTGAACGACCTGGCCCGCCATGCACGCTCCCGCTTCACCGGGCGCATGGTCGCCGTCACCGGCAGCGTGGGCAAGACGACGACCAAGGACATGCTGGGCCTGGCACTGGGCGCCATCGGGCCCACCCATGTCGCCGCCGCCTCCTACAACAATCATTGGGGCGTGCCGCTGACCCTGGCCCGCCTGCCCGCCGATGCCGCGTTCTGCGTGTGCGAGGTGGGCATGAACCATCCGGGCGAGATCGCCCCGCTGGCCGCCCTGGTCCGTCCAGAGGTCGCGATCGTCACCACCATCGCCGGCGCCCATCTGGGCCATATGGGTAGCCTGGACGCCATCGCGCGCGAAAAATCGGACCTGATCGCCGCCCTGCCGCCCGGCGGCACCGCCATCGTCCCCGACGATGCCGAGGGCCAGCCGATCTTCGCCGAACAGGCGGCCCGCGCCGACGCACGTTTATGGCGGGCCGGACAGGCCCCCGACAGCATGGCCATCCTTTCGGACCTCACCCTCGCCGCCGACGGCAGCGATGCCGTCGTCACCATCGCCGGCCGGCCCTACCCACTGCGCCTCGACGCCCCCGGCCGCCACCTGGCGCGCAACGCCACCACCGTGCTGGCGGCGGTGGCGGCACTGGGGGCCGATATCGCGACGGCGGCATCCGCCCTCGCCGCCTTCCGCCCCGGCGCCGGACGCGGCCAGCTGGCGCCGATCCTGGGCGGACGGGCGGCGCTGCTCGACGAGAGCTACAACGCCTCCACCCTGTCCATCCGCTCCTCGCTCGCGGTGCTCGACCTGCTCGCCGCCGCCCGGCGCGTCGCGGTGCTGGGCGACATCCGCGAACTCGGCGCGTTCGCGCGCGCCGAACATGAATCCCTCCTGTCCGCCACCCTGGCACATGCGGACCTCGTCTTCTGCTCCGGCCCGAACATGCAATATCTCTTCGACCTGCTCCCTCCCTCCCGACGCGGCGCATGGGCGCCCGATGCCGCCACCCTGGCGCCGATGGTCCTGGCCGCCCTCACCCCCGGCGACACCGTGCTGGTCAAGGGCAGCCTGGGCAGCCGCATGCGCGACGTCGTCGCGGTCCTGACCACCGCCGGGACGGATACGCACTGATGCTCTACGATCTCGTCCAGCATCATGCCGGGGGCCATGTCACGGCCCTGAACCTGTTCCGCTACATCACCTTCCGCGCCGGGGCGGCCTGCCTGACGGCGCTGGTCATCTCGCTGCTGCTGGGCCAGCCGCTGATCGCGCAACTGCGGCGCATCCAGCGCGGCGGCCAGCCGATCCGCGCCCTGGGGCCGGAACGCCATATCCTGGAAAAGGCCGGCACCCCCACCATGGGCGGCGTGCTGATCCTGGTCGCCCTGTTCGCCTCCACCCTGTTGTGGGCGGACCTGACCAACGGCTTCGTCTGGGCGGTGCTGCTGATCACGCTCGGCTTCGGTGCCGTGGGCTTCGCCGACGATTACCTCAAGCTTTCGCGCCGCAACACGGCGGGCGTGTCCAAGCGCGCCCGGCTGGGCAGCGAATTCGCCGTCTCGCTGATCGGCGGCTACTGGCTGCAAAGCCTGATGCCGGCCGACCTGGCCAATCACCTGGCCTTTCCCTTCATGAAGGACTGGCTGCTGCCGCTGGGCTTCGCCTTCCCGCTCTTCGCCATGATCACGATCACCGGCTTCGGCAACGCGGTCAATTTCACCGACGGGCTGGACGGGCTGGCGATCGTGCCGGTGATCATCGCCGCCCTGGTCTTCGGGCTGATCGCCTATCTGGTCGGCAACCATGTCTTCGCGGACTATCTGCAACTCCACGCGGTGCCGGGCACGGGCGAACTCTGCGTCTTCTGTTCGGCCCTGGTCGGCGCGGGCTTGGGCTTCCTGTGGTTCAACGCCCCTCCGGCGGCGGTGTTCATGGGCGATACCGGCTCGCTCTCGCTGGGCGGCGCGCTGGGGGCGGTCGCGGTCGCGGTCAAGCATGAGCTGGTGCTGTGCATCGTCGGCGGCCTGTTCGTGGTCGAAACCCTGTCGGTGATCATCCAGGTCTTCTGGTTCCGCCGTACCGGCCGGCGGGTGTTCCTGATGGCCCCCCTGCACCATCATTTCGAAAAGAAGGGCTGGCAGGAGCCCAAGATCGTGATCCGCTTCTGGATCGTCTCCATCGTGCTGGGACTGTGTGGCCTCGCCACGCTGAAGCTGCGATGAGCCGCTTTCCCACCCTCCTCTTCGCCGGGCGGCGCTACGCCGTGCTGGGCCTGGGCAATAACGGCGCCCCGGTGGTCCGCGCCCTGGCCGCCATGGGCGCCTCGGTCCGCGCGTGGGACGACAATGCGCCCGCCCGCCAGGCGCTGGGCGACATCCCCGGCGTCACCGTCGCCCCCTTCGAATCCCTCGAAGGCCTGGACGCGCTGATCCTGTCGCCGGGCATCCCGCATCTGCTGCCCAAGCCGCATCCGGTGGCGCTGATGGCGCGCGAGGCCGGCATCCCCATCCTGTCCGACGCCGACCTGCTGTTCCAGGCGGTACGCCGCGCGGGTTCGCGGGCCCGCTTCGTCGGCATCACCGGCACCAACGGCAAATCGACCACCACGTCCCTGCTGACGCACATGCTGGTCACGGCCGGCATCCCGGCGGTGGCGGGCGGCAATCTGGGGCCGGCATCGCTGTCCCTGCCGCTGCTGCCCGACAATGGCGTCTACGTGCTGGAAATGTCCTCCTACATGCTGGAACGCCTGCAGGACCTGCATTTCACCGTCGCCTGCCTGCTGAACCTGACGCCCGACCATCTGGACCGCCATGGCGACATGCAGGGCTATCTGCGCGCCAAATGGCATATCTTCGACAGCCAGCGCATGGGCGACCTGGCCGTGCTGGGCTTCGGCGACGCGCCGGGGGACAGCGTCCCCCGCATGGTCGACAGGCTGGCCGCCAGCGGCGACCGGGTCCTGACCATCTCGGGCACCTCCCCCAACGCCGACCTCTCCGGCGCCGGCGGCATCCTGCGCGACGAGGCGGGCGAGATCGCGGACCTGGCCGAGGCCCCCGCCCTGCCGGGCGCGCACAATGCCGAAAACGCGGCGGCGGCCACGGCCATGGCCCTGGCTCTGGGCGTGCCGCGCGTGGCCATCGCCCCCGCGCTGCGCAGCTTCGCCGGCCTGCCCCACCGGCAGAAACCGGTCGCCACGGTGGCTGGCATCCTCTTCATCGACGACAGCAAGGCCACCAACGCCGATTCCACCTCCCGCGCCCTGGGCTGCTACGACCGGCTGGTCTGGATCGCGGGCGGGGTCGCCAAGGCCGGCGGGATCGCGGACCTCGCGCCGCTTTTCCCCCGTATCGCCCATGCCGTGCTGATCGGGCAGGACGCCCCGGCCCTGGCCGAGACACTGGCGGCGCATCATGTCTCCCATACGCTGGCGGGCACGATGGAAGCAGCCGTTCCCCTCGCCTTCGACCTGGCACGCCAGGCCGGCGCCGGCACCGTCCTGCTGTCCCCCGCCTGCGCCAGCTTCGATCAGTACAAGAGCTTCGAACATCGCGGCCGGCATTTCGCCGAGCGCGTCCACGAACTGGCCGGCACGAAGGAAGAAGGCTGATGGCCGCGTCCCGCGTCGATACCTCGTTCCTTGCCCGCTGGTGGCGCAATGTCGACCGCGTGACGCTCTCCTGCGTCTGCATCCTCATCGGCTTCGGCTATGTGCTGATGCTGGCCGCCAGCCCGGCCGTGGCCACGCGCATCGGCGCCTCGCGCGACATGTTCATCCTCAAGCAGGTGGTCTTCCTGTCCCTGGCCGGCCTGATCGTGGTGGCCACCTCCCTGCTCTCGCCGCGCGGCATCCGGCGGCTGGCGCTGGCGGGCTTCGTCCTGGCCACCGCCGCCACGGCCCTCACCCTGGTCCACGGCATCGAAATCAAGGGCGCGCGGCGCTGGATCGCCCTGCCGATGATGTCTGTCCAGCCCTCGGAATTCCTCAAACCCTGCTTCGCCGTCGTCACCGCCTGGCTGCTGACCGAACGCCGCCACCGCCGCCTGCTGCCAGGCATGCCCATCGCACTGGGCCTGTTCGCAATCATCCTGCTGCTGCTGAAATCGCAGCCCGATATCGGCATGCTCAGCGTCATCACCACGGTCTTCATGGCCCAGCTCTTCATCGACGGGCTGAACATCTTCTTCGTCGGCGCCGGCGCCGGCTGCATGATCGCGGCCTTCCTGGGCGCCTACGTGGCCTTCCCCCATGTCCGCTCGCGCGTCGAGCGCTTCCTGCACCCCAATGTCGGCGACCATTACCAGATCGACACCGCATTGCGCGCCTTCGGCAATGGCGGCCTGATGGGGCGCGGCCCCGGCGAGGGCCGGGTGAAGGACCTGCTGCCCGACGCCCATGCCGATTTCGTCTTCGCCGTCGCGGGCGAGGAATTCGGCATGCTGGTCTGCCTGTTCATCATCGGCGTGTTCTGCCTGATCGTGGTGCGGACCCTGCTGAAACTGCTGCGCGAGGACGACCCGTTCATCGTCGTGGCAACCGTGGGGCTGGTCACCGGTTTCGGCCTCCAGGCCTTCGTCAACATGGGCTCGACCCTGCATCTGATCCCGACCAAGGGCATGACCCTGCCCTTCATCTCCTATGGCGGCTCGTCGGCCATGTCGGTGGCGCTGACCATCGGCATGGTACTGGCCCTGACGCGGCACCGCGTGGGCGAAAGCCGGATTCCGCGCGGGCGCCCCGCCTTCCGGGCACGAAAGGCCACCGCATGAGCACGCAGCCCTCCTCCGGCACGCCCCGCCCCATCGTCATCGCCGCCGGCGGAACCGGCGGCCATTTCATTCCGGCCGAGGCCCTGGCCCACGCGCTGGCGGCGCGCGGACACGCGATCGCCCTGATGACCGACCGGCGCGCGGGCGCGCGCGACCACGGCATCTTCGCCCAGGGGCAGCAATTCGTCCTCCCCGGCGCCGGCATCGCCGGACACGGGCTGGCCCGCGCCGCCCGCGCCGCCATGGCCCTGGCCCGCGGCACGCTCCAGGCCCGCACCATCCTGCGCCGGCTGGACGCGGCGGCGGTGGTGGGCTTCGGCGGCTACCCGTCCGTGCCCCCGCTGCTGGGCGCGCGCCTGCTCGGCCGCCACCGGCCGCTGATCGTCCTGCACGAAGGCAATGCCGTGCTGGGCCAGGCCAACGCCCAGCTCGCACGCTTCGCCGACGGCATCGCCACCTCCTTCCCGCAGGTCGCCCGCCTGCCGGCCGGCGCCCGCACCACCCTGACCGGCATGCCGGTGCGCGACGCCATCGCCGCCCTGCACCACCAGCCCTACACCCCGCCGCATGCCGAAATCCGCCTGCTGGTCTGGGGCGGATCGCTGGGGGCCCGCGTGTTCAGCGACGTGGTGCCGGACGCCATCACCCGCCTGCCCGCCGCCCTGCGCGCGCGCCTGCGCATCACCCAGCAGGCCCGCGCCGAGGATGCCGAGCGCGTACGCGCCACCTACGCCGCCCTGGGCATCCCGGCCGAGATCTCGCCCTTCTTCGCCAACGTCGCCGACCTGCTGGGCGCGGCCCATCTGGTGATCGGCCGCGCCGGCGGCTCCTCGGTGGCCGAGCTGACCGATGCCGGGCGGCCGGCGATCCTGGTCCCGCTGCCGATCGCCGCCAGCGACGAACAGGGCGCCAACGCGGCCTCCCTGGTCGCGGCCGGTGCCGGCTGGATGATCCGCCAGCCCGATTTCACCGCCCCGTCCCTGGCGGCACGGCTGGAGTCCCTGCTCTCCGACCCCGCCACCCTGGCCGGCGCGGCGGCGGCCGCACGCAGCCTCGGCCGGCCCGACGCCGCGGAACGTCTGGCCGATCTGGTCGAAGGACTCTTGCATCACCGCCCCGACCCCGCCTATCCGACAGCCGCCGCCACGCTGACAGCCGCCACCACGGAGACCACCTCATGAGAGCCCTGCCCCTTTCCATCGGCACCATTCATTTCGTCGGGATCGGCGGCATCGGCATGTCCGGCATCGCCGAGGTGCTGCACATGCTGGGCTATGCCGTGCAGGGGTCGGACATCGCCGAGAGCGCCAACGTGCTGCGCCTGCGCGCGGCGGGCATCCCGGTCGCGATCGGCCATGACGCCGCCAATCTCGGCCAGGCCCAGGTCGTCGTCACCTCCACCGCCGTCAAGCGCGACAATCCGGAGGTCGTGGCCGCACGCGCCCGCCTCATCCCCGTCGTGCGCCGGGCCGAGATGCTGGCCGAACTGATGCGCCTGCGCTGGTCCGTCGCGGTGGGCGGCACCCACGGCAAGACCACCACCACCAGCCTGGTCGCGGCGGTGCTGGAAGCCGCGAAGCTCGACCCCACCGTCATCAACGGCGGCATCATCGAGGCCTACGGCACCAACACCCGCATGGGCTCGGGCGACTGGATGGTGGTCGAGGCCGACGAGAGCGACGGCTCGTTCCTGCGCCTCCCCTCGGTCATCACCGTGGTCACCAACATGGACCCGGAACATCTGGACCATTGGGGCACGCCGGAGGCCATGCAGGCGGCCTACGACCAGTTCGTCTCCAACATCCCCTTCTACGGCTTCGCGGTCCTGTGCATCGACCACCCGGCGGTGCAGCAGATGATCCCCCGCCTCTCCGACCACCGCATCGTCACCTACGGCTTCTCGCCCCAGGCCGACATCCGCGCCGAGAAGGTGATCACCGACAAGCTGGGCGCGACGTTCGAGGTCGTGGTGACCAACCGCAACCGCAACCGCACCCGCCGCGCGGGGCCGTTCCGCCTGCCCATGCTGGGCCACCACAATGTGCAGAACGCGCTGGCCGCGATCGCCGTGGCGGTGGAGATGGATATCGACGACGCCACCATCCGCTCGGCCTTCGCCGGCTTCAGGGGCGTCAAGCGCCGCTTCACCCGCACGGGCGAGACCGGCGGCATCACCGTGATCGACGATTACGGCCACCACCCGGTGGAAATCGCCGCCGTGCTCAAGGCCGCCCGCCAGGCCGGCGCGCGCGACGTCATCGCCGTGGTGCAGCCGCACCGCTATTCGCGCCTGCAAAGCCTGTTCGGCGAATTCTGCACCTGCATGAACGACGCCGGCACCGTGATCGTGGCCGATGTCTACGCGGCCGGCGAGGCCCCGATCGACGGCATCAACCGCGACACGCTGGTCGACGGCCTGCGCGAGCGCGGCCACCGGTCGGTGGTGCCGCTGCCCGACCCGGAACATCTGGCGGAAATGGTCCATGCCATCGCCAAGCCGGGCGATTTCGTCGTCTGCCTGGGCGCCGGCAACATCACCAACTGGGCGCAGGCCCTTCCCGCCCAGCTCGCCGCCCTGCAGAACCCCAATGCCCGCAAGGGCGACTGCGCGGCATGACCATGCCGGCCGCCACCACGAACCAGAACTGGACCGACACGGTCCGCGCGGCCCTCGCCGGCCTGCGCGGCCGGCTGAGCGCCGACGCGCCGCTGGGCCCGCGCACCTGGTTCCGCGTCGGCGGCCCGGCGGACCTGCTGCTGCAACCGGCCGACGCCGACGATCTCGCCCACGCGCTGCGCCACCTGCCGCCGGACCTGCCGGTCACGGTGCTGGGCGCCTGCTCCAACGTCATCGTGCGCGACGGCGGCATCGACGGGCTGGTCATCCGCCTCGGCGGCGGCTTCGCCGACATCACGGTCGAGCCCGACGGGCTGGTCGTCGGCGCCGCGTGCCTCGACATGGTGGTGGCCGAACACGCGGCCGGCGCCGGCCTCAAGGGGCTGGAATTCCTCGCCGGCATCCCCGGCTCGATCGGCGGCGCGGTGGCGATGAATGCCGGCGCCTACGGCTCGGACATCGCCACCATCCTCGACTGGGCGGACGTCGTGACCCGCGACGGCGGGACCGCGCGCCTGTCCGGCCCGGCGCTGGGCTTCGGCTACCGCCGCTCGCGCCTGCCGGCCGGCGCCGTCGTCACCCGCGCCCGCCTGCGCGCCACCCCGGCCGACCCGGCCGAGATCCGCCAGGCCATCGCCACCATCCGCCAGTCGCGCGAAGAGTCGCAACCCACGCGGGCCCGCACCGGCGGCTCGACCTTCCGCAATCCCGAACACGGCAAGGCGTGGGAACTGATCGACGCCGCCGGCTGCCGGGGCCTCGCACTGCACGACGCGCAGGTCAGCGAAAAACACTGCAATTTCATGCTCAACACCGGTCATGCCAGCGCCGCCGACCTGGAAGAACTGGGCGAGACGGTCCGCGCGCGGGTGCAGGCCCGCACCGGCATCCTGCTGGAATGGGAAATCAAGCGCATCGGCCGCGCCACCCCGCCAGTCGATGCCGGCCCCACCGACGCCGGGACAGGAGAAACGCCATGACCCCCCGCACCCCGGCCCGGCGCGTCACCGTCCTGATGGGCGGCGTCTCCGCCGAGCGCACGGTCAGCCTCTCCAGCGGCGCGGGCATCAGCACCGCATTGCGCGAGGAAGGGTACGAGGTCCGCGTGCTCGATGCCGGCCCCGACCTGGGCGCCATCGTGGCCGACCTCACCACCCACCGCCCCGACGTGGTATTCAACGCCCTGCACGGCCGCCTGGGCGAGGACGGCGCGATCCAGGGCGTGCTGGACTGGATGGACATCCCCTACACCCATTCCGGCGTCCGCGCCTCGGCCACAGCCATGGACAAGGCAGCGGCCCGCGCCGTCTTCCTCGCCGCCGGCCTGCCGGTGGCCGCGGGCGCCGTCATCGACATCGCCGGTTTCCCGGCCGCCGACCCGCTGCCCGCCCCCTATGTCATCAAGCCGCTGAACGAGGGCTCGTCGGTAGGGGTCGAGATCGTCCGCACCGGCTCCAACCGCCGCGCCACCATCGCCGCCGCCTGGACCTACGGCCAGCACGCCCTGGTCGAGGAATTCATCCCCGGCCGCGAGTTGACGGTGGGCGTGATGGGCGACCGCGCCCTCACCGTCACCGACATCACCCCCAATCCCGCCACGGGGCACGAATTCTACGATTACGCCGCCAAATACCAGGCCGGCGGATCGCAGCACGTCCTGCCCGCGCGGATTCATCCGGACGCCTTCGCCCAGGCGCTGGACCTCGCCGTCGCCGCCCACCGCGCGCTCGGCTGCACCGGCGCCACCCGCACCGATTTCCGCTATGACGACACGCGGTGCGGCGACGGCCCCGGCCGCCTCGTCATCCTGGAGGTCAACACCCAGCCCGGCATGACCCCGACCTCCCTGCTGCCCGAACAGGCCCAGACGCAGGGGATCGGCTATGGCGCGCTCTGCCGCTGGATGGTCGATCACGCCGCATGCCGCACATGACGCGCGGCCACCCCACGACCCTTCCATGAGACGGACAGGAGACAATCGCGACGACCGCCCCTCACGGCTGTCGATCTTCCTGCGGCGGCGACGCCGCATGGTGCGGCCGCTTGCGCTGGCGATCGTCCTCCTGGCCGCCGGGGCCGGCGGCGCGGTGCTGGTGCGCGACATGAAGTCCGAGGAACAATTCGCCCCGATCCGCGCCCGGCTGGTCAGCATGCTGCCGCTGCGCATCACCGACATCCAGGTCAGCGGCCGCGTGCTGACCAGCGAGGCCGCATTGCGCGACGCGCTGGGCGTGCATGTGGGCGATCCGGTCCTGGGCTTCTCGGTCGAGGGCGCGCGCGAACGGATCGACGCCCTGCCCTTCGTCGATCATTCGGTGGTCGAACGCCACCTGCCGGGCACCATCGTCGTGCGCCTGACCGAACGCAGCCCCTTCGCCGTCTGGCAGAACCAGGGGCGCTTCATGCTGATCGACCGCGCCGGCAACCAGGTGCGCGACCAGGGCATGACCGGCAAGGACGCCCAGGCCTTCATGCAATTGCCGCTGGTGGTGGGGCTGGGTGCCAATGAAGCCGCCGCACCGCTGATCGACGCGCTGGCCGGCCAGCCCGTGGTGCGCGACCATGTGGCCGCCGCCGTCCGCGTCGGCCTGCGCCGCTGGAACCTGGTCCTGCGCGACGGCACCACAGTGCTTCTGCCCGAAGGCGAGGAGATCCCGGCCCTGAAACGGCTGGCCGATCTCCAGGCCGCGATGAAGCTGCTGGACCGCCCGGTCATCAGCATCGATTTGCGCCTGCCCGACCGGATGGTGGTGGAACAGCCACCGCCGGCCGACCCCGCCGCCGGCGGCCAGCCCGTGGCAAACCCGCAAGCCCCGGCCACGCCGGGCGCACCGAAGCCGGCCGCCACTCCCCATGACGGTACCGCACCCGCCGCCTCCGTCGGCAACGGCAGCGCTCCGCCGCCCAGGGCCGCCCCCCGGGTGCCGCCCGCCGACCAGCGGGCGCCCACCCACGCGCCCGCCGCCGCGCCGCACGGCCTCCCACCGCCGGTTTCGGCACTGGCGCCGCCAGCCGCCTTCCCGTCCACCACCCCATCCGGGCAGGCCCAGCCCCACAGGGCCCTGCCCCCACCGGTTCCCAACCTGCCGCCGAATGGCGAGCCCGAAGCGAGGAGGCGCGCATGAACGATCTGGTCGTGGTCCCGCAGGATAGCGAATCCGCGCCCCGCGCCCCGCGCCGCCGCCGTGCCCGGCGGCGCGAGCAGTCCCTGGCGCCGGCCACGCAGTCCGGCCGCAGCGTGGCACTGCCGCCGCCGGACGAACCCGCGCCGCCACGCGCCTGGCGGCCGGGCACGTTCGGGGTGCTGGATATCGGCTCGACCAAGATCATGTGCCTGATCGGGCGGGGCGAGGCCGACGGCACGCTGCGCGTGCTGGGCCATGGCTGGCGCCGGTCGCACGGCGTGCGCTGCGGCGGCATCGTCAACCTGCATGAGGCCGAGGCCGCCATCCGCGCGGCGGTCGGCCAGGCCGAGGACGCCGCCGAACGGCGGCTGGACCGCGTGTATGTCAACCTGTCCTGCGGCCATCCGGAAAGCCGGCTGTTCAATGTCCGCTGGCCCGTGGGCGGGCGCGAGATCACGGCCGCCGACGTCCGCCGCGTCGTGACCGAGGGCCAGATGCGCGCCCAGACCGAGGGCCGCTCGACCATCCACACCATCCCGCTGGATTTCTCGGTGGACGAGACCGCCGGCGTGCCCGATCCGCGCGGCCATCTGTGCGACCAGCTCACCTCGCGCCTGCATGTCATCGACGCCTCGACCACCGCGCTGCGCAACCTGGAAACCGTGCTCTCGCGCGCCGAACTCAAGATCGCGGAACTGGTCTCCGCCCCGCTCGCCTCCGGCCTGTCGGTGCTGGACGAGGACGAGCGTGAACTGGGCGTCACGGTGGTCGACATGGGCGGCGGCACCACCTCCATCGCCATCTTCGGCGAGGGCCATCTGCTGCACACCGCCTGCCTGCCGGTCGGCGGCATGCATGTCACCCGCGACATCGCCCATGTGCTGTCCACCTCGATCGACAGCGCGGAGTGGCTGAAGACGATGTACGGCTCGGCCGAACTGTCGGCCGATGACGATCTGGACGTGCTGCCGGTGCAGCTCATCGGCGACAACGAACATCAATTCGTCAATATTTCCCGCTCCAAGGTGGTCTCCATCATCCGGCCACGGATCGAGGAAACGCTGGAGATGGTGCGCGACCGGCTGGAATCGGCGGGCGTCGGCCGGGCCACCGACGGGCGCGTGGTGCTGACGGGCGGCGCGTCGCTGCTGGACGGGGTGGGCAACATGGCCGCGCGCATCCTCAACCGCCAGGTGCGGCTGGGCCGGCCGAACAATATTCGCGGCCTGCCCGAGGACGCGGCGGCCTGGCCCTCGTTCGCCACCTCGGCCGGCCTGCTGGCCTGGGCGGCCGGCGGCGGCGGCGCGCTGGGCGACATGGATTTCTCCGAGCCCCGGCCGCGCGGTTTCCTTCGCCGCGTCGTGGAATTCATACGAGACAGGGTATAGGAAGATGATTCACAATATCCCCTGAAAATCCGCATGCGAATCGGTACCCAAAATCCAACGACTCGTCCTGGGAGACGTCGATGACCCTCAATCTCAGCATTCCGCAGCAGAACCATTCCGATTTCACGCCGCGGATTACCGTGATCGGCGTGGGCGGCGGCGGAACCAACGCTGTCGACAACATGATCCAGTCGCAGCTCCAGGGCGTGGAATTCGTCGTCGCCAACACCGACGCGCAGCAATTGTCCCACAGCCGGGCCGATCGCCGCGTCCAGCTCGGCCCGCACCTGACGCAGGGCCTCGGCGCCGGCGCCAAGCCGGAAATCGGCCGCGCCGCCGCCGAGGAGGCCGCCGACGAACTGGCACGCCATCTCGAAGGCGCGCACATGGTCTTCATCACCGCCGGCATGGGCGGCGGCACGGGCACGGGCGCGGCACCGGTCATCGCCCGCATGGCGCGCGAGCGCGGCATCCTCACCGTGGGCGTCGTCACCAAGCCCTTCACCTTCGAGGGCGGCCGCCGCACCAAATCGGCCGATGCCGGCATTGCCGAGCTTCAGCAATATGTCGACACGCTCATCGTCATCCCCAACCAGAACCTCTTCCGCCTCGCCACCGAGCGGACGAGCTGGAAGGACGCGTTCAAGATGGCCGACAACGTCCTGTATATGGGCGTGCGCGGCGTCACCGACCTGATGATGGCGCCCGGCCTGGTCAATCTCGATTTCGCCGACATCCGCACCGTCATGGCCGAGATGGGCAAGGCGATGATGGGCACCGGCGAGGCCGAGGGCGACAACCGCGCCATTTCCGCCGCCGAGGACGCCATCTCCAACCCGCTGCTGGAAGATACCTCGATGGCCGGCGCACGCGGCCTGCTGATCAACATCACCGGCGGCGACGACATGACGCTGTACGAGGTCGACCAGGCCGCCAACCGCATCCGCGAGGAAGTGGCCGAGGACGCCAACATCATCTTCGGCTCGGCCATCGACGAATCGCTGACCGGCCGCATCCGCGTGTCCGTGGTCGCCACGGGCATCGACACGCCCTCGGTCCGCGCGGCAGAGCCGCAACCCGCCGAAGCCGCACCGGCGCAGGGCATCGACACCCAGCCGGCTTCGGCCGCTGCCCACCCGACGGCCGAAGCTCAAACCCAGGCCCAGGCCGACGCCGCCGCACAGGCCGCCCGCCCCGCGCCCAATTTCATGAACACCCCGCCGGTGTCGGCCCCCTCGCCCCATTCCACGCCGCAGCAGATGTTCCACCAGGGCGCCCGCCCCTCGCCGCGCTCGTCCCTGTTCTCCGAACAGCCGCGCGCGCCCGAACCGCAGCCCGCGGCCCAGCGCGGCAGCCTGTTCAACATCGTCACCGGCGTCCTGCGCCGTGGCGCGACCCCGGCGCAGGACACCCAGCGCGCCGAACCCGCCCTGCCGGAACAGGAACCCTCCGCCACCGTCCGCCAGGCCTCGGCCGACGAGGTGGGGTTGGATATCCCCGCCTTCCTCCGCCGCCAACCCTGACCCTGCTCGTAAATGCGCGCTGGCGGCGATCCAGCGCGCGTTTCCTGTGCTCCGATGCTCACGGCCATCAAGGCCGCTCCGCTTCGGTGCTCGGAAACACACGCTGGGCGTGCCGCTTCGCGGCACTCTCGCTCGCCAGCCCACATTTCCGAGCAGGGTCCCCTCCCTTCCACGGTTTTCCCCGCGCTCAACAGCGCGTAAGGGCTGGCGGCGATCCAGCGCGCGTTTTGGGATGCTTCGGAAAATCCCCCTAAATCGAACTTTGTGTCTTTATTTTGTCCTTATGTTTCAGACTGTTAAGTCGTAATAGTCGGCAATAAACAGTGACTCGCACTCCCGCTTCCGGGTCATTACAGATCATGCTGTTCGTGCTGTCGGTTCTGTAACGGCCAGGCAAGAAGAATACGGTAACAACCGCAGGGGGACTGTAATGGACGGTATGCTGACGATGTCGGGACAGGATTCCTCATCCATCGGCGACACCGTTTCCGCCCGTCCCCTGCCCACGCGCATCGCCCGCCAGCAGACGCTGCGCCAGAGCATTTCCTGCGTCGGGGTCGGCCTGCATACGGGCCTGCGGATCAGGCTGGCGCTCCATCCGGCCACCGAGAATACCGGAATCGTCTTCCGCCGGACCGATCTCGACGGCCGCACCATTCCCGGCCGCTTCGATCATGTCGTCGATACCAGGCTGTCCACCGTCATCGGCGATCCCACGAACCCCGCCCTGCGGGTCGCGACGATCGAACATCTGATGGCCGCGCTCTCGGCCGCCGGAATCGACAATGTGCTGATCGACGTCGACGGGCCGGAACTGCCGGCACTGGACGGTTCGGCGTCCGATTTCGTCTTCCTGCTGGATTGCGCCGGCGTGGCCGAACAGGCCGCCTCCAGGGCTGCGATCGACATCCTGCGCCCCGTCCGCGTGACCGACGGCGACGCCTTTGCCGAACTGCGTCCGGCGCGCGAGCCCGGCCTGACCCTGACGATGTCCATCGCCTTCCCCGCCGCCGCGATCGGCGAACAGAGCTTCACCGCCCGGCTGGACCGCCGCAGCTTCCGCGACCAGCTCGCCAATTGCCGTACGTTCACCCTCCGGCAGGAAATCGAGGCCCTCCACGCCGCCGGCCTGGCGCGCGGCGGGTCGCTGGACAATGCCGTCGTGGTCGACGGCGCCACCATCCTCAACCCGTCCGGCCTGCGCCACCCCGACGAGTTCGTGCGCCACAAGATGCTCGACGCGGTGGGTGACCTGTCGCTGGCCGCCGCCGCGATCAACGGCGCGTTCACCGGCCACAAATCGGGCCACGCGCTGAACAACCGGCTGCTGCGCACCCTGTTCGCCGACGCCGAGGCCTGGCGGCCGCGCGCGCGTGCGCCGCGCCCCCAGCCCCTGCGCGCGGCGGCCTGAAACCCTGCCCGCGTCAGGAATACGGACCGCGCGTACTGCCCGACAGGCTCCGACCGCGCGCCCACCGACCAAAATCGGGCCGGATCGCATTGAAAACGACGCCATGGCCTTCACCCCGGCCCGCCGCATGATATAAGGCAGACCGAACTGGAAGAGCCGGCATGTCCCTGCGCAGCATTCGAAACCATTCCGCTGACCGTTCGGCCGGCCATCGTGCCGCCCGATACGCCTCGATCGCCGTCATTCTGTCGCTCGCGGCATGCAGCGGCGACAAGAAGACGATCAACGACCTGGAATCGCATGTGCCTCCGGTCGACACGCTCTACAATAACGGCATCGACGCCCTGCGCGACCAGCGCTACGCCCTCTCGGCGGCGGAATTCGACGTCCTGCAACAGAATTACCCCTATTCCGCCTATGTCGCGAACGCGCAGTTGATGGGGGGCTACGCCTACTACCTGCAGGACAAGTATCCCGAGGCCGTGCAGCAGCTCGACCGCTTCCTGGAACTGCACCCGACCAGCCCCGACGCCGCCTATGCGTTCTATCTGCGCGCGCTCTGCTATTACGAGCAGGTCGCCGAGGTGCAGCGCGACCAGCAGGGCACGATCGAGGCGATGAACGCGCTGGAAGAGGTCATCACCCGCTTCCCGCAATCGCCCTACGCGCGCGACGCCCAGCTCAAGGTCGATCTCTGCCGCGACCATCTGGCCGGCAAGGAAATGCTGGTCGGCCGCTTCTACCAGCAGCAGCGCGCCTATCATTCCGCAGTCAACCGCTACCAGCGCGTGGTGCAGGATTTCCAGACGACCAATCACGTGCCCGAAGCGCTGGAGCGGCTGGTCGAGGTCTATCTGGACCTGGGCCTGACCGACCAGGCCCGCCGCACCGCATCCGTGCTGTCCTACAATTATCCCGGCAGCAAATGGTACCGCTACGCCTACGACACGCTGCGCAGCAAGCACCTGCTGTCCGCCAGCACTCCGGTGCCGGGCCTGGTCGCGGACAACGCCCCCGCCAGATCGGCCGACGCGGCCGACACGGCCAAGCCGCTGGCCAAGGCCCCGCCGCCGCCGTCCCAGGCCACGCACGCCCAGCGCGGCTTCTTCTCGCGCGTATGGCATTCCGTCTTCTGACGGGCGTGGAGCCCCTCCTCCCGCCATCCGGGGCAACCCGATGCTGACCCATCTGTCGATCCGCGACGTCGTCCTGATCGAACGGCTGGACCTGCCCTTCTCCCCCGGCCTCACCGTGCTGACGGGCGAGACCGGGGCCGGCAAGTCGATCCTGCTCGACAGCCTGGGCCTGACCCTGGGCGAGCGCGCCAGCGCCGGCCTGGTGCGGGCCGGCGCCGAACAGGCCAGCGTCACCGCCTGTTTCGACCTGCTGCCCGACCATCCGCTGCCCACCCTGCTGGCCGAACAGGGAATCGTCATCGACGACCCGCGCGAACCGCTGGTCCTGCGCCGGATCGTCACCGTGGACGGGCGGTCGCGCGCCTATATCAACGACCAGCCGGTGGGGGTGAACCTGCTGCGCCGGGCGGCGGCGCTGCTGGTCGAAATCCAGGGCCAGCACGAACAGATGGGCCTGGCCGACCAGGGCACCCATCTCGATCTGCTCGATTCCTTCGGCGTGCCACCTGCCCTGCGGGCCGACACCGAAGCCGCCTATCGCGCCTGGATGGCCGCGACGGCCGAACTGGCCGCCGCCCGCGCCACGATGGAAAACGCGGCGCGCGAGGAAGAATGGCTGCGCCAGTCGGTCGAGGACCTGTCCACCCTCGCCCCGCAGGAAGACGAGGAAACCCACCTGGCCGGCATGCGCCAGAGCCTGCAACAGGGCGAACGGCGCGGCGAGGCCATCGCCGCCGCCCTGGCGGAACTCTCGCCGCGCGACCGCCGCTCGTCCGGCCCCGCCGCCGCCCTGCGCGGCGCCAGCCGCACCCTGCAACGCCTGCTCCCCTCGGCCGGCGATACCGCGACCGATGGCGCCGACCGCCTGGCGCACGAGGCCCTGGCCGCCCTGGAACGCGCCGAAGAGGCACTGGGCGAGGCCGAAACCCTGCTCTCCCGCCTGGCCGCCGAAGCCGATTCCGACCCCCGCCTGCTGGAACAGACCGAGGAACGGCTGTTCGCCCTGCGCGCGGCCGCCCGCAAGCATGGCGTGTCCGTGCCGGAACTGCCGGGCCTGCTGGCGGCACTCGGCGACCGGCTGGCGGCGCTGGATTCGGGCAATGTCCGCATCGGCGCGCTGGAGACCATGGTCCGCGAACGCCGCGCCCGGTTCGAGGACGCGGCCGGCCTGCTGTCGGCGGCGCGCGAAAAGACCGCCCGCCGGCTGGAAGCCGCCGTCACGGCCGAACTCAAGCCCCTGCGGCTGGAACGCGCCCGCTTCTTCGTCACCCTGCCGCCCCTGCCGCCCGAGGCATGGAACGCGCGGGGCCGCGAGCAGGCGGCCTTCCAGATCGCCGCCAATCCCGGCCAGCCGCCCGGCCCGCTGGCCAAGGTCGCCTCGGGCGGCGAACTGTCGCGCCTGATGCTGGCCTTGAAGGTCGTGCTGGCCGGCCGCTCCGCCGTGCCGACCCTGGTGTTCGACGAGGTCGATTCCGGCGTCGGCGGCGCGACCGCCTCGGCCATCGGCGAGCGCCTGTCCCGCGTGGGGCAGGATGTCCAGGTCCTGGTCGTCACCCACAGCCCGCAGGTCGCGGCACGCGGCAACGCCCACCTGCGCATCAGCAAATCGGTGGCCAGGGGCCGAACCGAAACGCGGGCCGAACCGTTATCGACCGAACAGCGGCGCGAGGAAATCGCCCGGATGCTGGCCGGCGACACCATCACCGAGGCCGCGCGGGCGGCGGCCGACAGCCTTCTGCAAGGGTAATGACCCCCATGTCCCCCGATACCCGAGCCGACACCCCCGATCCCGCCACGATCGACCCCACAGACCTGACCGAAGCCCAGGCCACCGCCGAACTGGAGCGTCTGGCGCACCTGATCCGCACCCTGGATCGCGCCTATTACGAAAACGACGCCCCCACCGTCACCGACGCCGAATATGATGCGCTGCGCCGCCGCAACCTGGCGATCGAGGCCCGCTTTCCCGACCTTCGCCGCGCCGACAGCCCCTCGCTGCATGTCGGCGGCGCGGCCGCCCCCACCTTCACCCGGCACCGCCACCTGGTGCCGATGCTATCGCTGGACAATGCGTTCGACCGCGAGGAATTCGAATCCTTCGTGACCCGCGCAGCCCGTTTCCTGGGCCTGGACGAGGACCGAACCCGCGCCCTGCGCTTCGTCGCCGAACCCAAGATCGACGGTCTGTCGATCAGTCTCACCTACGAACATGGCCGCTTCGTGCGCGGCACCACGCGCGGCGACGGCACCGAGGGCGAGGACGTCACCGCCAATTTGCGCACGCTGCGCGACCTGCCGCAGCACCTCAGGGGCCACGCCCCGGCCCTGATCGAAATCCGGGGCGAAGTCTTCCTCTCCAAACCCGCCTTCCTGGCCATCAACGCGGCCCAGGCCAGTGCCGGCCAGAAACTGTTCGCCAACCCCCGCAACGCGGCGGCCGGCTCCCTGCGCCAGCTCGACCCGTCGATCACCGCCCGCCGGCCGCTGTCGCTGTTCGCCTACGCGCAGGGCTTTTCGTCGGAACGCGTGGCCGATACCCACGCCCATTATCTCGACCGGCTCCGCGAATGGGGCTTCACGGTCAACCCGCTGTCAAAGATCGTCGAAAGCGCAACGGCCGCCGAATCCTTCATGGACGATATCGCGCGCGAACGCTCGGGCCTCGAATACGATATCGACGGCGTCGTTTATAAAATCGACGATCTTACCTTGCAGGATCGCCTGGGCTTCGTCGGCCGCGCCCCCCGCTGGGCCATCGCCTGGAAATTCCCCGCCGAACAGGCCATCACCCGCCTGACGCGCATCGACATCCAGGTCGGCCGCACCGGCGCGCTGACCCCGGTTGCGATCCTGGAGCCAGTGAATGTCGGCGGCGTCATCGTCACCCGCGCCACATTGCATAACGAGGACGAAATCCAGCGCAAGGACGTCCGTGAAGGCGACCTGGTGCAGATCCAGCGCGCGGGCGACGTCATCCCGCAGATCCTCGGCGTGGTCCCGCGCAAGGAAGGCGATCCGCCGCGCGGCGAGCCCTTCGCCTTCCCCCACACCTGCCCGATCTGCCACGCCCATGCCGAACGCCCGCCCGGCGAGGTCGTCTGGCGCTGCACCGGCGGCCTGACCTGCCCCGCGCAGGTGGTGGAACGGCTGATCCATTTCGTCTCGCGCGACGCCTTCGATATCGAGGGATTGGGCGAACGCACGATCACCGAATTCCACGCGGACGGCCTTCTGAAAACCCCAGCCGACATCTTCCGTCTTCCGAACCACGAAGATGAGATCGCCAAACGCGAAGGCTGGGGCGAACTCTCCGCCCGCAACCTCACGGCCGCGATCCGCGCCCGCCAGACCATCCCGCTGGCCCGCTTCATCTACGCGCTGGGCATCCGGCGCATCGGCTCCAGCAACGCCCGCCTGCTGGCCCGCCATTACGGCTCGTACACCAACTGGCGCGAACAGATGCTGGCCGCCACCACCATCGGCTCCGACGCAAGGCTCGCCCTGGGCTCGATCACCGGCATCGGCACCGCCATCGCCGACGAACTGGCAGCGTTCTTCCTGGAAGCCCACAACCTCACCACCCTCGACGACCTGACAGCCATGCTGACGACGATCGAGGACGAAGAACCCCAGACCGAAGGCACCCTCTCCGGCAAGACCATCGTCTTCACCGGCACGCTGACCACCATGACCCGCCCCGAAGCCAAGGCGATCGCCGAACGCCTCGGCGCCCGCGTCACCGACAGCGTGTCAAAGAAGACCGACCTCGTCGTCCTGGGCACCGACGCCGGCTCCAAAGCCCGCAAAGCCGCCGAACTCGGCCTCGACACACTGGATGAACCCGGCTGGCGCGAACTGGCCGGCCTGCCGGAAGCGTAGGCCGGCAGGCCCGCTTCAATTCACGCCCTGCCCGAGCCCCCGCGACCAGATCGCCTTCATGCAGGATTACAAGCTTCAATCCACGCCCCCACGTGAGGAGCGACCAGCAGCCAGCGCCTCGTCCTGCAAGTCCCACCAGTTTCAATCCACGCCCCCGCGTGAGGGGCGACGCCCGATGCACGCCCAGCACGCGCACCCGCGCCTGTTTCGATCCACGCCCCCGCGTGAGGGGCGACCGCCAAGGCCGGCGAGGCATGCCTGACGGGAAATGGTTTCGATCCACGCCCCCTCGTGAGGGGCGACGCGCGTGAGCGGCGGCGCTGCGACCGTCACCCTCGTTTCGATCCACGCCCCCGCGTGAGGGGCGACGCGATTGCCGCGTCGATCAGCGGTCTGTCGAGATGTTTCGATCCACGCCCCCGCGTGAGGGGCGACGTGTGTCGTCCAGAGCCTGGAGCGATTTGCTCATGTTTCGATCCACGCCCCCGCGTGAGGGGCGACGTCTGCGATCCGCTCGAACGTCGCCCACGGCATGTTTCGATCCACGCCCCCGCGTGAGGGGCGACGCACGAGTTGACGCTGCCCGCCACGATCGAAATCGGTTTCGATCCACGCCCCCGCGTGAGGGGCGACCTGCCACCTCATCGATATTCCGCCGCAGGACATCGTTTCGATCCACGCCCCCGCGTGAGGGGCGACAGCCCGAGAACCCGGCCTGCGCGCCGTAGCCCGAGTTTCGATCCACGCCCCCGCGTGAGGGGCGACACCAGGCCGCCACCTATATCGGCCGCAATCGTGACGTTTCGATCCACGCCCCCGCGTGAGGGGCGACGCGCAGATCGCCAGGGCCTCGACGGTGCGGAACACGTTTCGATCCACGCCCCCGCGTGAGGGGCGACTCTATCGGCCGTCGCCCGCCAACCCGATGCGGTAGTTTCGATCCACGCCCCCGCGTGAGGGGCGACCTGGCGGAGCTTCGCAACCCGGAGCCGCCGGCGGAGTTTCGATCCACGCCCCCGCGTGAGGGGCGACCTGCCAGATGGAAAACCATCGATCCCAGCAGTCATCGTTTCGATCCACGCCCCCGCGTGAGGGGCGACGCGGCAGCGATACATTCATATTGTCGCCGTTGGTGTTTCGATCCACGCCCCCGCGTGAGGGGCGACCCAGTCACGCCTAGGGTAAGCGGCTGAGGTGTGCAGTTTCGATCCACGCCCCCGCGTGAGGGGCGACCGAAGGTTGAGGCCATGACCGCGCCAAGCTGGAAGTTTCGATCCACGCCCCCGCGTGAGGGGCGACCCTATGTGAGCACGTCATCGCTGCCGCTCGGAGCCGTTTCGATCCACGCCCCCGCGTGAGGGGCGACCATCCGGTCTGGGGCTCAGTACCTCCGGACGATCTGTTTCGATCCACGCCCCCGCGTGAGGGGCGACCCCGTCGACCCGCGGCAAATGCCACACTCGCCAAGTTTCGATCCACGCCCCCGCGTGAGGGGCGACCACGTATCCAACGACGCAATCGTAGGCGAACCATAGTTTCGATCCACGCCCCCGCGTGAGGGGCGACCCCAGGCCAATGGCACCGATGTAGTGCCCGAACTGGTTTCGATCCACGCCCCCGCGTGAGGGGCGACCCGCGCATTCTTGCTCGTGACGGGTCCATATCAGATGTTTCGATCCACGCCCCCGCGTGAGGGGCGACCGCGTCAGCCCCAGAAGCTTGGCCGCCCCCAGAGCGTTTCGATCCACGCCCCCGCGTGAGGGGCGACCGCACTTCATGGAGCGTGCTCCTCTCCGGTGACCGGTTTCGATCCACGCCCCCGCGTGAGGGGCGACCCCCAGCCAGCATTACACGATGAGAAAAAACATAAAAATGGGCGGCCAGCGCGAATGCCCCGGCCTCAATGCCGCTACCAACGCGAGAGATCCCTCCCGCAAACTCAAAATGCAGAAATTCCATAACGTTACGCCCTGCGCGAACCTGCCGGCATTTGATCAACAGCTAACGGTTCGCGGGCGTCAGAATAAAAGAGGGCCGTCCAGATTGAGCACAGGCTTTGCCCCGACATGTTCCACCCGGCGTTTCCCCGATGCGCCCAACTGGTAAAACCGCAGACTATCCTTGCTCGGGTCGATTTCTGCCATCAGGCTCGCTTTCAGCATCGCCCAGCGCGCCGGATCGACTTCACACTCGAATACCGAGTTCTGCACCCGCTGTCCAAAATCAAGGCAGGCTTTCGCGATCCGTCGAAGGCGGCCCCGCCCGGCCGCATCCTGCGTATTCACGTCATAGGTTATCAATACCAGCATCGATCACTTCCAGACAAAGGCAGGATAGCCATCCAGGTCGCCGCGCAGATGGCGCGCAAGCAATTGAGCCTGCACATGGACGACAAGACCGAAAGACAGGCTTTCGCCCAGAAACGGATGACGCAATTCCTCCTTCTTGCGCTCCTGCCAGGCCACCAGCACCGCCTTGCGCGCATCCTCGGTCATCTGCACCGCCCCACCCTCTTCCACGATGAAATCCCGTGCTCCGATCTGACGACGATTGATCAGGCTGAGCGCCAGCCGATCCGCCAGAACAGGACGCATTTCCTCCATCAGGTCGAGTGCGAGACTGGCCCGGCCCGGACGGTCGGCATGCAGCAGGCCGACCTGAGGATCGAGCCCCACGGTCTCCAGCGCCGACCGGCAATCATGCCCAAGCATCGCATACAGGAAGGACAACAGGGCATTGACCCGGTCCAGCGGCGGTCGCCGCGACCGCCCCCCGAAAACGAACGCCGGGTCGTCGGGCCGGATCAGATGATTGAACACGGAAAAATAGAGGCGCGCGCAATCGCCCTCAATTCCACGCAAGACATCGATCGTGTCGGAAACCAATGTCCGCCTGGCCGCATGGGAAAGCTGACGCTCGACCGTCCGGAGCGCATCGCGTGCGTCCTCGCTCATCGTGACGCTATGGTCACGCAACGCCCGCATGATGACAGTACGCTGATTGGCAGCCTTCGCCGCAACAACCCCCCGCACGATGGGCACAGCCCGCTCGGGGGCGTCCGCAACCCGATATTGTGTCCGCCGCAGCAGGACATTGCCGCTACGCTGTCCTTCGACCCGCGCCAGGAAGCGTCCGTTCGGCGCGAGAAATGACAGGGCGATACCGCGTTCCGCGCACGCCGCCATAATGGCTGGCGATGCCCCTACCCTGGTAAAACAGACAACCCCGTCCAGCAGATGGAGCGGCACACGCCCCCGCTCGGCCCCCTCGACCTCGATGATGATATTCTCGCGATCCTTGCGCAGCCAGGCATCTTCAGTCGTGACATAGATCGTATTGAGCAGACGGCGCATATCTCATTCCGGACCAAGGCTGGCATCGATCTGCCGCGCCAGCCACGCCCCGACATGGGACGCCTTTTCGACCACGCGCGGAACGCATAAATCCTGAAGCGAACATTGCTTGCAGGCCGGCGTATAATGCGGCGCCGGCGTTTGGCCCGACGCCAGCATGGCTCGGACCGCATGCGCGGCATCCGCCGTCACCCGCCGCAATTCCGGCGTGAAATCGACGGCCAGTCGCCGCCGTGTCTCGCCATAGAACAGGGCCCCCGCCGGCACCGGCACACCGAACATCTCCTCCAGGCAGAGCGCTTGCGCGCAAAGCTGCACTTCGTCGGCACGATGGGCTTTCGGGCGACCACGCTTGTACTCGACGGGATAAGGAACGGACTCCGCGCCCTCGCGGTGAAATTCCACCGCATCGGCCTTCCCCGCCACCCCCAGCTCCAGCGACCGGATCACCATGCCCCGCACCGTCCGGACCCCAGCCCGCCGATCCGGACGCCCGGAATCCACCCGCTCATGCATCAACCGCCCTTCGGCCGTCGCGCCATCTTCAGCCCAGACCTGCTCCACATGGATCAGCGCACATTGCCGAGGGCAAAAAAGATAATGCTGCAACGCCGACAAAGGCACGAGAGCATCCTCAGCGGCGGGATCAGGTGGCTGCGCCTGTTGGACCATATGGTTCCCTTAATCGTAATGCGCCACCTTCGTTTCCACATTGCGGCCAGGTATTTAACCATTGACCCGCCCGCCCGAACAGTGCTTCTTAGGCGCTGTGGTCTCTCCACCAGCGCACACAGCGCAAAACTGAGTAAGCCAATGCGACATCAGAGACGGATACGCGTAAAAATCTTCGGAGTGTGCTGCCTGGAAATCGAGTGGCTACCTCCATAGTGACAAAACAATGTCGCCATCCTTGGATGGCGTGGATCGAAACCACATCGCAGCGAGGTAATTAATCTCTACCGTGCGGGTCTCGCATCACCCGAGACCCGCCTTTTTCCTACCGTTCGATCATCTCCACCCCCGCAGGCAGGTTTTCGCTATCGATCGACACCTGATAATCCGCCCATTGCCGCGCCGCCGGCCAGTTGTCGGTCGCCGGGCTGCCGACCGGCTGCACCGAACCCTGATGCACCCGCTGCACGCTCACCCGGTCGAACAGGCTCTGCGCCCGGGCATTGCCCAACGCGCTGGCATGGCGGAACAGGATCAGCTTGCGCGTCGCCATCTCGCCGCGCGCCGCCGACCGGTCATGGTCGAACATCTGCTCCAGCGCCCGCCACAGCAATTCCAGATCGTCTTCCGAAAAGCCGGTCCCCTTGACCGGGTGCGACGCCAGCGGCGCCGAAACAAAGCCATGCACCCGATACAGCCCGTAGGGCACGATATGCTTGCGCCCCATGGTGCGTCCGCCTTTTTCCTCGGCATCCTTCTCGGTGGTAGCAGCCAGCCGGGTGATGGAAATTTCCAGTGGCAGGATCGGCTCGACCGAACGGGCGAACGAGAACTGCACAGGCCCCCGCACCTGCCCGGCATTCACGCCGGTCGTCATCACGGCCCCGAACGTCCGGATGTCCCAGAAATTCGCACACATCCATGCCGTCAGCGCCCGGGCCTTGGCCTCGTCCTTCGGTAGCTTCTTCATCTCCTCCGCCTTGGTGACGTCGGGCATGATCGCCTTCCAGGCTTCGGCATGCTCTTTGTTCAGCGTCGCACCGTCGGACATATAAATTTTATTGTCCGAAGCCAGGGCAACGAAATTGCGCACCTTGCGCTTCAACGCCACATCCGACACCAGCCCCTGATTGGTTTCGGGGTCGAGACGCGGCATGTTCCCCGCATCGGGGTCTCCATTCGGATTGCCGTCGGTCACATCGAAGAACAGGACGAATTCATAACGGTTGGTAACAGGCGTGCTCATTGATCGCTTCCCTCGTCATCGTCCTGAATCGCGGCAGCCACATCGGGGCGGCCTTTGAATTGTTCTTTGCGCTGATGGTAATATCCCACCACAAAACGTCCCTGTTCGAGCAAAGGCAGGGATCGCGGCAGATCCGGCGGCAATTTGTCCAGAATGTCCGTTATCTCCCGCTCCACCCAACCGCCCCTGCCATCCTTGCGCAAACGGGCCAGATGGTTCTGCACCCCGCGCAGCAGCAGCGGAAAGACGGTGGCCGGAGTGGCCGAGGCCGCGCCGAAATAGCGGTCCCTGATCGTGGCGTTGACCTTGCCCAGGGCCATGCGCTGCGCGGCTTCCAGCACCGCGAACAGCCGCCCCAATTGATAGGCCTTGTTAGGCTCGTCCGGTGCCAGGCTCACAGGCACATCCTCCTTTTTACGGTCTTTGCGATGGTCACGGGTCAGCACGGCGCGAATGACAGCCACATGCCAGCCCGAGAGCGGGTCATCTCCGGCGCGCAGGCGGATCATCACCGCCGCCAGCAGGCTTTGCGGGTAGCGCCCGCCCGTCAGCACCGCCCGCATGACCTCGCCAGCCAACTGGGGCGGAATATTCTTCGCCTCCTGAAGCAGGGCGGTGGTCCTGACCAGCAGGCGAAAGACCGAAGGCGCGCCGCCCCAGTTGAAAGGGCGCGGTTCGATATGCAGATCCCGGTAATGCGCGGCCAGATTTTCGGCGAATTCGCTGAATTCCCCCGTCAGCCAGAAACGCACGGACAGGCGCGCCGCATTGGGTGACAGCCCCAGCACGTAAAAACGCGTCCCCGGCAGAATGTCGGGGCGCAGATCGGCAAGCGCCCGCCCCTGCGCGATGGCATCCATATCCCGCCCGATCTTCGCCTCTTCCTCGGCATCCGTCGGCGGGTCGTTCACGCCGGCAAACCAGCCTTCCGCCGCTTCGGCCGCATCGGCATGGCTTCCCTCGGCATTGCGCGCATCGGCCCAGAACACCACCGTCGCATCTCCGATCGGCCGGCGAACCCGATTCGGCCCATCACGGGTCAGCAGATGATTCAGCGCCGCCCCATACCGAAAAGCCGCCACCGCGCTGGTCGGCGCATTCGCCCCCTGCTCCTTGCCCAGCGAAGTAAAGGCATCGAGATTGAACGAAACCAGCGCCGCACCCGCCGTCTGGGCCCCTTCGACGCCCTTGATGCTCGGATGCAGGCGCGCGATCGGCGCCTGCTCGCCCGTAATCAGACAGAAGGCTGTCGCGGCCCCAACATCCGCCTCGCCCTTTTCGACCAGGGCACGCGCCGCAGGCCGCTGGTGAATAAAACGCCGTTCTCCAGCCAATCGGAACATGACGTTGGCATCCAGCATCTCAGGCCGGAACCGCGTTCCGTCAAAATGCTCTGGCCGCCAGCGTTCCAGAAACCGCAGAAGCGCCGTCAGGCCTTCATCCGTCTGCCCCGCGAGACGCTGCTGGTGAAATGCGACAAATCTGGCATGCTCCTCCGCCGTGCGTTTGTCATTGCCCGCCGTGCGGCCCAGAACATAGGCCGTCTTGTCCCACAGGAAATTCGGCACAATTCCCACCGTCCGCTTGACGGCCGCCGGCACCTGATACAGCACGGTCTTCGGCTTCTTGCCGCGCGTATCGTGCAGATCGATGACATCGATCAGTCCGCCATCGGCATCGATTTCAATAACCCAACCAAATTTTTCCGAACTCCATCCCGGTGATGCCACCGCGCCACGCTCGGCCAGACGATGATAATATCCCTCCAGCGCCTGAAGGATCGTCATCGCGCCGCCCCGCGTGCCAGACAGGCATTCACGTCGATCACCCCGTCTTCCATCACCGCACGATAGAAGCGTGACGCCCTGTCATGGGCAAAATCGATATCGTGCAGCATCCAGCCGAAATCGACAGTGCGCTTGTCCGCCGCCAGTTCGCACGCAGGAAACGTCGCATCGTCCGTCACCAGTGCGAATTCCGCATCGAACTCGCGCGTGCCAAGACAGGGCCGATGGAAACATTGCCCCTGCGCGGCACGGCGGTTGAACATCGACGCATGCTTGGCCGCCGTATCCTCCGGCCCGGCTTTCGCGGTCAGGGTGAAATGGGCCTCGATCACATAACCCACGTCCACAAGCGCCAGCGTGGCGCGCTGCTGGCGGTTTTCCTCCACCACCATGCCCAGCCCCTCGGTCGTGCCGCGCTTCATCGCGCTGGCCGCATTGGCGGCACTGGCTTTGGCCCCGACCTCATTGCGGCGGATGGACTGGAAACGGATCGGCTTCAGCACATGAATCCGGTCGATATGCCAGCATATCGCCGGCTTCCAATGAATGGATTCAAGAATACCGCGTGCCGCCGAAGGGGTTATCACATCGTAACTGACACGTTCGACCTTGAGTTCGGGCCGTGTAAAACAGGCCCGTTCCCCCCAGACATGCAATCGGATGCTCATCCTGCTCCTCGACCTGACTGGCCCGACACCACGCGCATCCAATGCGGTATCGGTTCGTCATCATGATGGGCATTTATTATGTTCCGGCGCAACCATGCCAAAGAACATTCCTCCTACGCACGCCGGCCACGTCTCCGTTACTAGAAAATATTATCCTCCCCAGCCCGCCATAGCGGATTGTCCAATCGCAGCCCCGACTGCTCGTCATAAAGCGACCGATTCTCCAGAACGGCAAAGCGATCCCCATAAGCCTCCGGGCGGATACATTGCACCGCCCCCACCCCGATCATGGCCAGACGCACGCGTGAAGGCACCGGCACGACGTAACGCTGCAACCGGCGCACGACCATCCGTGGAGGAAACGGTGCCCCGCGTAGAATCTCTATGGCCTCCACCGCTTCGTCATCGAACGGCACGATCACCGGGTCCATGATCTCATCGATCATGCGAAATGCCTGCGCGATATCGGCAAACGGCCAGGTCAAACCCCTCTGCGTGTCGGCCAGCGCCTTCAATATGGAATAATCGCGCCCTTCCAAAGTGGCGGCGTCCAATGCGGCCTCGCCTTTCTGCCAATAGAGTTCGCGATAATATTCCCGCACCGCGTCCAATCCCAGCGGATCGTCCCGCTCCTGCCGCAACACCGTGCGGGCGGGGGCATAGAACGCATTGATGGCATCCGGAATCCGATGCTCGGCGGGCTCGAACAACACCACCCGGCCGAACGCCTCCCCCAGGGGCCCCAACTCGCCACCTCTGTTGCAGCGCCCCGCAGCCTGCGCCAGGCTGGGCAACCCGGCCGCCGCGCGCCAGACCTCGGGGAAACTGATATCGACACCAGCCTCTATCAGACTGGTCGCGACCAGCCGCACCGTCCTTCCGTGAACCAGATCCTCGCGTATCTTTTCCAGAACTTGCTGGCGATGAGTGGCGCACATCAATGTCGTCAGATGCACCGCCCCGTCCTGCCCCTCCTCGCGCAGGCGCGAGAACAACAGCCGCGCATGGTTACGGCTGTTGACGATGCACAGCATCTGTTCGCATTCGGCAAAACGCGCGACGAGTTCCCCGTCGGTGACGGCATCCCGCCGCCATTCCACCTTCACCCGTCGCAACCGCTCGTATAACCGCGCAGGCTCCGGCGCCAGTTCGCGCCCATCGGGAATGACCAATCCGTCCGGCGCCTTGTCCACCCCCTTGAACAACGCCTCATCCTCCCGCCGCAGGGCAGGCTGCGTTGCCGTACACAGGATCACGCTGGCACCGTAATTTTTTGCCAGTTCCTCGATCGCCGCCAGGCAGGGACGCAGAAGATGCACCGGGATCGACTGCGCCTCGTCAAGGATGATCACGCTGTTCGCCAGGTTATGCAGCTTGCGTGCCCTGCCCGTCCGCGCGGCAAACAGGCTTTCGAAAAACTGAACCGCCGTGGTGACGATCACCGGCGCATCCCAGTTCTCGGCGGAACGACGCAGCTTTTCCAGCCCGCTCGCCCCTTCATGCTCGCTGTCATCACTGGCCGGGCGCCGCCGGTCCCAGTCGAAACCGGCATGATGTTCCAGCACCGCGTCGCCCAGCCCCACATCATCACGAAACACCGAAGCCGTCTGTTCGATGATCGAGGTAAAAGGAATGACATAGACGATCCGCCGCAGGCCGTGGGCCGCGGCATGTTCCATGGCAAAGCTCAGCGAGGTCAGCGTCTTGCCGCCACCGGTCGGCACGGTCAGCGTAAACAGGCCCGGCTCCAGGGCCGCCTTGGCATTCGCATGGTCGAGAATGCGCGAACGCAGGCGATTGACGTCCGTATCCTCACGCCGATGCCGTGCCAGGAAGCCACGCACCATCTGAAGATGGTCCGGCGTAAGCTGCCCCCCACGCTCAGGCGGATCGCCCCCTTCCGCTGCGCTATAGAACGCCTCCGTTTCCACAAAATCCGCGTCAACCAGGCACGAAAAAAGCATCCGTGCCAGAAAGGGCAGCGAAAACGCGGCATCGATATCATTGCGGCGGGGCGGCTTCATGCTCCGCTCAAGGTCCTTCGGTAACTCTCCGGTACAGGCCTGCCACCCATCATGGCTCTCGACCGTTTTGCCCAGGCGGGTCGTCAGGCTGCCGCCTTCATGGCCGTCGCCATTCATCAATCCGCTATGATGCCCGGCGATCCCGAAACCCAGCAACCGGCCGACCAATCGCCCATAAATCTCCACGGCCCTCTGCGCACCGGCCGTACTGTGATCCGGCCCCTTCCGGCCCCCTCCGTCGGTTGGGCGGCGAATATATGCCTGATAGGCTGCCGAACATTTGCCGATATCGTGCAGCAGCCCCATCGCCATGGCCCACTGGGCCGCCCCGAAAGGGGCCGCATTTGCCGCTGCCCGCGCACCCACATTCTTCAGATGGCACGCCAATCGCTCCCAATCGCCTTCTCCCCGGTCGTCGAGCGAGTGCGCATAGATCATCACACGGCCTCCTGGCGCCCAATCAATGCCGGAACTGCTCCAGCCACGTCACCAGCCGCGCCGCCAGCGCAATCCGGGCATCGGAAAAACTGTGGTCGGTCTCGACCATCTCGGCCTCCAGATGCCGTGCGCCCGCCTTCTGTGCCGCCCGGGCGGCCGCCTCCGCCATCGTACCGATGCCATGCGTCGCCCCGATCAACGCCAGCGGCCGCCCGGCCAGCGCCGGCATCGCGGCGACCAGATCCAGCGACCGGCCGGCATGCGCCGTCTCCGCCATGATCGCCTCCTCGCTGGTGCCCGCCAGCGGCGGCATATCGCCCCGCACTTCACCCAGCAGAAACGCCTCGCGCTTCTTCGGGTCGACAAAACCACGCCCGATCGCCGCGAAATCTGCCGGATCGATCAGGAACGTTCCGATCACACCCGAATCATCCGCTCCAACCCGCGCCGCGACCATGCCCCCCATACTGTGACCCGCCACCGCAATCCGGGACGGATCGATCCCAAACCGCGCGATCACGTCGGGTTGGCGCAGATATGCCAGCGCGGTCGCCCCATCCTGCAGGCAATTGGCGAATGAAAAGCGCCCCGGACTCCCCCACGACCCGCGATAATGGAACGTCAGCACATTCCACCCCGCCCGCCGCGCAGCCTGCGCCAGGTCGAGATTCTGTTCGTTGCCGGGAAATCCATGCAGCAGCAGAAGCGTCGGATGCGGCCCGGCACCCGCCGCGCGATACATCACCGCATTCAGCGCCCCATCCTGCGCGGGAATGACGAACGCTGCCATCCCCGCCGGATGCAGCCGATCAACAGGCGGATCGGCAATCACGGCCACCGGCGGCGCGGCCAGCCCAGCGGCAGGAAGAGTGAGAAAAAGCGGAAAAAGAAAATATCGCATCAATACGATCCTGTCTTGCAGCATCATTTCGGCTGGGCCGGCACCAGCAGCAAGGCCAGACTCTCGGGCGCAAGCCTGACATCACACTGGCGCGCATTTCTGCAATCCGCCGCAGGCTGCGGCGCAGGCAAGCGCGCAGCCGCAATCAACGCATCCGCCTGCTGGCGGGTCGGCGAGACCGGCCGCCCCATGGCCTCGAACAACGCGGCCGGCGTGCCATGATTCCGATCGATCACGATCACCGTCGCCCCTTCGACGGACGCCAGCCCCCTGAACGCCAGATGCGCATCCCGCACCCCGCCGGCATCCCGGTTCCACAGCGCAACCGCGATCGCGCCATCCTCCCGGCGCGTCGCAAGCACATCGCCATCGTCCGATCCGGCCGGCAACCGCCGGTTCCCCAGACGATGCAGCAATGCAAAGGCATTGAACGCAGGCTTGGGAATGCCATGGGTGGTCAGCAACCCATAGGCGCCCGGCAGTTCGCTGGCGACCACCCCCTGTTCCTCGAAATCGTCCGAAAACGTCCAGTAGGACATGATCGGCGCCAGCCCGTCGCAATCACGCACCGTCTGCGCAATCCACGGCGCGATCCACGGACGATCGGCGCTGCCATTATGAATATCCCAATCCGCACCGAATTCGGTGATATACAGCGGCAGGTCCGGATGCCCGGAACGGTCGATCGCCCGGCGTGCCGTCCGCGTCGCATCGCACACAATATTGCCCGTATTCGCAGGCGATTTCGGCAATCGCAGCAGATCCGGCGGATCATTCGCATAGATATGCGTGGAGACGAAATCGACCGGCACATGCTCGCGCATGACGTGATCGACGAAATCCCCAACCCAGTGAATGGCCCCCGTCGCAGGCCCACCGACCCGCAGCGCCGGATCGACCGCCTTGATGGCGCGGGCGGTATTGTCATAAAGCGCGAAATACGTCGCCATTTTCGGCTGCGCCACCCAGGTCGCCTGATCGGGCTCGTTCCAGACCTCGAAGGGCCATTGCCGGACTTCCTCGGCACCATAACGCTGTTCCAGATGCGCGACGAAGGCACGGATCAGCGCATTCCAGTCCGCCATGTGCGCGGGAAACGTCACATTGGCCCGATACCAGAGCGTCCCGCCGCTATAATCGGTGATCGGCCTGGCCTGTTCGTCCGCCTTCCAGTGAACCAGCGGCTCCAGCCCCCCATCGCGGCGCAGCACGTCGCTGCCGATGGCGCTGGGCATGAACGAAAGCTCGACCAGCGGCCGGATATGATGCGCCAGAAGCCCGTCATACACGGCATCGACCTTGCGGAAATTGTAATGCATGTGGCCGTCCGCATCCGGCGCCATGATGCCCATCGCATCGTCGAAGATGCCGTGGAACCGCACATAGCGGAAGCCGGTCGCCTCCCGCGTCCGGTCCGCGTTCCGCAGATAGCTCTCCGTCAGCGCCATGTCGGCGCGATCCGAACCGAACGCCTGCTCCCAACTGTGCCGGAACGGCGTCCCGCTCCCGGTGGCATCGATCTCTATGGCGGGCACCGTCTCATCGGACCAGGCCGGACCCGACCACGACGCGCCACCCGCCAGAAGAGCGATCACCGCCGAACAGGCCCGAACAATCCGAAATCCAGCCACCCTTTTCATAAGCGCAGACGCTCCTGGTTGAGGAAGCGGGACAGCATCGCAATCGACGCGCGCTTGTCAAACCGCGCTTCCCCGCCCCCGTACCGGCCCCCCCTCCATCCGGCTGGCCGAAAGAGGCGCGGATGCGCTAGGCTGCTGATCTCATGACCCATCCCACCCAGGGGCACCCGGCCCCCACCCGCCATCCCGCCGCGTTCCCGGCCCCCTGCCCCGGCCCCGCCGCACGGGCGGAGGCACGGCCATGATGCTGCTGGCCGGGCTGGTCGCGATCGTGGTCCTGATCGGCTTCAGCATCCTGATCGCCCTGTCCGAGATCTCGTTCGCGGCGGCGCGCGAGGTGCGGCTGCGCACCCGGGCCGAGGCCGGCGACAGCCGGGCCGTGAACTTCCTGCGCCTGCGCCGCAACAGCGGGCAGGTGGTGACGGTGCTGCAGATCTGCCTCAACGCCGTAGGCGTGCTGGGCGGCGTCATCAGCAGCGACATGGTCACTCCGCCACTGGCCGACATCCTGCACCGTGCCGGTCTGGAAGCGGGCCTGGCCGGGCACGTCGCCTCCACCGCGTCCTTCATCCTGATCACGGGCCTGTTCGTGCTGTTCGCCGACCTGCTGCCCAAGCGCATCGCCATGAACGCGCCCGACCGCGTGGCGCTGAGCATCGGCTGGTTCCCCGCCATCGCGCTGAAAGTGCTGTACCCGTTCGTCTGGATCTTCTCCAAGATGTCGGACGTCATCCTGCGCGCGCTGAAAATCCCCGCCGCCTCGGCCGTCGAGCCCGTGACGCCGGAAGACCTCCGCGCCATCCTGGCCGCCGGCACCGCCTCGGGCGTCCTGCTGGAGCAGGAACACCAGATGATCCAGAACGTCCTGGGCCTCCAGGACCGTTCCGTGACCTCGGCCATGACCCCGCGCGACGAGATCGTGTTCCTCGACATGCAGGAAAGCGCCGAAAGCCAGCGCGACAAGGTGCGGGCCAAGCCCTATTCCCGCTACCCGCTCTGCAATGGCGGGCTGGACAATGTCATCGGCTCGATCCGCGCCGAGGACGTACTGGCCGCCGTGGTGGAAAAGCCCGAGGATGTCGACCCCACGGCCACCATCCTGCCGGTAGCCAAGCAGATCTCCCGCATGCGGCGCGACGTGCTCTCGCTGCCCGACACGCTCAACCTGTGGGACACGCTGGCCCAGTTCGACACGCATGGCGCCGGCTTCGCCCTGATCGTCAACGAATACGGCCTGGTGGTCGGCCTGATCACCTTCAAGGACATCATGGGCGCGCTGATGGACGGGCTCGCCAACCCGTTCGAGGAACAGGCCATCGTCCGCCGCGACGAGAATTCGTGGCTGATCGACGGCGCCGCCCCGATCGGCGACGTCATCCGCGAACTCGGCGTGCCGGACCTGCCCGACAGCCACAATTTCGATACGATCGGCGGCTTCGTCATGCACCGGCTGCGCCGCATGGCGCGCAAGGCCGACAAGGTCGAGGCCGCCAATTTCCTGTTCGAGGTCGTGGACGTCGAGGGCTTCCGCATCAACCAGCTCCTGGTCACGCGCCGCCCCCGCCGCCCGGACGCCGATCAGCCGTAATCGGGAATGCCGGGCATGGTGACGAAGCCCGGCAGCCCCCGCACCGCCCGCACCCAGCGCCGCAGCGCGGGATAGGCGGAATATTCCTCCCCCCAGTCCCGACACAGCGCGGCGGCGGGAAACAGGGCGATATCCGCCACCGTCGGCCCATCGCCCACAAACCACGCACCGCCCTCCAGCCGCCGACGGGCCAGATGGTCCTCCATGATCCGCAACGCCCCCACAGCCGCCCGCCGGCGGGCGGATTGCTCATCATCGCCCACTCCACCAAACAGGCAGGCCCGCCGCATCAGCAGCGTCGCGCGCAACGGCCCAGCGGCAAACTGCAACCAGTGCGCCACCCGCGCAAACGCCACGCGCGCCTCAGGCAGCCACGCCGGCCGCCCATGCGCCAGCGCCAGCAGCGCCCCCCCGGCCCCACAGACCATTTGCCCGTCGATCCGCAGCACCGGCAGCAACCCGGCCGGCGAAACAGCACGAAAACCCGGACGATCCTGTTCGCCACCAGGCACGACATCGACCGCGACCCGACGCGCCTCAAGCCCCAGCAGCGACAGGAACAGCCGCACCCGATAGCAATCCTCGTCCAGCTCGTCGTCGTGCAGCACCAGCTCACTCATGCCACGCCCCCCGCCAGAAAAACCCGCCCGGCCCGTTCCTCCGCCCGCGCCCGCACATCCTGCCCCCAATCGGCCAGATCATGCAGCCGCTCCACCCCGGCAGGCGCCGCCGCCAGCAGATGCAGCATGCACGCCCCCTCACGCACCGGCAGCAGCGCCGCCAGTACCCGGCCCTCCACATCCCGCTCCAGCACGGCGGCCCGATGCCCGTCCGGTATCCCGACCGCACGCGCCACATCCTGCCACGGGGCCTCGATCCGCAGCGAGCGCACCGGCACCCACACCGCCGCATCCACCTCCGGCAAGGGCCCGTCCTCCTCCACAGAAGCCCAGATCAGCCCATGACATTCCGCAACACGCAAAGGCGCGGCCCGGATCGTCCCCGGCGGCGACAGGTCGGGATGCGCCGGAATATGCACGCACCGCCCATCCGCCCCGAAGCGCCAGCCATGATACAGGCAGGCCAGCACCCCCTCGCGCACAAAGCCCAGGCTCAGCCGCATGCCGCGATGCGGGCACCGATCGTCCCACACATGCGCCTGCCCCTCCCCGTCCCGCCAGACCGCAAGGTCACGCCCCTGCACGGTACTGCCGGCCACCGTACCCGGCTCCAGATCCGCCGACAGCATCAGCGGATACCATCCGCCCTCCCGCATCCCGCTCATTCCCTCTCCCCCTGAACCCCATCCTCGCCAGGCACGGGCAGGCAGCGCACCACCGGCACCACACACCCCGCCGGCCCCAGACTGCACGCCATTTCGAAAGCCCCCACCAGCGGCTCCGGCCCCGCAACCTCGAATACCACCCGCGCGGGCCCGGTCTCGACCACCACGCACTCCAGCGCCATCAGGGCGGCACGCTCGCGGGCAAGGCACAGAATGGCCTCCACCGCCATGCATCCCTCCAGTTCCAGGCGCATCCGCTCCCACCGGCTCATGCCCGTCTCCCGTCCCCGAATCCCCGATAGCCCGCCCGTTCGAAACGTGCCATCCCTGTTCCGAAACCGTACCGAACGGAGAGAGGCCATGATCCATGTCACATCCCATGATGCGCTGCTGGTCATCGACCTCCAGAACGATTTCCTGCCCGGCGGCGCCCTGGCCGTTCCGGACGGCGACGCGGTCATTCCGGTCATCAACCACCTGACCCTGCTGCCCTTCGGCCAGCAGGCGGCCAGCCAGGACTGGCATCCGCACTTCCATGTCTCCTTCGCCAGCACCCATGGGCGGAAAGCCACGCCCGATCACTGGCCCGACCATTGCGTGGCAGGGACCCACGGCGCCGAACTGGCGGCCACGCTGCATCAGGGGCGGATCGGCATGGTGATCCGCAAGGGCCGCGACCCGGATGTCGACAGCTATTCCGCCTTCATGGACAATGACCGCGCCACCCGGACGGGGCTGGATTCCTGGCTGAAGGGGCTGGGCATCAGCCGCGTCTTCATCACCGGGCTGGCGCTGGATTATTGCGTGCGCTTCACCGCCATCGACGCGAAGGCCCTTGGTTTCGAGACGATCGTGGTCGAAGATGCATGCCGCGCGGTCGGCCCCGGCCCGCAGGCCACATGGCAGATCCTGGCGCAACACGGCATCGAACGTGCCCATGCCACCGATCTGGCCGGTCTGTAGTCACGGGGCACGGCCCGTTCCGGGGGGAACAACCCGGCGCCGGGTGGGACCGGCCCGGGCGATCATCGAGGGGGAATGCGGAACCATGACCATTCCAGGTCAGGTATGACCACGCACGCGCCGACCAGGCGGCTGCTCGCATCACGACGACACATGCTGGGGCTGGCCGCCGGAGCAGCCGGCAGCGGGCTGCTCCGGCCACCCGCCCTGCGGGCACAGCCACGGACATTGCTCCCGGTGGCCGAGGCCGACGCGCTGGTCGCCTTCGGCCATACCAGCCCGGTCACCGACGGCGGCTGGACGATGGCGCACGACCAGGGCGTGCAGGCGGTGCGCAAGGCCTTTCCGCGCCTGCGCACGGTCTATGTCGAAAGCGTGCCCTACTCGGCCGACGCCACGCGTATCTTCCGCCAGTTCGTGGCCGAAGGCGCGCAGATGGTCATCGCGACCTCCAACTATGGCGATTTCATCCGCGACGTCTCCGACCGCGCGCCCGATGTCGCCTTCATGGAATGCGACGGCCACGCCACCAGCGGCAATCTGGGCTGGTATTACATCACCCACTGGTACGCCAGCTACGTCATCGGCATCGCCGCCGGGCTGATGACACGCACCAACAAGATCGGCTTCGTCGGCTCCTTTCCCATCCCGTCCGTCTATGCGGGCGCCAACGCCGTGCTGCTGGGCGCACGCTCGGTCAACCCGGCCGTCACCCTGCAGGCCATCTCGATCAATGCGTGGTTCGACCCGCAGGCCGCCACCCAGGCCGGCAGCGCGCTGGCCGATAATGGCTGCGACTTCCTGTGCGGCATCATGGACGAACCCGCCTATCTGCGCGTGGCCGAACAGCGCGGCATCAAGGCGGCGATGTGGAACACCGACATGCGCCAGTACGGGCCGGACGCCTATGTCAGCTCCGTCACGCTGGATTTCCGTGATTACTATGTCGAACAGGTGCGCGCCCGCCTGGCCGGCACCTGGCAACCCCAGGGCCATTTCCTGACCCTCGGCCACGGCGTGGACCGCGACCCGTGGGGCCGCACCGTCCCACCCGAAGTCGCGGCCCGGGCCGACGCGATGCGCACGCGCATCATGCAAGGCTACAACCCGTTCCAGGGCCCGATCCACGACGCCGCCGGCCGCCTCCGCGTGCCCCAGGGCCAGGCGATGGACGACGCGCTGATCTATCAGTGGGACTGGGCCGTGGCGGGAGTGACCGGCCTTGACTGACCTGCGCCACACCCAGCCCGACGCTCCGCCCCCGATCGCGCCCGGCACGCCCCCGATCCTGCAATTGCAGGGAATCTGCAAATATTTCCCCGGCGTGATCGCCAACCAGGATGTCAGCCTCGACATCGCACCGGGCGAGATCCACGCCCTGCTGGGCGAAAACGGCGCCGGCAAGTCCACGCTGATGAACGTCGTCACCGGCATCTACCAGCCCGATGGCGGCGAGATCATCCTCAATGGCTACGGCCAGAGCCTCGCCGCCCCGCAGGACGCGATCCGCGCGGGCATCGGCATGGTCCACCAGCACTTCAAGCTGGTCCCCGCCTTCACGGTGGCCGAGAACATCCATCTCGGCTGGCGCGAAACCCCGTTCCGCGCCTCGGCAAAAACACTGGAAGCCCGCACCCGCGCCCTGTCGGACCGGTTCGGCTTTTCCGTCCGCCCCGACGCCATCGTGGCCGACCTCTCGGCGGGCGAACAGCAGCGGGTGGAAATCCTGCGCGTGCTGGCACGCCAGGCCCGGCTGCTGATCCTCGACGAACCCACGGCAGTGCTGACCCCGGCCGAAACGCGCGACCTGTTCCGCGCCCTGCGCGCCTTCCGCGCCCAGGGCAACGCCGTGATCCTGATCAGCCACAAGCTGGACGAGGTCATCGACATCTCCGACCGCATCAGCATCCTGCGCGCCGGCCGCAATGTCGGCACCTACCGCACGGCCGACTGCACCGCCGCCGGCCTCGCCACCCTCATGGTCGGCCGCGAGATCGTCCGCCGCGACCTCCGCGCCCGCGCCCCCGGCGCCGCCCCCATCGCCCCCGCCCCGGTCCTGAGCCTGCGCGCCGCCACCTGCCGCGATCCGCGCGGCGTGGAAACCCTGCGCGACGTCACGCTCGACCTGCATGGCGGCGAAATCCTCGGCATCGCCGGCGTCGCCGGCAACGGACAGCGCGAACTCACCCAGGTCCTCACCGGCATGATGCCCCTCTCGGCGGGCGAGATCCTGCTCGACGGCACCCCAGCCCCGCTGGCCGACCCGGCCGCCTTCGCCCGCGCCGGCATCGGCCACATCCCCGAAGACCGGCTGCGCAGCGGCCTCGCGCCGTCGCTCGACATCACCGACAACATGGCCCTGCGCGAATATGACCGCCCGCCGATCGGCCGCCACGGCCTGTACGACCGCGCCGCCGCCGCCCGTCTGGCCGGCACGATCGTCGAGGCCGCCGAGGTCCGCGTGCCCGACCTCGCCACCCCCATCCGCAACCTGTCCGGCGGCAACCAGCAGCGGCTGGTGGCCCGGCGCGAGATCCGCATCGCCAGCCGGGTGCTGGTCGCGGCCTATCCCAGCCGGGGCCTGGATATCGGCGCCATCGCCACCGTCCTCCGCTATTTGACCGAATTGCGCGACCAGGGCGTGGCGGTGGTCCTGGTGTCCGAGGACCTGGAGGAACTGCTGAACGTCGCCGACCGCATCGGCGTCCTGTTCCACGGCCGGCTGATGGCCACGATCGACGCCGCAACGGCCGATATGGAAACGATCGGCCTGCTGATGGGCGGCCGTTCGACACAGAACAGCCCGGCACGGGACGGAGGACAAGCCTGATGGCCGGCACGCTGCAACGCCAACCCACCGTCACCCCGGCCCGCCGGCTGGCCTGGCGCGCGGGCGCCGTCGTCACCGCCCTGGCGATCACCACCCTCTTCCTCGCTTTGTCGGGCCGCGACCCGCGCCTGCTGGCCGACCTGGTGGTGCGCTCCACGGTGGGCTCGCGCTTCGGGCTGGAAGACCTCGCCCTGTTCCTCACCCCCCTGCTGCTGACCGGCGCGGCCGTGACCGTGACGGGGCGGATCGGCGTATGGAATATCGGCGCCGAGGGCCAGTTCTATGCCGGCGCCATCGGCGCCACCGCCATCGGCCTGTTCCTGCCCGGCCCATCCTGGCTGCTGCTGCCGCTGATGGCCGCCAGCGGCATCGCCTGCGGCATGGGCTGGATTCTGGTCCCCGCTTTGGCCCGCGCCTATGCGGGCGTGAACGAGATCATCACCACCCTGCTGCTCAATTTCGTCGCCGGGCTGCTGACCACCTATCTGGCGGTCGGCCCATGGCATGACCGCGTCACCGGCGCGCTGGCCTCGACCGGCCGCCTGCCGGTACGCATCCCCGAAATCTGGGGCGTGGTCCATTGGGGGTTCCCCATCGCCCTGGCCATCGTGCTGGGGCTGGCATGGCTCACCACCCGCACACGCTGGGGCTACCAGATCACCATCGGCGGCGCGAACGAACAGGCGGCCCGCTACGCCGGCATCCCGGTCCGCGCCCGCATCCTGGGCGTCATGCTGCTCTCCGGCGGCCTGGCCGCGCTGGCGGGCATGTTCGAAGTCGCGGGCACGGTGCACCGGCTGCAAGGCGGCCTGGCCAATAATTTCGGCTATTTCGGCATCGTGGTCGCGGTGCTGGCGCGCGGATCGTGCCTCAACGTGCTGCCCGCCGCCCTGCTGATGGCCTTCATCCTCAATGCCGGCATCGTGCTGCAAACCCAGCAACTGACAAGCTCGGCCGTGCTGGCCATCACCGGACTGGTCCTGTTCATGATCGCCATCGCCGACGAACTCGCCCATTACCGCCCGGTGACGATCCGTCCCGTCACCCCCCGCCCTGCCACAAGCGCGGAGGCCCGGCCATGATCGACCTGCTGACCGGCATGCTCTCCACTGCAATCCTCGCCGGCGGCGTGCTCGCCCTGGCCGCACTGGGCGAGGTCCTGGCCGAACGCGTGGGCGTCACCAATCTCGGCGTCGAGGGGCTGATGTCGATGGGCGCGGTGGTCGCCATCATCACCGTGGTCGCCACCCCCAACCCGTGGCTGGGCCTGCTGGCGGCCACGCTCGCCGGCGCGGCGGGCGGCATGGCCTTCGCCTTCGCCACCGTCATCGTCCGCGCCAACCAGGTCCTGTGCGGGCTGGCCGTCACCTTCCTCGGCCTCGGCCTGTCGGCCAGTATCGGCCATGATTACGCGGGCGTGCCCTCGCCCGCCACCTTCGGCCGCGTGCCCGTCCCCGGCCTGTCGGCGCTGCCGGTCATCGGCCCCGCCTTCTTCGGCCAGAATGTGCCGGTCTACCTCATCTACCTGGTCCTGCCGGCGGCGGCGCACTGGGTGATGTTCCACACCCGCCACGGGCTGGCGATGCGCGCGGTGGGCGAAAACCCGGCGGCGGCCGACGCGGCGGGCCTGCCTGTCACCGCCTTGCGCTTCTGGTACGTCACGCTGGGCGCCGGCCTGGCCGGGGCCGCCGGCGGCTACCTCACACTCACCTACGTGCCCGTCTGGTCCGAGGGGCTGGTGGCGGGACGGGGCTGGATCGCCCTGGCCCTGGTCATCTTCGCCGGCTACCGGCCCTTCGGCGCCACCCTGTCGGGCCTGCTGTTCGGACTGATCACCGCGCTCTCCTTCGTCGGCCAGGCCCGCAACTGGCCGATCGCGCCGGCCTTCCTGAACATGCTGCCCTATCTGGGCACGATCGCGTTCATCATCGTGCCGGTGGTCGTCTGGCACCGCATGCGCCGCATCATGGCCGCCCCGGCGGCGCTCGGCGTACCGTATCATCGCGACGTGAGGTAAGGAGCCCCAATGACCCATCGCGTGGACCCCACCGACCGCGCCGTGCTCGATGCCTGGCACGCGGTCGGCTTCCTCGAAACACTGGCAGCAGGCCCCACCCATACGCGCCTGCTGGGCGAGGCCCTGACAATCCAGCGCACCGCCGACGGCACGATCCAGGTCCGGGCCGAAGGGCACGATACCCCCCTTCCCATCGCCGAACGCCATGGCTGCCTGTGGACCAGCCTCGGCACGCCCCCCGCCACCCCACTCGCCATCCCGGAAGCCGACGAGCCCGATCGCCGCCTGGTCTGCTGCGGCTCGATCGACGTCCATGCGTCGGGCCTGCGCGTGGTCGAGAATTTCCTCGACATGGCGCATTTCCCCTTCGTCCACACCAATATCCTGGGCGCCGAACCGCAGACCGAAGTCCTGCGCTACCACACGGAATGGCGGCGCGACGTGGACGAGGTCTGGGCCACCGACTGCCGCTTCCACCAGCCGCAGGCCGCCCTGTCGGCATCGGGCGGGCAGGATACGGGCTATATCTACCGCGTCGCCTCGCCCTTCGTGACCCTGCTGTACAAGACCTGCCCCAACGACGCGCTGCGCCCCGACGTCATCGCCCTGTTCGTCCAGCCGACGGAACCCGAACGATGCCGCGCCCACCCCGTCATGTTCCTGATCGACGAACTCTCGGCCCAGGCCGACCTGATCCAGTTCCAGCAGAAGATCTTCCTGCAGGACCGCATCATTCTCGAAAACCAGCGCCCCCGCCTGCTACCATTGGACGCGCGCGCCGAAATCCCCACCCGCGCCGACTCCCTCTCTGTCACCTACCGCCGCTGGCTGAAGGAAAAACAGGTCCGCTACGGCGCTACCGGCACCCTGCCCACCTCTTGAGAGGCCGTCAGATCCGCATCGAGCCCGTGTCGATAAAACGCTGATGCCAGGACAGCGCCTCGCCCAGCAGGTGAGGCGTATCGCCCCCGCCTCCATCCACCCTCTCGGCCCGCGCCAGATAGTCCCGCAATTGCGGCCGGAAATCCGGATGGGCGCAGTTCTCGATAATCACCCGCGCCCGCCGCCGCGCCGACAGGCCGCGCAGATCGGCCAGCCCCTGTTCGGTCACCAGCACATGAACATCCTGATTGATGTTGTCGACATGCGACACCATGGGCACGATCGAGGAAATCGCGCCATTGCGCGCAACGGACGGCAGCATGAAGATCGACAGCAGCGCGCTGCGGGCAAAATCGCCCGACCCGCCGATCCCATTCTGCACCCGCGACCCCATGACGCGGGTGGAATTGACGTTGCCGTAGATATCGGCCTCGATCCCCGCATTCATCGTAATACAGTTCAGGCCCCGCGCCACCGCCGGATTGTTGCTGACCTCCTGCTGGCGCAGCACCAGACGGTCGCGCAGCACCCCCATGTCGGCCTTCGCCGCCGCCGCCTGCACGTTGCTCAGATACAGCGACGCGCCGGAGACGACGCGCATCTTGCCGCTGCGCACCATGTCCAGCATGCCGTCCTGGATCACTTCGGTATAGGCGGTCAGGTTCTCGAACGGCGCATCGGCCAGCGCCGTCATCACGGCATTGGCGATATTCCCCACCCCCGATTGCAGGGGCGGCAACGCCTCCGGCAGCCGGCCGCGCGCCACCTCGTGCTTGAGAAATTCGATGATATGGCCGGCAATACGGGTGGCATCGGGCACGGCACGAAACGACTGTCCCAGATCTCCCTCGTCAGTCCGCACCACTGCCGCGATCTTTTCCGGCGGCACCCGCAGCACCGTTCCACCGATGCGCTCGCCCGCCCATGACACCACGGGCAGCCGGGCGCCGGCCTCGCGGTCGCCGGCCCAGATATCGTGAATGCCCTCCAGTTCGGTCGTATGCCAGCCATTCACCTCGATGATCACCCTGTCGGCCATCTCCAGCCAGGTCTTGGCATTGCCGATCGCCAGCGTCGGCACGATGCCGCCATCCTCGCGGATCAGCGCCGCCTCGATGACCGCCACATCGACCTTGCCGAAGAACCCCGCGCGCGCCCAGGGCGCGACACGGCTCAGATGCGTGTCGACATAGGCCACCTTGCCTTCATTGGCCTGCGCCCGCAGGTCGGCATCCCCCATATAGGGCATGCGGAAACTGATCGCCTCGGCACGGGCCAGCACCCCGTCCACATCCGGCGTGGTGGATGCCCCCGTCAGCAGGCTGATCGCGAACGGCTCGCCCTGTTCATGCCGCGCAATGGCCCGGCGGGCCAACGCCCTGGGCAGCGCCTTGGGCGTGCCGCCGGGGCCGAACCCGCCCATCCCCACCACGTCCCCATGCGCGATCAGGCCCGCCGCCTCATCCGCGTCCATGATCCTGTGCCTGAACGCCGCATTGTGGACACGCTCTTCGGCCATGGCGTTCTCCCGTCATCATTCTTGTTCTTGTTTTTTCCGGTTTCCGGCGGTCATGACCGCATATTCCCGGAACGCACAGCCACTCTCAGTCTCTCAAACGCACACAAAATACCAATCATTTGTTAGGTTAACTCGTGTAAAGCCCGACCCCGCGCCTGTCGAGGCCGAATATGAAAACGCACCATCACACGTGATTGAACGCCCATACACCGCAAGCCGTTTCCCCAGCCCGACGCACCCGCCCATCTCGGGCGACAGGAAAAGCAGCTCCGCCGCCCGAGGCCGCCAGTCTCAGAGCCTGTCCGAAAACCCCTCCAGCACGATCTTGCCCCGCGCCCGCCCGCTTTCCAGCAAAGCATGCGCCCGTTTCAGATTGGCGGCACAGATCGGCCCGAACTGCTCGGCCATCGTGCTGCGCAGCGTCCCGGCATCCACCAGCCGCGCCACTTCGTCCAGAATCTCGCCCTGGCGCCCCATATCGGGGGTAGCGAACATCGAGCGGGTGAACATCAATTCCCAATGCACCGCCACGCTCCTGGCCTTGAACGGCAGGATGTCGAAGGCCGGCGGATCGTCGATCAGCCCCATATGGCCCTGCGGCGCGATCAGTTCCGCGATATCGGTCCGATGCCGGTCGGTCTGGGTCGTGGAAAAGACGAAGCCGGGCGCCCCACCGGGCAGCGCCGCCACCTGCGGGGCAAGAGAACGGGCATGGTCGATCACATGCGTGGCCCCCAGTTCCACGACCCAGTCCCGCGTCTCGGGCCGCGAGGCGGTCGCAATCACCTCCAGCCCCGTCAGCGCCCGCACAAGCTGAATGGCCACCGACCCGACACCGCCGGCCCCGCCGACGATCAGCACCGAAGGCGCCGCACCCGGCACCGGGCGCCGGATATCCAGCCGGTCGAACAGCATTTCCCACGCCGTCAGCGCGGTCAGCGGCAGGGCGGCGGCCCGGGCCCAGTCCAGCGTGCGCGGCATGTGCCCGACGATGCGTTCATCCACCAGATGATATTCCGCGTTCGTCCCCTGCCGCCCCAGCGCCCCGGCATAGAAGACCGGGTCACCAACCCTGAAGCGCGTCACCTCCGGCCCGACGGCGGCTACCACCCCGGCGGCATCCCAGCCAAGGACTTTCCACGCGCCCGGCTCGGCCTGCGCGCGCAGGCGCACCTTGGTATCCACCGGATTGACCGACACCGCACGAACCGCGACCAGCAGGTCGCGCCCGGCGGCAACGGGCACCGGCAGATCGAGATCGACCAGCGCGTCATCGGCGCTGATGGGGCGGGAAAACTGATAACCGACGGCGCGCATGGCCATGTTCCTTCCTTGTCGTGCCGCCAGGTGAACCCCTATGATGCGCTATACGCAAGAACGCACATTTATCGCCCATAGTGTCGGAAATGATACCGTCATGACCCGTACCCGCCACCTCAACCAGGATTGCTCGCCCGGCTGCGCCGTCGAGGCCACGCTCCAGGTCATCGGCGGCAAATGGAAAGGCGTGATCCTCTATCACCTGTTCGAGCGCACCATGCGCTTCAACGAACTGAAGCGCCGGCTGGCCAACGTCACCCAGCGGATGCTGACCACACAATTGCGCGAACTGGAACGCGACGGGCTGATCACCCGCACCATCTTTCCGGAAGTCCCACCCAAGGTGGAATACAGCCTGTCCGAGCGCGGGCGCACCCTGCACGCCGTCATCACGGCGCTGAAGGATTGGGGCGACCACCACGCCCCACCCGCGGAAAAAAAGCCCCTATCCGTTCAGGAACATCCCCTGCCCCAAACACACCTCCCCTGAACGAATCAGAGTTTTTTGGTTCTTTTTTTCAAAAAAGAACGTCTTCCCTTATGCCTTCAACTTCCGCGCCAGAACCGCCAGCGCCACCAGTTGCCGCGCCAGGAAATCGCGCGTCGCGGTGTCGGTCAGTTCCTGCGCCTCCGCATCGATCTTCTGCGCGGCCTGCCCGATCATGGCTTCAGGCCGGTTCAGCACCATGGCATCGAGGGAAACCAGGCTCTGGCGCAGATGATATTGCGCCCGCGCGCCGCCGATCACCCCCGGCGAGGCCGTCTGGATCGCCACCGGCTTTCCCGCCAGCGGCTGCGGCGCGAGGCGCGACAGCCAGTCGATGGCGTTCTTCAGCACACCGGGCATCGAGTAATTATATTCGGGCGTCACGATGATCACCCCATCCGCCGCACGGATCTGCTCCGCCATGAGCTGAACGGGTGCCGGAAATCCCTGATCCTGCACATCCGCGTCATAGAGCGGGAACGCACCGACCGAGCCCAATGGGCTGATCGTCACCCCCTCGGGCGCCAGCGCGGGCAGCGCCTTCGCCACCGCGCGATTGAGCGATTTCCTGCGCAGGCTTCCCAGCAGGGTCACGAAATGAAGAGGAACCAGATCCGTCATGATGCACCTCCGGCCAGGAGCGGAACACGCCCCCCATCCGCCATGTCCCATGCCGGCCCCGCCCCATGCAATCACGATATGAACCGCCCACGGCCGAAGGCCGCCGATGCTCATCACAAGAGCGGAGCGCCTTGTGGGCCCCGAGCACCGAAGCGCAGAAAATGCGCGCCGGATCGCCAGCAGGGTGATTCCGCAAACAGCCTCTTTCAGTCACCCAGCCATATCGACATTCTCAGGACGGCCATCGGATCTACCCAGTATCAGGTCTCGCAATCCCTGCCGGCGTCAGGCTTTCCGCGCCATACGCCCGCCAGATAGCGTCGCCATGCCCCACACCGATATCAGGAGGCCCCGCAGTGGCTTCACGCCTCGGGTAGAGGCACCCTGCGACACCCGCCCTCGCCATGACAGGGCCACGCTCCCCGGTAGTACCTTGCCGCGCGGCGATGAGACGCGCTGATACGCAGACCCGAATCAGGTCCGCGAACATCATTCAGAACGTCACGCGCACGCCGCCAAACCCGCCGATCGGCGCGGCGGGGCTATAGCTGCGCGGGTTGCTCGCCCCCGGCGCCTGCGCCAGATAGACCGAGGAGGTCGCCGA